>NZ_JAWMPY010000002.1:0-994886 GCF_033101095.1 Maribacter sp. TH_r10 | reverse complement strand
AATAGGTCAGATTGACCTTTCCCTTTTGCATCAAATTGGAAATTAGGAATTCATTACGTAATTCCGTTGTGTCATACTTTTTTACGGCTTCTGGACTTGAAGCATACCTGGTTTCGACTAATGTTGTCATTTTACTATTATTTTTTGTTTTCTTACAGTTCGATAAAAATTATTCGTTGAACAAGGCTCTGCGTATACCCCATTCAAGACCGCGAAGCTCTGCCAATCCCCTTAACCGGCCTATACCCGAATATCCTGGATTGGTCTTTTTACGTAAATCGTCTAGCATTTTGTGACCATGATCGGGACGCATTGGCATACGCATATCTTTTCTACCTGATGATTTACGTTTTTCATGTTCCGTAATCAAAGCTTTCATAACATTGTACATATCAACATCACCTTCTAAATGGTTTGCTTCATGAAAATTTCCATTGGCATCCCTTTGGGTACTGCGAAGATGGATAAAATGTATGCGATTGCCTAAACGTTCCACGATACCGGGAAGGTCATTGTCCTTACGGACACCAAAAGACCCTGTGCAGAATGTGAGTCCGTTATTTGGGCTATCGACAGCCTTATAAAGTTCCACAATATCCTGTTCGGTGCTCACTACCCTTGGTAGACCCAAAATAGGATACGGAGGGTCATCAGGGTGTATACACATTAAAACCCCTGCTTTTTCGGCGGCCGGGATTATATGCCCCAAAAATTCGAATAAATGCTTTTTCAACTTTACCTCATCGATAGCATCATACGCTGCTAAAATGGAGTTGAATTCTTCCAAGGAATATCCTTCCTCGGCACCTGGAAGCCCTGCTATGATATTATTCGTCAATTGTTGTTTGCCTTCTTCAGACAAATTTTCAAAATAATCCTTTGCAGCAACTACTTCCTGTTCCGTATAGGTTTCTCTCGCTCCTGGCCGTTTCAATAAAAACAGTTCAAAAGCTGCAAAAGCGGCAGCTTCAAATCGCAAGGCCCTGGAACCATCCTTTACCTCATAGTCAAGATCGGTCCTTGTCCAATCCAATACGGGCATAAAATTATAGCATACAATGTCTATCCCACATTCCCCCAAATTCAAAAGGGTTTGCTTATAAGTATCGACATATTGCATATACCCTTCAGCTTGGGTCTTTATGGCCTCATGGATGGGAACGCTTTCAACGACCGACCAGGTGAGTCCAGCAGCCTCTACTTCCTTTTTTCTTTTCGTGATTTCCGAAACCGTCCATACCTGTCCGTTCGGAACATGATGCAAGGCAGTAACTACTCCCGTTGCACCCGCCTGTCTAATATCTGATAGGGATACTGGGTCGTTAGGCCCATACCATCTCCATGTCTGTTCTAAAGTCATTCGTATTATAATTCTATATTATTAAACCCCACTAAAAGCACTGAAACCTCCATCTATAGGTACTACAACACCTGTAACAAAAGAGGCGCCCTTATCACTCAGCCATAGTGCCGTACTTATTAAATCCTCAGGTTCTCCAAAACGTCCCATGGGTGTTTGACCTATGATCTTATTCCCCCTTGGGGTCAACTCACCATCTTCCCCTAACAATAAAGCCCTGTTTTGATCCGTTAGGAAAAATCCCGGTGCCAAGGCATTTACACGTATCCCTACTTTGGAAAAATGCATTGCCAACCATTGGGTAAAGTTCGATACAGCAGCTTTCGCCCCACTATAGGCCGGAATTTTGGTTAAGGGTGTAAAGGCATTCATGGAGGAAATATTAAGGATACTACAATCCTTTCTTCCAACCATGTCCTTGGCAAATACCTGAGTGGGCAATAGCGTTCCAATAAAATTTAAATTGAAGGTGAACTGGATACCGTTAACATCCAAATCAAAAAAAGTTTTAAAGCCTTCCGTTGTTTTGAGTAAATCCTTTTCTTCCAAATAAGGTTCGCTTGTGGTTCCCGAAGGATGGTTGCCCCCGGCACCATTGACTAAAATATCACACGGTCCCAATTGACTATTGACTTCTTTTTTTGCCAATTCGAGGGATTCTTTCTCCAATACATTGGCAACCAAACTTATAGCGGTACCTCCTTGACCATTGATCTCATCAGCTACTTTATCAGCAGCCTCTTTTTTTAGGCCCAAAACCGCAATTTTATGACCTTCTTTAGCAAAGGCCTTGGCCATTGGACTAATGAGAACCCCACCGGCCCCTGTTAACACGATTACTTTTTTATCCATTACTAGATTCGTTAAATTTTAATGCTTAATTAAGGATGGACTATAAAAAACTATAGTATTCCATCAAATTTCCCTGTTTTAAATTAAACAAACGAACTATCCACGTCAACAATAGCACATAAAAGGGATAAATGAGTTCATTTTTCAAATTTTAAAAGTACCGAATGCCATTATTCTAACCATCCTGCAATATCTTGTTTCACATTAAATAAAAAGTATGGACCTTATGATATACTTTATTGTGTTTGAAAACATCGCTAAATGATTGTATACTTTAAAACTTATAATTCAACATACTAAACATATTTTCGATAACAATCATGCCGATTTGGGTTGCATTGCCCGATAAGACTCCTCTGGCTATGGAATACAGCCACACCATCATTGTAAAAGGACTTATAAGCTATTATATTATGAAACAAAAGATTAATAAATTTCGTAGTAACTGATGATAACATAAAAAGAATTATCACATTGAAAAACGTTTAAAACAGATCAATCTAGTAATTTAGTAACCTTGTTAGACGACTCCCGAACGAAGTTGTTTATATAATGGGCACAAATTAATATGAAGTCTTTTACTACTATCTTTCTTCTTTTATTCGGATTGACTTTCGGTTACGGACAATCCGTGCCCTATAGGTTCAAGAATTTAAATACCTCAAATGGGAGCCAATTTTGTTAGGCTGGCACATTACCCCCAAGATCCTGAAGTCTATAAATCGTGTGATGAACTGGGACTTTTAGTCTGGGATGAACTTCCTTGGTGTCGTGGTGTCGTGGTGTCGTGGTGGCTTAGGTGGCGAAGTCTGGCAAACCAACACAAAGAACATGCTTAAAGAAATCATATCACAAAACCACAACCATCCAAGTATTATCATTTGGTCTTTAGGTAATGAGATGTATTGGTTACCCGATTTTGAAGGTGGAGGGGATGTTGATAGAATGAACACTTTCTTAACGGAGTTGAATACAATAGCCCACAATTTAGATCCATCCCGTAAAACGGCTATCCGCAAGTATTATGAAGGAGCCGACATTGTGGATGTTTTTTCGCCATCCATCTGGTCTGGCTGGTATTCTGGCAGCTACAAAAGCTATCAGAAGGCAATCGACACCTATAAACAACAATACAAACATTTCTTACATGCGGAATATGGCGGTTCAAGCCATGTCGGAAGACATTCTGAGAGTCCTATTACCGGGGAAGGAGTAATACAATCGGATGGATGGGAAGAGGCCATTGTACAGACCCAAGTCTCAAATATTGCACAAATCGGTGATTGGAGTGAAAACTATATAGTAGACCTTTTCGATTGGCATTTACGCATTTCTGAAACCGATCCGGACTTTGTAGGAAATGTGCAATGGGCATTTAAAGATTTCGGAACTCCACTCCGGCCAGAAAACGACATTCCCTATATGAACCAAAAAGGATTGATGGATCGGGCAGGAAAACCTAAAGATGCCTTTTATGTTTTTAAAAGCTATTGGGCAGAAGATCCATTTGTTTATATAGAATCACATTCGTGGACCGAGCGACAAGGGCCTAAAGATTTAGCCAGGACCATAAGCGTGTTTAGCAATTGCGATAAGGTCACCCTATATCACAATGGAATAGAATTGGGCACAAAAATAAAGGATATCAATAGTTTTCCAGCTTCCGGATTAACATGGGATGTGCTTTTCCAGGAAGGTGGTAACGAGCTTGTAGCCATAAGTGGGGACAATACGAAAAACATTGTAAAAGACACATTAAAAGTAAACTATCGGTATCAAAAAAACGGTGCGGCAAAACGATTGACACTTTCATCTAAAAAACTTGATAATGGCAACTACTTGGTTACTTCCATTGCGGAAGATGCAAACGGATTACGCTGTTTAGATTATGAAGACAAAGTTTATTTTCAATGTTTAGAAGGAGGTAGGACCTTTAATAACCAAGGGACTCCCACAGGAAGTGAAATTATCGGAATGGCAAATGGCAAAGCATCCATAGAAGTTATTCCAGATAAAACTACACAAGATGTAACCATAATGGTTTTAAACCAAAATTTCAAGGGGACTTATCTGACAATAAAAAAGTAGGTTTCATTTATGTTTTTAATACATCGTATGTAAGTATAGTATTTTAATAAAATTTTAAAATGTGAAGTATTTCGTAATCTCCTTTCTGGTTTTTTTTATGGGGTGTAAGGCCACTCAAACAAATCTTGAATATTCTTATTTTGATAAAGAAAAAATAGGGTTTTGGATAAGGCAAAGGCATATGTAGATGCAGAACCCATTACTGTTACCGCAGGGACATGTGAAAGAAGTACAGGAAATAAAAACGATTTCTATTCCGAAGGTGACTATTGGTGGCCTGCCCCCGACAATCCTAACGGACCTTATATTCGTAAGTAAGGATTGACGAATCCCGAGAATTTTGCCGACCATAGGAAGGTTATGATACGTTTTAGTCAAATTGCCGGAGCATTGGGGTCGGCATATGTTTTTACCCACGATAAGAAGTATGCTGAGGCATTATTGCCCCATCTGAATGCTTGGTTCATTGATAGGGAAACAATGGAACCCCAATCTACTTTACGGGCAGGCGATTATGGGGTAGGGTTTCTGGAAGGGGTATAGGAATAATCGATACCATACACTTATTCGAAGTAGCCAAGTCTATTATGGCGATGCAGGATTCCGGATATATACCCCAAGAAGATTTAATAAAAATAAAGGATTGGTTTATCGAATATTTAAATTGGATTACAACACATCCTTATGGTATATCAGAAAGGGATAACGGAAACAACCATAGTGTTTGCTGGGCACTACAGGTTGCCGTTTTTTCAGAATTGGTGGGGAACACAGAGCAATCGAAGTTTGTGAGGAATATGTACAAAAACGAATTGTTACCTCAACAATTGGCCCTAGATGGTTCTTTTCCTTTGGAATTAAAACGTACAAAACCATACGGATATTCCCTTTTTAATCTTGATGTAATGACCGCGCTATGTCAAGTGCTTTCCACTCAGGACAACAGTCTTTTTTCATATACAACAGATAATGGTAAGGGAATAAAGAAAGGGTTATCTTTTCTCTATTCTTATGTAGAGGATAAAAATCTATGGCCCAATGGCAAAGATGTTATGTATTGGGACGAATGGCCTGTTCGCCACCCTTTCCTGATTTTTAGTGGCCTGGCTTTAGAAAACCAGGACTATATTGGGTTATGAAATACCTTGGAGGCTGATTTTGACAATTCCGAAGTAATACGGAATTTGCCTATTCGTTACCCTACGCTTTGCTTACATTGAATGGGGTGAAGATTTCATCCTTCTATTCCATATAAAAAACTTCTTTTAGGGGAATTGAAATAGGAGAACTATCTAGGTTGGTTTCCATAATGTCCTCCATAAAGGCCCACCATTTTTTTACAATCGGATTATCCGCCAAATCTTGGGAACCTCCATTTCCCGATACTTTTTGAAAAGCGAACAGGGTGTTTGTTTCCGCATCCAGAAAGATAGAATATTCACTTACACCTGCTTGTTTTAAAAGCTCTTTTAACTCGGGCCAGATGGCATTGTGTCTTTTGGTATATTCTTCACTGGTATTGGGTTTCAGTTTCATTTTAAAGGCCAATCGTTTCATAAATTTATCTTATATATTATATTCTATTTAGGGTAGGCAAGGATATAATAGCCGATTTATATCATATTTGTTCTTTTGGGTAATATTCATTTTGCAGTACTCCTCTATTTGGTGCATACTGCCAGTGATGACGAACATTTGCCTTAACCTTTCAATGGCATCATCAATATTCCCAAGTTGTTGATAGGGCCACTGGTTTACTTTATCAACAAAAGGTAAAAGGTAATCGTATGCTTTTTGAATATCCCCAGAAGGGGATTTGTAGTTCCATAAATCAATATTTACCCCTTCTTTTTTTCCGAAAAATGCAAGTTTTGTTAGTCCGGATAGGTTTAGGATACTATAGGTAAGGGCTTTTGTACGTTCTAACTCGTGCAGTTGCTTGCCATCGGGTTCTATTTGTGGGTCAATACGATTTTGGACTACGGATTCTAAAACGGCTCTTGCCTCTTCGGTTCTGTCAAAGAATAATAGTAAGGATACTTCTTGTACATCATAGAGGGTACCGTGGTTGTTTTTTCTTGACTTTTCAAATAGACCCAGTTCACTTGTTTGAAGCCATTTCAAATAATTGGACATCCATTTTCTAAGGGCATTGCCCAATTTTGGTTCCAATTCATTTTCCATTTCTAAAACCTCGATAGCGGTAATGATGTTTTCGATGCCTGCAAATTCTATAACACCGAAACCTCTGCCTACGCTCGATCCAGGAACGCCCTGGGCATAATTCAAGTTCGGTTTCATTTTAGTAGCCTCATCCACGAACCAAACCTTGAGCAGCTCTTTAGTCTTATCGGCATATATGATATTTCCCGAGAAAAAATACGCCAAAGAAAGTGTTTTGACGTTATGGATCATTTTATCCTTTGCTGGGTCATCAACATTTTCACCCCTTGTGAGTGGGTTTATCTTGCCATCTTTGCGGATCCATGGTAAACCGTCATCTTTATCGGGATCTGGCCACCAGTAAGGAGCCAAGCTCAAATAATCGTGCTTGTCTCCACTTGGGGCGATTTGTTTCTTTTCCATCACGGAAAAAGGTCCTTCTTTAAATGCCTTGTCCGCAGCCCTAAGTAACTTGTCGTAAGCTGATCCATAATATTCATTTCCATTTTGAATAGCTTTTTTAACTTGGGCAAGTTGCTCAAAATTATATATAGTAAGCGTATTGCTGATTCCTATTTTTCTGGGTTCATTTACAGGGGCAATATCACTAATGTGTATGCCGTTTTTAGTGTTACCATTTACTTGGCTTTTTTGACCACATATTATGTTCATCATAAATACGATGTATAAAATGGGCCATTTCAAAGTATTAAATAACATATCATTATTATTGCAGTTTCAACAACTCACTACCGGCCAATAAGAAAGCACCTGTGCCATAATTCTGCCAGCTATCTTTTGTAGCAGGTTCAGGACTGGCTCCTATATCCTGTACCCAACCTACCATGCCGTTTTCATGTTGGCAGGACATTAATGCTTGCCATGCTTTGGTGACCGAAGGGGTATATTCAGCCTTTTCAAGAATACCATTGTTGATACCCCATGCCAATGCAAAGGTGTAAAAACCACTTGCACTTACTTCGCCATGATCAAAAGATTCCGGAGATAGTAAACTGGTTCTCCATAATCCATCAGCTTGTTGTAAAGATTTAATGCGAGCAGCCATTTCTTTATAAAGGTCTACATAGAAATCGCGATTTTTATAATCTTCGGGTATATCGGATAAAATCAATGCAAGACCTCCTAAAACCCAACCGTTACCTCTGGCCCAAAATATTTTCTTTCCATTTTCTTCTTTCAGGTCTTTTTCGTTTACGCCCCATTGGAAACGGGTATCCCTTGCAAAAAGATGTTCTTCTTCGTCATATAACAAATCATAAGTTTGTTTATAAAAGGTATGCATCGCATCCAAGTACTTTTGTTCTCCAGTTTGTTTGGCATATTCAACAATAACAGGCGGGGCCATGAAAAGGGCATCACACCACCACCAAAGAATTTTTTTCTCTGCATGTTTGTCGGTCCCGTCTTTCCAAGGATTAGTTTCAAAAAGGTGGATGTCCAAAAATTCTTTGGTAGGGGCAAGGTCAACAAGATTCCTTCTTGTAGAATTGGCATAGAGATATGTATATGAAATAGCAACATCATCAGCGTGATAGGTGCGGTACAAGGGTTTCCAATCATTTCGGTATCCCATTGTTTTTAAAGCTGCTAAAAAAATGGGATTTTTGGTAGCTTGATGGGCTCGGGAAACACCAACGTAGTAGGCGCCATTGGTCCAATCTGTTGGTGCCAAGGCGAAAATTGGATGGGCTTCTTGCCATTCCATGGCTTTTACCATGGCCTTTTCTATTTTTGATTTGTCAAAATTTTCCTGTGCATTGATTCCTATGCCATATAGTATTGATAGTAACACTACAATTGTTTTGAATCTTGTTCTTTGCTTTTTGTTGTTCATCATTTTGTACTTAAAAAAGAGTTATTATTCTTGCGTAGGTTTGTAAATTTTAGTTTTAAGGGCATCATTTTTCAGAGTGATGCTCTTTGTTGTTTTTACCTTTGGGATATCTTGCTTATAATCTATAAAAACTGCTGTGGATTCCCCTGTATTTGATATAATATTCGTATCCTTATATTTTAACGAGGAACCGTCCCCCATATAAATTGAATGTAGGGAATTTTCATTATCCAATGTGATGACGGCATACCTGCCAATAAAGGAAATTTCTTTATCTAAATCCGTAAATTCTGAATTGCTGGAATCTTGGATGATCACAAATTGCTTCAAATTCTTGTTATTAACCTTGCTGCAAATTTCAAATCCTTTGAAAATGCCATTTTGTTCAAGGTTATTAACGGATGTAATGCTGCCCTTATTCCCTTTGATGGGTTCGTATACTACCGCAAAAGGATTGTTCCAAGCTTCCCCTATTTGACGAATTACCAGAGTAGGGGTCTGTGATTCTCGATAGGGTATGGGCCCTTCTGTACTTGGGGGAGCCATAACCTTGGTGTATTCCCTTTTATTCGCACCCAAAACAAAAGCCTTCATTTTAATTGGTTTTGGGTCTAATTTAGTAGCAGAGAATGTTGCGGTTATGTTTTCGGAATGAATATTAGAGGTTTCAATGAATTTAAAATAATGCCATCCTGGATGTCTTGCTTTTTTATTGTTGGTCCACGGTTTGTTTTTTGAATTGGAGAACCGCTCATTATCAGGTTTTAATACCAATGGTCTGGTATGGGATGTTAGGGATAACGATTCCCCAATATTATGGTAGATATAATCATGGAATTGATTTGGAAGTGACGATTTAGACCTGAAAACATCAATGTAATACCCTGTTTTCGGAGAGGTCCTAACTATTCCCAAGGTCCTTTCTTGAATGGCCTCGGCATTATCTCCCTTGTCATCAACAAAACGTGTCATTGAAAAGGAATTCATTGGAGAAATAGCTTCGGTTTTTGGTTTAGGCTCGGTAACGATTTTTTGAACCGTGTTGATCTGCAGTCCGGCCCAGCCTCCTTTACCTTCTGATGATCCATTGACTATAACCGTGTTGTTAGAGGCAAACAAGCGATAATAATTTTCATGTATTTCGCTTCGGTATCGGCTACGTCCCGATTTGTTTCCCAGTACAAAACCTTTACCGTACAATTCCAAGAACATTCCCGTTGCATGGCCATGAACATAATGACCTCCGCCAACAAAACCCATAAGAGCATCTGCAGGTTTATTGGTTTCACTTAGATTGCGTTGCAGAACAATACCAGCGAAGGGTATCTCATCGGTAACAGGTAATGGATAATCTTTAATACTACCATCAATGCTAGGTTCGAACCAGAGTAATTTAGTTGGTTCATTGTAATGCCTTGCCCCATAATTTCGAAAACCCAATTTAAATCTTATATAGTCACCTCTTGCAATTGCGCTATTTATTAGCGAACCATAGATTTTTCTATATTTTTCTTGACTTTCTAGTTTCGCTAAATAATAAGCGGTTTCATAGGCTTGATAATTAGGATTGTATTTTCGATGACCATCACCAAAGAGTATAGTTTCGGTTTTGTTGGGATAGGTAAGGTAATAGGGTTTAGGAAGTGCCTCAAGAATTTGTGGGTACTTTTGCCCTAAGTGTAATGAAGGGTCGTATTTGGTCAATAAGGTCATTAAATAGGTTAAGAAGGTATTGACCCCATTGGCGTAGTTTATACTTTCGGGCCAGTCGCCATCATAATCCAGATAGTGGGCGGCTACTTTTGCCAAGGCATCTTGGTGCTTTGTGTTTTGGGTCAAAAAATAAGGCAATAGGCTATTGCGTTCCTCGTCATCATCCAAAGCCAAAATATTACCTACAAGGCTGGGAGACTCCAAAACAGGCCAGTTGCAATCGATAATGCCACGTTCAAGAGCCAATTTTACGTACGTCCTGAATACTTTTTGTCCATCTTTGAAATTAAAGGGAACCATGGCATTTTGCCCTAAGTCATATACATTGCCCTTATTTTTTAAATAGGGATGTACAAAGTCATAAATAATGGGTAATTGGGCGCCGATTTCACGCGCTTCCCTAAGATGATCCTTGGTATATAACCAACCTGCATTGTGTTTTTCCTGAGGTGATGGTAAGGCCAGCAGGCCATTTGTCACATTGTGCAGCACCGAAGCAGCATACTCGGCATAAGGTTTTTCATCGGTCAGGAAATAAAGCACCCCACAATCAATGGCAGTTTGTAGGTAATGCATCAATACAATCTGTTGTTCCCTTGATCGACCATCAAAATCAGTAAATGTTTGAAATGGCGGAAAATGTGTTCCTTGTCGCTGTCGCAAGTTCCAAGGGAGTCGGTACAGGTATTCTTTCTTATCCTTTTGATAGGCAGAAAGGTCTTTTTCCACCCTTTCGGCAAACTGCTTGTAGTACGCCTTGATTTCACTATGATCTTCTATTCTTTGAAGAACAATAGCTTTGTCGGCTTGTTTCACCCAAATAGAAGGTCGTTCAACAGACTGGGAGAACAAACTGATATAACAGCACAAAAAACACACTAGTGACAATTTGTGGTGTCTTGTTAACAGTATTTTATCCCAGACGCTGTTTTCGAAGTTTAGCATGCTTATTTTTCTAAACGGAATTTGGTTGTTATTCCATCTTTTGAAGAAGTTCCTATCATTACCGTGTAGTCACCTGCTTCCAATATCTTTTCCATAGTAACGCCTGTGAATTCCAACATTTTTGGTGTTATGGTAAAACTTACGGTTTTTGATTCACCGGGGGAAAGCTCTATTTTCTGGAAACCTTTCAATTCTTTGTCAGGGCGGGTGACAGACCCTATCTCATCCTTCAAATACATTTGTACAACTTCCTTGGCCTTCATTTTCCCGGTATTGGTTAAGGTTGCACTTACTGTTATTTCCGAAGTTGGCGTAATGGTTTTGTTCGATAATGTAATATTGTCGTACTCAAATTTGCCATAGCTGAGTCCATGACCAAAAGGATATATAGGTCCGTTTTCTATGAATAAATAACCTTTTTTAAAGTTGATTTCCTTCATACTATAATGAAAGGGCATTTGTCCAATAGAGCGCGGTATGGTAACTGGCGATTTTCCTGATGGCGAAACTTCGCCAAAAATGATTTTAGCAAGGGACGAATCTCCCAATTCGCTCAAATCCCATCCATCTAAAATGGCATCGGCCTCCTTTGATATGGTATTTATAGAAAGAGTTCTCCTGTGTTTTAAAACAACGATAACGGGTTTGCCAAGTGCTTTGACCTTCATTAATAATTCATCCTGAGCACCAACTGGATCTATAGTTGCACGATCTCCCAGTGCATTGTTGAAAAAGGCTTCTTTTGATGTAAATTCGTCTCCACCCAAAAACAAGATGGTAACATCTGACTCTTTTGCCAAACCTACCATTTTTTCTATAGTGGCTTCATCTGTATGTAAAAGGTTGGGGACACCTTTGTTCTGATCGGTAAGTTCAAAACCTTTATCGGCGATGAAAGTCGTGCTTTTTCCGGCAACGGATTCGAAAGCAGCCTTAGTGTCTTCATTCAATAAAGGACCCATTAAGGCTATCTTTTGATTGGATTTTTGAAGTGGTAGCGTATTCCCTTCATTCTTCAATAGAATTATCGATTCCAGGTCTGCTTCTTGGGCCAAAGCCAATGAAGCTTTTGAGCGCACTTCTTTCTCAACTTTTTTAATATCGATATAAGGGTTGTCGAATAATCCCAATATCATTTTCGTCCGAAGTACCCGTTTTACTGAGCGATCTATCATTTTTTCAATACTTGGGTCTTTTTTGACCATTTCCGGTAAGTAGGCATAGGAATCTTCAGCATAAAGGTCTATGTCTATACCTGCAACTAAGCCCATTAATGCAGCGGCTTCCGGTGATTCGGCCACCTTCATGAAATAATAAAGTCGTGCGATATCATTGGAATCTGAAACCACATAGCCATCAAAACTCCATTGGTCCCTTAAAACGCCGGTCAGTAATTCAGGGTTGCCATGACTGGCGACACCATTTAAATCGCCATGTGATGCCATAATACCCAAAGTTCGGGCCTCCTTAACAGCAGCCTCAAACGGTGGGTAGACCTCATCGATTAATGTACGTGGTGATATTTCTATTGCGGCAAAGTTAGAACCACCCAATACTTGACCATAACCGGCAAAATGTTTAGCCACGGCGCCGATGTGCGTGCCGTTACCTAGACCCTCATAATCACCTTGTACACCTTTTATGGCGTTCACGACCATTTGAGTGGTTAGGTAAGTATCTTCTCCAAAAGCTTCTGACATTCTTCCAAAACGTGGGTCACGAACAATATCCGCTTCCGGTGAGTGGCACATATGCATTCCCCGTAAGCGGGCTTCTTTACCGACTACATCCCATACTCGGTGAACAAGCTCAGGATTAAAAGAGGCTGCTGAAGTGATCGGCCTACCGAATTTGGTACAGCCTTCTGCATCTACACCGTTATATGATTCTGTAACGAACAAGGCCGGTATGCCCCAACGGTTACTTTTGATAATATACTTTTGCAGTTCGTTATTCAGTTTTGCGGCAGCTAAGGGAGAAATATGTTCTCCTGGATTTTTAATGCCGGCAATGCCAAGTTTTAATTTTTCTATGACTCTATCTGATAGTTCCAATCGCCCTTTTTCATCAGATTTGACCCCGATATTGGCATGGAAAATTCGCATTTGGGCCACTTTTTCCTCAAGGGACATTCGCGGTAATAAATCCTCAACCCGCTCATTTATGGGGAGCGTTTCGTTTTGATAAGGCATCTTCTCCTTTTGGGCATGCACAGATAAAAGGGTAAATACAGATAAATAAGTTAAAAACAGGTATTTCATATGATTCTACTATTGGTATATAATCGATTTATTTATAAAAGGTAAAACTATCTATTTCAAGGGATGTGCCATTTTGCTCAAAAATCATGATAAATAGGTTTTCGATTTCTTGAAAGGATGAAATAGGTAACGATAAGGATTTAAAACCGTTTTGGGTTTTTCCTAATCTGAATTCTTTGGAGGCAAGAAGTGCTCCATCAAGACTATCGCGTCTTATTTCAATCATGAATTGACCATTTTCGTTGGCATTCACTAGTAAATTGATACCGGAATAATCCTTTGCTCCTTTAATATTCGGAAAGTTCAAATAGCTTTTTTGTGCATTGGTCTTTACCACAAAACCATTTTTTCCGGATTGCTTTTGTACCAAACCTTCGGCCTTGAAATAATCTTCTGCCTCGATTTTGGACTGTTTTGCCAAGTAATTTCCAACACCTACACCATCGACACGTATGGTTGCCATTTCCCCATTATCTTTATAGTGGATATAACTTATAAAAGTGTCCCTGAACCAACGGTTGCCGGTTTGGCTTATATCGCAATAGGCATAATACCATTGCTTGTGCCATTCAAAGAATGAACCATGTCTTCCCTGTAAAATTCCAGCTGGCCAAGTTGGGGCCTCATGGCCTTCGGTAAAACTTTCCGTATTGATGATACTGGCTTTATAATCATAAGGACCGTATAAGTTGTCTGACATAGCATAAAAACACCCCCAAGACAAATAGTATTTTCCATTATATTTATGAAGAAAAGGCTTGTCATCAGTAGGTTTTTCAGTGTTCTTACCGTCTTGGTTGTAAGGACCTCGCGGATTACGGATCTCCAGTTTTTTTGGGGTTTCCGCAAGACTGATCATATCATAGTTCAACTTGGCAATATAATAGTCCCATACCCCAAAAATGATATAATGTTCACCATCTTCTTCAAAGATGGCCATATCATACTCATGGGTAGGGGTTAGGTCTACCTGCAATAGGGGAGCCCCTAAGGGATCGACCCAAGGTCCTACCGGAGTATCGCCAATCACGACACCGGTCTGCTCGTTACCTTCAGAGAAATACCAGTAATACTTTCCATTTCTATACCCGACATCCGTAGCCCAGCAACTTTCAAAAGTTTTTCCAATAAAGGTGTCTTGGGGTTTCAGGGTATTTCTATACGTCCAGTTCACCAAATCGGGGGAGGACCATACCCACCAATCTTCCATGATGAATCCTTTATTGTCTATGGATTTGTCATGGGACGCATAAACGTAAGCCGTATCATTGAAAACATGCACATGTGGATCATTCAACCCTTTATTTGGCACAATGGGATTTTGACCATAAGCGGCACATCCAATTATAAAACTTATTATAATGCAGTTAAAAAATCTCATTTCTTGTAATTTATACTATATGATCCTGAACCAATGTATATACCGTTTCCGGAAGTTTCCAGTGCTTTGATCTTTTCCCAAGGTTCTCCATTGATTTTTAAGGTTTTCTTTTGGATTTCACTCAATGGAAGAATGGCTTTTGTATTGAATGGCACTTCCAAATTCATTGTGAATACACCGTCGGTTACAGACCAAGAATTTTTTATGTTTCCGTATGGTGTGGGTACAGAAACATCTGTACTTGTTATAGTATCGGGAAATTCGGGATGAACGATGAACTCTTTGTATCCCGGTTTGGTTTTTGAAGATTTTATACCTCCAAGCGATTCGAAAAAATAAGCTGCGAACCCACTATGCATCGGGTGATTCAGGGAGTTGGTCGGTCCTTCCATTTTCTCCCATTCAAACTGGCGTTCTGGCCATGTTGTGAAACCGGAATTCATTACATAGGTTTGGCTTGGGAACTCCGGTGTCGTTAATATTTGATGTGCTAAATCCGCTTTTCCATATTTCGTCAAAACCGTATAAATATATCGGTTGCCATGAATGCCCGTTGAATGGTGGCCACCTTTAACGGCAACGATATCATAAACTAAACCGTTTACTACCGCTTCTATTGCTGTATCTGGGACCATACCGAATTGTAAAGCTTGAACGGTTGCTGTTTGGCTACCATACCATTTATGTTCGGTATTGGGTATTTCTATTAAATATGCGGTATTAAAGGCTTTTTTCAAAGCTTCTTTTTCATTTTTCATTTCAGTTTCAAAAGCCGCATCTTTATTCATCTTCGCAAAGTTTTCCATGATTCCGAGCACATCATAGAAATAGGCATTTGCGGAAACTATTGGATTACATTCCATAGCGCTTGGGTTTTTTCTTCTATCCCAACGTGGTGGGCACCAATCGCCCATACCATCTTGCATAATTCCATTTTCACCTTTATATGACAAATAGTAATTGGTTAAATCTTTCATGTCCTCGTAATAATCCTTAACAATAGTCTCATCGCCATAGTATAAATAATTATACCATGGCAAATACATGGTTGCCACTCCCCAATCGATTTTCGCGTAAGTTGATGTACGTTTCCCTGGAGCTATCATTGTTGGCACTTGAAAGTTAATATCCGGATTATTATGTCCTTTGGTAGGGCGCATTTGTGTACTTATATCTTCCATATATTTTTTATAGAAGTCGTACATATCGTAATTGTATAATGCATACTCACAAAAGGCATGTGCATCACCGAGCCAGCCACATTTTTCGCGGTGCGGACAATCTTCGGGGATACCATGTACATTATCAACAATCGTCCATTTACTGATACTGTGCATTTTATTCAGTAATTCATCTGACGAAGCAAAACTACCGGTTTCTTGAATATCGGTAGCAACCAATACCGCTTTGATCATATTGGCATCCGGTTTTTTCGAGATGCCCTTGATCTTAGCATATTTAAAACCATGATAGCTGAATTTTGGTTCCCAAGACTCTTGTTTATCGCTTTTACAGATATACTGATAAATCTGTGGCATACCATTGGCGCCACCACCGGTAGAACCTTGAAAAATATCCTTACCATTGTTCAATAGCGCTTCTGTAGTGATTACTTCTATGAGTTGCCCTTCTTTTTCTTTTACGTTCAACTTTACCCAACCTGCAATGTTTTGTCCGAAATCAACGATCCACTCACCATCAGACCCTTTAAAGACCTTAACAGGTTCTAGCTCTTTTAGTTTTTTTATTGCAGGAATTTGCTGCGCACTTATTTTATCTATTTTTGGTGAAGCCAATTTGGCATTACCCCAAGATTCATCATTATACCCTACCGAATTCCAGCCATTTATTTCGTAACGTGCATCATAAGTGTCACCACCATAAACATTATTGAATACGATGGGTCCTGTAGCCTCTTTCCAAGTGTCATCGGTATAAATATCTTTTTCTGTACCATCTTCATATTTAAGTTTTACCAATAGTTTTACGGTTGGCGGTCCGTAAGCTAAATCCCTTTCCGATTCCGGATCGCGTTTCCACGAGATATTTTGTCCATAAAAACCATTGCCTACTATGATTCCAAAGGCATTCTTGCCAGACTTTAGTGCTTTGGTAATATCATAATTCACATAATATGCTTGTTTATCGTAATTGGATGGTGCAGGATCAAGAACATGGTCACCCACCTTTTCTCCATTTAAATACAGCTCATAGTAGCCTAAACCGCAGATGTAAGCTTGGGCGTTCTTAATTCCTTTGGAAATATCAACTTCATTCCTAAAGTAACTAGCAGCAAAACCATTGACCTTTTGCGGTGTTTTCATTCTGCCCGTTTTGTAATCCCTGAATTGGTAAGGCGATGTTCTGGTATCTTTGCTTAGTGTAATCCATTTGGAATCTCCCCAATTTTCATTGTTCATGAGACCCATTTCAAATTTTTGAATATCGGACCATTCTGAAGGTTGTTCTTTTTCGTCCCAAATTTTGACTTTCCAAAAATACTTTTGCATCGCTTTTAAGGCTTTGCCATTATACTTTACAAAGGTTGATTTGGAACTGGTTGTTTTACCTGAATTCCATACATCTGCATCATTCTCATTCAATATTTCTGGAGATGATGCCACCAATAATTGATATGCCGATTGTGATTTGTTCAATTCTTTGCTGCTGACATTCCATGAAAATAGGGGTTGTTCGGTTTCAATGCTTAAAGGCTTTTCTTTATGGTTGCAAGTGAGTTTTTGAAAAGCCAAAGTACTTTTTTCATGATTTGGATTACATGAATAGAGAAATGAAAAGAGTAAGCAACCTAAAATCAATTGTTGGTTCATGCTACTATCTATAAAAGAAGAAACCTGATTCATTATTATTTTTATGAAGGAATTTGTATACATTTAAAAGGTGCTTATTGTGTTTTTATAGTTCTTGAGAATTTTTATTGTACCAGACAAATTAGTCTATCAGGTATAGGATTGTCACTCTTATTATAACTAGTATATATATAAAATTGGGAATGCCTTCTTTTCATTTATTATTGCTTATTGCATGGGCGGTTGAATTTTACATTATTAATAAAATCACTGAATTCCATGGTCAGTCCCGGGGTTGCTAAACCTTTCTTTTTGACAAGGTAAAAATGGCCCAGGATCAAAAGTGGAAACCCAATAAAAATGCACTTTATTTAGTGTTTGTCCTAATGCACTAAAATAGACTTTTCCCACTTTTAAAGTATCCTGTACTATGCGGTTTTGCTTCCATTTTCCTCTCTGCAGTCCCAAATGAGGGTAGTCTTTGTTTCTTTACAAAGACCTTATGCTTTTATATAATAGGTGCGAACAAATGGTTGTTGTTATGAGGGTACAGGTTACTTTCTAGAAGTGGTTCGGCTAAATTTGATCTGGTTGCATGCTTTCTTTTTTGTAGGTATCACCGGAATTGTTAAAAATGATATATCTGTCACTCAAGGCCCTTCAAAATGACATTCGTTGCAATATCTTTTATTTCTATATTAATGTAACTCTTCCCAATCAGTATACCACAGGACGGTTTAGCATGGTTAAAAATATATTTTAGTCAAAACTATGGCTAACTCATATGAAAAACTTAAACTTCTATTATAAATTCATATCGATATTCACTTTATTTATTATTGCGTCTGTAACTTCTTGCCAATCGGGAGATGACCTTTCTGGAGAAGAGGGTGTAATCGATCCTTATCCTGTTGAAGAATCAGAAGTAAAAGATGAGGAAACAGGCACGTATACCACTTGTACCCAAGCAGGCACGAATGCGGATAGAGTAACAGATATAGCAAAACCTGTAAATGTTGGTACTATTGATGATCGAAGTTGTTACGCGAACTACAAAGAGATCACTATTGATGGTACTGTTTGGGGCATGTATAATATTACACACGAATCCAATCATATAGATGCACCAAACACCTTACAACCTAGGATCGAACGCTCCTTGGCCAGATCCCAGACCACGGGTATAGGAAGTTATGCCAGATTTACGGGTACCGTGCGAATTCTTGAAGTAGGCAAAACCAATAGTGAAGGTAGCGATGGCACTTATATAATGCAAGCTAAAGGAAAGCATACTGGCGACGGAGGCTCGGCAGATCCCGCCATTTGTTTGTATTTGGCAAAACCTGTATATGGTGCAGATGAAAATGGTAATCAAGTACAGAAGTCATTTAACATTTATCGAGAACAAATTAATTATAGAGGAGGTTCAGGAGCGGGAGGAAGAGATATCGTTTATCTTACAAATATTGAAAAGAATACTCCAACCGATATTGAATTAGAAGTAGGTTTTAGACAAGATACAAATGATGCCTCCAAAAAAAATCATTATGCCGATGCTGTAATTGGGGGAACTTCTTTCAATTGGAACATTCCAGAACCGGAAAGAGGAATTCAATCAGGAATTAGGTATGGCGCTTATCGAGTTAAAGGAGGTAGAGCACAAATTAGGTGGGCAAATACTACGTACAAGAAAGTGGAAAATAACTAATTTCCTTTAGTGTTAATCGGGATATAACTTATTTGATAGATATATAGAAGCACCTATTAACTAAAAAAAATTCCCTATTCCAACTAAAACAATTGAAAATAGAATTACTATAATTCCAGCAGCTATTGTTAGTTTTGTTTTTTTTGCAACACCATGCCACTCTTTTCGGTATATCCCCCAAAGATTTGCAGTTAGAATAATGGTAGACATATGTAAAATCCAAGAGCTCGCGCCATTACCCAGTTTACTTTCACCCATTCCATAAAAGAAAAATTGCAAAAACCATATAGTTCCTGCCAAAGCTGAAAACAGTAAATTTTTACTTATGGGTGTATTGGGATTCGTGAAATCTTTATATGATTTATTTTTTAAACTTAATATGGTGGTCCAAAAGAAATTTGTGGTTAGACCTCCCCAAAGAATGACTATAAAAGTAACATTGTTGGCGAACAAATGATTATATCCTGCTTTTACGGCAGCATCTGCTAAAGGTTTACCTACTTCTATACCAAAACTAAAAAATGAGCTTAAAATTCCTGAAAGCACGGCAACTATCAGCCCTTTCACTAGATTGAATTCTAGAATACTTTCCTTTTTTTTATCTTCTGAAAGCTCATTTTCTTTCATGATACCAGCTTTACCACAAACAGATATACCAATAACACAAACCAGAACACCCAGCAACACTATTTGTCCTCCTGAATTCTTCAACATGTCGGTGAAAGACACCTTTCCTTCTGTAGGAACGATGTTATAATAAACTGAAGGCACAATGGCACCAAATGCAGCGCAAAAGCCTAATACTACCGAATTGCCCAAAGACATTCCCAAAAAGCGTACACCTAGACCATAGGATAACCCCCCAACTCCCCATAGCAAACCCATTAAAAAGGTGAAACTTAAAATTGAATTTGAACTTGATGATATAATCTCTGTAAATCCAGGTACCGTTAACCATGCTGCGATTGGCGGTACAATTAACCATGACATAACACCACCGACCATCCAATAGCTTTCCCAAGCCCAACCTTTTACTTTATTGTAAGGCATGTAGAAACTACCTGCCGCAACTCCTCCTAATGAATGAAATAGTACTCCTAATATTGCCTGCATAGTCTTAAAATATTCTTGATATGATAATTACTCCAAGTCTATGTCAGTCCTTTTGGCTTTTATATCGGTTTTGCTCCAATTTATATACATGGAAACAGATCCTTTTATCTGCCCATCAATATTGTTTGGTTGTGCATCCGGACCAAATTCGGTGGCAGGTTTCCATTTAGATCCCACGGCGGAGATATGGTCAAAGAAGAAGAGACCTTCTTTTTTAGGGTAGCTCCATATGGCACGTTTGGCATCTTTTGCATTGATAGGATTCAGAACTCCCAAAATGACATCCGTTTTGTTCTGGAAGCCAATGTTCAGGTTGTTTTTTAGGTAGAAAACAGCCCAATCCCAAGGGGCAAAGCAACCTTCGAAAGATGGTGGGTTGTATACCAATCCAGGAATGTTCACTTGTTTCTCAACAGCGTAAACATCTAATGACCCTCCCTCTTTTCGGTTTTTCCAAATACGCTCAGGACCTTCACCTAACCAGCGTTTACGAAGCAATTCATCAGCATTTATTTCTACGCCTATACCAGTGTAGTTGTATTTACCGGAATCTAGGGTGTAAGCATAATCCAATAGAATTTCCCCGTTGGTTTTGAGTGTCCACTTAATATAATCAAAACCTTTACTGTCTTTGGTTTCAATAAGCCAATTTCCACCTATTTGGGTCGCATTGGCTTTAGACGAATTGTTCGTGTAGGTTACTAGTGAAGTATCGGCTTGTTCAAAAGTCAGGAACGGGAAATTTCGAATACTTGTGGGCTTACCTTTGTCGGTTACAGAAAGTAAAACACCACTATTGCCATCAAATTTTAAAAGTGTATTTTGTCTTTGGAAAGTAAAAGGTTCGTTCTTTGATTGTTTAAATGGAATATTTATAGAAGCTCTAAAGGTGGGGCGTTTGGATGTTGAAATGGGCAAACGTTTATCGTAAACCAAATTCCCTTTGGTATCATAGACCTGAATGGCCAAAGCATCATTATTGACAAACGAAGAAGGTAGATTCAGCGATAGTTTTCCTTTTTCGCCAGCTCTGATATCGGTATTTATTTTACCGGAAGCCACGGTACGGTGACCATTGGGAGTACCATCTGGATTGGCGAAGTTTATAAGTTTCCATTCAATATTACATTGATTCAAATTGGTGAATGTGAATTTGTTGTGAACATTAAGTTCGCCGGAAAAGTCGTCACCTATATTTTCGTCACTTATGGAAATAGGGGACCAGATTTCACGAATGGCATAAAAACTACCATCTTTTTCACCATGTGGACCTACGATACCATCGGCGGCCTTGGCTCCTTGGTTATCTGCAACATACCCATTGTCCGTTCGCATTAACCCTTCGTCAAATAATGCCCAGATGGTAATACCCCCGCCCACTTTAGATTTTTCGAACAAATCCCAATAGGTTTTAAGGTTGGCGGCACCTCCGCCATCATAAAGGGCATGAAGTGTTTCATTAGGTAAGTAAATATGATCTTCTTTGAACAGAGCACGTTTTACGGTTTCATAATTAGGGTAATAAGTGGTGTTCACAATATCCCAATCGGGAGTATACCCTTCAAAGATATTTCCATTTTTAGGGGCGTTTTTTAAAGGGCGTCTTTTTTGGATGTCCCATTGGTGAAATACGGAATCGAGTTCTGGATTATGGGCATTGTGGTTTCCATTACTCCATAGAATAATGGAAGGGTGATTTACGTCTCGCGTAACAATCTCTTCGACGATTTGGGCTCCTGTTTTCGTGTCTAAGGGTTTTACCCAGCCCGTTGTTTCGTCCAAAGAGAGTATCCCTAAAGAGTCACAAAGATCAAAGAAATATGAGTCTGGAGGGTAATGACACGGACGAACACAATTGAAATTTAAATCCTGCATTAATCGCACATTTTCTTCCATGTTCGATCTTGAAAGTGTTCTTCCCGTTTCGGGCCGGAAACTATGCATATTGGCACTCTTTAAAAGAAGACGCTTATTATTGAGATAAAAACCATCGTGATCACGTACTTCAAAGGTTCTAAAGCCAAATTTTTGTTTATATGTATGTAATACTTCTTTCTTATTTTTTAGTTTTATTTCTACAGTATAAAGATTAGGGAACTCGTGAGACCATTGTTTAATATTACTAAAGCTGGATTGTAAAGTTGTTTTATTATCGGTTATATTCGCTTTGAATTCCTCGCCTACTTTATTATGGTCTACATCATAGATTTGCGCCACTACACTTTTGGCATTCTTTATGCCGTTAGTAAAAACGTCCATGGTAAAATCACCCGTCATTTGTGCATCAATGGCTACGTGCTCAATAAACTCAGCAGGTACTTCTTGAATAAATACGGGCCGAAAAATTCCACTAAAAAGCCAAAAATCGGCATAGCGCTCTGCTTTTACTAACGATTCATTACTAGAGGAACTATTCACCTTTACCTTGAGTTCGTTCTTTCCATCTTTTAGATAATCGGTTATTTCAAACTTAAATTCAGTAAATCCACCTTGGTGGAATCCAACCTGATTTTGGTTCAGTTTAATATTGGTATCGGTCATTGCACCTTGGAAAACAATAAAGTATCTTTTTTTCTGGTTTTTTGAAAAATCAAACGAATGTCGGTAATACCCAATAGAGGGTTTTTCGCCTACCATTTTATCCATTCCGTAAAGATAATAGCCAAAACCTTCCGTTTCCCAATTGGAGGGTACCGGAATGGTTGTCCAAAACCCGCTATTTCGACCTTCACTTATTTTAAAATCCCAATCAATAGCTGTTTCTGCATCTTTACCTGATAAATAAACTTTACTCTGAGCTTTAGCATTTGAATACAGTAGTATAAAGAGCAGGAAAACGATTGGAATGTTTTGATTATACATTATTCATTTTTTTAATAATTAAATTTAGACGGATGATTCTTATATATTATCCTGTGGTATCAGGTATTAGAAGTACAATGGCTCCAAATAGGCAACAAAGGCCCAATACTACCGATTTTCCCAATTATATACCCAAATAGCGTAAACCTAGGCCATAGGATAGTCCCCTAACTACCGATAGCGAACCCATTTAAAAGGTGAAACTTAAAATTGAATTTGAACTTGATGATATGATCTCTGTAAATCCAAATATCGTTAACCATGCTGCGATTGGCGGTACAATTAACCATGACATAGCGCCATCGACCATCCAATAGCTTTCCCAAGCCCAACTTTTTACTTTATTGTAAGGCATTTAGAAACTACCTGCGGCAACTCCTCCTATTGAATGAAATAGAACTCCTAATATTGCCAGTATAGTCAACTTTTATTATACTTATTAATGTATTCGGGATTTTTGGTTGCTGGAACGGGCGCATTAGTTTCTTCCCACCATTTCTCAAGTAGTTTTATTAATTCCTCCACTTTTTCAGGATAGGTTTCTGCTAAGTTGTTTCTTTCTCCAATGTCGTTGGCCAAATTATATAACTCCTCTCCATTATCTTCAAAATAATAATGAAGTTTCCAATCTCCTTTTCTTATAACAGATCCTGGGCGTGTTCTAAATAAGGAATCTCGATTTTCGTTATCATTAACATTATAAGCTTCCAAATAAATGGGGAAGTGCCAAAATAACGAACGCTCCATAGTTTGCACTTCTTCTTCAAGAATAGAACTTAAATTATTCCCATCTAGAGATAGTGAATTCGTATCAATTCCAGCATAATTCAATACCGTTGGAAAAATGTCCAAATTGGTTATTGGAATATCACTTTTGGTATTTGAACTTATTTTATTGTTCAGAACAAAGAAAAATGGTTCTCTAATACCACCCTCATAATAACTTCCTTTTCCAGCTCTTAACGGTTTTTGTTTGGTAATTCCATACAATCCTCCATTGTCTGATGTAAATACAATAAGTGTATTATCAAAAAGGTCTCGTTCTTTTAATTTATGTATGAGCATACCAATATTTCTATCGAGATTATCTACCATGGAAGCATATTTTGCATTGCCTTGTCCTTTCCAAGATTCCTTTTGTTCATATTTAGGCACTATACTGTCTACCGCCATTATGGGTACGTGCACCGCGTAAGGTGAATAATTAAGGTAAAATGGTTTTTGTACCGTATCAACAAACTGTATGGCCTTTTCCATTATGGCATCTGTTAAATATTTATCTGGACTACCATCAATAGTTATATTTTTATAGGGTGGGTAATAACTTTTGGGAAGACCGTTATGACCGCCTCCAATATTTACATTAAAACCATATTTCAAAGGGTCATTACTTAAATGCCACTTTCCTGCATGACAGGTTAAGTATCCGTTCTCTTGCAAAACCTGTGGCAAAACTTTATGTTTAGGTGATAAGGTATGTGTGTTTTTAGTAGGGATTAATTTTCTATTTTCAGATTTCCCCCGGTCAGAAGGGCTAACTGTATAAATACCGTGTCTTGGTGTCCATTGGCCCGTCATTAAACAAGCTCTGCTAGGTGCACAATTGGATGCTGATGCGTAGCCATTTGTAAAGACCATACCTAAACTAGATAGGTAATCAATATTGGGGGTTTCATAGTATTCACTACCCATAAAGCCAACATCTTTCCAGCCCATGTCATCTATGTTTATGATGATTATGTTTGGAACTATCGATTCTTGTTCGCTATTGCATGAAGAATTGAGTAAAACTATTAAAACTAAAATTATTAGCCTTTTCATAATGTTTTTAAAATATAAAATCAATTAACTAGAATCAAAAGTAGGTCGGATTTACCCTTTCCGTATCCTGATGTATCATGATTCCAAAAAATATTCAACTAACAAATACGGACGACCCTTAAATTTAACAACTTCCCTAACTTCTCAATTTTGTTGGCAATATACCCAACACCTATAGCACAATGGTGAGATGGCCCTTGTTTAGACCATTCGTTCATAAAAGCTCTTGCCCCAATTGAGAACCGGTAACGGCTATTTGTATTGCCTATATGCAGTACAGGACCTGACTCAGATTTGCCTTCTGCGACCAGTAAAAACACATCATCTTTACCTTCTACTACCGATAACAATGTTACAGGGCCATGCTTTACGGTCATTTGAATGGATAAACCTTTTCCTGGTTTACCGTGATATACAGGTAATGGTACCAATTGTACATTACCCTCTGCAATGGCAAAATGTGCCGGGCCATCGTGCCCAAGAATAACAATATCATCGTTAAAATCCATTGCATAAAACTCCGAGAATGATCCGCCAACACCAAAGGCATCCATGATTTTCATCGCCTGGGCATTTTTTACTTCATATTCTCCAGCAACAGGAATATTTCTTCCCGTGAGCAATGTGTTTCCCGCAATAACAGAGGTAACAATGTTTTCATACTCATTTGCTGTTTCGCCTTCATAATAGTATGCCATAGAACCTAGATTGTGCTTTTCAACCAATTTATCTAGGGCAATTGATGTTTTTGCTGCACGTACCAATTCAGATTTCTCACAATTATCAACGACTTCAAAGGTACTTTGGAACTCTTTTATTTTTTCTTCTACCTCTTTATTAGAAACTGCATCACGATATTTTTTTACTTCACACATTTCTAAAATTTCAAAATGCGTTCCAAAAGCAGCCGATTGTTTTGTTAAATCGGAATACACATCAAGCATCCCACAATAATAATGTCCTAAAACCCCTAAACGATTGTTTTGCATTACTGAAGCTACTCTTGCCGCATCTATCCAATCTTGGATCTCATCCCATACCGTTTGTTCATCTAAATAGCCTGTAACAAATTCATATTCAATTCCAGAACGATTGAATACATTGGCCAGTTCTGGCACTGAACAGGCTTGACAATGTGCCAACCATTCCCCGGTCATTTTTCCTCGATCTCCTAACTTATTGAAACGTTCATAATCAATTGCCGCTACAGGTTGAATATTTAAAATAATTATTGGGCATTTTAATTGTTGAACCACAGGTAATACGGTTGAAGACAAGGCATAAGTAGAAACATATAAAAACAAAATATCAACATTTTCTGTTTTTAAAATTTGAGCATTTTCTCTTGCCTTTACTGGAGAATCTACCAGGCCTACATTAATCACTTCGGCTCCGAAACTCTCTATCTTTTCTGCGACTTGTTTTTGATAGCCTTCCAGACGCTCCAACAAACCTTCAAATTGTGGCCAATAAGTCTCTAGTCCTATTCCGAAGAGACCAACTTTTATGTTTATACTTTTTATTGTTTTCATATCTCTTTTAATGATACTATTTTAACACTTTTACCTTATAAACCACAATTTTTACCGGTCCCAATAAACCCGATGACAGTAATCCTGAATCTTTATGCCAATGCTTAAAAGCGGCAAAAGTGATACGTTCTGTTGGTCGTTTGGTATTATTTAACAACCACTTGGGCCATTCGTTTACAAGCAGACCCTTATGCGTGTAATCGGCATCTAACTGTTCGTCTCCAATAAGTCTATTGGGCCAAAGGTTGGTTATTTTAACCTCCAAGGTATTTGTACCTTTTACTATAGCATCATCAATATTAATTCTAAATGGAGTTTTCCATAAAACCCCAAGGTTTTTACCGTTTACATACACTTCGGCTATTTCCTTTACATCTCCTAAATCTAACTGCAATGTGTTGCCAGATTTAAGGAGTTTAGCAGGAACATTAAATTGTTTTCTATATGTAGCAGTGCCCGAGAAATAGCGAATATCTTCTTTTAATATGTTAGACCATGATATCAATTCATTGAAAGTTGTATCGACCGAAGGTTTATTTATTAAGGGGAAGTTTACCTCCCAATCTCCAGTCAACTCCATAGGTTCAGGAACAGATTCCACCTTTAGTGATTTGGTTTTTCCCTCAGAAGAACTATATGTAATTTCACCAGCATAAGGGGTTACCCAGTTTAATTTAGCATTATTATATTCCAATTTTGGTTCTATGGGATCTTGCGTTAATCTTAAAATGCCTCCGTTGGAAACTGTAGTTATTTTCTCTTCACCGCTACTTGTGAAAATAACTCGCAAGGCATTCTTGATATTGTTGTTGTTGTTGTTTTCCTTAAAAAAAACATCATTTACAGGAATTTCATATATTCCAGAATCCACTATTGATCTTAGTTTATCCGTCACATTAAAAGCAGGTTTATTAGGTGGAATACCAGCTATTCCTCTTTCAAATTTCCCAAATACGGCTTTCAAGATTTCAAGCTCCCCGCTATTAGTAGCATCAATTTTCAGCCATTCTTTTTCCATAGCATTTTTTTCGAATATCTCATCCCCAATTTTGTATTGAATACGCAACTCTTTTTTGTATCCTGGAGCCGGGTCGCCTTTAGATAATTCTCTGGTTGCTCCTATATGTAATTCATTATTTACAACTGCGTCTTTAATTACTTCTGTAACATCTACTAAACCATCAGGTAAAAATGCACCGTATTCTGCTTTTATAATTTTTAAGTTTGAGAGCGGCTTTACAATTGACTTTTTTAGCAGCATAGTTTCACTAACAATGTGGTTATTCATAGTTACAGGATACCTAAAAACCACAAATATGGAACCCTCTGGTTCAAAAGGAATGGATACTGTTGTTGTACCATCTCCATTGTTTTGCCATACAGGAGCATTTGTTATTTCTCCTGTTTCAGCATTCCAAAGCTCGGGCTGTTTTCCCGCTACTCTAAAGCGGCACGCTAATTCTCGATTTTCTTTTCTTGAGTTAACCACGAAATAGATATCAGTATCTTTTGTTTTACGGTGTATATAATCAACGGATTCACTACTTCCTTCTTTAATTGAAAAATCAGGTGGAAGTACTCCATTTTTTAAGAAATCAAGAATAGACCCTTCTTTAATCAAATTCCCGTCCCATAATTCTTTTGAAAGTCGTACCACGCTTTTATCACACTCAGGATACTTTGTGAGACTCGGTGATTTTAGTGGTTTTGTTCCAAATACAAGTGCCCTTTCGTTCACCAGCTCTTTTATTTTTGTAAGTGTTTCTGGTGTCATCCAAGGGGTTTCGGGAAGTGCCAAAGCTTGGTATTTATCTCCCGTCGATGTGCAAATTAAACCTTCAGATACAGATAATGAGGTTATTTTATTGGAGCCTATTACATCGTAATCATATCCCAAGGCTTTGATTTCCGGCATCATTAAGGCGTCATTAGGTGATGCTTCGCCCGTAAAGACTAAAACATCAGCAACAGATTTGCCTTGCTGTAATAAAAACTGACCTCTACTAATATAATCAACAAAAGGTTTGCCTTGGTTCCACCAAGTGTTTAACCTATTAAAATCGGTCCCAAAAGCTTGCAAGGTCAATCCTGGACCAATATCCCAAGGTTGATGTACATAACTATGAAAAACAAAACGATTAATACCTTGTACCCAGGCTAAATCTCCCATGGCTTTAAGTGTACTTGGATGCTGATCCCAACCTCCCATGCCAGTAAAAGACTCTGCCTCAGCAATCGGGTTTCCATTTAATTTGGCAATAGAGGCCACAAATTTAGGCGAGTCAAAAAAGGCAAGGCTTCCGCTCCAGAACTCAGACACAACCATATCTGCGGTTTCTCCAACTTGCATATTATCAAACGGTCCCCAATAAGGCTCAATAGAAAGCAACATGTTGTTTTTATGACTGAGTTCAGCAAAGCGTCCGTAATAATTTTCAGCAATTAAATCCCCTATGGTACGACGGAAATCCCAGAGAAACCGCTCGGTTTCATTGCCACTCTCAACGTAATAACCTGCCAATGTTGGCAAATATGAACGACAATCATAAGAACGAAGTGTTTTGAATGCTTCAGCGAAATTGGAAGTCCAATTTGTAGTACCCACTTCATAACTATCAATATGACATCTTTTTACAGTCGTACCAATTAGCGTGTCTAACTTTTTTAGTATGGGCTTTATGCTACCATCCCAAAACACATCAACCGCTTGTTTATTCATTTTATCACATTCTAAACCACGACCACCATCACTTGGAAAACGATTCATTTCACCTGTTGGTGTATGTCCAATTCTTAAAATAACCCAATCTCCTGCAGGTGCATCCCATTCTAAAAAACCATCATTGTTCAACTTCGATGTTAAATCAATAATATCGCGTTTTTTAACTACTGCCAAATCAGAAATAGGTTTATCATCAGGGTTTAAATGACTACGAACTTTATGAGAAAGGGTTTTTATTTCTAATTCATCAATACGCACATTACTCTTGGGTTTTGGAAAAGCTAGTATAGCAATGTCCTTATAGAATCCCAATTTGGTTTCAGGTTGTTCTAACTTATCATTAAATTTTGTAGCACCCTGGTGTATCGTTTCTTTATAAACCAGTTCTTGCATAGCGTATTCTGGCGTAATTGAAGGCCCTCCAGATGACGACCAACCAGCCCCATTATGAAAACCCAGGTCGAGCTCCAAGCGTTGTGCTTCCAATCCAGCATAGTTAAAAAGTTCTAACCACTCTGGACTTAAATAAGGCGCCACACCTTCAGGATTTGCCAAACTCACATTAAAAAGAATAGCCCCTTGAATGCCTACATTTTTCATGGCTTCTAAATCGGCAGTTATACCCTTTTTTGTAACATTTCCGTTGATCCAAAACCAAATAGTTTGTGGTTTTGCTGATGCAGGTGGATTATGGAAATTTTGTTCTAATGACGAGTTTTGAGCCTGTAAGGTTGACACAAACAAACTAAGCATTAACACCACAAAAATGGTTTTGCCTGATAAGCTTATGATTTTGTTATTGAGCATTTGACTACGATTCATATTGTAAAATTATTTTATTTATTGTTTTTAGTTGATAGCCATACTTTACCGAAAATCCCAGAGGACATAATTCCGTTATTTGGCATTTTCTCAAGGGTGTTTGCTAGCACCCATGTATCTCTTTCGTCTTGAGGTTTTTTATTTTGCCATAACATTTGGTTCATCCAATTATTTGTAACATCAATTTCAAGTGTATTTGTACCTTGAACAACAGTGTTTTCAATAGAAATGCGATAAGGGGTTGTCCATAGTGTTCCTAATTCTTTCCCGTTGAGTCTGACGGTTGCTATAGTACCAATGTTTTCAAAGTTTAAAGCGATTGCCTTTTTTGATTCCTCCTCGGTTAATTCAAAAGAAGTGGTGTATGTTGCAGTTCCAGAGAAATATTTAATTTTTTCATCAGAAGAAGTAGTCCAGTCAAATAACGGCTGTTTTTCTAATGTAAAATCGGTTTCTAACCATTCATTTTTAAATTGAATATCCCATAATGCACTTAATTGTTTCAATGGTTTTTCGGCTTCGAAATTTTGTGCTACGGATAGATTTTTCTTTATTCCATGGCCTTGCTCTCTAAAAACAATAAAGTAGCTATCATTCACATTAAAACTTAAAGGAACAATAGTACGTTCTTCTTCATTACTATACATGGGTAATTTTCGAGATGTAGCATCAAGCGCAGACCAGAGTTCTGGACTTTTACCAGCAATTCTAAACGAAGCATCAAAAGTCACTTGGGTATCTCCTTGATTGGTTATAAAATAAATGTCTACACCATTTAGTTTTCGATGTACCCATTTTACATTTAATGAATCAGGGAATATCAAATCTTCATAGACTTGATGTTTGTTTAAAATCTCATTAATATTTCCGTTGGCATACACATTTCCTTTGCCAAATTTATGGTGGAAAAAGTCTTTAGCCTTTGGTTGTCTCTCTCCCCATAATTCCTTAACCAGTTGCTGTACCTCAATATCACAATTTGGATAATTTTGAAAACTAGGAGATTTTTCAGGTGGCAGACCAATTAAGGTAGCACCTTGTTCAACCAAATCTTTAAGCTTTCGCAACACTTCAGGGCGCATGGTATTCCAAGGAGGCAATACCAATGCGCCATAACTTGCGCCACTTTGCAAAACCAATCTACTGTTTTCTACTTTTGTCTGTTCTGTGATGATTTCAGCATTGATAAAATCATATTCATAACCAGCAGATAGATTTTGATCGACCCATCCTCTCATTTTAGGAGATTCCTCGCCAATATAAAAGCAAACATCGGCAACATGTTTACCTTGTTGCAACAGGAAATAATTTCTACGTTGATAAGTAATCCACTCTTTGCTTTGCGCAAACCAAGTGTTGTTTCGATTAAATTCCGTTCCAAACCAAGCATTCATACCAGGGAATTTGTCTTCATAAGGCTGATGAATATATACATGTAGAATACCTTGATTCACGCCTTGTGTATAACTCCAATCTCCTGATTTCTTTAACCTAACAGGGCTTACCGAAAAAGGGACTTCACGTGAAGTATAAGACTCTGCATAGACTCGGTTTTTACCATAAATATGACTCGCAGATGCGGCAAGTTTAGATTCGGGTCCTTGACGATGAATCCAGAATTCACCACCAATTTCATCGGCACGTCCACCATATTTTAGAAATTCAGAAGGAAAACCAAAATGCCCATAATTTTCAAGCCACATAGAAACACCATATTCTTCGCAAATATCTCTTAATCCGCCCACATATTCATCGGCAACCTTATCTGCTATTAACCGACGTATATCCCACAAAAAACGGTCCGATTCTTCGGCAGAATTGACTATGTTTCCCGTAAGTGTTGCCAACCAAGGTGTAGGGTCATAGCCATAGGTTTGTTCAAAGGATTCCTTCATATCATCTGTCCAGTTTTGTGGCCCCGTTTCATAACTATCTGCAATAACACGTTTTAGAGATTTGCGCTCTTCTGGTGTCATTGACTTAATCATTTTCCCCATATAAGCATCAAAGTGAGAACGCAATGCTTTTGTACTTAATTTATCTACTTCAAGGCCACGAGCATCAGGGGTTGCAGGTCGGTTAGTTTGCTCTGTAGGTGTCATGCCTATGCGCAATATTTTCCATTGCCCTGCAGGTGCATTATCCCATTTTAGCACCTTACCATCAAAATGTTCGGTTAAGTTTATAATTTTATCAGTGTTTAATACGTCTTGTTGCTCACTGTATTCCGGTGTTTTCCATTGAAACACATCCCATCCAGGAACCCCTCTATTGGCCATTTTATTGAGCCATTTTTCATTCCCATGTTCAATTTTATAATCTTCAGAAATATGTATTCCTGTCAATTCAAAATCAGCAGGCACTTTGTCCATTACAATTCTAAATTTTTGAGCTTCAATATGATTCAATGTCATAATCATATCTGCATCGGGTATAGGACCACGCCCAGGCAAACTAAAAGCACGATCAAAAAGCCTTTTCTTTACGGATTTGAATTTCCCATCTTCAAAGACTTGCACTTCAATATGCGATGTAAAGTGCATTTTTGTTGGGCTAACCGTTAGACTTCTTGCTGTGATAGGCCTATCAAATGAAACCTCTAAGATTAAAGGTTCTTGTCCATTATTACTGAAAGTGGTTACTGTGGATTTATTTTGATCTAGCAAGTTTTTCAATGCTGAAGCTTTACAGTTTAGAGCCTTGATTTTAGGTGTGGCCGATTGCTTTTGATGAATTGGGTACCCTAAAACCGATACGTCCTGAAAGAATTCTTTTGGCTTTTCTAGTGCTATCTCAATACTTTTATCGCCAGAAACAACGGTTTCAGAATACGTCAAGTAGCGCATAGCCTGTTCTTCTTTTACCCATGGGCCACCAGACTGACTCCACCCCGGTGAGTTGAAAAAACTAATATTCATCCCTAATCTCGTACCCTCACTTATCGCATGACGCATACAATCCCACCATTTATCGCTTAGTGAAGGCGTGTTCCCCATTGGTGTATCATAACTTAATCCATGTGGATTGGTTGAAGGAGGCATGTAAAATATATCCCCAATAAAAACCTCTCCGATACCAACGGCATTCATGGCTTCTAAATCTTTAGTAATGCCCTCTTTAGATATATGACCACTTAAAAAATACCAATATATTCCTGGTTTTGTTGAATCAGGTGGATTGATAAACTCCTCTTTTAAATTGGCATATTCTTGAGGCGTTATAGATGCTACTTCGTCTTTTTTACAAGAAGACATAGTCAAAACAAATAGCATTAGAATTGAAAAATATCGTTTCATAATCAAGATAAATTAATTAGTTTCTGTTGTTAAGATTTGTACGGGACCAATTAATCCAGAAGGCAAAAGCTGTGTTGCTTTAGTGAACTTCCTGATATTGGTTTTAGTAAATTGTTCTTCTTCTGGTAAAAAGGCATCGCCAATTAGTCGATTTGGCCAGAGGTTTACAACATCTATTTCTAAAGTGTTGCCTTTTGCTCTTACGTGCGATGTCATGTTTACGCGGTATGGTTTTGACCAAGTAATTCCTAAATCAATACCATTTAGTTTAACACGAGCCAACTCATGCACCTGTCCTAAATCTAGGTAAAGCTGTTGATTTTCATTTAAAGAAACCATGTTGAAAGTTTTACGATATGTGGCAGTACCAGAATAATACTTAATTCCTGAGTTTTCGTGTTTCGACCAATCTACTAAATTTGGAAAAACGATAGTTTCAGGCCCTCCCCAATTTTTATCAAAACTCAAATTCCACGCCCCTTCAATGTTTTGAACTGTTTTAAGTTGAGGCCAGTTTGAAGCCGAATTTTGTGTTGATATCGGTTCTTTAAAAACTACAAAATAAGAACTAGAGGGACCAAATTCCATAGGGATAATGGTTTGTCCATTTTCAACTTTAAAATTGGTCAAAAGACGTGTTTCTCCAGTAATAGGATTCCATAATTCTGGTTGTTTGTTAATCACTCTAAAACTACAAGATACTTTTTCAGTAGGTTGCCATTTACTGGCAACATAATAGATATCAGCGTCTTCTGTTTTTCGGTGGATAAAATCGATAACCCCAGTATCACTTAATCCAGTACATTCAAAATCTGGAAGAATGTTTTTATTTAGCAAGACTTCTCTTATGGTTTTATTCCAAACAAATTTCCCTTTGCCAATTTTATGTTCTCCCTTTTCGAGATTACCCCAAATGCGCTTAATCAAATTTTGATATTCAGTAACATCATCTAAATTACTCAACATCGAGGTTTCTATTTTACCAATAACTGTTGCTCCTTGTTCCACAAGTTTTACTATTTTCTTTAAGGCATTTAATGATACAGGCGTGTTTTCATCGATAACCAAAACTTTATAGGTCATGCCATCAGGAAGCGCTAATTTACCATTAGTAAAATGTAATCTGTTTAGCAATACTTCTTCATTACACTTGTCATAATCATAACCTGTACCTAAACTTTCGGGAGGATTTTTCATGCCGTCTTCCCATTCAAATGCATCAGCTCCTGAGCGTAAACCGTGCCCGTTATAAAATAGCACATCGGCAACAAACAAACCTTGTTGCAGCATGTAAGAGCAACGTGAAAGATAATTAACAAAAGGCATTGATTGATTCCACCATGTATTCGTTCTATCAAAATGAGTACCCGCACTGTGTGTCAAACCAGGAACATCAATAACAGAAGGACGATGTGTATACGTGTGAAAGCATATCCAATTAAGTCCGTCACAAAATGCCTGATCTGCAGCTGCTTTCATTTGAAAAGGAGAGACTTCCCAGTTCGGCCCCACAGACGTAAACGATTCTGCAAAAACTTTTTTAATGCCATAGGTATGTGCAGCCGTTGCGGCTTCTCGTACTAAAAATCGACCACTAGGTTTTTCTCTGTGAGGTGATGGCATCCAAAATTCTCCCATTGCCACATCGCATTTACTCACACATTTTTTTAAATCGGCTTGGTATTGATGAGGTCCTGTAGCTTCAGCATAAGATTCTAAATTATGTTTATGTGCAACTTCTTGTTGTCTACCATAATGTTTTTCAGAAATTAGATCGCTAATCGTTAGTTTAAAATCATTTAAGAAATGTTCTGTTGTTTCATCAGATTCAATATTAACTCCGATCAATGCCGGCATGTATTTTATAATATCATAACCACGACGATTTTTAAATTCTTTTGAAAAATGTTTCGTCCAGTTAGGATCACCTGCTTCCCAGCTATCGCATTCTACATATTTAAAAGCTTTTCTTTCTTCAAGACTCATTTCTTTTAGTAAAGTACCCACGGTTTTTTGCCAATGAATATCGAACGCTTCTTTACTTAAATGGTCGATGTAAAAAACACCACCTAAATTACGTCCGGTTGGGCGGTAACCGAAACGAATAACACGCCAATTTCCTTTAGGAGCATTCCATTTTAAATGACCTTTTTTATCAATCTTATCCGATAAGTTTATTATTTCGTTTATTGAAGGCGTTTTCTTTTCAGGTATAGCCAAAATTGCAATCTCATTGTAATAGGCATTTTGTGCGTCTTTTACCGTTTGATTTTCTCGTTGCCTTTTTGTTTGAACAGGAAGTTTAGGTTTTGGAAATTCCTGGTTAATCATATTTCCGCCTTCAATAAATAACTCGCCCCAAACCAGTTCTTGCTGACCATAATCGGGAGTTACCCATGGTGCAGCACATCCTGCAGGTCCAATAAAAACGCCAAAATCCAGTTCTAATCTTCCTGCTTCTAAAGATGCAAAACGAACCATGTCTCGCCAAGGTTTAGACCATGTTTCCATTTTATCATTGGGTTGCCTCAAGCTTCCGCCTTTGTATTCATCTGTAATTTCGTATCTGATTTCTGTAGTATCAATCACAGTTTTCTTTTTCCATTTATGTGGACCAAAAGGACCCACTCCGCCATCTAAAACCATACAACCAGACAAACCTTTGGCTTTCATTTCTTCTAAATCCTTTGTAATAGCTTCCTTGTTCGTAGGTGTTTGCAGCCACCACCACCAAACCTGTGGTCTTACTTCGTGTGGAGGGGTTTTAAAGTTTTCTTCGAGTGGTTGTTTTACTAAAATATCAGATGTTGATGTTACTTGGCAAGAAGAAAGAATTAGCATCAATCCACAATAAATACCCACGGCATATAAACCCAAATATGTTGTTTTCATCATAACTTAAACCAATTAGGTTATCCTAAAATAAAAAAGAGTCTGCTGCAAGAGCCATCCATGAATTTCTCCTGAACTTGAGTTACACATAAGTGTTTTAAGCCTAATTTGAATATGCTAATTACTAGTGAGTGATTTCTAAATCATCAAATAGGTTTTCATCATATGAACTAGCCAACATAACATACCCCGTGGTCTTTTGATGTGATACGTTTACCACAGAGACCGCATCAATAAATGCTTCTATTTCTTTATTTTGAAAAGTAAGTTTAAGGGTATGCCACTTATTACCATCAAAATCAGGGATAACACCTTCTTTTAGGACCTCCTTATCAAACATCAATTTCCAATTACCATTTTTTGCTACTTGAAAACGGTAGCCTTTTAAGTAACTTCCTTTAACATGTCCTCCTAGTTCTACATTACCGCCTTCAATAAATACATCGACACTACAGGTATAATTCTCCCAGTTTACATCACCCACTAGTGTGTTGGGTTTAATGTTTGAACGTCTATAAACTCGCATCCAATCATAACCCTGCTCTGTAATAATTTGTTTTAAACATTGCGAACCATCTTCTTTTAAAGCTATTTCAAAACTTCCTGTTTGATCTGAATGGTACTTAGGCAGGTCTCCCACTTTTCTGTCTTCATAGTCTTCCTTAAATGGAAAAGGAAACGGCTTCTCTTTTGGGATTTTATAAGTTCCTTTTTGCTGCCCGGATGTGGTAGTTAAAGAATATATGGATTGAGGGTCGAGTAAAATTCGAATCAATCTATCTTTTGGAATTATGCTTTCTATCTGTACAAACTGTTCTTTTTCGTTAGATTTCCAAACATGAACTGTACCTGTAGAAAGTCCTTCTCCAATTTTAATCTCAATTTCTTCTTGCTTTTCAGTGCAAATAATCATACTCCATTCAGGGCGCCCCTTTTCTTTTAAAGTTACGCAACTTCCTTTGTACGTTGTACTCTCAAAAAGACCACATGCACTGTTTAGGTACTGCCAATTGAGAGGCTCAGTAAACTGTGTAGTATGTGCAGTTGCCCAAATAGTTGGCCATACTTCATAGTAGCCACTCCATGGACTATTTGCCTTCATAGCCCCAGCTTTATCCCAAGTTACCGATTCATAAATGGAACCAATAGGTGCCCATATTAAAGTTTTAGTTATCCTATCACGAATATAAAATTTGTTGTAAATACGAGCCAAATTTAATGCCCCAGCACCTCCCCATTCTTTTCCTGTCCAACTCCAATCTTCACTTGCCCATAAAGGTTTACCACTTTTTTTGGCTTTTTCTGTTGTAGGGCGTCCGCGACCATCTACCATATTTTCATTAAACTCCCGCCCTGTAACATAGTGGTAACCTACCGCTTCCATAATGCTATCTAAAGATTTATCTTTTTCAAACTCATCAAAAATCTTCCAGTCTCCACTATTATCATCGGGACCTTGAATTTTTACATTTTCATACCCTCTAGCATCCAGTAAAGGACGAACATGGTTTATTAGCCATTCGGGATTTGTATAATTTTCATTCTCTGCAGCCGCCACCCAATCAATATCCATTCCCCATTGTTTTTTAGCTACATCAAGGAAAGAAACAAAATACTCTGCAGATTCTTCGGTGAAAATATCAGGTATTAAGTACCCTGGAAAACTCCATGGTAGATATTCCAAAATAACTTTTGGATTTCTATTACGTGCTTCTTTCATTAACCAAAATTCATAGCCCCTAGACACTGGATTTTTTAACTCTTCCCGTGTAATGGCATGTGATGGTTCCGAACCACAGGTTGAGTTCTCACCACCACCCATTTCTACTTTTAAATGCTGAAAACCAGCACCAAATTTGGGTTTAAACAAGATATCTAATATCTGACTTCTAACTGGGTCTTTGTAATCGTACAACAAATCGGTTGAAGCCCCTGCACTTACTCCACCAATACCTTCAAATATACGCCCATCATCATTTCCGTTTAACGTAATTTGAACAATGCCATTAGAATTAGGAAATACATTAGGTTGAAATGTGATTTCTGGGTTCTCTATGTTTCCCATTTCAAACCATGAAGGTTCACTATGCGATACACCTCGGTTGTTTCCCCAAACCGTAACTTTCCAATACACACGCTGACCCGATTTTAAGGGCTCTCCTGAATATTTGAAAGGGCCTGTTTTTGACGTACTTGTTGGCCCAGAATCCCATAGATCCGGGTGTTTTAGTTTTTCAATAGATGTAGCCATCATAATACGGTAGCCACCTTGTTTCTGGCTATTTTCGTCTCCGACATATGTCCAGCTAAAATGAGGTCTTGAATCGGTTATACCCACAGGGTTTACCTCTGAATTACACTTTAAATCTTTTACTTCTACAGCATAAATTAAAGAACTGAAAAGCAATGAGTATATTAGAATAATGCTAGCGTATTTCTTTGGCCATGTGTTCATATTTCTATTTTTTTATTTAACCCTTAATTTTAAATAACGATTAATCTATATTTATAGAATCCATTTGTTTATGGTAAATCTTAAATTCTGAAATTGCCGGATTACTCTTGGATTGATTTACCAAGAATCTGCATTTTGAAGCTGTAATCGTTTCAAAATCGTGACTATTATTGACCCCACAACTCTTACCTTCAGCTACATCATACCATTTGCCATTATCAAAGTATTGAATTTTATAGCTTGCAATATTCTCATTGAATTCATCTAACACAACTTGGTTAAACCTTTGAGGTTTTACCCACTCGACTTCCAGCCATTCGTTTTCAGTGTTATTTGCCTTCCAGTGGGTTTCATGGTTTTCATCATTTGCCCTAAATGCTTCAAAAACTGGAAGTTTTTCAGATTGAATCACCATAGATGATGCATTCATTCTTCCTATTAAAGCCAAATTAGCTGATTGATGTAAGGGTCTAGGATATGTGGTAATGGGAAGTTCGTTCACTATGAAATCATATACCCCAGATTCCACTTTGTAAATTACATAATTACCTACCGCATCACTTTTCTCTGAACCCATATAGCTTATGCCGTCCACGTCTTCAGTAGCTGAACCACTTTCGATGACAGCTTTATTAGTAGTAGCTGGAATATATACTTTAGCCGATGTGTTTACAGGAATTTCAATATGAAACGTGGCTCCATCATCTTTCTTAGTCCAATTTACTACCACATTTCCATACATAGATTTATATTCCGTATTGGCGAAAGTTAAATCACCTACCGTAGCAGGTTTTATAACCATGTTTTGCATGCCTAGGCCTTCAGGATTTGGTCTTATACCACCAAACCCTTTTATAAAGTAACCACCAATTCCTGTATAGCAAGTATGAATTTGACTTACACCCACTGCAGACCAACGTTCTGGCCATACTGTTTTCCCCTGTTCAATAAAATAACCATAACTTGGGTGGTGTTTATCTTGCAGGAGTTCGTAAATTAAATCCATACGCTCACCCGATTCAATAAAATATCGTGTGTACAAGGCTTGACCAGAACTGCCCGTATCGTAATAAGGAAATTTATAAAGTACATCATCTACCAAATTATCATATACTTTTTGTTTTTCGGATTTTGGTGTTACACCGGCTAAAAGGGCAAAAGCTTGGTCAACCTGTTGTCCGTTTACATACTTTCCAGTTTCATTATTATAGGATAAATTATGTGTGGCTTTTCGTTGTATGTTTAATCTATCGGAAAATAATTTTATATCATCTGCTTTTCCAAGGGCTGTAGCTATCTTGACAGCATTATCTAACATATAGGCGTACGTACAATTGTTGAAATGCAGTGCTTCGGGTGAATTAAAACTCGACCAGAAATTGCCTCTTGGGGTACACCAATCTCCTAATCCTGGGAACGCTCTTTTACCCCGATCCCCTGCAATTAACCCCCCTCCAGTTTCATAATTAGAGTTTTCATACATCCATTCCATCCATTTTTGCATAGAAGCATAATTATCTTGAAGCACTTTTTTGTCGCCTAACACTTTATAAGTTTCCCAAACGGTTAAAGGGCTATTCGCTTTCCACATTAAAAATGGTCTGTCGTTTTCGTTTACAATAGCACGTATCTGTCCGTCTGGAAGTTGGGCGTCGCGAGTATATTGTAGATATTGGTCCATATAAGCACCGCTTTCAAAATTTGGCAAGGCATCGCCATACATAGCCGCAACGGTAACTTCACCCCAACCACGTCTTTCACGATGTGGACAATCGACCAAAATGCCGTCCATAGTATTCGCTATATAGGTATCTAAATTTATTTTATAGATTTGATTAAGTAGTTGGCTAGAAGATTCGAATTTGCTAATAATATTGCGGTTGTTGGTTACAACATAACCCTTAATGTCTTTAATTTGAGGTTTGTAACTTAAATTGTAAACTGTAATCCATCGACCACCGGCCACATTAAACCTGTTGGCAAACGTTCCTTTTCCAGAATTACCGTAGATGTATTTACTCTTTTGGTTCCAATTGGAACGTACTTCTTCTCTATCACTAATATCAAACAAAATAGAATCACCTTCTACACCATTATAAAGGTTCATTTCAAAAAAACCAGTATAATTTTCTCCCATATCGATACGGTATGAGCCATCTTCATTCTCTTTGATTTTAATAGGGGTTAGTTCCCTGTATTTTACTTGTGGCTCTACCATTTGGGCACTCAATTGTGCTGTTACTGGACTGTAAAGTCTATTTTTAAACTTTCCTTTTCCTATTATTTTATCCTCCATCACCTCATACATATCATTTATTTCTTCCATTTCCTCATTGAGTTTTTGGTGGTTATAAATGGTGGCATTACCCCAATGACTATCATCGTATCCCACGGTGTTCCAATCGTCTTCTTTTAATCTATCATCAATGGTTTCGCCTCCAAAAGCAAGAATGTCCCAATCACCGTAATAAGATGTATGGCTTTTTTTACATTTCCATGATTCGTCTGTTCCCATATCTATTTGACTATTTTCGGTTATGATATTTGCTTGTGCCTTAAATATAAAAGGCGGATTTCGGTATTCGATTATTCGATCCCAACGCGCCCAACCGGCAGCATGCCAAATAGCAATAACGTTATTCCCTTCGTCAAGAAAATCAGAAACATCATAGGTTAAATAGGGAATTCTTTTTTTCATATAAGATGATACCGGATTCATGACATTTTCGGTCACTTTCTTACCATTTACATAAAGTTCATGGTAACCGAAAGAACCCACGTAGACAAAGGCCGAATTAACCTTGTCATTTAGCGAAAAGGTTTTTCTATACCAATTATGGTCCGTTTTGTTTTGATTCTTTTTATGTATCCATTCCGCTTTCCAATCTTCGTTATTTAGCAGGCCCATTGAGAACTTTCCTGTATCACTCCAATCTGTTGCATTACCAAAGGCATCCCAAATTTTTACTTTCCAGAAATAATGTTGACCAGATTCTACAGCTTTACCCCCATAAATAACATTTACCGATTTATCGGATTCGACTTTCCCCGAATCCCACATATCACCAATATCGTTGTTCAAATTTTTTTGGGTACTCGCAACTAGAATTTGATAAGCGGTTTGCTTTTGCCCGCGTATATTATTGGCATCAATTAATTTCCAACTTAATCTGGGCTCCCTATTATCTATTCCTAAAGGGTTTGTGCGATACTCGCATTTCAAATCTGATGATATATCAATAGATGAAGAATCACAACTTGTTAAAAATATAATTAAAAAAGCCGTTGGAAACATACATAGTTTTAATAAACCGAGATAGCTTAATTGATGTTTCATAGTTCTAAGTAAAATGTATTTTTTGATTTTCTCATAGGTTTTTCTTTGACATAGACTCCAATGCTCTATGAATCCATATTCATGCCTATTCAGAGATAATTTTACCAAAAAGTATCATTATCTAAAATAGTTGGTATGAATATTATAAAATTCGAGAATCAATTTCAGAATCCCAATTGATAAACTGATATATTTGTTGTACAAAATGACATGAAAAATAAGTACAGAAAATATCTGATGGTCTTTGATCAAGACAAAAAATGGGGGTTCTATATAAATAATTTGGGACGAACTGTTGTTGAAAGGAATACGGACTATCCTTCTAATGATCATCCGGACAATTACGTTTTTACATGGGACAAAGGGCGTGTTCTAAACGAATTTCACTTGGTTCTGATAACTAACGGAGAAGGTATTTTTGAAAGTAAGGAAGTAGGGAAAACAAAAATTTCCGATGGCGATCTGTTTTTGCTTTTTCCGGGGGTATGGCATCGGTATAAGCCTTTAAGAAAAACCGGTTGGACAGAGCGCTGGGTAGGATTCTCCGGTTACGTCGCAGAGCAATTTTTCAGTAATGGTTTTTTTCGCCCGAATGAGCCCATAATCCCAAAATGTAATAGAAGTAATGTTTTAAATTATTTCAACAAGCTTTTTAAACTGTTTGATGAAGAACCATTTGGTTATCAACGCATTGCATCGGGAGTTTGCCTTCAGCTCATGGCCGAACTACATAATATAAAAAATAGAGGCAATGATATTGAAAACCTGGACTCTATGGTATCTCAGGCCAAACGGATAATGTATGGGAATATTAACACATCTATTGATTTAACACAAATAGCATTGAAATTAGGTGTTAGCTATTCTAAATTCAGATCGGATTTTAAAACCCAGACGGGGGCATCTCCAAAACAATATTATTTATTGCTAAAGATCGAGAAATCTAAAGAACTTCTTTTAAATACCCAAAAGACCCAAAAAGAAATTGCAGATGAACTTGGCTTTGAATCCGATTTTTATTTCAATAGGTTGTTTAAACGTAAAACAGGTTTGCCCCCTGGAAAATATAGATCGCTTGCCAAAAGTGGCCTCTAAATTTCAGGAACAATACCTAAAAGATTCATGCTTGTAGATTTACAGGTTTAATTACGTCTCGATTTTTTCGGGGATTTGACCATTTTCAAGGAATGGTAAGTTTGCATTGATTACTACATTACCTTGTTCAGGATACCCCAGTACAGTTTTTGTTTTTTTAGTCACTAATTTAGTTTACAGTTTATTCGGTATAATTAAAAGGGTCTTATCTGTTTATAACCCTGTACTATTCATATATAATATAGTTCGGGTTTTAATTGTTATTGATCTTTTGTCAAAAAATTAAATGTACAAAATGTTTCAACCTAAATTTAAAAATGTATTATTTCTAATATTTTTACTCCTTATGGGGTCAATTTCCTGTGAAGAACAAATAAAAGTAAGTGATGAAACGTCTTTAGGAAATAGGATTAAATATAATTTTAATCCAGACTGGAAATTCATAAAAGACAACCCTCAAAGTGCGGAAGATCCAAATTTTGATGATGCTTCATGGAACACGGTTAGTTGTCCACATACGTTTAACGATATAGATACCTTTGATGATCTAAGCCATGGTCACCATAATGGTGAGGACAACCAATGGAGGGGTACTGTTTGGTATCGAAAACACTTTGAATTGCCAGCTACGGATAAGGGTAAGAAAGTATATATTGAATTTGAGTCCGTTCGACAAATAGCCGATGTTTATATCAATGGTAACTATTTAGGTCAAAATCAAACGGGTTTCATCCCTTTTGGATATGACCTTACCCCTTATCTGAAATTTGGTTCAGAGAATATTGTTGCGGTAAAAGTAAATAATGATCGAGGGAATCATTTTAGGAATAATTTCCCGTTGGTGTGGAATCATGAACATTGGCACCCAACCCATGGTGGAATTTATAGAAACGTATTTCTACATGTTATGGACCCACTTCATATTACCTTACCGCTATATGATAATCTGGAAACTGTAGGTACTTATGTATATGCAGAAAATATTAGTGATACGAATGCCGATGTTACGGTTACGGCAGAAGTTCATAATGAATATAAAGAAATAAAGGATGTCGTTTTTGAAGCTAGAATTATTGATAACGAAAAGAAAATAGTAGCAACTTCAAATACGACACAAAAAATTGCAGTGGGGGAAAAGGTAACCTTTTCAACTACTACCTCCCTAAAAAATCCAAAGCGCTGGTATACACGAAATCCTTATATGTATACAGTGCAAACGGTGTTAAAGTTAGATGGTAAAACCATTGATTCCTATAACACCCCTTTAGGTATTAGAACTTTCGACTTTAATAAGGATAACGGGTTTTGGAACAATGGGGAATATACGAAATTACACGGTTGGGGGCAAAAGCCAACGAATTCATGGGCAGGATTGGGAGCAGCTTTGCCAGATTGGTTGCGCGATTATACGTTTAGGTTAATGGACGAAGCAGGAGGTAATTTTATACGCTGGGGGCATTGCGCAGGGTCCCCTGCAGAAATTTCCATGGGTGATAAATATGGTTTTGCAACCTTAATGCCTGGAGTCAGTGGAGAATCGCAAGATGAAGGTGAGACTTGGGATATTAGAATCAAGGCCTTTAAAGACATGATCATATATTATCGTAACCACCCATCAATATTCATATGGGAAGGTGGTAATTGGGCAGAAACAGAAGCCCATTATAAGCAGATACTAAACGTCATTGAAACTTATGATCCGAAAGGAAAGCGGCTAATGGGGAATAGACGTGCAGATGTAATGAATGATTCCGAAGGTTACGTGTCCATTGAAGTTGGTACAGAAGGGTGGGAGCGTGAATATGAAGATTTACCGATAGTTGAGAGCGAATATATGAGAGATGAATCACCAAGACGTATTTGGGACAAGTATTCACCCGATGATAATTTTTGGAGCCATCCTAACATAGATAAAAACACCTATAAATTAAGTTCAGAAGATTTTGCCGTTAGGGAAGTTGACCATTGGTGGAATAAAATGGGTAAAAAAGCATATCATGTTGGAGGCGCGAATTGGGTATTTTCCGATGGTCCACATGGAGGACGTTGCCCTACTGAAGTAACTAGGGCCAGTGGGGAAGTAGACGCTGTACGTCTTCCCAAAGAGGCCTTTTATGCGGTAAAGGCCATGTGGAGACCAGAACCCCAAGTGCACATTATTGGGCATTGGAATTATGAAAAGAATACCCAAAAAGATATCTATGTAATTTCTAATTGTGCTGCTGTAAAACTATATGTGAACGATAAATTGATAAGCACCGATAGTACACCAAAAAATGGATATGAATATAAGTTTTCCAATGTAGAATGGGAGATAGGGGAGATTAAGGCAGAAGGATATATCGATGATAAATTGTGTACTACCCAAACCAAAGTTACTGTTGGGGAACCTGTTGCCCTCAAGTTAACCCCGATCCTAGGCCCAAAAGGTTGGCAAGCAGATGGGTCAGATATAGCCCTGATCGATGTTGAAGTAGTCGATGAACAAGGTAGAAGGTGCCCTTTGGCAAAAGGACGTGTAGATTTTACGATTTCAGGTCCTGCTATATGGCGTGGAGGTTATAACAGTGGAAAGCCCAATTCAACTAATAACCTGTATTTGGATATCGAGGCAGGAATCAATCGTGTAGCCGTAAAATCACTTTTAGAGGCAGGTGAGGTAACCATTACAACCAATAAGTCGGGATTAGAACCGGCGAGTGTTACACTGAAATCGGAACCTTTGAATATTAGAGAAGGTTTGACCACCGAACTTCCTCAAGTGTATACAAATGTGTATAAAGAGGAAGCTGTGCCGGCACATATACCTCAAATGCCAGAATATGTCCCCGGTATAAAGAACCGAAGTAAATTGTTTAAGAAGTTCAGCTATACAGGAGATGGCAAAGCAGTGCTTAGAACAAACATGCATTGGGGTAAAAGGGCGTATACTGATATGGAACATAATTACACGGTAATTCCCAAATATTTGAACGGAGCGGAATATATTAGAACACCTAATTCGGATAAGCGATATTGGGCACGGGATCAACTGCAATTCGTAGCAGGAATCGATATGCACATTTATGTATTACACGATGATACGGTACCTGTACCAGCATTTTTATTAAAAGACTATAAGGACAATGGAGATAATATAAATGTAGGTAAGGTAACTATGTCTATTTTCCATAGGATTGCAAAAGCAGGGGAAAGTATTATAATGGCAGGAAACAGTGATGGTGACGCACCCAAAGATTGTAGAATGTATACCGTTATGGGAAAGGCGTTGTAATAGGTTAGGGAATAAGAAATAAAAAGGCGGTTTGAAATGTTTCAAACCGCCTTTTTATTATGAGCTTGCATTGTTTGATGAAAACTTAGTGGCATATTCCGTAAGGGTTAACCCATACTTTTAATTAATACATTGTCTGAAATATTTCGGCCTTTTTAAAACCTACTTTATAATCCACTTTCGTAATGCTTAGCTTACCTATTTCGAGGAGGTTCGAGGCATGTTTAAGTCTTATTTCCTGTATGGATACTTTCGGGGTAAAATTGGTCAATGCTTTTGTCTTTGTGAATAACGTAGCGCGACTTATACCCAACTATTCACAGAATATACTAATATCGAACAGTTCGTTAGATAGGTTGTCTTCAACGATTTAAAGTCTATTTTCAACAAATCTTCGTCCAATGTGGTTAATGTAGCATCAATTTCCAAAATGCTATCCTTAGATGAGAATTTGTCTTTTAGACCTCTTTTGGATTCTAGGATATTATTTATTCTGAATTTGAATTCTTTTAAGTTGAAAGGCTTGCTTATATAGTCTAACGAAAAATCTAAAAAAGCAAAAATAGTATCGATTTAATTGCCAAATACAGATTTAGTTCATTAAATCGATACTAGGTATAATACAATTTATGATTGGTTTTTTAGTTGTAGAACGAATTGCGATTTCTTGGAAATCGTATTTCCAATAATTGTTTCATTCGTTCCTCAATTTGAATGTACTTGTCCTGACCTGCAAAATTCTCTGTGGCGACCCGATTGGCTTCTTTGTTCCAATACAATTCAACAGCCTTGGTTTCTTGGGTATCACTATCTCGCCATTCTGTATAACGCCACTCACCATCCGTTACCGTACAACCCATGGTTTTTCTACCTCTTGGGTATAAGCTATAAGCCGCATGATTCCATTCCATTTTAGGGTTGTTAAGCAATGGCAATAAACTTTTTCCATCCAATTTGGGCATTTTTAGCCCACAGGCTTCAATTAGGGTGGGGAATAAGTCAACATTTTCAACTAAGGCTTCTGAAATTTGACCGTATTCGGGACTTCCGCTAAAATTGTTGCTTATAATTAAGGGAACGCGAACATCCAACTCAAAGTTAGTATGCTTGCACCATGCTCCATACTCGCCTATTTTATAACCATGATCGCTCATAAAAACTACTAGGGTGTTCTTTCTTAGGTCTAAACTGTCTAGCATGGACATTATTTTACCTACTTGCGCATCCATATAACTAATAGATGCATAATAGCCATGTATTAAATCCCTTGTAAGTTCATCGTCCAAAAGCCCCTCTTTTGGAATACCATAATAGGCACGTAGTTCGTTCCAATTCGTAAGCGCATTGGCGTACATGTTTTTGGGCTTCTTCCTTGATGGAACCTTGAACATTTCCTTATCGTAAAGATCCCAGTATTTTTTGGGAGCATTAAAGGGTAGGTGCGGTTTAGTAAGCCCAATAAACATTACAAAATTATCGTTCTTAAGCTCTTTTAAGGTTTCCAAGGCATGTTGGGTTGCACGTCCGTCTTTATAACCTTCATCCATCACTTCGGCTTTTTCAAAGGCAGGACCCCTTGTGTTTTTACGACCTTCTTTTTTGAATTGTTCAATAAGATCTAAGTTTTTTTGCGCAGCCCAGGAATTCGGTTCTTTTTGGAAAAAATTAGTCCAACTTTCCATATCGTCCCTACCATGATGATAAACTTTACCAACACTTACGGTCTTATAACCGTTCTCTTTAAAATATTGAGGCAATGTCAACATATCTTTTTGTACTGATCTCAAAGGTGTAAACAAATCATAAATACCTACTGTTTCTGGGCGTAAACCAGTAAGTATACTTATACGTGAAGGAGCGCATATACCTTGCTGGCTATATGCACCATTGAATAATGTGCCTTCACTGGCCAACTTATCAATATTGGGGCTTTTGACCATTTCATTTCCATAACACCCCAATTCTGTCCTTAAATCATCGACAAGGAAAACGACAACATTTTGTTTTTCTTGGCCCATTAGGTTGTTTAGGCCGAACCATACAAAAAGAAGGTATCCTATAAATGTTTTTTTTCTGATTATTTTCATTATTAATGTTATTTTTTGCTTTGTATATATTTGTTAAATCCTCTAAAAAAATTCAAGAGTGCACATAATTCTTGCTGAACTACAAGCTTTAACTTCTTAACAGGTAGTTATGGTCATATTATACTGGTTATAACTCATTGATTTAAAAAATCTTCACCCCATTTAATTCTTAAATCCTTGGCTAATTGATTTATGGTATCTTGATACTCAGGTTTCTTAGCTAAATTGCGTAATTCTAAAGGATCGGTGGTATGGTCAAATAGCATACGGGCGTACGCAACACCGTCGTCTTTTGTCCATTCTGTATAAAACAGATCACCTTTAATTAAGGTGACCGCATCTTTGAATTTACTGACGGCCCAGTCTTTTTCTGGAGTCTCCCCATTTAAAATAGGGACAAAACTCTGGCCGTCAAGCGTTTTTGGGCTTTCTATACCTATAAGCTCGACCAAACTTGGGTAAATATCGATATATTCTATAATAGCATCGGTTTTCTGACCTTTGGTTTTTCCTGGGACTTTTATTATCAATGGCGCTTTTAACGCTGTTTCAAAAGTGACATGCTTACACCACAACTTGTGGTCTCCCAAATTCCAACCATGATCTCCCCATAAAATTATTATAGTATCTTCTTCTAACTCCAAGCGTTTCAATTCATCCAAGACCAGACCAATTTGCGCATCAACATAACTTACACAGGCATAATAACCATGAATCAATTCTTTGGCAAGATCATCAGGAACATCACCTTGCTTAGGAATGTTTCCATAATTACGTAATTCTCCAAAATTATGGAAGGCTTCTTTTGGGGTAGATTCCGGTTGTAAATAACTTTCGGGCAATTCAATTTTTGACCTGTCATACAAATCCCAATATTTTTTGGGTGCATTGAATGGTAAATGTGGTTTCATGAAACCTAAGGCTAAAAAGAAAGGTTTGTTCTTGTTTTTCAGTTTTTTTAAATCCGCTATCCCTTTTTGGGCGATCTTACCATCAAAATATGCGGTATCTTCCACTTCTGCCATTTCAAAAGCAGTGGCTCCTGCCACAGCTAGATTAGCGTTGCCATTATCTTTAATGTTTTCCTCTAATTGATAGTTACGAATATTACCCTCTGGAAACCATATGGAATTCCAAGAAGAAACGTTGTCTTTTCCATTATGATAAACTTTTCCGTTGGCAATCGTGGTGTAGCCATTTTGTTTTAAGAGTTTTGGTAAAGAAATGGCATCAGGGACATCAATATCAGCTCTTGTACTATAATCTATAAAACGATGCCTAGTTGGGCGCATTCCGGAAAGTAAACTCGCTCTTGAAGCTCCACATACCGGGACATTGCAATAGGCCCGATTGAATACCAAACTTTGATCGGCCAATTTATCCAAGTTTGGTGATTGGATATGTTTGGATCCGTAAAAATTGAGTTCGGGCCTTAAATCATCAACAGCAATGAACAAAATGTTCCTAGGTTTTTTTTCTTGTGTGACCTTGGTTATCCCTTTTTGATTTTTACAAGATAAAAGAAGCATGGATAGGCCCAATGCGTATAATAAGGATTTATTCATTTTAAAAATGTTATTTTACCAATGTTCAATAATTATATAATCTCCTTCGTGTAAGGTATTTTTAAGGGAGTCTGCTATTTTTCTTCTTGGGGTGTCTTGGTCCAGTTTAAACCCTTTTTTTCCTTTTGGGGTTATTATTGGCATGTTGCCTGTGGACTCACTCAAGAAATCATCTTGGGCTTCCATCCAACTAAATAAATCTTTTTTCAATTTTTTTTTGACAGATTGTAATTCTGGGTTCTGGGTCAAATTATTTTGCTCAAATGGGTCACTCTCCAAATCGTACAATTCCTCAAGAGGTTCATCTTTAAAGGCATTAGCCCCTCTTTTAATAAAGTAATCTACATTGGGTTTTCCTGTTAGATTTTGTTCAACTACTTCCAAAGAATTAAAGTTTCGGATGTATTTATATCGATTGTCACGAATCATTCTTGAAGGGAAAACCTCAGAATTTAAAATATTTTGGTTGGTTCTTACTCCATATACGTATTTATTTATTTGAACATCATTTCCTTGTAGAAGTCGTAAGAAACTATTACCATCCATACCCTCCGTGGCCTTACCACCTGCGATCTCGATAAATGTTGGTAAAACGTCTGTATAATGAATCAACTGATTTGATGTAGTCCCAGGCTTAATTACTTTTGGCCAACGTGCTACAAATGGCACTTTTAAACCGATGTCTTTGACCGTAAACTTTCCGGAGACACCATGATCTGCACTATAAATAAATAGTGTATTGTCATCTAAGTACCTATCTACTAAGTCTAACACATTTTCTATTTGCGTATTATCTTCTTCAATACTTCGGTAATAACCTGCTTTAGATTTTACATATTCTGGATTATCCTTTTTATTTATATTAAAAGGATAAAATTTAATATCGTCGACATTCGGGTTTTCAACATCAAAATACTTCCCATGAGGATATTTTGATGTGATGAACATACAAAACGGTTTTTTTGATGTTTTGAAATAACTTTCTATACTATCCAAAGGAATATAATACCTTGGAACATTCTTTTTGGGCACTGGTTCCCATTCTTTATCCCAATCATAAACACTCGAAGGTTTTACATGGCTTTTCCCTGCAAGAAGAACATCGTAACCTAATTTTTGCATTCGTGTGGTTACACTCTCTATTTTTGATTTTGTAGAGGTATGATTTGCAAAACATCCATTTTTAAGAGGGTAATCACCCGTAAAAAGTTGGGATCTACTGGGAGCACAAATGGCCTGCGCTGTAAAGGCATTTTTAAACAACATTCCTTCTTTGGCAAGTTGGTCTACCGCAGACGTATTTACTTTTTCATTGCCATAACAGCCATAATCATATACATCTTGATCGTCAGCTAGATAGAAAATGATATTTGGCCGATGGCTTTGGATGTCAACATTTTCTACTTTAACAATATCCTGCCTTTTTGAATCAGAACGATTATTGCCCAAACACCCTTTAAGCAATATAGCGATAAAGCTTATAGGGATTAAAATTAAATGACTTTTTTTCATTTTACTATTTTCAATTGTTGTATTTTAAAACTCCATTACCTTTTGGATAGGGTACTTTCCCACCATTTTCAACCCAAGTTCCAGTAGGTGCGTTATTAGCTTTTAGCCACGCTAACATTTCAGTATTCATATTTAAAGCAATTTCCAAATTTTTTGAAGTTGGATTCTTTAAAAGATTTGTTTTTTCTGATATATCTTTATTCAAGTGGTACATTGTAAATTCTTCCGTTTCATAAAAATAAAAGAGCTTATAATAATCATCTCCAAAACGTTTTTGGATAACTGTTGAAGGGGAAAAACGTTCATCCATGTATCCAGGAAGGTGCCAAAATAAGTTGGTTCTTGACAAACGTGTTTCTTCACCTGTAAGAATGCCTGTAAAAGAAACACCGTCATATTGAGGTTTACTACCATCTTTTTTTTTCAGTTCAGAAATATCTGCTCCTGCAAAATCTGCCAGTGTAGGTAGAAAATCTATGGAATGTACCGCTTGGCTGGTTATTGTATTTTCTGGAATTATATCTGGATAACAAACAATTAAGGGAACTCTAATACCACCTTCATTCAAATGGCCCTTTATACCTGTAAGCGGATCGTTTCTGTAAATGCCCCCATTATCGGAATAAAATATAAAAAGGGTATTGTTGGTAATATCATCGGAAAAATCACCATCGCCATTAGGATCTTTTAAAGCTCTATTTATTTTTCCAACGTTTTGATCCAAGAGCTCGATCATCGAAGCATATTCCGAAATACGCTTGCTTAAACCTCTTTTTAGATATTTTTGAGTTAGATCTTTTCGTCCTACGACATTGGAATGTACGGCATGAAATGGGACATATAAAAAGAAAGGCCTTTCATCATTCGCTTTTTCTTTAATATAATCTACTGAAAAATCGCCAATAGCATCTGTAAGGTGTTTAGGGGTTGCTTTCAAAAGTGACAACTCACTTTGGGTATTGCATGGCTTAAGGACCCCATCTATATACTCTTGGTCATAAGGCTTTGCGTACTTATCAACATATTCTGAGCCAAAAGTCCATCCTACGTTATCGGAATTTAATGCTAAATAGTAGGACTTTGTCTTTTCTCCCTGAACAAAACCAGTAATGATATGATGAATGTCTGCAGGTAAATCAATACCGTAGTCGCCTTTTAAAGGATGTGGCGTACCATGGCTTTTACCAACAAAGGCGGTTTGGTAACCTTGCGATTTAAAGACATCGAATATATTGATTCCGTCTTCCGAAATTACTTTTTGTTGCTTAAACGGTTTTATAGGTAAATTAGGGAACCCTTGTGTTCTTTGGTCTTGTCTGTTTAAGGACCCTACGTTATATACCTGATTATCGATTCCTGTAGGATACTGACCACTGATAAGCGAAGCTCTAGTGGGGGCGCAGTTTTGATTGGTGTAGGCATTGGTAAAAGATATCCCTTGGGATGCTAATTTATCTATTTGGGGTGTTTCATAAATCTTGGATCCTCTATTGCCATTTGTATTACCAGTGCTAACATCTACCCAACCTAAATCGTCGGCAAAAAGAAATACAATGTTTGGTTTTTTATTATAATTCTTATTTCTTTCCAAGGTCCCTGTTTTACAGCCGAACATTAGAATCGCGGTACAAATGAACATTGGGAATTTTGAAAATCCCTTGTTGTTGAGTATATTCTGATGACCATAGAAAAAGGATGTTGTTATATGCATAACCGATAACTTTTAATGGCTTTCTTCATTTGGATTATTATTCTAACACAGGCTTTGGAGATTGTACCACACCTTTACCATTATCAAACTCCCAATAAGGAATGGCGGGTTTTTTCACATCAAATTTGTAATTGTACTTATTTAGGTAATAATCCCTGGATTTAATTTCATCGCCAATTTGAGTTAATTTTGCGTTCAAGGTACTATCTAACTTTTGTTGAAGTTTTTTAAACTTAGGCTTACCAAGTAGGTTGTTTTGCTGGTATGGGTCGCTAATATTATCAAAGAACATATTTGGCCCATCTGGTGTCTTGGAATATGTGTATTGTTTGGTTCTAATAGCTCTATATGGAGGATTTTTGTAACTACCTGCAAAAGGTGCAACATTCATGACCAAAGCAGCACGGTCGGCATTCGGATCAGGATTTTTCATTAATTCGGATAAATCTTCACCTTCAATACCTTCAGGAATTTTAATATTCGATAAACTTAATAGTGAGGGTAAAATATCAGGTGTATTAATAGGAGCATTTACCAATGATCCTTTTTGTTTGTTTATTCCTGGACATTTAATTAAAAAAGGCACACGTACTGATTCGTCCCAAGCCAACTGTTTTTGAAAAGGTCTTACATCATGGGCACCCATCATTTCACCATGGTCGGCCGAAAACACAATAATGGTATTGTCAGAAAGATTTAAAGAATCTATTTGTTTTAACAAAAGCCCAATGGCCTCATCAGTTGCAGTGGCATGTGCGTAGTAACCTTGCAATTCTTCTCTACTACGTTTTTCAAATTTTTTAGTAACATTTGGATTTAGGGTTAAAGAATCAGGTGGATACATATCCTTATACTTTTGAGGTGCGGTGTGGTGAGGAAAATGAGGTGTGGCAATAGATAATACTGCTAAAAACGGCGCAGCATCTTTCGCATGTTTCGCTAAATATTGATTGGCATCTTCAACAATAGCAAAAGGCGAATATTCGCCCCAACACTTTAATTCGGTATCATCATTATCATAATAAGGCATCTTATTGTAATCGTGCGAACATTCTAATGCTTTCCAATACTCAAAACCTTGACGTCTTTCCTTGGGAATATAAGCGGAACGGCCATGACCATCTAAATGCCATTTACCCCAATAAGCCGTGTTGTAACCTTCGGCTTTGTAAATTTCTGCCATGGTTAGTTCTTCAGAAGGTAAATACAGGTCATTTACGAACATTCCAGTCGTTGTTGGGAATTTACCGGTCAATAATGATGCTCTGTGCGGAGTACAAACAGGTAAAACCGATACCGCATTGGTAAAGTTTACCGCTGTTTTTTCAAAAGCATCCAAATTAGGTGTTTTAACATCTGGATTACCGGCATAACCGAAGGCAGAACTGCGCCATTGGTCCGTTAAGATGTAAACAATGTTCGGTTTTTCAGATTCTTTGATCGGTTCCTTTTTTACTTCTTCCTTGCAACTTAAAAGAGTAAAAAACACCCAAGCTAAAACGAATTTTTCTTTTCTTATTTTCATTTTGAATTTTGGTTTGAGACCCAAAAAGTAGTACTAACCGGTTTTAGGGTTAATGTACCTTTGGTAAATATGTTGTTATTTATTTTGAAATGGCTTGTGTTGTCCAAACGCATTATTTTTCCGGAATGTGGGTTGGCCTGGTATAAGTCTAGTTTGCCTTTTAGAGTTACCTCGGTTTCTATAAGATCGTCACTTGAATTGGAAAAGAAATAAATATCCTTGCCTTCCTTTATTTTATGGATGTAATTAAACTTACCCAACTCTGAAGATAGGACCGGTTTTGGTGAAAATTCAACATCGGAAACCACATGTGTTTTTAGGGCTTCGGATAAATTCTTTTCATTCGGGTTGGGAATATGAATAGCCTCGCCGCCCGAAGTATTGTCACTAACATGAATTTCGGTAATTGCACTAACTTCAGGGTTTATATTGAAAATTTCAAGGATCAATGCCTTGACTTTTTCATCCTGTCCCATTTCTGAAGATTTAAAAGGCAACTGTCCGGCAGAGATTACCAAACCACCTTTGTCGTAAAATTTCTTTATTTTCTCCAATGTTTTCAATGAGATAATTTTGCAACCGGTAAGTATGAGTGCATCGTACTTTTGCTTATTTTCATGATTGTTCAAGAGCACAGAACCATTAGCTATTTCATATTTACTATCCAAAAAGTACTCAGGATGTATAAAGGTGAAATCTTGTCGCAGGTCGTTGGTCAACAAACCACTGATTTCTTGGTAATTTGTTTCTGGGGAAATGAAAAAACCCTGTCGTGGATTTTTAGGATCTTCAAAACGGTACCAACCGGCCAATTCTTCAAAGGGATACAATACACCAATATTCGCTACCCGTTTCCCGCCTTGTAATAACATGCAAGACCTGCCTACGAAATTGGAATAATCGGGTAGGGCAGGAGCCAACTTTTCACTGTATGGGGAAACTAAAGGTGAAATGTAAACTTGATCGGGGTTATACCACATACCGTGAGGAATCACAAAATTCACGCCACGGGAGAAAAGGTCCATAGCAGATCTGTAAAGCATTAACGAATCAAATGTTTTTTCTTTATAAGCCCCGTATATTTCCGTGGCTACTACCGGTTTGTCATAATAATCTGCTGCCGAACTAATAAGTTTATGTCCGTTTTGTCCGAATTGATATCCAATGATGGCATCGGTCAAGGGAATAGCGGTATGCCTATAAAATTTAAAAATATCCGCATTCATATCAATTGGTGTTGGGTCATAATTTCCTGGTGGGTGCCCTGTATCTTTCAGTCCGTTTTTTTTTGTCCATTCCCCAACTAATTTGGGGAAACCTTCGGCCAGTAATTCTGCACGTGTATTGAAAAAGGCATGGCGTACAGCTTCTGTTTCCGAACCTATATTGTACCATAATGCGGGATACCATGGTTTTGGGTCATACCCGTTCAATTCCTCGAATTTATCATTGAAAAGACCTGTCCAGGTTCTTGGGTGTTTCCAAAAGCCTACATCATCGAAGAAGGTCATTTTAATGGTGTTACCAAAATAGGATCCAAAGTTCTCTTTATATACATCGTAGGTCATACTTATCATTTCCCTGACCGCTGTAGTGTCCATATAATCTACTACAGGAAATGCTTTATGATAACTATCCTTGACCAAGGTAAAGTACATGATTTTCCATGACCCTTTGGGTACTTTCCATACTAATATCCCATTCTTGATGTAATCGTTCAGTACAATTCGCTCCAAGGTCTTTGGGTTCATTGCAACTGTGGAAAGTAATTTGCCATTTGGTATCTTATCCTTGAAATTTGAAGGTCCATTTGCCAATTTTTCCACTTTATCTAAACGTTTCATGGTATGTTGGGGAAACAGTTCGCCCATTTTACCTCCTGCCATTCCACTAGGAAAATCGTTGTCATCGTATAAAATAACTTGCATATCCAATTCTTCAGCAGTATTTAGAACATCCTGAAAACGGTTTATATATTGGGGAGTAAGAAACTTAGGCATGGTACCGGGTTTCCCGTTTTTTTTTGGGGCTAAAGGCAGAACACTTATTCCTGAAAAACCAGCCAGTTCCTTGGCATCTTTCATTTGCTTTTGAATACCTTGGGTGGTGAGCTCGCCATTCATATGCCAAAAAGGCATGGGTTTATAGGCCGATGGTGGATTCTCAAAATCTTGTACAAAATTTGCAGATAGGACAGTGTTGTCTGATTGGCAAGAATTAAATAATAGGCCAAGTGATATAACAAGGATTGATTTCCAAATATGATGTTCATATGGTATAGCCATACAATAGTTTTATAGGTTTCTTAATATTCCTTTTTGTTCTTGGTTGGATCTCAGCTCCTGTGTATTGAACTTAAGTAGTTCACCTTGCCCTATGTAAAGGGTGACTTTGGAAGTGTTTTTAACGACGGTCTTACGTACAATCCCGAATCGCCCTTTGAAGTACAGGTTCAATTTATCATTTTTATAAATGGCATTGTCCCTGTCCTGTACAATGATAATGTCGGTTATAAGCGAATCTTCAACTTTGGATGTTACTACAGCACCGATTACCTTATCCTGATCCCATAAAGGATCCACTTTTTGCACACTGGTATTTTTTTTGGTGGACGGTTCAAAAATACCAATGTAGGGTCGGTCCCAAGCTTCGCCCTTTTGTCGAATGGCCAATACTTGGGTCTTTTTATTTATATACCCATTTTTTGCTTCACGAGTTGGAGGTGCCAAGGCTTTGGTATATTTCCTGGACACTCCTTCAGGTATAAAAAGATTCATGTATCGATCATCGTATTCAATGTCAAATCGAATTTTCATACCTTTCTTAGTGGCTTTTGTAGACTTTGTATTCTCATAATAACGCCAACCAGGAGATTTAACCACATCGCCAATATCGTTTTGGTAGCGATCGGTCTTTTTCAATGATAGCTTTCGATCATTAAAACCACTGATTTGGGTTTTGTCGCCAATGTTATGATAGACATAATCATGAAATTTATTTTCATCATTGGATTTAGAGCGAAACATATCAAAATAATATCCCGTAGTTGCACTAGTTCTTATAATACTTAAGGTACGTTCTTGTTTTACATTGTTTACGGTATCATCCAAGAATTGAGTGGCGAAATTGAACTCTTTGGATATTCTTTCTTCCAAATGCTTGGGTTCTGCGGCAATATTTACCGTTTTATTCTGCCAAACATTAGCCCCGCCCTTCCATGAACCTTCGTCCCGCCCATGTGACGTGCCGTTAACGACTACGGTGTTATTGCCTGCATATAACCTAAAATAATGTTCATGCAATGGTATTTTACGTTCCCTGACAGTAGGGGGGAGCCCGGCATTGGCAGACATTATGTAGCCTGCGCCGTATAACTCCATACTTATTCCTGTAAGGTGTGAGTGCACATAATGAGCCCCTCCAATGATACCACACAGTCCGTAAGCTTCATTGTTTTCTTCAACATAGTTACGTTGTACGGCAATACCTGCGTGGTCAACAATTACAGTGGCTTTGTTTAAATCAACAGAACCTTCAATTGTTTTGGGTATGGGTTGTCCCCAAAATAGCTGTAAGGGTTTGTAATTATTGAAGATATTGTCCGTAGCTATATTCGGATGGTAACCACCATTGGCCTCATATGAATTCTTAAGAGCAAGTTCCGCTTTCCGTTGTAGTTTTTTATATCCTTTTCTTGTCGCAAGGTTCAACGTATATCGATACAGATTACCTGTGCCGTCATTATAGCGTTTTGAGTCCCCGTAGCGGACGAAGGTTCTATTGGGGTGCCTTAAATAATCAAATAAAAAATTTCCCTCAAAAATATGTTGATAGTCGGCCGTTACCTCCATATCGGGTTTTATACGGTCAACGATGTTCAATACCATAGTGATAATGGGCATAAAACTATAGCTAAGTGATTCTGGCCAAATGCCTTGCCCTGAGAACATAGGTAATATGGTATGCTTGAACGAATTCTGGTGCGCTGTGCCCTTTTCCCAAAAAACCTGGAACAAACGCTCACGTTCCGTGTCATCTTCAATACATAAAATTCCGAACAGTGCTCCCGGTGCAGTAAGTATGGGGTGATTGGAAATTGTCTTGCCGTGTACATCTGGCTTTCCATACTCTTGTAAAACATTGCCAACCATATTGGCAATTGCTTTTTGAGCCTTGCTATTGTCAAAAGCAACTTGATGTCCTTTGGTTCTACTAAAAACTTTTACATTTTTCTGTTTTAAATAATCATAAATAAAATCATAGGCAACGGCAAATGGGGCGTAGGTGGTTCTGGGGTCAAAAAAAGCGTATCCGCAAATTGTTGTGGTTTTGGGTGTTTTAGGGGCCAAAACATCTATATATGCCCATAAGATATCGGCTGCAAACTGTGCATATTTTTCATCTTCCGTGAGGTAATAGAGTGCTCCGGCATTAGCGGCCAAAGACAATACTTTGTTATGTGCAGTGGCTAATGGGCCAGCTTCGCGTTCTTTGTTCTCATGGTCATTGGTTGCTAATGCAGGTATTTCATTTAAAATAGCTGACGGATTCGCTAAATGTATAAGTAAGATGCTATCTACGTGTTCATGTAGTTGGTCTACAATACTTTTGGCCCAATCATATTTTTCAATTTTTTCCAAAACCAGGCCTCTTTCATGCATGGTGGTATAAATTACCGGATGCTGTAAAGATTGTCCATTTACTGTAATCATTGTTAAAAAGAGAACAAACCTAATGATCTTGAGAAAGGCTTGGTTTATTGAAATACCTCTTTTAATATAGCGGATAATAGAATTTCCCATGTTTAATATGAAGTTTTAACCTAATAGCCGTTAATTTTAGTTTTTATCAATAAATTTTGATAATATCGTTTTAACATCTCTTACAGTCCCTGACTTAAGCCCCCCGTCTTTAGCACCGGTTATCCAGTACAATACCATTCCGGCATCTGAACAATCCCATTTTCCTTTTTGAAATTTGACTATATTATCGACCTCTGCGATTTTTCCTTGGATCCAGACCCATTGTATTCTTGGGTCTGGGTGGTTTTTTGCCCAATCCCATTTTTCAATTGGCACCTTTAAATTCACATTTTGATCGGGGATGCGGACTTCCTCTATCCCAAAATCCAAAATCTGTTGCCACGTATAATAATCACCGGAATCATCATTTGCAGGATGGTGTGTTATTACTTTAACATATTTATGTTTTGAATTATCAGAGGCCTCCAATGCAAATCCTATGATATCCGGCTCTCCGGCTTCAATGATCCAGAGTGGGTCATTTTCAGATGATGTGTTAATTGCTTTACTTAAATCATTGATGGTTTGTTTTTGTTGCCATTTAGCATCGAAGAAAGTCAAATCTTCAAAACCACCCCAACGCCTTGCCGTAACATCGCATGCGCTTTGCATTAAGGCGTGACGTTCTTTTTCTGCTGCTTCAGAAATCCTTTCTACCCTTTTTAAATCACAGCTATGGGAATAATGTACCAATCGCTTTTCTAGACCGGTAGCTCTTAGTAATGCAATAGAAACAGCTGTTCCACCTAGGTCATCCGGATCAGGGGAATTGCCATCTGCAACAATAGCAATACGGCCTATTGGAGGGTTGATTTTTGGTTGGCCTATCTCAGAACCTAGCCATGTTGAAGGCAACTCATTTTCGAGGTTTTCTGTTGGAAAGAAATTCCTGTTTTTGGTCAAAATAAACTTATCGAATTCAAAACCATCTTCGCGCATGCTAAATTGAATGTCATGGATTCCTTTTGCAGTAATATCCAAATAAATCTCATGGGGAATACCGCAATGATCCTCTTTAGTTCGCTGACGACTTGCCCAGGTCCATTGGTTTTTTCCTTCGCACCATTGCATACGTTGCCCATGGGCAGGCCATTCACCATTTATTCCTACATGTAAACCGTTATCCTCACTTCCAGTGCTAAACGCCCGTACCCAAACATAATAGCGCCCTGGGGTGTTTATTTTGACCTTATAGTGTACCACGGCCATTTCACCTGCCTTATTAGAAAAGTTTTCACCACGAATCAGTTCATCCCCATGGGTTACCCGAGAATCGGGTAAGAGTTCGATATATGTATTTCCACTAGCACTTTGACTATGGTTTTTATCATCATCCTGGCCAACAACAGGAGCATAATCCAAGGTGGTTCTATACCATTGGCGTTTGTTAGATTTACTTTGCTTGTAAAAGTCTTCTGCTTCGACAATAATAAGATCGTCCTGTTCAATGGTAATATATTGGTTATCGGCAATAGGAACATTTACTTCAGGTGATTGGGCATCTAGGGGTAGGGTAGATACCATCAAAAAAATAATAAGTGATAGGAATGATTTCATTCTCATTTTTGATTATTTGTTTTGTTGACCAAAACCGGTCGATAAGTCATGTGCCGAATTTCTTATCTCGACTTACTTTAATAATCCAATCCTTCTTTATTTCTTTTGGTGGATATCCTAAAAATCGGGTGCCACCATTGCTTTTCACAGATTGTAGGGAGCCATACATCATTTCACCTCCATTTCTTGGGTCGAACCATTTAATTTCAAAAGTGTTTCCTGAATTTCCCAAATCCAAGGAAATGGTCTCAGCTCCCATTTGAAGGTACACAAGGTAAACTTCATCCTTTTTAGCAAAGCAAAAACCTTTGCCACCTTTTATAAGGTAATCGGCCGGTTCCATTTCCCAGAAGGGTAGTTGTTCCTCAAAAAAATGTAAGGCATAACTATTTTGGTCCCAGAATAGGTCGCGGCTTCTGAAATCCTCACAGGTTAGGTCTGAATTTGGACTTGAATACCCAAAATACCATTCCAAACCAAAACCGCCGGCCATTAGGGTGCCCCAAAGAGCATTTGATCGTGCCATATCATGTTTTGAGTCTTCATCATCGGGTAGTAAGGCAATATTCGCCTTGCCCGGTTCATCAACTGACAAGGCCCACTTTTTCCCTGTTGCATTGGATTTCTCCCTCCACTTCAAAACCCTTGGATGAACATCGGTAAATAAAGAATCACTTAATTGTAGGGAGGCTCCGGTTAATGGGGACTTATCACCAATGAAATCTTCGTAACGGCCATCTTTATTGGGGAATGTATGCAGTACCCTATGATGGTTGTATGGGTCTAATCGTTTTACATAATGGGCAACTTTCAATACTTCTTCGGTAGGTTGGTCGTTTTCTTCCCCTAGATTCCAGTTCATCGAAAGGTGATGCCCAAAGCGGGCAATGAGTTCGCGGTAGTATAATTTTCCCTCCGTTCCAAAAACTCCCTTGTCCATAAGGTGGTCCGTTTCGGTTTCATTGGTTTTAAAATGAAGGAACATGCCCAAGGTTTCGGCATATTCGAATATACGTTCCCACTGGTCCAATTTTGAAACATCCAAACGGGTCTTGTGAAAAAACGTTTCCCATGCTTCTATGTTCTTTTTGTTACTGGCATATTTTTCGTAATCGGAAATAGGTTTTTTCAGAAGATAGAAAAAGATATTTCGGTCGTCCCCATCTACGTTAAAGGTCAAAAAGGAAAATGCGTTCAATTCTTCAAAGGCTAAATAATTAATTGCGCCTAATAAATTTTTCCCTTTATTTCCTTGCCAGACAAAAGGCTGTGCTTCTTCAGCGAAATCTTTTGCATGGGGTTCCCAATTTTTTCTTAGGTTTAAAGCATTGGTAGAGGCATCAAAATCTATATAACCGAGTAAGTTCTCTGGTGCATCGACCCCTAGTTTAATAAAGTATTTTCCCGTTTCCTCAAATTTTAAATAGGATTCCCCGACATAATTAAGACGTCCTTTGGCTCTATTGTCCCTTCCGGTTTTATCTGTTTCCACTATACTGAAACTTCCCCTTTCACCATCAATCGATCCTACAGATTCCGCATTTTCAAAACTGTCGGCCACTGCAATTCCTTTGCCTTTTTTGAAAGATATACTATACCGCCATTTGCCCGTTGCATCCGGGGTAAATCTTGCTTGCCAAATATTTCCTGAAGTAGCACTGGTTTCGGCCGCATTGCCATCGGCAGCATAAAAACCGGGAACAATATATGTTTTGTCCCCATTGGTAAATGTAACATCCAGACGATAATCGAGAAAAGGATTTTCGGCTGCCAATTCATTGGTTTCGACCCCTTCTATATTTAAGGTTATCCTGTGCCATTTTTTAAGTTCACCTTCTATTCCTACTTCTTTTTGTTGGGTACAGGAAAAAAAAGAATGACTAAATAAGACAATGCATAGCAAACGAAACCAAACGGGGTGTTTCATATAAATTTAAAATGAATTTATTTTTAATTGGATCGTATGTTCACCTGGTGACAATCTAATCGATTCGAAAGCTGACGGAACTTTTTGTCCGTTGTGAATCAAGTCCTTACCATCCAGGCCATTCAATGAAAATTCGGCCACCATATTACCAGGTACTTCTATTATATAGGTTTGAAGTCGTGGTCCGTTATGGGTATATTTTCCTTTGATGGTCCCCCTTACAGTAGGGACTTCAATGCTACTTGATTTTAAATTGCTCATTTGAGGTTTAATCGTGGCCACCCCAAACCCGGGTGTTTTTGGTTTTATTCCCCATAAACCCCTTGGTATAACATTGGCTGGCACAGCTCCCCACGCGTGGTTCCAGTCTAAGTTATTCTTATATTTATTGTCCCAAGCTTCCAGTGTAATGGTAGAACCTATACGAATCATGTTATACCAACTTCTTTCTGCCGTACTTGCTAATAGATCCAGGGCATAATCTTCTTCTCCAGCATTATACAAACCATCCATTAAGAATTGGGAGCCATATACACTACATGCCAAACCTCGGGATTTAACGTAATCCACTACCGAGCTATAATGTTCCTCTGGGACCAAACCAAAGGCCAATGGCATCATATTGGCGTGTAATGATGCGTGGTCTGTACCTATTCCGTCTACATAGATTCCACGTTCTTTATCGAACATTTGCTCATTAACAGCCTTTTTGGCTTTTGCTGCCCTTAGCTCAAAATCAAGGACTTCTTGTGTTTTACCCAGTATTTTGGCAAATTCCGCCATGATTTTCATATTCTCATAGAAGAATGAATTTATTACCGTACTATAAGGTTTGAATACAAAACCATCGCGTTCCCCTTTGGTTTCACTTCCGTTAAAATTAGCTCCCGGCCAATCTACGATATCTGTCAAAGGTTTTTTATAACCATCGGGGAATCCTAATTTTCGCATAAATTCCGCATCTACCTTAGTAGAGGTAATTAAGCCGTCTTCATTTGAAAGTTCATATAATGACTTATGTTTTAAGGCGTCATAGTAACGCTCTATGAGCTCTGTATTACCTGTGTACATATAATCGGCATATATCAACAAAGGAACATGCTGCTGCCATTCGGTCGGCCAAGTAGGGTGCTGCATAAAATACTCTATGGTACGCCTGGCCATGGCGTACTCCCGATCGGTGGTATAATGACTCAATTGATTTAGATAGGCATCGGCTTCATAAGGAATACGCTCTCTATCACCATCTACATATAGCCCATTAAAGGTGGTTGCTTTGATAGAATATTTACACAAATCCCAAACTTGATTTAAGATCGTATTGTTACTCTTAAAACTACTGGCACTATCATCCCAATAGGTGTGAAATGCCAATTGCTCAACATCTTTTGATTTAATCTCTGATTGGGTGCCTTCAATTTCAGCATACCTGAACGGCACCAATGGAGGAAATCCGTCTGGTAATGGTATAGCCTTATTCGGTCTTGTATTCCTTTCGTCAGTTTGAACAGGAATCCTATAGGTGGTTTGTCCTGGTTTTACGTTGACTTTCAATTCTTGGTAACGAATATTGCTTTTTGCGGGAGGGGTCCGGTTAACATTGCCCTGCCCATCCAACATTTCTCCCAATCTAATGGTTAAAGTGTGCGGGGTTTCTGCATGGTATGTGAAATCCATGGTAGCAAAAGCGGCTTTACCAAAATCCATAAAATAAAAACCATTTTTATTTTCGAACTTTTCCGGCTTGATCTTATCCATTATGAATTTATTCTCAGTGGATATGATATAACTATCACTTTTTCCTGTAGTGAATTTTTGGGCTTCTGAGTAATTGACCAAACGATTTTCATCATCCCAAATGCGTACTTTCCAATAATAGGTTTTACCTATTTCTAAAGGTTTTCCTTCATATTCCACATTTGTTGATTTTCCCGAGGCAACTCGTTGGCTATCCCAAATGTCCCCATTATTGTTATCGATACCCGATTTGCTTGAAGCAACTAAAATCTGATAGGCCGACTGGAAATTTGATTCTAATGGCACTGTCCAACCAAACTCAGGTTTTAAATCAAAAATTTTTACATTCGTGCTAGGTTCTCTAATAAGTTCAACGGTGAGATCTACAGGTGGGGAAGTATATTTGTCGCTGTTTTTCTGTATTAAAATTTCAAGTTTTGCTCTTAATTTATCGGCTATGTTTTTATACTTTTTCTTGCCAATCAAGTTCTTAATCTCTTGTGGGTCTTTTTTTAAATTATAAAGTTCCTCAATGGATTTGTCGTTTACATACCTAAAATATTTCCATTCTTCCGTTCGCACCCCTTCGCTTGGAGGAATATTTTCAAAATCCCATAAATGTTCGATTAAAACCGTGTCTCTGTTGATTTCGTTGGTTTCTTGCTCGACTATTGGCAATAAACTTTTTCCTTGCCATGATTCCGGAGCTTTAACCCCAGCCACATCCGCAATTGTAGATGTCACGTCAATGTTAAGAACCATGTCATTGATATCTTGGTGCTTGTTTATCCTTGGGTCATAAATTATCAATGGTACGCGAACGGAATTATCATACATGAGCCATTTACCTGCCAATTGGCGTTCTCCCATAAAGTAACCATTATCCCCCATTAGGATAATAACGGTGTTTTTATCCAGTCCTTTTCTCTTAAGTTCTTCCCTGATTTTTGCGATTTCCCGATCAACACCCGAAATCATTCGATAATACCCTTTTACGCTATGTTGGTATTTTTCCGGGGTGTCGTAACGCCAAGTCCATCGTAATCTATTGAAACCATCACGAACAGATTTTGGTAGGGCCTCGAAGAATTTGTCATCTGCCAATTCTGGACCGGGCATATTGGTGTTTTGGAGCAATGCATCAGACTCTTCTTGCCAAAAATATTGTTCTTTTGCACCATCATGAGCGTGCGGCGCACTGAAACTGAGTGAAAGACAGAAAGGTTTTTCCTTGTCTGCCCCTGCTATGAAATCTATTGCTTTTTGTCCGGTATATCGCGTTAGGTGAACCGTATCCTTACCTAAGGTTTTGTAGTAGTATCCCCTTCTGTCTTTATAGGAGTTGTTTCGATCGTAAGATTCATAGATGTCAAATTGTTTGTCCAATCCCTCGTAACGAACGCCGAATTTACCGAAGAATCCCGTCATGTATCCGTTTTCTTTCAATACCCTTGGATAGGAATTTACCATATAGCTTTCCCTGATGTTCCCTGTTTGAAAGTTGAAATTATGGGTGCGCTCATGAAGTCCCGTCCAAAGACTGGCTCTACTCGCTGCACAAATGGGAGTAGTAACCATGGCGTTGTTGAAATAAGTTCCCTCAGTGGCCAATTTGTCCATTTCAGGAGTAGAAATCAATTTGTTGCCTGCATACCCCAATGCGTCAAAACGCTGGTCATCTGTCAGTATGAAAATGATATTGGGTTTTTTTGTTTCATCTGTTTCATTTTGTGCTTTTACCATAATAATGGAAAAACAAAAAAGGATAACTGTAAATAGTCTCATTTTCATCGAAATATATTTTAAAGTATTGACTTGAATAGCCGTGACATAAGCTGGCTATATGTTATTAAGATAATGTTCTTCAAACTTATGTTTCAAAGGGATAATATCCATCCTGTTCTGTCCTGAAATTTTGAGTAATAAAAACAACTTAAATTCTGTTGTTTAAAGCAAATTACTAATCTTCTCTAAATTATGCGTTTTAACATTGCCCCTGACTTTAAACCTTAAATGATAGGGGAGAGGATATTGAAGTTTTAATTATTGGAAATAAATTTTTTCTCGGGTATTTATTTAATCCTGTGATGTATAAAAAGCATTATCTTTTATGGTCGTTTATATTCAATAAGAGGACAGAAGTTCTTAAATGGGATTATTATAATAATCAAAGCTCTTGTCAGTGATTGTATTGGTTTTTTTTTACCTTTATAGATGTCAAAAAGCCATATTCTGATTACCAGTTTCGGTGTTCAATACACATTCTTGCAAAATGATATCTGAAACTTGGTTAAATCATATTTAGTGACGATTTGATTGGTTTTTTCTTCTTTTTAATATTCTTGAATATAAAAATTCCCGTAAACTAAATTAACATGAAAAATTATTTCGTCTTGTTTAAGATTCTAACATTTTTTGCACTTAGCTGTTTGTTATTGGCAAGCTGCCAATCCAAAACCAAGGAAACGAAAAACTTTTCTTCGTCAGTTGCTACGAACGAGTTGCCCCAACGCCCTAATATTCTATGGATGGTGACCGAAGATATGGGTGCTTATATTCCTTCTTTTGGTGATTCGACTATAGTAACACCGAATTTAAGTCGATTAGCAAAAGAAGGAGTCGTATATCCAAATTTATATTCTACCTCTGGGGTATGCGCTCCAAGTAGAGCGGCAATTGCTACGGGGATGTATCCTACGAGTATTGGGGCGAATGATATGAGAACTACTTCGAATACCAATGAAACAGGTTTGCCTGCATATGGCGCGGTTCCTCCACCCGAAGTGCGTATGGTCAGTGAATTGCTTCGGATGAACGGTTATTATTGTTCAAACAATTATAAAGAGGATTATCAATTTAAAGCCCCTAAAACAGCATGGGATGAGAGTGGGCCATATGCCCATTGGCGCAATCGCGATAAGAATCAACCTTTTTTCTCTGTATTCAATTTTACCGAAACGCATGAGTCGGGATTATTTGAACCTTATGGTTTCAGAAAAATAGAAACCAGGCATTACCATGAAGGGGATACAACCTATACATGGGGTCCAGGACGAATGACTGAAGAAGAAACACCCGTACACTTGCCAAAAGATACAGAGTTTAACATTCCCCCCTATTTACCCAATACGCCCGTGGTGCGCCGCGATATGTGGAAATTATACAATAATATTGCTGAGATGGATCGTCAAGTCGGGGCGGTATTGAAGCAGTTGGAGGAAGATGGTCTGTTGGATAACACCATTGTCTTTTTCTATGGAGATCATGGTGGTCCGTTGCCTAGAGAGAAACGCTTGATCTATGATTCAGGATTGAATACTCCCATGATCATTCGATTCCCTAATAAGGTCAATGCAGGGATTAAAGATGGTGAATTGATCAGTTTTGTCGATTTTGCCCCCACTCTTCTTTCTTTAGTGGGTATTGAGCCTCCCGCATATTTACAAGGACAAGCTTTTTTAGGTGTCGATAAATCGAGTAAGGAACGCAAATATATTCATGCTGCCGCTGATCGGTTTGATGAGATTACCGACGTAATCAGGGCCGTGCGGGATGATCAATTTAAGTACATTCGAAATTACAGACCTGATCAAGGTTATTATTTACCCGTTGGGTACAGGGAAAAAATACCTACAATGCAGGAATTATTGCGTTTACGTGATGAAGGAAATTTGGACAGTATACAATCACTTTGGTTCAGGAATCGAAAAGACCCTGAAGAATTGTATGATTGCAAGTCCGACCCCCACGAAATACATAATTTGGCCAAGGATCCTGCCTTTAAAGGAAAATTGGAAGAATTGCGAACAGAAATGGATCGTTGGCTTAAAGAGATTGAGGATGAGCCCAATCTTCCGGAAAGGGGGTTGATTGCCCAGTTGTGGAATGGCGCAGAAACGCAACCTGTAACTTCGAAACCTGAAATTGAAATAATTAATAATAAGATTTTGATTAACTGTGCTACTGAAGGTGCCTCATTGGGATATAAGATTATTGGTAAAGATGGGAATATACCTAAAGTTTGGACCGTCTATCAAGAACCTTTTGAAGCTCCAGAAGGTAGTAAATTACTATCACAAGCCTATCGGATAGGGTTTATTCCTAGTAGTATTGTAGAGCATACTAATATTGGTAGTTAATATAATGATCTACGTGATTTTCATTCACCTTATATCAAATAATATTGAAAACTTAAAAACCCCGGTAAGTAGCCGGGGTTTTTATTTACGGAAATTTATGATTTTTCAGGATTATAGTTTATCTATCGGGTATATGAACGAATACGTGCCCGAACCTAGTTCAACTTGAACACCTTTATCTGTTTGCTTAATCGTAAACTTGATGTTTCCCTTGGGCTTATTGCCGTTGGGTAAAACATGTTCAATAGTAGCTTTCGGTAGCGTAATTGTTGCGGTAGTGTTCGCGGGTATGATTACTTCATAATGGAATTTTCCTTCCTTAATTTCCCAATCGGATTTTATCTTTCCATAAAGGGAGAAGAATTCAGCCTTTGCAGAAGTTAATCCACCTCCGGGATGTGGGTCAAATAATATATGCTTGTACCCAGGGTTTTCCGGATCTATCCTTAATCCGCCTACGTGTGTATAGAGCCATTCTCCAATTGCACCATATGAATAGTGATTAAAACTGTTCATGCCTTCAATAATGGTTCCATCTGGTTTTTGTGTGTCCCAACGTTCCCAAATGGTCGTGGCTCCCATGGTTATTGGGTAAAGCCAAGAAGGAAACTCCTTTCGGTTCAATAACATAAAGGCCAAGTCGTCTCGACCTATTTTTGAAAGCGTGCTGCAGAGTAGGGGGGTACCCAAAAATCCGGTAGTTAAATGTCCGAATTTTTTTACGTCTTGGGCGAAATACCCGGCAGACTTATCAATTAAGTTCTCGGGAATCAAATCAAATGAAAGTGCTAACGCATAGGCCGTTTGCGTATGGGAGACCAAACGGCCGTTTGGTGTAATATATTCTTGAATAAAGGCTTCCCTAATATTTTCTGCTAGCCTCCCATAGGTAACCATATCTTCATTCTCACCTATTATAGAAGCTATTTTACTTAATAAGGTGGTGGAGTAATAGGCATAAGCCGTGGCGATCAAATCCTTCTCAGTAACCGATCCATTGTAATCGGGCTTATCTGCATTGTAAGCGAGCCAATCGCCCCAATGCCAATGTTTATAGTCGATCCATAGATAATCTTCTCCGGCACTTTTGGCCATAAAATCTACCCATTTTTTCATGCTGCTATACTGTTCTTCCAAAATACGTTTATCACCGTAAGATTGGTATACCGTCCAAGGAATGATTACTGCTGCATCTGCCCAACCTGTTGCACCACCTTTCGCAGCTGCACCTTTACTTGCGCTAAGTATATCTGGCACTACATTGGTAACCACCCCATCTTTATGTTGATCTAGGGCCAAATCTTTTAGCCACTTTGTATAAAATGCGGCTACGTCGAAATTATAAGCAGCCGTCATACTGAAAACCTGGGCGTCACCTGTCCAACCTGCTCTTTCATCCCGTTGAGGGCAATCTGTAGGAATATCCAAAAAATTATCTTTTTGTCCCCATTGGATATTACTCTGTAATTGATTGATCATTGGGTCGGAAGTTGTAAAACTTCCGGTAGGAGTGATTTCGGAATGAATGACCACACCCGTTATATCATCTAGGTTTAAGGTACCAGGATAGTCGATTACTTGAATATAACGAAATCCGTGAAAGGTAAAATGAGGTTCAAATATTTCTTCGCCTTCACCTTTTAATGTGTAAATATCTGTCGCTTCGGCAGCTCTTAAGTTGGTTGTATAAAAATTGCCGTTTTTATCAAGGACTTCGGCAAATTTCAAGGTGACTTTGTGCCCTTTTGGACCTCTTACTTTCATACGCGCCCAACCGACTATATTTTGACCTAGGTCCAAAACGGTTTCTCCTTTGGGAGTCGAAATCAGTTTTTTGGGTTTAATTTCTTGAATGGCTTTTACTGGCGGACCTTGTGGTGCAACCAGAATATCTTTTGGATGGTCTAGGACTTCGACCTTATCCCAATTATTATCATTGAACCCAATATTAGCCCAACCATCTAGCTCTAATCGAGCATCATATTTTTCACCGTTGTACATGTCTGACTCTAAGATGGGACCGTATGAAGCCTTCCAATCGCCGTTGCTAACGACAGTCTCGGTTGTGCCATCATTGTAAATTATGTTCAATTGAATAAATAGAGCAAGTTGTTTTCCATAAAAGGCATAGTCACCTTGCCATCCTATATTGCCACGATACCAACCATCACCGACTATTGCTCCGATCGCGTTGTTGCTTTTCAACATATTCGTAACATCATAAGTCTGGTACTGCAATCTCTTATCATAACTGGTATAACCTGGCGTAAAAAGATCATCACCTACTTTTTCTCCGTTCAGGTAAATTTCATAGACACCTAAGGAGGTTACTTGAACTTTGGCTGATTTTATCGATTTTTTGGCCTGAAACTCGGTTCTAAAATATTGTGAAGGGTGTGATTTTTTCTCAGTGGTTATATCGTCCATGGCAATGTAAGAAGCAGACCATAATGATTTATCCAAGATGCCCATTTCCCAAAATGCAGGGGAACTCCATGAAGAAACTTTGTTCTTATTGTTCCATACCCTTACACGCCAGTACACCCGTTGCATTGACTTTAATACAGGTCCGTTATAAACCACATTTACCGATTGATCACTTTCTACCCGGTTCGAAGACCAAATAAGGCTTTTCCCATTTACTAGATTTTCCTTGGAGTCCGCTACGTGAATTTCGTATGCCGTTTGCATAACATTTTGGCCATCTGAACTTATTTGCCAACTCAGTCGCGGTTTTTCCACATCAATGCCAATGGGATTGGTTCTGTATTCTGTAACCAGTTTTGTTATCTGATCTTTTTTAATGGTAAATGATGTTGTCAAGAGTAGACCAAGGATTATAAAACCAACTTTAAGTGTATTCTGCATAGTGTAAATGATTTTACTTTATTAAAAAACCTTAAGTGTGGTTTGTTTAAGATCTTTAGTAGCTGATGATGATCCTACGGAAATCGTAAACGTACCGGGTTCAACGACTTTTTCCATTTCCTGGTTCAGAATGGAAAGCTCATCAAAACCTAATTGAAAGGATACGGTTTTAGTTTCCCCTGGTTCTAGATGGATGCGTTCAAACCCCTTTAGCATTTTAAGATACCTGCCCACTGAAGCAAAATCATCCCGAACATACATCTGTACCACTTCATCACCAGCTCTGGATCCCGTATTTTTAACTTCCACGGAAACAGTAGTTGAACCGTCCTTGGCAATCGTGGCATCTGCAAGTATTGGTTCACTGTATTTAAAAGTAGTATAACTTAGGCCGTAACCAAAGGGAAACAGGGGAGACTTATCACTATACCTGTACTGCCCTTTGCCGGTCCCTATAAAATCGGGACGTTCCAAATAAGTGACAGGTAGTTGCCCAACTGAACGGGGGAAGGAAACGGTAAGTTTACCTCCTGGATTTACATCGCCAAAAATAGCATCTGCGATTGCGTCACCTGAACGCATTCCCAAATACCAAGTCTCAAGAATTGAAGGTACATTTTCGGCAATATAGTTAATGGTTAGTGGTCGCCCGTTGATGAGTACAACAATTACTGGTTTTCCTGTTTTATGTATTGCTTCTACAAGTTCGTTTTGTACGCCATAAAGGTTTAAATCGGAGCGATCAGCACCTTCACCACCTGTACTTCGGGATCCACCGACTACTAAAACAACGGCATCCGAATTTTTTGCCGCGGCAATTGCTGCCGGAAAGCCTGCTTTGGAGGTATCCAATAAATCACAACCTTTGGCGTAATTGATTTTTACATTATTGTTCACCTTGTTTTTTATACCATCTAAAACAGATACATAATATGGCGGTAAACCGGAGTACCCGCCCAAGAGTGAGTAAGAACCTTTTTCAGGTCTTTCTTCGGTGGCATTGGGACCGATAACGGCCAAGGATTTGATTTTCGTCATATCCAACGGTAAGAGGTCGTTATCATTTTTTAATAGGATAATTGCCTTTTTGGCCATTTCATAAGCATAATCCTGATGTTCTTTTGTACCGGCATTAACAGTTTCAGTATCAATCTCTTTAGGTTCAGTATCAAATAAGCCCAATTTATATTTTGCAGTTAAAATACGAGATGTTGCAATGTCTATGTACTTCATCAATTCAGGATTCTGTGTTATCGTATCCTTCAATACATTGGTGTGATACGATGCGAGGTCAACATTCTTTCCAATGACTAAGTCCATGTCAACACCAGCTTTTAGTCCTAAGATAGCTGACTTGGCTCTCGTTTCCGAAATAAAATGCATGGTCCCTAACCTTGCAATATCATTATTATCAGAAACTATAAAACCGTCGAAACCTAGCTCATCTCGTAAAATATCCTTTAGTAACCAAGTATTCATATGGTTTGGAACTCCATTATAATCTTGATGGCCTGGCATAACTGAACCTACCTTTGCTATCTTAACTGCAGCCTCAAAGGGTGGTAGATAAACCTCTCGTAAACGACGTTCGGACATATCACTAAAACCACCATTGATGCCGCGACGGTTTTCCGGATATCCTATAAAATGCTTAGCCGTTGCAATAACATGATTCTCATCAAACTGCTCATCACCTGTACCTTGTAGACCCTCGATAAACGCAACACCCATTTTCGAAACCAAATAAGGATCTTCGCCATAAGATTCTTCGACCCTACCATACCTTGGATCACCAGAAATTACGTCTAAATTAGGTGAATAACAATGGGTAACACCTAAAGTACGCGCTTCTATTGCTGTTTGTGAAGCCATTTTTTTAATTAACTCGGGTTCCCAAGTTGAGCCACAAGCAATAGCTTGAGGATAAACAGTTGTATTACCATAATAATCAAGGACAAGCCATAATCCATGTAGGGCTTCTCCATATTTCATATACGGAATACCTAAACGATGGTTGGCAGGCGCATCTTGGGTCATTTCCGCTATTTTTTCCTCAAAGGTCATTTGACTTACTAGATGTTCTACTTTTTTATTGATATCGCGGTACTCTTTACTTTTATAGGTTTTGTTTTCAGTTTTGCAACCGACAATGAACATTATGAACAATACTATGGAAATCGTTTTTTTCATTTTAATTGGCTTTTATTTATTCTTTAGATGTTTCAAAATTCCTGATGCCGGGAACGATTCTTATCTTTAATCGGTTTCTACCTTCCGGCCATTTTAATATGATTAATTTTTGGCTGCTATCATCCCAAATGTAATTATGGGGGTCAACATCCTTGGGAACTTTATAAACTTCCAAATCTATATTTTTCAATGGGTTGTGGTAGAGGTAGATATCATCGTCGATTAGTACTGAAAATCCGTCGGGATAATGTCTATTGGCTCCTATGAATATCTTAGAAGCCCCTTTTTCGTTATCGGGTTTTATGTTTAGGTCCAAACTTCGCGTGGCATGGTGGTACATAAATGATTGTATGTCCCCGGCAATGGTTTGGGGATAAGGTCTTGCGATAATATCGGTAATATATTTTCTTTCGACCGTTCCTACGGCCTTTTTGTCACTGAAAATCGCCCAAGTTGAAGGTCCTCCGGGAAGAAAATTCTGCATAGTTCTATTCCCTAAAAACCATGCCTTGATACTGCCAACTCCCATTTGATCAAATACTTCTGCAGTTCGGATATAAAGTTCCCTGTATTTGAGTTGGCCAAGATTACCTGAGATCAAGGTGTCTGTAGTGGCAAAAGTGGGAAATCCCCATTCCCCGATAAGAATAGGTGCATTGAGCATTTGTGATTCTTGGTCAAAGCGATCCATCACAGGTTTGATAAAATCAATTTTATTTTGATAGATATGTGGGGCGAATATAATATTCTCCCGGTTAATGGGCGCGGTGATTTCCGCATATTGATTATTGTCGATACCTTCTCCTTTGTTCATGAATATGGATTGTAAAAGAATCTTTTTATCGGCATTTATCTTTTGACTTTCGTCGATAATCCTTTGGTAAAGGGGAATCAGATATTTTTTTGTGAGGCGGTCGTAAGAAATATCCATCGTTAGCTTCCTAGGTTCATTGACAATGTCATATCCCAAGACTGATGGGTCGTCTGTGTACCTGTTCCAGATTACCTTCCAAGCTTCTATATAGGTTTGGTACTCGTTGTTCTTGTTCAACCAAAACTCTTCCCAAATAAATTTATCTACCCCATAAACGGTCATTTTAAAAACTGTTTTCATACCGGAATTTTTGCCTAGGTTGACCAAAGTATCAAGTTTCATCAAATAATCCTGTTCTAATCTGCCACCTGGGAAAATGCTTAACTTTCCTAGCTCCAATCGTATGACTTGTGTATTGGCTCCCATACGAACCATTCTGGTATAATCGTCAGAGTTGAAAAATATCTCACCTTTATGGTCATTGGTGTTGACCACGAAACCTCTTGGTATGATGTGGCGCCCAGCTTCATCGCGAAGGCCGTGTTTAATCTGTGTAAATGCCATAAAGGCATTGAATAAAGATACAAAGAGAACAATTCTAAATTTCATAATGAGTAATCAGATATGAGTAGGCAATATATTATTTGGTTCGCGAATATCTATCCCGCACTGTGCTGACTTTATCTATTATTAAGAACTTCAGTGCATGGTAATGAAATCTTCTCGGTAATTTTTCTTTTTCAGATAGGGCTGATATATTTATCGGAGTTATCGAATATGGAAAAAGAATGTAAATAAGAAATCGGAATATCTGTTATGTAATAAAATGGGGCAAAAGATTTCTTTTGCCCCATTTTCCAAACTAACTCAAACAACTCAAAATTAAATTACCCATAAGATTGTGCTTTGTGCAATATTATTTTTCATCTTACCTATATCCATTATTAGTAGGGTCCGAGTCCAATAAAGCAGGATTTTGTTCCAGTTCTTGCAGAGGAATGGGCAGTAAGACATGGTAGGGTTTTATATTGACATTCGGTTCCCAGAAGCGATATTCAAGATTTTGAACCACATCAAGCAATATACCCCACCTTATTAAGTCATACCTTCTATGTGCCTCTCCGGCTAGTTCCCATTTACGTTCATCGTAGATGGCTTCCCTAAACTCTTGCTGGCTCAACCCTTTAATTGCTTCAGCCTCCTCTATGGTCGCAAAGGCGCGTTCCCTAATTTCTTTGATGTACCCATAAGCAACCGTAGGGTCCCCTCCAGGGCGTTCGTTCTCACATTCGGCAGCCATCAGGTGCACATCGGCCAATCTAAACACCATTCGATTATCTGAATGGTTAAAACGAGGAGAAGTTTCCAGATCTAAATTCCAAAATTTGGCCATGTAGGGGAAATTTAAATCAAACCCCAAATAGTTATCCACAATGTTTAGCTCCCTTCTTAAATCGTTCAAAGGAAATTTTTCTGCAAAATCCTTAGATGCCACCTGTAACCCTGTTCCATTAAATGCTTGTCCGTTTGCAGAAAGTGCATCCCTCAATGCACCTCTTTCATCTGTGTTTTTGGGTTCATCCCTCAAACGTGGATTGAACATACTGGGTCTCCAGCTATTATTACCTGCAAAGGCGGCGCCAGGAAAAGCTGGGTCAAATATACCTTCAATATCTTTTGCAAAATCCAAGGACCAAATAATTTCAGCATTATACTCATTCAAGGGATCAAAAACTTCATTATAGGTTGGTAAAAGCATATGAGGGGATTCATTAATGATTTCCAAACATTTGGCCAGACCTGCTTCCCAGCTTTCTTGTTTCATATAAATTTTTGCCTCAATGATAGCCGCGGCCCATTTTGAAGCCCTTCCTCTTTGTGCCTCTGGATAAGAGTCTGGTAAATTGGCTTGTGCGAATTGTAGATCGGACAAAATACCGTTAATTATGGTTGCTTCATCCGTTCTTCCTAATTGACCGACTTCTTCAAGTGTCAATACTTCGTTATAATAAGGTGCAGCTCCCCAAAGATTGGTAATATGCCAATAACATAATGCTCGTAAAAATGTAGCTTCAGCAATGATTTCTGTCCGTGCTTCTTGAAGTAAAGCTTCATTGCCGCTAACCCTATCTATAATAATATTAGTATTGAAAATAACTCTATAAAGGTCTTTCCATGTATCCGAAACACTCATTTTTTGTACTGACACATCGGCTAATGCTTCATTCAATGAATAATTGCCAATAGGTTCTACAAAATTTGCTGAACGATTGGGTTCAATTATATCTGCGCCGTTGTCATAAAAATGATCAAGGCCTACTTGACCGTATATCGAGTTGTTTTTCAGAATGGCATAGGTACCCTGAATAGCCTGTCTTGCATCGTTTTCCGATGCAAAAAAAGTTTCTGGTGCCACAATTGCTCTTGGTTCTTCTTCTAAAAATTTCTCGCAACTTAGAAACGAAAATAATATGAAGGTGTATATAAATATATTTTTTGTTTTCATATCTGATTTTTTATTTTTTAAAAAGTTATGTTTAGACCAAGTGTAATAACACGAGGATTGGGATATTCACCATTTAAATATCCTTGTGCTATATTACCTAATCCAGATCTGCCAAAGTTACTGGCCTCAGGCTCAATCAAACGAGTCTTCGAAAATAACAACAGATTACTTCCCGATACATATACGGTTGCATTTTTTATACCGTCTAAGCCCATTTTTTCTATTGGGAAATTATAGGCCATCCTTGCAGTTTTAAGACGAATGTGAGAGCCGTCTTCAACATATTCCGAATTACTAGGTGTGTTTGTAACCGAATCACCACCTGCCCTTGGAATGTCGGAAGTTGGGTTTTCAACTGTCCAACGGTCACGTAAATCTCCAAATTTCACCGTTTCACCACGATTAAAATAATGATTACGCATTCTTAAATTATAGACTTCATTGCCCGTGGTACCTTGAAAATAAAATGAAAAATCAAAATTTTTGTATGAAAATGAATTTTCGAATCCAAAGATCAAATCGGGAAACGGACTACCCAAAACAACATTATCTTCTGTTGAAATAATATTATCTCCGTTCAAATCCTCAAATCTTGCTCCTCCAACTACTTGAGAGGAAAGGCCGGAAGCATCTATTTCTTCCTGACTTTTCCAGGTTCCCAGATAATTTACCCCTGTAAAAACAGGAACCGATTCACCTACGATCAATCGAGTATTACCCGAGCCAATAATGGGGTCTACTACGACATCAATAAATTCTTGTCCACCAAGATCTAATATTTTGTTCTTGTTTGACGATAAGGTTATCGTAGAGTTCCAACTAAAATTGTCATTTGATATATTGGTGGAATTCACCAATAATTCCCATCCTTTATTTTCAAGGGCCCCAACGTTCTGCAACTGACTGGTAAATCCGGTTTGCCTAGGAATGGTAACATCCAACAGGAGGTCATTGGTTTCTTTTTGGTAGTAATTGAATTCTGTAAATAACCTACCGTTAAACAGTGATGCTTCCAATGCTATGTCCAATGAAGTGGTGGTTTCCCATTTTAAATTGGGATTTGAAGGCCTACCCAATGTTAGACCGGGTACTTCAGATCCATTTAAAGTAGTGTTCGCTTCCGTTAAAACTCCAAGTGTTCTGTATGCTCCGATGGCTTGGTTACCTGAACGTCCCCAACTAGCTCTTAATTTTAAATCCTTGAATAAGTTTTGGTCTTGCATAAATGCCTCTTCACTAATTTTCCATGCACCTGCAATCGAAGGGTAAAACTCATATTTATTTCCTTCAGCGAAAACTGAACTACCATCTGTTCTTCCCACCAAGGTTAATAGATATTTATCCTTATAACTATAGTTTATCCTTCCAAAAAAAGAAGCTATTTGAAATCCGCTATAACCACTGTTCACTATTGATCTGGCTGGATCGGAATTACTTAAATTGTTAAATCCGGTAGCATCACTGGTAATACCGGCGGCTTCTGCTTCGGTGGTTTCTGTAGTAACTTTTTGAAAAGAGGCTCCACCAAGTATGGTAAGGCTATGGTTTTCATTGATATCGGTTTGATATTGTATAGTGTTTTCATTATTCCAACCAGTACTTGCCACGGTCCGTACGCTTGCAGTTCCACCATCGGTTACCCCTATGGCCAGATTGCCAGGTAATTGACTAGAATTGAATCTATTTTGTTTTGTATTATTGAATTCTGGGCTGAAAGTCGAACGAATAGTCCAGGCTGGTGCTGGCTTGTATTCCAAATAAACGGTTCCCAACAAGTTATTGGTGAAGGTCTCATTGGTGTTCAATTCAAAATTTGCAAGCGGGTTCGAGAATGGCGAACCGATAACATCATTAAACCCATTATAAGTACCGTCTTCATTGTATATGGGTTGTGTACGCAATGTTCCAAAAGCGTTGCCACCAAATGAGGTAAGACCATTATCTTGTTTTATTCTAGAATAATTGATACGGAATCCTGCTTTCAAATTATCACTAAGTTTTATATCTAAATTTGATCTGAAAATAAACTTTTCAATACCAGTGCTCTTTACAATCCCTTCTTGATTAAAATAATTGATAGAATTGTAGTAGTTAACGTTTTCGGAAGCCCCTGAAATGGATACATCGGCATTATATATAGGAGCTGGACCTGTTACCAAATCAACCCAATCATTATCTGGATAGGTAGAGGGGTCATTAGGGAATGGTAATGCGGCAGATCTAAACTCGGCACTTTCGTTGGTAAAAGCGATTTGTTCCGCTTGTGATAATAAATCCGGAAGTTCAGGTAACATCTGCATACTTGTATATACATTTACACTTACTTCAGGTTTTCCGGTTCCTACACCTAGGCCATTTTTAGTGGTTAATAATACAACGCCATTTGCACCTCTTGAACCATAAATGGCTATAGAAGAGGCATCTTTTAATATTTCTATGGATTTTATATCATTTGCGTTAATGTTGTTCAGGTTGAAATTTGTTCCGACAACAATACCATCAATGACCCAAAGTGGTTCGTTACTTCCGGTAATGGAATTACCACCCCTAACTCTAATAGCTGTTCCTGCGCCCGGCGCACCACTAACTTGTGTCACTTGGACTCCGGCTGCCCTACCCTGTAATACTTGGTCTACCCTTGAAGAAGGGACTTGGGTGATTTCTTCAGAACTTACTGATGCAACAGAACCGGTCAAGTCAGATTTCGTTGTGGTTCCATAACCGATAACAACGACTTCATCTAATTCGTTGCTTGATTGTAAGAGCACATTGATTTGTGTTTGGGTACCGACAACAACTTCTTTTGGAGCATAGCCTATATAAGAGATTACAAGAACGCTTTGGGGCTCTGCCTGAATCGTGAAATTGCCATCAAAATCTGTGCTCACGCCTGTAGTTGTTCCTTTTATAACTACGGATGCCCCTGGTAATGGGCCGTCGTCTGCGGATACGTTTCCTGATACGGTTTGTTGCGACCATGCAACCACCGAACTAAAGACACAGAGAAGGGTTAAAACCCCACTCCAGAAATTACGGGAATTAGTTTTTTTTCTTTTCATAAGTTGATTGTTTTGTGAGTTGATTTTATGAATATACTTTGTGAATCTTTTAACACTATCCTGTCCTATCCTGTTCTTTTTTGTGTCAATTGACAAAAAAAAACTGATTTGCTTAATGTTTATAGGGGTTGGCAAATGATATTAAAATCACAAAAAAATAACTATTAAATTGTTTTTATATCAATTATATGGTTAAAAAATACAATATACAACAAATGGAGATTTGATTTATTTTAGGTTATGAGAGTTGTTTTTAATAAGGAAATGATATCCAATACATCCTCAAATTGGAAAGAATTTTTTATAATAAATAGATGTGATTTATAAAAATCGATCTCTAATCATTTCGTGGTAAGACTGAAGAGTCGGCACTATGTTGGCCCGTATTGCAATTATGAATGTTCTAATCTATTCTGATAAAATAATTAAGATTTCTATTGGTACAAATAGAAAAAGTATTGATTTGTTCAACAATTCATTACTTCTTTGATTAAATGTAAAAAAGTAGATTGAAAGGCAGTAATTGGTAGGTGTAAATTGTGAGGTAATGCTGTTGTGACTCGTTTATAGTCCCTCTTGTTTATTTTTAATATTTACAGCTTAATTGCCTTTAGTAAAAACAGGTTTATATATTCCGATCAAGGGGTTGTTTATATGTTTCGTAATCCTGTTAAATGAATGTTCAGGGGGTGCTCTCATTGTTGATTACATTGTAATCAACAATTCATTTGTACACTTAGCAATCGTAACTGGGTATATTTCAACACTAAAATGCCATTACTATGTGATATTTTAAATTACTATAATAACGAACTAGTGGTCTGCTCCAATTACCTTGACAGGCCTATTAATAGTTCCATTTGTTCTTGCTTTTTGTTCTACATAATAAGGTTGAAATGTATAGGATGAATTTTGATCCCAGTGGGCATTTGTCTTTGGCAAAAATTCTTTAAGCCTGGCTATTTCTTCCTTATATTGGGGTTTCCTGGCGAGATTCGTAAATTCATTTGGGTCGGTTTTATGATCGTATAGTTCTTCACCACCATCTTCATATCGAATGTATCTGTAACGATCGGACTTAATGGTGTGGTTTTTCATTCCGAAGGTCGTAATGGCAACTGAAGGTTCTTCTTCAGTTTCACCCATCATGAGCGGTACTAAACTTTTACCTTCGTTTCTTTCATAAGCGGGGAGACCACAAAGTTCTAGAAGCGTTGGGTAAATAGATAATAATTCGGCCGGCTTGTCAACTATCTTCCCTTTTGGTAGATTGGGTGCATCGAAAATAAGAGGTGTTTTGGTAGCGGGATCCCAAAGGGCATGCTTGGCAAACGTACCTTTTTCACCTAACCGGTAGCCATGATCAGACCATAAGACAATGACGGTATTATCGGCATATTCACTATTTTCAAGAGCGTTTAACAATCGGCCTATTTCATTGTCAACAAAACTGATACATGCCAAGTAGGCTTGAATGATCTTAGGCCATTCCCCGCTTTTAATGGCCCATTCGGTAGATGGCATCATGGGAAGGTCGTTTATCTTTAGCGCAATCGGAGGAACGTCATTGAGGTCATCTGCCCTATAAGGTATTGTTTCAATACTGTCCAACGGATACATGTCGAACCATTTTTGTGGCACATATAAGGGTACATGTACCCGTAAAAAGCCTACCCCCATAAAGAAAGGTTTATCCTGTTTCCTATTCAGTCGTTCCATCGCCCAATCTACCGATTGATGATCCGGCATTAACGAATCAGCTTCAGGAAAAGCACCCCAATCGGTACTTGTTCTTCCGTATTTTTTTCTATCAGATGTACCAAAACCATCCCAAACAAAACGTTCTGGAGGGTAAGGTCCAAAACCTTTTACCCGGCCGCCCGATTCATCGAAAACACCATCTGGAGCATGGTTGTGGAACAATTTTCCAATGCCCATGGTATGATATCCGTTTTGTTTAAAGTATTCAGGGAGCATGACAATATCCTTGGTTGCCGGATTCCCTGAACGTATATTATTGTCGTGAACCATACCATAGATACCGGTTGTAGAAGGTCTTAAACCTGTCATTAAAGAAGCTCTTGAAGGTCCGCACAAAGGAGCTTGGCAATGCGCATTGGAAAACACCACCCCATTTGAAATTAATCTGTCTATGTTCGGTGTTTTAGCAGGTCCGTCAAGTCCTCCAATCATCGTATTCAGGTCATCTACAGCTAAAACAAGTACATTGGGATGTTCTGTTTTTTTTGGTATTGATTTTTCTTTTTTTTCAGCACATGCAAGTAGGAGTATACTTAGTGTGATTATTATGTAGTATTTTGTTTTCATCTCCCTATTTAGGATTTCGGTTGTTTACTTTATTATTATATGGTGTTGAAAAAGTCATTATTTACTTCAGCATGGTTATTTGGTGATCTAGATTGATCTTATGGGTTTTCATCTGTATTAACATAGATGACTTTTAATTGATTCACTAAAAAAGTTCCTAATCAATTTCAATACACCATATAGTTGTATTTACTGCTATTATGTATTTTCATTCGTTCAACGGCTTGCAACACTTCTTTTTTCAGAACTTGACTGTTATGGCTTACCAAATAGATTGTATTCATAGCTTGGGTCTGGGCAAATTTCCGATTTGTTCTTTTTGCACCATTCTTCTCTTGATAGAGCTCCTATCCAGTCGGTGATACCATGTATGGCCGTAAATTGCCCAGTCATTAATATAATAGTTGTTTGGCCATTTTAAAGGTCATCTTACTTTGACGATTGTTAATAAGGTTATGCTCATTGTTTTACGGTCAATGCATTTAATTCAACCGTTTTTGGCGTAAGCCCCTCCGAATAGGCTTCGACCTTAATGTTTCCTTCTTCTAACTTACTTTGTAGTATCAGTAAACATTTGCCATTGAATACCTTTCGTTCATTAATCTTGGTTGAAGCCAAGTCCAACGGATCTCCATTGTCAACACCGATATTCTCAGCCGGCCCGGTTATCTTAAAATGAATTAAATTGTTTGCATTGGGTACAAGATTGCCATCTTTATCGATTATGTTGACTTCTAAGTGTATACAACTTTCGCCGTCGGCGTTCATAGTTTCCTTATCTGCCAGAATTTGAATTTTAGCCGGTTTTGAAGCTGTATTTACAATTTTTTCACTTACTACTTTGCCGTCTGTTCTGGCAATCGCCTTTATTGTTCCTGCCTCGTAAGGTACATTCCAAGAGAGATTCATTTGCCCTTCATTACGCTTTGTACCGAACGATTCACCATTAAGGAAAAGCTCTACTTCTTCGGCATTGGAATATGTCCATACAGGGATAACTTTCCCTTCCTTTCCTGGCCATGTCCAATGTGGCAAAATATGTACCATCGGTTCATTCGTCCACTGGCTTTTGTAGAAATAATAATGGTCTTTTGGGAAACCACATAGATCAATGATTCCGAAATTGTGAAAACGGGCCGGCCAACCATTTATGGCTTCACCTAAATAATCATAACCTGTCCATCTAAATTCCCCTGCTACATAGTCTAGACTATCTGTTCTTCTCCAAGAATCCCGGGCACTTATTCGAACACTTGAATTATCATAAGAGGAGTTATAAAAATTTGAGAATTCGGGAAAAACCTCTTCCTGTGTTAAATCCGGTACTGCAATACCTTGCTTAGGTGACCTCATCACCGTTTTGGTTTTATATACCCCTCTGGTTTGAAACGAATGGGGAATCTCCGTAGCAATGAACTTTCTATTAGGATAAGTTATTTTGTCCTTTTCATAAAAAACGGACCCACCACCACCGTTGTAACCTGTAACATCGAGCATGGAAGCGAAACCGGAGTCGTTGGCCAAATGTATGAAGCAACAGCCTGCGGTTACAGGTCTTGTATTATCCAATTTATGAACGGTTTTCATTAATGGCTTTAACCGTTTTGGTCCCTCGGGGTAACATTGATCTGGAATTTCATTACCGACACTCCACATAATAATACTTGGGTGGTTTCTGTCGCGAAGTATAATATCCTTTAAATCTTGTTGTGCCCATTGTTCAAAATGTTCATGATAACCATGCTTTACCTTACCTTCATTTTTATAATCAACCCATGGCCAGGAGGCAATCCATTCATCAAAAACCTCATCCATTACCAAAAAGCCCATTTCATCACAAAGTTTGTAAAACTCTGGAGCAAATGGGTTATGTGCCGTACGGATGGCATTACACCCCATATCTTTCAGGATCTTAAGTCTACGGTGAAGTACATCTTCGGGTACGGCCGCGCCGACCGGTCCTGCGTCATGATGGTTGTTAACGCCTTTAATTTTGATGTTTTTTCCGTTTAACCAGAAACCGGTTTCAACTTCAAACTTAATATCCCTGATACCAAATTTGGTTTTATAGGTGTCAAGTACAATATTGTCTTTTGTGATCTTGGTCATTAAAGTATATTGAATCGGTGATTCCGTTGACCATAAATCTGGGTTCTTAACATCATTTTTTTGATTTATTATCTTTTGGGCGTTTTTCAGTACATATTGATCTACCGTGCTTTCCGATACCTTTTCTCCCTTAGGATTGTATATTTCATTAATGATTTGAACCTTTTCATCTGTTGGTAATGTATTGTCTAAAGTGGTTTCTATATGTATTTCTGCGGAATCATCGGTAATATTACGGGCTATAATGTATGTACCGTTTTCGGCAACTGCAATTTTGTTTTTCACATTCAACCAGATATTACGGTAAATTCCACAGCCTGTATACCAACGGCTATTCGGTTGAGCGGAATTATCTGCGCGTACGGTTAATTCATTGTTCCTTTCATTTAAATATGGGGTTAGGTCATAAGTGAAACCAACATACCCATTAGGACGTTTCCCTAGTGATTTGCCATTGATCCATACTTCACTATTACTCATTACCCCATCGAAAGTTATCAAAACCCGTTTGTTTTTCCATGTTTTTTCAAAAGCAAAGTTTTTTCTGTAATAACCTATGCCACCGGGATAAAATCCACCTTGGGGTCCAGAAGGGTTATCTCGATTGATTTCCCCTTCAATACTCCAATCATGTGGAATTTTAACCTTGTCCCAACTAGAATCATCGAAATCAGGTTGTGAGGCCGATTTTTCATCGATCAGCTTAAAACTCCAATCGGTATTGAATTTTATATTACGTAAGGAAATGAATTCCTTTTCGTTATGTGTATTACAATTGGTGAATAGTGTGATCGTTAATATGAACCAGATAAATTTTTTCCCCATTTAATTTAAATTTGATTTAAAACTGTAGGTTCCGGGTCGCACCAAAACTTCAAAAGAACCTTCTTGCGAATCCATCATTCTTATGTTCTGATAGTCTTTAATGTTACCACCATTGACTTTTATTTCTTTTTCTGTATTCCCAGGAATATTGATTATTGCCGTGGTATTTGGAGGAACGGTAACATTCAAATAAAATGAACCATTTTCTTTTTTCCATGCAGAACTTATTTTTCCATAAGGGGAGTGGTAGCTAGCTTCAGCCGATGTAAGAGGTCCTCCTGGAATTGGGGCAATTCTAATGCTTTTATAGCCAGGTTCCAAAGGAGCTATTCCTGCAATTCTTTCATACATCCATTGGCCTATGGCACCATAAGCATAATGATTCAGGCTATTCATACTTTGCGGGTTGTAACCTTCTTCCTTATTATAACTATTCCAGCGTTCCCACATGGTGGTCGCTCCTTGATTGATAGAATAAAACCAAGACGGATAGGTTTCTTTGAACAAAATTTTATACATTAAATCAATCTCACCCATATCATCCAAAACCTTGGGTAAAATTGGTGTTCCTAAAAACCCTGTTCCTAAATGATAATCCGCCTTCTTAATTTCTTCAAGCAAATGGTTTTGCGCTTTTATTTTGGATTCTGGTTTAAATAAATCGAAATATATACCTAGTAAATAACTTGTTTGAGTTTGCTTGTCTTGTTTAAACCTAGCGTTTTCGTCAAAAAATTCATTTTCAAAAGCGTTAGCAACAGCTTTATACAAATTTTTATACTCTTTTTCGTCATCCGTTTTACCTAAAACACCTGCAATTTTAGATATTAAATGCGCCGAATGCGCAAAATAAGCGGTATTAATTAATTCCTTTGGTGTATCACCTCTATTTCCCTTTTTTAAACTTTTAGAAGGATAAGGTTGCAACCAATCTCCAAAAGAATGCATTATCGGTATATAGGGTTTCTTTTTAACTTTAGACTCATAGTATCCAACCCATTTTTTTGCAGATTCATAACTATCTTCAAGTACCGTAACATCTCCCGTAATATTATAAATATCCCATGGAATAATAACACAGGCATCACCCCAACCTGAACTGGCATTATTATTTTGAAGCACATCAGGAACAATGAATGGTATTAAACCATTTTCATGTTCAGATTGGGTTTCGCGCATACTTTGTAGCCATGCTGTCCAGAAAGCATGTGTATTATAATTGAACATAGCGGTAGGCGAAATAACTTGTGCATCTCCTGTCCATCCCAAACGTTCGTCGCGTTGTGGGCAATCTGTGGGGACATCAAAAAAGTTGTCACGCAAACCCCAAGTAATATTGCTTTGGAGTTGATTTAATTTTTTATGTGATGATGTAAACGTTCCATTTACCTTGAAATTTGAATGTTGCACAAGGCCCTGTACCCAATCTGATCTTGGTTTGGCATTTTGGTCAAATCCCCTTAATTCTACAAATTGAAATCCGTGGAAGGTAAACTTTGGTGTATATTCTGCAATACCGTCTTTAGCAGCGATATAATAATCGGTTGATCGTGCAGAACGATAATTGGTAGTGTAAAAAGTACCATCTGAAAGTAACATTTCAGAAAAACGGATTTTCAGGGTGTCCCCTTTTTTCATCGGGACCTTTAACTTGGGCACCCCTACCATGTTCTGCCCTAAATTGAAAATTGCCGAGTTATTGTCTACTGATACAATAGTCACATCATCTATGATCGTTTTTTGTTTTACCGTATTATGGCGTTTAGGTTCTAATTTGACGGAGTCCAGGATAGCTTCGGTTTCAACACTTTTCCAATCTTTGTCGTTAAAAGAGGTCTTTGTCCAATCCGGCATTTCAAGATTAGCGTCATATACTTCACCATCATAGATGCCGGCCAATCGGATGGGGCCGTTGGTCGTACCTTTCCAACTTTTATCGGAGACTATGATTTTCTTTGAGCCATCTATTGATTCTAGCTCTAATTGACATAACATTTTAGGCGAAGCCAAATTATCATAAAGAGCCTTTCCTCTGCTGATTCTCCCAGAGTGCCAACCAGAAGCTAATTCTACGGCTAAGGTATTCTGACCTGATTCTATTAAATCGGTAACATCATAGGTGATGGTCTCAATGCGTTTGTCATAGGGGGTCCATCCCGGTGGCATAACGTCATTACTCACATCGTTGCCATTTAAATGAACATCAAAAACACCTTTTGCCGTAATGTACAATCTGGCTGAGGTGATATCAGTAGTTAATTCAAATACCTTTCGCAAATATTGAGGTCTATGCATTAAAAATTCCCGTACCCCTTTGATGCTGTCTTTTGCAGTATTGATTCCTATCCAGTGGGCTTTCCAATCATTATTCTTTAAAAGTCCCAATTCAAAATTTGCTATCTCGCTCCATTCCGATGGTTGTTCTTGGGAATCCCAATACTTAACCTGCCAGTATACTTTCTGTCTTGAAACCAAATTTGGACCTTCATATTTAATGAATATGGAATGGTCAGATATTATTTTTCCGCTTTTCCATACATCAGGATTGTTTGGTAAAAGGTCGGGGGAACTTGCAGCAACAATGGAATAGGCAGTTTGTGATTTTATGTTTTCTGGAAGCTTCCAAGAAAAAGTCGGAGTAGCATCATAAAACCCTTTTGGGTTTTCAAAACCCTCACTGACCGTTAATTCAAATGGGGACAAGTTTTTATTTTCCTGCTTACAAGAAAAAATGCCTAAACATAAAAGTAGTAATAAGTGCTTTTTTGTAAAGTAAAGAAAAGAAACCTGTTTCATTTGTCTGGATTTAGAAATAAATTTCTAGGATACTTCTATCGTAATGGATACTGTATTTTCATTATTTTCAAAAAACGCCATAATCGGAATTGCTTCTGCCCCTGGTACCATATTAAAGATTCGTTCCTTCGGGATTTCCTTGATTTTTAGGGGTACACTTGAAGTTATCCTAACCAAACCTTTTGGTTTTTGTACGGTTATCTCTTTTGGGTTTACCTGTGTTACGGCCTCTCCAGTGGGTGAAATAATCGGCAAAACAAAAGCGGTCTCCGAGGTGATTTTTTGGTTGGTGTTTGCCAAAATCTGCAAAGCGCTTTCGGAACAATGATAGGTTAAACTGAATTCAGAAGCAGTTTCTTCAACAGCTTCATTTTCATCATTTTTCAATTGACATTGGGCATCTATACGGATTTTTCCATCTGTATCCACTGAAGAAATATTGGCAGCACGGTCAAAAATGTTGGAATACCATTTGTCTTTATGTACTGTTTCTACCCTTGGGGTAAAGGGGAAATCTTCCCCTGGGTTAGGTTGTTGGTTCAACGATTCAACCAATTCATACTTGGCCATACTTGCAGCCAATAAAAGTCCTACTTTATTATGGTATAAAAGAGATATGGCCCCACCTGTTGCTTGACGATAATGACCATCTTTATAAATTGCATCATAAGCCGTTACGGTTCCTCTCCAATCGCCACGAGCAAACAGACTGGTGTCTATTTCCTTATAGTGTTTTATTCCATCAGCGGTGCTTCTAGGTAGGGGTACAGTAGTGTCTATTTTGGGCAGATTATCCCAATTGTCTAACAAATGAGCCAATGGTTTGGTATGGGCAAAAGTATGGTGTATACAGGGTTTAATCCCATGTGAAACATAGTGTATGCCCCCATGTAATAAGCCGTTGTTCGTACATTTTTTCAGTAATTCCGTATATTTTACCGCTGCCGTACCCAATGCCGGATTACGGTTGGCCATCAAGACCAAAGCCGGTTGACTGCCATCACATGTACGGCTGCCCCAATAGGTCCATTTAAACATTCGTGTTCCCCAACCGTTGTCCCAACCCCCGTCAGGTAACATAAATTCTAAATGGGTGCTCAATGATTTGTCTAAAAGATCAAGGAGTTCTGTGTCGTTCTCATGAACTGCATATAGCACAATATTGTTTAAAGATTCTTCCACATTATAGCCTAAGTCCACTCCAGGTAATCCTTTAGCACTTAACTTATGTGCACTGGGTTTTATCTCGCCGTATAAAAAATTGTTGGGTGCCGTAAAGTATGTTTTTATTGATTCGGCCAGTTCTTTGCTGCGAGTCAGATATTCAGGTTTGTTGAGTATTTTACCAATAAGGTTTAGGGCATAAATGGTAGTTGCCCCGTAATTCACATTGGTCACATCCATTGTTGGGAATTTCTTATAAATAAAATCAGCGGCTCGGGCCAATCTGTCTGTCCAGTTTTTTCGACGCTGGTCATCCAAAAGGTCACCGTGATAATGTAAAGCTTCCGCCAATGAAATAGCTCCAAAAACAGTAATGCCGTTCCAAGATTTTGGGTTAAGGTCATTGGACCATGCGCCACTGGGCAAGGTCACGTTTTGTGCCCATTCCATTACTGCTATTCCAGAATCTAGATATTTTTGTTCTCCCGTGTATTTTGCCATAGCAAGGAGAGGATAAACGGCATCCATCATTCGTCCATGAACCTTATTACATGCCGGACATTTGAACATACCATGGATTTTAGGGTCTTCAGTATCCATGATTTGGGTTTTTATCAGTCCATCGCACCAATTTTTCAATAAATCATAGGTCAACTTTTTGAATTCAGGGGAATGTTCTTTACTTGGTGTTTCGGTACAGGAAGAAAGCCATGCGCCCAAAGGGAGTGTTAGGCCTATTCCTGCCAATGTAGATCTTTGTATAAAATCTTTACGATTCATTTATTGTGTTATTAGTTGCAGTGCAATTTGTTATTTTAGAAGCGAATGGGACTACATAGTTTTAGAGTGGCATTGGTTTATATATAATTAAGAAACTTATTGAAATCAAACTAAAAGGTTTTTTTGTGGGCCGATAAATGACTTTATTATCCTTAAAATAGTATAAACTTTAAAAATGGTTTCTATCATAAAAATGGATAATCTTTCATATTCAAGAGTTTTTTGGGAAAACAGTAAATAAGTTAGTTTTTCCTATTTAAATATTGAACTGAACCCATTACAATTATAAGTGGGATTTTAGTATTTAGCATCCTGTACTGTACTGTTGAAATGCAGTATATTGGTTTTTAGTTTAATGGATATTGAGATGGAGGGGTAATTTAGAATGGGGATATGAAGTTTTAATTAGTAATAAGTTGCAGTGTGTAATTGCTGTTATTAAATCTGAATATTATATTTTAAGTGTCTCGCATGATATTCCTTATCATATACCACCTAAAATAATCCCTCAAATTGTCATGGTAATTTTGGACTTCATCATTTTAAACTTTCTATAAAACAAAAAACCCATAACTTTCGTTATGGGTTTCTTTTTGCGGAGAAAGAGGAACTATCCTAAAATTTTTAACTAGCTGAAATACAGTAATTTATCGTATTTAGTAGATGTTTTACGCACCGATTTACGCACCGAATTTATAACTGTCTAAATAACAATGCTTTAAGGTTTTATAATTGGAGATGGGTTAATCAAACACATTTAAAAAAAGTATCTCAATTTACACTTTGACCTAATAATTTGTTCCCAAGCAGTTTTAGGAGGGATGTATTCATGAATCTTATTGTTGTGTACAATATTCAGTCCCTTGTTAAAGGAATTGACTTTAAGTATTTTTTTTCGAAATACAATGTCATTTGTGTTTTATTAAAAACAGCTTAAAAATTGCACCTATAACATTAGGCTATTATCGCGATTAGCAATATATTACCTTTAAAACTAACGTAATAATAATATATTGTAAATATATTACTATATTAGAGTTATTAATTGTTTTATTCGTTAATCCCAAAGTTTTAAAATTGTTGATAATACTTATAAAAAAATGAAGTTAACATACAAAAAGACCAATGTTAAGCCTGAAAATTCCTTTTTGGCAAGACAGGACACTATGCCCTGCATTGAGCAAGATTGGCATTTTCACCCTGAACTGGAGTTGATTTACTTTCTTAAAAGTACTGGCACGCGTTATGTTGGAAATTCCATTGGTAATTTTGAGGAAGGGGAACTGTATTTGATTGGTAGCAATGTCCCCCATCTTTTTAGGAACCATAGGGAGTATTATAATGATAATGATGAAGAAGGAGCGGTTGATCTTATCGTGGTTAAATTCAAAAGCGATTTTTTAGGGGAAGCCTTTAAAGATCTTCCAGAAACGAAAAGAATTCAAATGCTTTTTGAAAATGCCAATAGGGGTCTACAGTTTTCGAAAGCGGCAACCTATTTGGTACATACCCAAATGATGGGTCTTGTTCGAGCAGAAGGACTCTCAAGAATTGTAGGTCTTTTAAAGATATTGGACATATTATCGGTAAGCGAAAATTATGAATTTTTATGTTCTAACGGTTTTGATAATTCCTATAAAAAGACAGAGAAGGAACGTATGGCACGGATAATCTCCTATCTCAACGAAAATTTTGAAAATAAGATAGAACTCGAATCGGTGGCCTCAATTGCCCACATGGCCCCAAATGCCTTTTGCCGTTATTTTAAAAAAAGAACCCAAAAGTCGTTTGTGCAATATTTGAATGAAATTCGAATAGGACACGCCTGTAAACTGCTAATCGAAGGAAAATTACAGATTACGACCATATGCTACCATTCAGGTTTCAATACATTGACGAACTTCAATAGACAGTTCAAGGCATTAATGAAAATGACCCCTACAGAGTATATGGAGCAGTATAAGGCTAAAATACAACTCGAAGCTGTTTAGTTAAAGCTCAGTGAATGTCATTGGAGTTTTATTTTTCCCAATCTTGCATTTTGTATACCATAGGAATATACCTTGCGATAATTTCAAAAGGTTTGGTAATACGATGACCATAAGGTCTTTTCAGCTTTTTATCTACAGAACCTTATCTCCACATATAATACTCAATTACTTCTAATAAAATAGATAATATAGTGTTTGTGCTAGTTAAATATGGCCTAGTTCCTTAATGAAAATTGCGATTACTTTATGGTGTTGTTAGATAAACCCGATAATCTTATTATTCAATTTGTGTGTTAAGGATATAATTTGGTCGATTGTTTAATTTGTTCATGTCCTCTTTAGCACCAAATCAATTTAATAGTTTAAAAGGAGAACTTATGACTGGGATTTTGAAAAACCAATGTTCAAATTAATTCTGATTAACGATGAAAAACACATTATTGTTAGTAGTTTTTATGGTATTCCATATAGCTATTGAAGCACAAAATAAACCAAATATCGTTTTCTTGTTTTCCGATGATGCCGGGTATGCCGATTTTGGTTTTCAAGGCAGTAAGGTCATGAAGACCCCAAATCTGGATAAGCTGGCAGAAACGGGTGTGAAATTTACACAAGCTTATGTTACCGATGCTGTATGTGCCCCTTCAAGGGCAGGGTTGATGACAGGTAAATACCAACAGCGATTTGGGTATGAAGAAATAAACGTACCAGGTTATATGAGTGAGAATTCCAAGTTTTTGGGAGATGATATGGGGCTACCTTTGGATCAAGTTACAATGGCTGATTATTTGAAAGGATTGGGCTACACCAATGCTATGTTCGGTAAATGGCATTTAGGTGACGCAGACCGTTTTCACCCCTTGAACAGGGGGTTTGATGAGTTCTATGGTTTTAGGGGAGGTGATAGAAGTTATTTCGCTTATCCAGAAATACCTAAGGGTCATTTGGACAAAAGAATGGAAAGTGGATTCGGTCATTTTGAGGAGCCGGAAAGTTATGCCACAGATGTGTTTGCAGATAAAGCAGTCTCATTTATCGAGAGAAATAAAGATAGGCCTTTCTTTATTTATTTGGCTTTTAATGCTGTACATACACCCATGGAAGCCACTCCTGAGGATTTGGAAAAATTCCCGGATTTGATAGGAAAACGTAAAGAGGTGGCTGCAATGACCTTAGCTTTGGACCGAGCATGTGGGAGGGTGTTGGATAAATTAAAGGAATTAGGTCTTGATGGGAATACCATTGTGGTTTTTTCCAATGACAATGGAGGGCCAACAGATAAGAATGCCTCAATAAACTTGCCTTTGAGCGGAACTAAATCCAATCATTTGGAAGGCGGTTTAAGAGTTCCCTTCTTAATGCGATGGCCTAAACATCTACAAGGAAATACTACGTATAATTACCCTGTGAGCACTTTTGACCTATTACCTACATTTTATGTTGCCGGAGGTGGGGATGTGAAAAATTTGAAAGACATAGACGGTGTAGATCTTTTGCCTTATGTCAATGGCAGTAACAAAGCCCGACCACATGAGACATTATTTTGGAAAAAAGAAAATCGGGCCGATTTTAGGGAAGGTGATTGGAAACTATTGACTTTTCCAGATAGACCGGCTGAACTTTATGATTTATCCAAAGATATCTCAGAACAACATAACTTGGCTTCAGAATATCCGGACCGTTTGCGTGCTATGTATAAAAAGTTGTTTCAATGGGAATTGACCTTACAACGGCCTATGTGGATGTTAAGAAGGGAATTTGAAAAATATGACTTGGATAGGATGGACAGATATCGATCTCCGGAATTGGTTAGGAAAGAAATGGAAAAAATGATGAAAACGGCCAATGAATAAATAAACCATAATTTTTACGGCAAATAAGAATCAAATTGTGGCCATAGGCCGTCCTTGAGCACAATAAGTATTATTAGTTGAAGAGGTATCAAATAAAGATTGATATAACTGAAAATTAGAATATCATTTGAGTTAGTTTGTTACGTTAGTTAGGGTGGTGGGAAATTTTCTCGCCGCCTTTTTTTTGGTAAAAAAAGAATCATGATCAACACGACCAATAGTTTATTATATACCATGAACAATAACGCGAGTAGTATAAATAAGAGGGAATAGCCTGCTGTTTAAACTTTTTGATTCAGAGTGTGCAAAAACTGTTAATATAATGTAAGTGGTGGTTAGAATGCGTTTGTGCACATATGCGATATTGCTGTTCTTTTGTGGGGTAAAATGTATGTGGTTCAGGCAGTGATTGTTTTTTGGATAGGGTAGAGGTTAATTGCCTTTAAATCCAAAATTGATTAATGAAAAAGACAATAACAAATGCCTTGTAATATAAACTACATAATCGATTGCTTAGTTAAATATCGATAAAAGTACAGCAAATACAAAACCTTGAGGAAAAGACCAATATCATGAAGATAGCGAAAATTGAACCCTTTATAATTGTCCACAAACTGGACACCCCCTTTTATTTTTCACAATGGCAGTACGACACGAGAAAAATATGTATTGTTAAAATAACCTTGGAAGATGGTACTTATGGTTGGGGGGAAGGTTACGGCCCGGCCGATGTCATTAAAGCGGGTATAGATTTCTTTAGTTCCTTTATAATGGGGAAAGATGCTTTACAACATGAAGTAATCTGGGAAGAAATGTACCGTCGTTCTATGGACTATGCCCGAAGTGGTACGTTACAGGCGGCAATTAGCGCTTTGGACGTTGCGTTATGGGACATCAAAGGAAAATTACTTAACCTTCCGGTAGCTGTATTGTTGGGAGGTATCAAAAACCCTGTCATACAGCCATACGCTACAGGGCTCTATTTTACGAATGTTGACGATCTTGAACAAAGTCTGATTCAGGAGGCCCTATTGTATAAATCCCAGGGATTCCATGCCCTTAAAATGAAAGTGGGCTTAGGAATCAAAAAAGATGAACAATTTGTTCGGGCCATACGAAAGGCCATTGGTCCAGATATGAAATTAATGATCGATGCCAACCATGCCTATAATTATAGGGAAGCTATTGAACTTTCCAGAAAAGTGGAACAATACGATATTTCTTGGTTCGAAGAGCCTGTTTCCCCAGAAGACTATGAGGGCTACCGCAAACTCAGGGAAAGCACTTCTATACCAATATCAGGTGGTGAATGTGAATACCTCAAATTCGGCTTTCGACGTTTGTTGGAAAATGAATGTGTCGATATTGCCCAGCCAGATATCTGTGCAGCAGGTGGCCTTACCGAGGCAAAACGCATATCTTCCTTGACCCAGGCCTTCAACAAGGATCTTGTACCACACACATGGGGTACATGGATAGCTATAAGTGCTGCCATACATTTTGTGGCCAATCTGGACAAAAACCCCGGAAGACTATTCGATGATTTACCGACCATGGAATTGGATCGTACTGAAAATGCCTTACGTGATGAGGTTACCCACAGTTGTGTCCAAGTAGAAAATGGCCTTATACAAGTACCACAAGGTCCAGGTTTGGGTGTTGATGTAAATATGGATGCCTTGAAGAAATATCAGGATACCAAAATAAGTACCTTTATTAAGTTTTAAATCATGAAAACAATGGATTTTGGATACCACAAATTATATATAGGAGGAAAATTAGTAGATGCAGCAGATGGTCAACGTAGAGCCGTCATATGTCCTGCAACTGAGGAAAAGGTGGCGGAAATTGCCTGGGCTGGCAAAAAGGATGCCTTAAAAGCTTTGGAAGCTGCCCAAAAAGGATTTGAATATTGGTCTAGATTGTCCCTTGCCGAAAGAACCGAATGGATGAGCAAGTTAAGAAGTGCTGTATTGGATAAAGAATCCGAACTACGTTCTGCTATGGTCCATGAAATGGGTAAAACCTATGCGGGGGCATGGGAAGATATCGAAGGGGTAATCAATGGACTTGAATGGTACCCCGCAGCAATGAAAAATCTTAGGGACGAACAAATCCCAGATTATGAAAATACCCATACCCATAAAATGGTGCACCAACCTGCCGGGGTTGCGGTAGCTTATTTGGCATGGAATTTTCCCCTCTTGAATGTTGGGTTTAAATTAGGCCCTGCGCTGGCTTCCGGTTGTTCAATAATTATTAAGCCATCGGCCCTTTCACCATTATCGGCCTATTTGATAGGCGAAATATTACATGATATTGATTTCCCAGCTGGGGTGGTGAATATTTTGACAGGACCAAGCAGTGAGGTGGCCACCACTATGACAACGAGTAAAATACCCGCAGTACTAACTATGATAGGGTCTACGGCAACTGGTCAAAAAGTAATTGCCGATAGTACTACTTCGATAAAAAAATTAGGAATGGAATTGGGAGGTAACGCCCCTTTCATGGTCTTTAACGATGCAGACTTTGACCAAGCCTTGGATTTGGCTATTGCCCTAAAATTTGGAAATACAGGTCAGGTCTGTGTAGCGGCCAATAGAATATTCGTTCAGGATGGAATCTATGACAAATTCCTTGCTGCATATATAGAAAAGGTATCCAAACTTAAATTAGGTTTCGGTGTTGATGAGGAACCTGATATGGGGCCTTTGGTCACACGTAAAGACCGTGACCGTATGTTCGATCTAATAGAAGATGCTGTTAGTAAAGGTGCAAAACTGGAATATGGGGGCAATATTCCGAAAGGCATGGACAAAGGGTATTGGTTAGAACCTACCGTTCTTAGTGGTATGACCACCGAAATGAGGGTTTTTAAACAGGAAACTTTTGGGCCCATTGCATCGATAATGCGTTTTACTACCGATGATGAGGTATTAGAGTTGGCCAATGATACCGAGTTCGGATTGGCTTCATATATTTTTACCAACGACCATAAACGAATAGAACGCTTTAGCAGGGATCTTCAATTTGGAGAGATTCAAGTAAACGGGGTAAAATATTCTATATACCTTCCTCATGGTGGCATAAAGAATAGCGGTATCGGTCATGACTGTTCGCATTTGGCCTTGGATGACTATTTGGTCAAAAAAAGAATCTCAGTGGCCCTCTGACCTGGGACAATATTAATCGAAAATTATACAAAACACATATGCAACCTATTGAACAACAGGCCATGTCGCCTGCACTAATACAAAAAATAGACAATGCCGGCATTATTGCGGTGTTGATTATTGATGAAGTAAAACATGCCGTACCCGTTGCAAAAGCACTTCTTGAAGGTGGGGTCGATGCCATTGAACTTACATTGAGAACCCCGGCTGCAATCGATGCGGCTAAAGCTATCAAAAAAGACGTTCCGGAGATGACACTCGGTTTTGGAACGGTACTGACCGTAGATCAAGTAAAGGCTGTAGTTGATGTGGATGCTGATTTTGCAGTTTCTCCCGGGTGTAATCCAAGGGTACTTAAGGAAGCCAAAAAGTTAGGGCTTTCCTTCGCACCTGGAATCATGACCCCAACAGATATTGAAATGGCCTTGGAAGAAGGTTGCCGTATTCTGAAATATTTTCCTGCAGAAACTTCGGGTGGCATGAACCACCTTATGAATATGGTAGCTCCATATCAATATTTAGGGTTGAAGTTCATTCCTTTAGGAGGTTGTAACCTGGCCAATGCGAGTACTTACCTGCAATCCGATTTAATTACCGCAATTGGCGGTTCATGGGTTGCGAAAAGACCTTTGATCCAAGCCGGGAATTGGGAGACCATCACAAAAAATGCCCGTGAGATCAGAACTTTGATCGATCAAATAAGAACAAATAAAAAATAACTCAATTAACATGATCCCAGGTAATGGGATTTTAGATATAAACAAACATGAAAAAAGTTGTAACCTTTGGGGAGATAATGGGGCGTATGGCCTCACCAGCGAATTTAAGATTACGCCAAACACGTGAATTTGAGGTAACCTATGCAGGAGCCGAGGCAAGCGTTGCTGCCTCTGTTTGTAATTTTGGGGGGGTAGCCCGCTATGTTACCGCATTGCCTAAACATGCCTTGGCAGAGGCTACAATGGATGCTGTTCGTGCTGTGGGTATCGATACCCAATACGTACTGCGAACAGACAAAGGACGTTTGGGGCTCTATTTTTTAGAAACGGGAGCCAATCAACGCCCTAGTAATGTCATTTATGATCGAGCAGATTCAGCCGTTGCCATTACCCCAGCTAGCGCATATGATTGGGATGCAATTTTTAATGGCGCCGGATGGTTGCATTTAAGTGGAATCACCCCTGCGCTTTCAAAAAATGCTGCAGAGGCTACTTTAGTGGCTGCGCAAAAAGCTAAAGCTGCCGGTGCATCTGTATCGATCGATCTTAATTTTAGAGGTAAATTATGGGATTGGGATAAGACGAAAACTGCGCGCGAACTTGCGCAAGAGACTATGCGCACTATTCTACCTTTTATAGATGTGGTTATCGGAAATGAAGAGGACTGCCATGATGTTTTAGGTATTAGGGCCGGGGATACCGATGTACATTCAGGAAAATTGGATACTTCACGATATCCTGATGTTGCCAGACAAGTGGTGAAACAATTTCCAAATGTAAGTAAGGTCGCCATTACTTTGCGCGAGAGCCTTTCTGCTTCGCACAATAATTGGGGTGCCATGCTCTATGATGCTAAATTGGACGAACCTTTTTTCGCACCATTAGATGCCGAGGGGAATTATCAATCCTATCAAATCAAGAACATTGTGGATAGGGTAGGCGGAGGTGACTCCTTTGCAGGTGGATTGATTTTTGCCTTGAATACCCCGGATTTGGAAGATTCCAAAACAGCGGTTAAATATGCTGTTGCCGCCTCATGCCTAAAACACTCTATAAAAGGGGACTTTAATTTTTCGACACGTTCTGAGGTCGAAGCCCTAATGGGTGGCTCCGGATCAGGAAGGGTTGTCCGCTAAAAAAATAAAAAGGATTCTGTCCTTATATTTTGAGAAAACTGTCCGATAGTATTATATGTACTATTCGGACAGTTTTTTTTTACTCAATACATCTTAAATTTAGTAGAGATATAAAATGTTCCATACTTATAAAATTAAATTGTTGGCCCTTTTTATGTACGTATCTGTGATGAAGAATTTAGGTTGGTCTTATTGATTCGATTAAGGTAATTTTGCCAATGTCCGGTTTGTTTGGAAAGGGATGATGCATATGAAATCACTAGAACACTTTGTTTTAATATAGCGATTCCACAAAAAATTATCTTTAAAAAAGTCATATTAACAAAAAGGTTAATATAATGCTAATAGTAGGTAATTTATTGATGTCAACAACCCTCATGTTCTTGTTCTTTTGTATAGAAATTAGTAGCTCCTGTTTAATAGCCAGGGTTAATTCTAAAGGAGTGATTGCGAATTTCAAATAAAATTAAAATCAACTCAATACATGAAAACTTTATGAAAACAAAAAGAAAACCACGAACAAGGATCAACTATCTTGGGAAAGATGGTTTGGGTTTCAAAAAAGGGATTAGGAACGTATTAGTAGTTTCATTTTGCCTTATTGTTTCCTTAACGGGGATATATGCCTCTGAAAATTATATCTCAAGAACAACCTTGTATAGCGATGTACTGATGGCCAAGGCTGAATATTCGATTTTTATTGTAAATAAGTCTTCGGAACAAACGGTTATAACGGGATCGGTTTCTGACTCCCAAGGCCCTCTTCCCGGCGCCAGTGTTGTCGTGAAAGGAACTACCAATGGTACACAAACCGATTTTGACGGTAATTTCACCTTGTCCATAGATAGTAACGATCCAGTATTGGTTATTTCTTATGTAGGTTATGCTACCCAGGAAATTACCGTTGGCAATCAAACTTCAATTGATGTTGTTTTGTTAGAAGATACCTCACAACTCGAAGAGGTTGTAGTTCTTGGGTATACTACTAAGAAAAAAGGAGAGGTTACAGGGTCTGTTAGTACTGTAAGTGCAGATGACATTTCAAAGACCGGGAGTAAAGATTTGGTAAAGTCATTGGCCGGAAAAGTTTCTGGTTTGATTATTTCCGATAGGGGAGGTACACCTGGTGCCAATGATGCAACACTATTGATAAGGGGTAAATCTACTTTAGGAAACAATTCACCTTTGATATTGATAGATGGAATTCCAGCTTCGTCTTTTGCGAATTTAGCACCGCAAGACATAGAAAGTTTAACAGTTTTAAAAGATGGTGCAGCTGCAATTTACGGGGCAAGAGCCGCCAACGGGGTTATTTTGGTAACAACAAAAAGAGGGAAAAGTGGGAAAGCTAAGATTAGTTTGTCCACTTCTTACACAGTTTCTTCCTTTTCCGCAACACCAAGCTTAATGTCTTCTGAGCAATATGCCATCTATAATAATGAAATTGCAGAAAGATATGGGAATGATCCTATCTATTCCCAAGAGGATATCGCCAAGTATGCAGATGGTTCGGATCCCATTAATTATCCTAATACGGATTGGGCTGATGAGACCTTCGCCAAGAGCTCCCCGGAGTCAAGAACTTCTTTGTCGATTTCAGGAGGAAATGATAACGTAAATTATTTTGTTAGTGGGGATATGATTCGCCAAACAGGAATGTATAAATCTGGCGATTTGAAATTTGATCAAGATCAAGTAAGATCCAATTTGGATATTAAAATTACCGAAGATTTGAAATTGGGTATTGATCTCTCAGGTAGATTTGGAGAAACTTTAGAACCTGGTATCGGTACTGGCCCTATTTATAAACAAATCTATAATAACTCGCCAACAGAAGTTGGTGTATACCCAAATGGTTTAATTGCTTGGGGAGGGGAGAACGGTTTAAACCCAATTATTATGTCTAGTAAGGAGTCAGGTTTTGATGAGAAGATCGACACTGATTTAAGAGGGAAATTTACCATAGATTATAACTTGCATAAACTTGTAGATGGACTTAAGTTCAGGGGCTATGCAGGGGTGAGAAGAATGAGTTATGATCAAAAATCATGGTATACGCCATGGACGGTTTATACATATAATGAAAGTACAGACGACTATGTTTCGCAAATTGGTTTTTCACAGGATGGTAGTGAGAATATCTTAACTGAAAGTTTCTGGAAATACAATGAATTAATGTTGAATGCTACTTTGTATTACTCAAAATCAATTAATGATAAGCACAATTTCAGTGGATTTGTCGGGTATGAACAAACTACATCGGATCAACGAAATTTTTGGGTAGAAAAGATAGGTTTTCCAGATTCTGAACATTCTGAATTGTTTGCAGGTGACACAGATGGTCAAACTTCTGATGGTACCTCTTATGAATGGGCCCGTGTAAATTATTTTGGATCCCTTTCTTACGATTACATGAAAAAGTACTATGTTGACTTAACCTTACGCCATGATGGATCCAGTAATTTTGGCCCTGGAAATAGATTTGGTACTTTTCCTGGAATTGCATTGTCTTGGGCTATAAATAGGGAGTCTTTTATGAAAGATGTTTCTTGGATTAACTCATTGAAACTTAGAAGTTCATGGGCAAAAATGGGAAATGACCGTATTACCGGCTTCCAGTATTTAACACAATATGATTATGCAGGTAATGTTGGGGCAAAACCTAATTACTACAATTTTGGAGGCGAATATTACAATGGGTATTCTAGCATAGGGGTCGAAGCTGCAAATGAAGCTATTACTTGGGAGTCTGCAGATATGAAAAATATTGGTTTGAATTTCATATTGTTTGATAATAGATTATCAGGAGATCTAAATTATTTTTATCAAAAGAGGGAAGATATCTTGGTAACCAGAAACGCATCTGTCCCGGATTATACAGGTTTAACATTACCCCAAGAGAATATAGGGAAAGTTGATAACTATGGTTGGGAATTAGAATTAGGCTGGAATGATAAAATTGGGGATTTAGGATATAATTTCGGATTCAACTTTACACAAGCTAAAAATGAAATTGTTTATATGGACGAGGCCGAGAACGTAGCAGATGCCATTAAACAAGAAGGGCACCCAATGGATTCTTACTTGGTATATCCGACAAATGGAATTTTCCAAAACCAGGCCCAAGTAGATGCCGAACCTGTAAAATTAGACGGTACGGTACCTGGAGAACCATATTATATTGATACTGATGGTAACGGAAAAATCGATGCCGGGGATAGAATTCGTTCTTATTCGTCAAATGTACCCGAAATCCAATATGGTATTTATGGTGGGTTGAATGTTAAAAATTGGAATTTCAACTTTTTGTTCCAAGGACAGGCAGAAGCTAAAATGCAAGTTTATTTTGAGGGAATTGGGGCACTACCGGATTTTATGTTTGATCAAAGATGGACTCCTGAAAATACAAATGCCAAATTTCCAAGGGCATTTGCTACAGGAGATGCATACAGCTCAAGTTTGAATGGCCCGGATGATTTCCAAGGTGCGGATATATATTTGCAAGATGCCTCATACCTTAGGTTAAAAGAAGTGGAATTAGGGTATACCATATCCAAAGATGTATTAAAATTCGGGGAAGCAAAATTATATGTTAGGGGTTACAACATGTTAACCTTGTTTTCTGATATATATGATCTAGGATTGGACCCTGAAGCGGAAGGGTACAATAGTTTTAGAAATAGTACCTATCCTTCTTTAAAATCATTTACGTTAGGTTTAAACTTTAATTTTTAATTAAAAAATGAATCGGACCTTAATCAATAAGAAATTTAAAAAGATGAAACATATAGAAATAAAATTGGCGGTTGTTCTTCTGACTATTTTCACAATAGTGGGTTGTAATGATGATATTTTGGATACGGAATCGAGTGATTCTTTTACGGAAGATGCTATTTATGGTGATGTAAACCAGGCAGCTCTTGTCGTAGTGACCTCATATAATACCACAGATAGTTGGGCCATAAACCGTTCTCAATGGTGGACACAAAGAATCGGTATTGAAGGTGCATCTTGGGAAGCTAAATTTAACTTTAAGGATTTAGATAATCCTTACAAGATGAGAGGTGGATGGTCTCCAAGTAATGCAGGTTTGGCATTTAACAATAGATGGGAGACTTCTTGGGATTATGTGAAGTTGATCAATGAGTTTTTAGAAAAGATCGAGGGTAGCGAAGCAATGGAAGAAAACCCAGAGGAAGTGGCTCAATTAAAAGCGGAAATGCAGTTTTTAAGAGCTTTTACTTATTTTAATTTAATAAAATATTATGGTGGTGTTCCAATCCTGGAAACAACATTTGGATTGGATGACGACTTTAGTTTGTCCAGGGATAGTTTTGAAGATTGTGTAGATTTTATAGTGAGGGATTTAGATGAAGCTGCCGCAGTTTTGCCTATTGAAGCTTCAGAATTTGGCAGAGCTACCAAATTGTCCGCTCTCGCGGTTAAATCACGTACTTTATTATATGCCGCAAGTGATTTACATGATCCAAATACAGTGCCTAATGGACTATATTATGATTATTCCAAAACAACAAAATGGCAAGATGCAGCAGATGCGGCAAAAGCAGTAATAGATTTAGTTGGTGCTCGTGACTTAATTTCCGTTGCGGATGCAACCGAATATCAAAATCTATTTTTATACCAAAATCAGGATATTTTATTTGCAAGGTCCTATGGAAGCTTATATGCAGAAATGGCAAATGATATAAATACCTTGCCCGATCAGGCGCAATCACCAAATGGTTATGGTGGTTGGGGATTATGTTCACCTACTTTGAACTTCGCTTTGGAATTTAATATGGCAGATGGTACCACAACCTCTGCAGGAAGCTATGATGCAACACAACCAAATGAAAATAGGGAAATGAGGTATTATGCAGATTTGAATTTTCAAGGAGCAATGTTTAGAGATCGTCTGGTAGATTATGCATTAGCGGATGTCCCCAGTGAAGAAACTCCTGATGGTTTGGATTCTCCAAATGGTTTAGGAAATACATTACATTCTTCAAAAACCGGTTATAATATCAGAAAGTTCCAAGACGAAAGTTTATCCACTCTTACAAGTTTTTCTGTAGACCGTCCCTATATCATGTATAGATTGGCTGAAGTTTATTTGAACTATGCAGAGGCTATGTATGAATTGGGAGATGAAACTACTGCACGTGAATATGTAAATAAAGTTTCTAAGAGAGCACTTCAACCGGAAATTACGGCTACAGGTGATGAACTTTTGGAAGCAATTAAAAGGGAAAGACGTGTAGAACTATGTTTTGAAGGACATAACTTTTTTGATGAAAGAAGATGGATGAATCAAGACCATATCGGAGGATATGATATTAAAGGATTAAAATGGACAAAAGCTGTTGATGGAACTTTAAATAATGAAGAGTATACAGTGGTAACAAGACCTTGGTTCGATTATAGGTACTACCTACCAATTCCACAAACTGAAATTGATAAGGATGCTTCTTTGGAGCAAAATTATGGTTATTGATACCTTGCTCATAGGATATATAAATACCGAGGCCAAAAACCTCGGTATTTTATCTTCATTTAGATTTTCTTAACACTTTGAAAAAATTATTCCTACTCTTGGTTCTATATATTGTAGCATTTTCGTGTTTACAGAAAAGGCCATAAGAGAAATACTTGTTCATTCGCTTCTATAAATTTGTGGAATCATCGATTTAGGGAACCTTGATCTATAAGTGAAATAGAAAAAGGTGTTAGAACAATTGTTTAATGTTTAAATAACTAGCGATTTAATATTGTATTGAATACGACTATATGATTTATCAAAAACACATAAAATCGCTTACTCTTACCCTTACCCTTTTAATTGTAATAGGGATAAACCATATTACAGCACAACAGATAAATCTAAAACCGGCAAAACTATTTGTCGGGTTACCCAGTTTTTGTCCGACACCGGATGCTTTTGATATTGCTCCGGATGGGAGTTTAGTTCTCTCATGTCCTAACTTTGCCGATAAAACATTGCCTGGTATTTTAGTAAAAATCAATAAGGATAAAAAAATCACCAAACTTATAGAAATACCAGGGGTTACAAAAGATAGAAACTCTAACCCCATGGGTATTGCCTATGCTCCAGATGGTAGTTTGTTTGTATGTAACAACCAAGGCAGGAACCAAGGTCAGGTTTTATGCATCACTTTTGATGAAAAGGGGAATCATACTATTGAAATTGTTGCCGAAGGCATGGTACAACCAAATGGGATTCGTTATCATGACGGTGCTCTTTACGTTACGCAACCCGCCATGCCGAAAATAAGAACCGAAAATCATGTGAGCGGTTTATACAGGTTTAAAACTTCGGATAGGAACATATTGATTAACAATGATAAATCCGATTCTAATTTAATTTACATCGCCGAAACCATTAACCCAAACAGAAAAGTCGGTTTGGACGGTTTGGTATTCAATAAAGCAGGTGAGTTAATTGTTGGTGATTTTGGTGATGGAGAGCTAATAAAATTAATTTTAGACGAGGAAGGCAAGGTTACAAAAGAGGAAATGTTTGCAAATCTTCCAAAAGCAACGGGGATAGATGGTATCAATACCGATTCAAATGATAATATTTATGTTGCAGGTTTTTGTCAGAACCAAATTCTAAAGGTTGACCCCAAAAGTAACGTAACTTTAATTGCGGATTATGATGATAATGATGGAGCAAATGGCCAAATAGACCAACCTGCAGATATAATCGTGTATATGAACAATATCATTATATCTAATTTTGATTTAATGACTGGAGAAAGAATTACAAATTCCAAACATAGTAAACCCTATACTTTATCATATATAAAAATAGAATAAAGTTACTAAAGAACATTAAAAGGTGAATTCACCAACATAACGCAATTCAGACTGATTCAACCATATAAAGAGAAAAACTTATGAAAAAAGAAGCAAACTTTCATAACAAGGCTATAACTAATACATCGCAGAGTCCTTACGTTAAACTAAAGAGCATCAACTTTGGGGATTGTATTTGGAATTCAGGATTTTGGGCCGAAAAAGTAAAATCAGCAGAAGAGCATATGTTACCTTATATGGGGGATCTTCTTTGCGGTGATATAGGCCATGCCTTGAACAATTTTAAAATCGCAGCAGGGGAAAAAGAAGGAGAACACAAAGGGTTCTATTGGCATGATGGGGATTTCTACAAATTCATGGAGGCCAAAACATATATTTACGCACTTACCAAGGATAAGGATATTTTAAAAGAATTGGATGACTATATCGCGCTAATAAGTAGGGCACAAGAAGAAGATGGGTACATTCATACGTACATTCAAATTACGGAAGATGCAGACCGATTTGAAAACCGAAAGTATCATGAAATGTACAATTTCGGGCATTTGTTTATTGCAGCTTCTATTCATTATAGAATGACAGGCCATCGTAATTTCTTGGATATAGCTTTAAAACAAGCCGATTTGTTATACACCTATTTCATGCCAGATACAAAACATTATCAAAGATTTGGTTTTAACCAAACTCAAATTATGGGATTGGTTGAGCTTTACAGAACGGTTAAGGATAGAAAATATTTAAAACTGGCGGAAAAGTTCATTAATAGGCGTGGAACTTTTGAAATAAAACATGATTCTACAACAGAGGGTTATCCCATTGGCGATATGGTACAGGAGCGTACACCCTTACGCGAATCTGAAGAAGCTGTTGGCCATGCAGTATTGGCATTGTATTATTATGCCGGGGCTGCCGATGTTTATGCAGAAACAGGGGAAAAAGCGCTAATAGATGCCTTAGATAAGTTGTGGGAAAATGTTACAGGAAAAAAAATGTATGTAACGGGGGCTGTTGGACAAGCACATTATGGGGCGTCTACCAATCTGGATATGATAGAAGAAGGCTTTATAGATGCTTACATGATGCCAAACATGACTGCCTATAATGAAACCTGCGCCAACTTATGTAATGCAATGTTCAGTAGTCGGATGATGGGTATTAAGGATGAATCAAGATATGCGGACATTATTGAATTGGTATTGTATAACAGTGGCTTGTCAGGAATTAGCCTTGGAGGAACAGAATATTTCTATTCCAATCCATTACGTATGGTAAATAATTCCAGAAATTATGATTCTCATGCAGATGTAACGGAAAGTCCGGTAAGACAACCCTATTTAGAGTGTTTCTGTTGTCCGCCGAACTTGGTAAGAACAATTTGTAAATCATCCGGTTGGGCTTATAATTTATCGAAAAATGGAGTGGCGGTCGTGTTATTCGGAAGTAATGATTTAGATACGACTATGTTAGATGGTTCTACTTTAAAACTATCTCAAGACACGGATTACCCATGGAAAGGATTGGTCAAAATAACCGTTAATGAATGTAAGGATTCCGAATTCGAGATTAAGGTCAGGATTCCAAAATGGGCCGTAGGTAGCACGCTGAAGATTAACGATGAAGATGCGCCTGTTGAAGTAGTCCCAGGGACATTCGCCGTGGTAAACAGAAAATGGAAAGCTGGAGATACCATTGCTTTAGACATGCCAATGAACGTAATGCGGTTAGAAGGCCATAACAGAATTGAAGAAACCAGGAATCAAATCGCCGTAAAAAGAGGGCCTATTTTATATTGTTTAGAGACACCGGATTTACCAGAAAACACGTCTATTTTAAATGCATACATTAAAGGGAATGCAGAATTTAAAGCAGTCCATAAACCAGGTTTTCTAAATGGTGTTACCGTTGTTGAAACAGAATTGTTATTGAGGGAAGACAGGAATGACGAAATGTATCAGGCCATTTCTAAACCGGAATTCAAGTCATATGAAACACAACTTGTTCCTTATTTTGCTTGGAGCAATAGGGGGCAAGCTGAAATGACGGTGTTCATACCGGTCGTATGGAATTCCAAATAAAATAGTAATCAATCATTTAACGAAAAATTGGGTCCTAAATATAAACCATAACAGTTCGCCATAGGATTTATAACGGTTGTTCACCTAATGGTTCTTTTATTTGTAATTCAGATCTTTTGACTCAAGATATACTTGGTATTGTACATATGAAGACAAGTGAACATGGCTATGGGGATATTGGTGGTATAGAAATTTACTTAAGGTAAAATATGGTATGCATCAGTTAAGATATACTTATCGAGCTTACTTATTTGCCCTTTCCTTTGTAAAGGCCAAAATTATGGTATTCTTTTAAGGAGGAAAGGGTGTTAAAAGAATTAAACATATCAACCCTACTTAAATGATATAGTATACTAGTAGTCTAATGGTAGGTTGCATCGTTGGATCATAGCCTGGATATAAAGGCATATGATGTATCTGGAAACAAACTTGAATGGCATAACTTCAAAAATGAAAGTAACGAGACTAATAACAACATCTATTAAGCGTCATGTTCGGGGATACGGAAACCCCAGGCCATGGATACATAGGTAAATAAGAGTTTGTGAAAACCATCAGATATAATAGGTAAGTACCACTGGCATTTTATATTCAGTAAGTCATAAAATTTTTGTTCAATTTGCCTTAAGTGGTTTTATAACGGCTGTGGAAAAAGTAAATTTGACCAATGGCGAAACCAAAACTGTATTAGTATAAATTGTAAATATAAATCTTAAGACCGGTAATTGGTCAAAAATCATTAAGCATTATGAATTCATTCAAAAAAAATGCCTTTACTTATTCTACCATAGTGGCTTTGGGAGGTTTTGTGTTTGGTCTTGATGCGGCTTTAATTTCCGGGGCATTTAAGTTCATAACGGCAGAATTCAATCTAAATGAGTGGCAGGTAGGTGCACTAGGTTTTGGGCCAGGAATTGGAGTGTTGGTCGCCTTACCACTGGCCGCATGGTCTAGTAATAAATATGGCCGGAAGACAACTTTGAAAACAATAGCCGCATTGTATTTGATATCAGCATTAGGTTCGGCTTTTGCCCCATCATTCGCTACTTTGTTCGCTGCCCGTTTTTTGGGGGGACTGGCTTTTAGTTCAATAACATTGGCGGCTATGTATATCGGTGAGGTTTCACCTGCCCAATGGAGAGGTAAATTAGTGTCGATGACACAAATCAATATTGTACTAGGTTTAACGGCCGCATATTTCATTAATTATTGGTTATTGCAAATTACCAATTCAAATGCGGAATGGGTATCTACTCTAGGAATACGTGAGTATACTTGGAGGTGGATGTTAGGTATTGAAATTATACCGGCATTGATCTGGTTTGGTTTGCTTTTCTTTGTTCCTCGAAGTCCAGCTTGGTTAATTTTTAAAGGTGAGTTTGATAAAGCTAGGAAAACCTTGGCCAAAGTATTTCCCGGAGAGGAAATAGAAAATCATATTCATGTAATGAAAGAAAGTATTGAAGATAGTAACCAAGACAGGTCCGTTGGGTCTCAAATGAAAGAAATTTTCAGCAAAAAAATGAGCATAGTGGCAATTGTTGCTTTGACTATGGCCATTGTGCAACAATCAACTGGGATAAATGCCGTATTAACGTATGCTCCAACTGTTATGGAACAGTTAGGTTTAGGTGAAAACGCAGCATTTGAGCAAGCTATATGGATTGGGTTGACCAGTGTAGTTTTTACAATATTATCCTTGGTTCTTATTGATAAAGTAGGACGACGCCCCATGATGATCATGGGGTTGGTTTGGGTAATTTTAAGTTTAGGAATATGTGCTTATGGTTTTGGTACGGCCAAATATGTAATGACGACTGAAGCTATTGCAGAAATGAAAGATATTCCTGATGTTGATAAACTAACGGTATTGGTAGATAAACAATTTTCTACTGATATAGAGTTCAAGGAAGCGGTAAAAGAGGTTATGGGTGATATTTCTGCAAGGGATAACTCCAGTGTATTTCTGCAAAAGTCGGCAGTACTGAATGCAATGTTGATATTGATTGGTATTTTAAGTTTTATAGCGGCATTTCACTTTTCGGTTGGCCCAATCATGTGGGTATTGTTATCTGAGATTTTCCCCATTTCCTTAAGAGGTATCGCTATTCCGTTTTTTGCGTTGATATCTAGTACTATAAGTGCATTAACACAATTCTTTTTTCCATGGCAACTGGCAAATATGGGGGCGAGCACTATCTTTCTGTTCTACGGTGGTTTGGTGTTTATCGGTCTTGTCATATTGGTCAAATTCTTACCCGAGACCAAGAATTTGACGATAGAGGAAATTCAATCAAGAATGCGGCTTAAGGCCAATAAACATTGACAATAAGAAAGTAAGGTTAGAATAGTGCTTTGAAGGGGTATAATTATGAAAAATAATGAGCCGCATTTCATCTAATTTTAGGTTTGAAAAGCATCGGAACATGAAGGTTGTTCAGTTGGTTACCATTTGGGCATAGATTTTTAATAGCTGCATGGCTCAGCATATCACTATTGCGATTGAGTGTGATTTTAAAAATTGGAGATGGGTGCCTTAGAAAGGAAATTATCAAAAAATGAATTTTCCGGTATTATTGACACATATAAGATTGAATTGCGAAAAAATGACCTTCCCAGAACGAAGGCTGTTAAATTCTTTATCGAAGATATGGTCATAAAAAATTAATTGAAAATAGTAGACCATGAGCGTGATACAAAAAAATAGTATCAAAACATTTAGCATTACATCACTGTTCCTTATCCTGATTTCAAACCATATTCAAGGACAGCATGCAGTGACGGATGCAAGTGTTCATTTTAAAGAAACATTTGAAGATTTCGTACGAAAGGATAAAAACCTAAGAAAATGGGATGCGCCTTCCGTAGCTGATCTTGACCAAGATGGGTACCCCGACCTTTTATTGAATGATCACGGTTTAGGTATTAGTGTCTGCTGGAACAATCAAGGTCATTTTGCAAAACCGATAGATGTCATTATGGGTGATCTTCATGGCGTAGCCGTTGGTGATATTGATTTCGATGGTAAGCTAGAGGTCATCATGTCCCGTGGCGGTGGTTCTGGGAGTAATGCCCGTAACTCCAAAATGTTCCGGGTAAACAAAAAAAGGGAATTCATTCCGTTGGAGGATTTCGATATTCCTTTGGAAATGATGCGTGGTCGTACGGTTAAATTTTTTGATGGAGATAATGATGGTGATCTTGATCTTATCAATTTTGCCTTTCCTACAAAAGAAAAAAAGGGTAAAAGCGAAAACTATGTTTATGAAAATGATGGCAATGGCCAACTCATCCTAAAATCAACATTGCCACCATCCATTGCAGATGGGCAAAAAACCCTTTTAACCGATATCAACAGCGATAATATCATTGATCTTATCCTATATGGCCATGAAACGATAAAAGTTTTCCAAGGATTGGGCGATTTGACTTTTAAGGAAGTTACTGGTAAGGTACTGCCTAATCCTATATCCGATGTTACCTCTGTGGTAGAAATCGATTACGACAATGATGGTGATTTTGATCTTTATCTAACCCGTGGGAAAGATTTTGAGATTGGGGAAACCTTCTACAATAAACAAACAAAAAATTGGGCGTTTTACACCAAACGTGGTAATTTCAAGTTTGAAGATCTACAAACAGGAGATGTATTGCAAATGCGCAATTTCCAATCACAATGGCCATATAATGATGCATACTATATTGGTGAAACCGGATACTTGTATGATTTTCCTGGGGAAACCCATTCCGGTAAAGATATCCGTTTGGTCAACAGCAATGCCTTGGGATTTCCTGATAAACTTAATGAAAAAGGAGGAATCCATGTAGGTTATGTCGGCAATGACAGATGGCGTATTGCTGGCAATACATGGTCACCAACAACAGGAGTGGTGCATGGTGTTTTGGATTATCCGGAATACAATCACCCTGAAGGGCTTCCGGACATTTTTCTTGAGAACAAAAACGGAAAATTCGTAGATATAACGAAAAAGGCAAAACTTATTTTGGAGGAGCACACCGTGGCGGCTTCCGTTGCCGATCTCGACAACAATGGTTTTCAAGACCTTTTGGTTATCCGAAGGGGAAATATGGTTTTTCAAAATGAACCGATCGTTTACCTTAATCAAGGTAATTCGCAATTCCAACAAGAAATGGTAAGTGGTATATCCACTTCCGACTGGGGTTCTATGGGCATGGCCGTTGAAGTCTTGGATTATGACCTCGACGGAAAGGTTGATATCGTCATCGGTAATGAGCGTGGTAAATGGCACTTATTCAAGAACCTTAGTAAAGAAGCAAACACGAATTCCTTTATCTCCATAGAGGTCGGTACATCTTCCTCTGGACAGGCAACTTCCTTGGGTGCAATAGTGAACATCAAAAGCTGTACAGGTGTACAAACACAACATATTGGGAGTACAGGCGCTTCCTATTCCCAAAGTTTTAACAAGCTTGTTCATTTTGGTTTAGGCCAATGTAATAAACCTATAAAGGTGACCGTAACTTGGAGCAATGGGGAAGCAATAACACGTACCATTAATAAAACACGACAGAAAATAACAATAGGTAAAAACTGATTTTCAAACATAATAAATCAAAATACAACATGAGTCCTCTAATGAAATTTGGTAAAATTGAATTTAGAAAAGAGGTTATCCTTTTTCTCCTTACGGCCTTATTAATGGTCAGTTGCAAATCACAAAATGATAAACCCGTTGAAGAAACGAGCAAAAAACCGAATATTCTCTTTATCGCTATTGATGATCTACGCCCAGAGTTGGGTGCCTATGGTTCGGAAATGGCAATAACCCCTAATTTGGATGCTATTGCAAAAGATGGTTTATTGTTTGAAAACGCCTATTGCCAACAGGCAATCTGTAGTCCTTCAAGGGCTAGTTTAATGACGGGTGCCCGACCGGAAACAATACATGTCATTGAAAATTACACCTATTTTAGAGACGCTAATCCTGATATTATCACCTTGCCACAGCATTTTAAAAACAATGGTTACGAGGCAACGAATACAGGTAAAATTTATCATAAACCTGGTTTTGCCGATGCCGAGTTGTCATGGAGTAGAAAACCGGCATATGATAAGATGACCATTGAAAAATCGAAAACCCCAGGTGGATTCGCACTTCCTGAAAATCAGGATATGTTTAGAAAGAACCAAGCCGATATGATAGCCAAATATGGACCCGAAGCCCCAAGAAATGGATTGGGAAAAGGGCCTGCCTATGAATATGCGGATGTACCGGACACTTTCTATGAAGATGGTTACAATACGGAATTGGCTATCGTGACCATGAAAGATATGGTTGAAAAAAATCCTGATAAGCCATTCTTTTTAGGTCTGGGAATGAAGAAACCCCATTTAGATTGGTTGGCCCCTAAAAAATATTGGGACCTCTATAACCGTGATAGTATTAAATTAACAACTCAAACCCATGCCCCAAAAAATGGAGCCGCTATGGGATTGCATCCATCTTTTGAGTTGCGTGCCAGATATGGTATTCCTAAAAAAGGGGCAATCGATGATGAACTGGCCAAAACATTGAAGCATGCGTATTTAGCTTCCGTGAGTTATATAGATGCGCAAATCGGAAAAATGATCAATGCTTTGGAAGAAGCAGGTCTAAGGGACAATACCATAATCATGGTCTGGAGCGATCATGGTTGGCACCTTGGTGAAATGGGAATTTGGGGTAAGGCGACCAATTATGAAATTTCAGCCCGTGTACCCTTGATGATTTGGACTCCAGATATGCCCAAGGGAACCAGGGGAAAAACCTCCAAAGCCTTAGTTGAGTTGGTAGACATGTATCCTACACTTTGTGAATTGGCCGGGTTAGATAAACCAGAACATCTTGAAGGAAAGAGTTTTGCTCCTTTATTAAAAGACCCAAATACAAATTGGAAAAAAGCAGCATTTACGCAATTCCCAACACCGGCTTTACGCGAATGGGCGGCAAACCCCTTGTCCAAAGGAATGCGAGAAACCTACTTTGGGCCTTTAATTGAAGAAGTAGAAGGAAAAATTCAAAAACAGCAAAAAGACAAATGGGATAGAGAGTTATTTGAAAATTATCTTATGGGATATGCCATGCGTACGGACCGTTATCGTTTTATCCTTTGGAGGGATTACCGCGATTCAAAGGCAGCGCCATTATTTTTCGAATTATATGACCATAAAAACGATCCCAATGAAACAGTGAACATCGCCGATGACCATCCAGAATTGGTGGCTGAACTTTTAGCCCAGTTTAATAAAGGTTGGAAAGGAAACCTTGCTAATAGTACAAAAACCGAATAAAATTAGAGACCATGCTTCGAACAATAAAGAATCTACTGTTATTCATATGTTTTTTATCCCTTGGTAATTGCAAGGAAAAAACAAAAACGGAAATCGCCAGTACTAATGTAGAGGTTGATAGACCCAACATACTTGTGGTCATGTGTGACGACTTAGGGTATTCGGATGTTGGGTTCAATGGTGCCAAGGATATTACGACACCCGAAATCGACAAATTGGCTTTCAATGGTACGATCATGACCTCGGGCTATGTGTCCCATCCATTCTGTGGCCCAAGTAGGGCAGGATTGATGACTGGTAAATATCCACATACTTTAGGAGCACAATTCAATTTGCCCGCCAATAGTGAGGTTACTGTAGGTAAGGGTGTTTCTTTGAAAGAAACCTTCATTAGTACGGTATTACATGATGCAGGATATTACACAGGGGCTATTGGCAAATGGCATTTAGGACCAGAGCCTGCCTACCATCCGAATAGAAGGGGTTTTGATTACTATCATGGATTTCTTGGAGGGGGGCACAACTATTTCCCTGAACAATATACAGCTGCTTACAATAGACAAAGGGAACAGGGTAAAAAGGTTATTTTCGATTATTTGAAACCATTGGATTATAATGGGGAAGAAGTGAAAAACCCAACCGAATATTTAACCGATGAACTATCGCATAAAGCTGTCGAATTCGTTGATAATGCTAGCAAGAGAAAGAATCCGTTTTTTCTTTTCTTAGCGTACAATGCACCCCATGTTCCCTTGGAGGCCAAGGCCGAGGATCTGGAAAAATTCAAGGACATTAAAGATGAAAATCGCCGCACCTATGCTGCAATGGTATATGCCGTGGATAGGGGGGTTGGAGAAATTGTTACTGCCCTAAAGGAAAACGGTCAATTTGATAATACCCTTATCGTTTTCTTAAGCGATAACGGGGGTAAGGTCACCAAAGGTGCCACGAACTTTCCTCTTAGGGAAGGAAAAGGTAGTACTTGCGAAGGAGGGTATCGCGTACCCATGTTCTTTCATTGGCCTGGTAAGGTTGCTAGTGGACAGAAGTTTTCATATCCGGTTTCCGCATTGGACTTTTACCCAACCTTCGCCAATTTGGCACAAGCTGAAATACCCGAAGGTAAAGAATTGAACGGCAAGGATATTTGGCCTGCATTTAGCACAGGTAAAAACCCTCGTAAAGGGGAAATGGTCTTTGTGCTCAGACATCGTGAAGGGTATAGCGATGTCGGGGTAAGACAAGACCAATGGAAAGCGTTAAAGACCAATCAAAATACTTGGAAGCTCTTCAATATCGACGAGGATATGGGCGAAGAGAATGATTTAAGCGATCAATATCCTGAACAACTTGCTCAAATGGTAGCTGGTGCCAGGGAATGGAGCAAGTCCCATGCCGAACCCCAATGGTTCGATCCTGAGGAATTACGGGAAATTTGGAAGGAAAAGGATATGGCCAAGTTTAACGGAACATTTGACCTAGAACAAGGAAATGATTAGTGATATCGAATCTATAAAATAGTTTTGCTCAAAATAGGCGGTTCGGGAATGTGGTTATCAATATGCAGGGTTGGTTAAATGGCTGAAAAACTATGGATGAAACTGCAGGTTGTGTAAGGGTAAAATGGTTTATTTTTTATTAGACCAATTTGTTTTATGCGTGTTAAGTTGCGAAAAAATCAAAACATGGGGATAGTTTATTCTAGAAAGTGATTTTAAAATTGTTAGGAGTTAATGCCGATGGGGGTAATATTATCTTATATACGGTTAAATTCAAGTATATGCCCAAAATGGATTATGTATTTCTTTACAATTGTAATATTCTTAAAAGTTAACACTCATGAAAAGACATAGTTTATTTTTCTGTTTTTTGGTTCTCGCACTTTTAAATGCTTGTGGGGTTAAATCACAATATGAAAAAGAAGCACTTCAAAAAATTGAAATCCTTGAAGGCTTAATGAAAGAAGCCCGTTCAAGATCATTGGATGTTACTAGAGAGGAAACTACACTTTGGTTTGCCAATGAATTTTTGAAATTTGCCAATTGGGACGAAACCAATAAAGAAGCTACAGCTAAACTATTTGGTTATGAACGTTATTATGCTCAAAATAAAGATTCTTTAGCAGAAATACTTCCAGATTTTGAACGCAAGAAAGTAATCCAAATATTAGACAAAAGTATAGCTGATTTAAAGAAAGAGCTTAACGGGAAGATAAAACGTAGACCTGTTTCTAAAGTAGATTGGCATAATACAAAAGCAGGGGATAATATGTTTGTAAGCAATGGCAAACCTTCTTTCCCGTACGATTATTTCTCAAAAACTGTTGGGCAACCGCTCACTAATGAAGCTGTGTACAATGACCATTTGGGAGCAATATACCATGGTGGTGAAAACTTGTATCCAGTTGATCACGATCGGGCTATTAATTCATTTTTGCTAAAGGAAGACGGTACATTTGATGAAAAACTCATGAAAGAGCTTACGGGCATTCCCGATACCAATATCGGTTTCTTGATATATTGGTCAATGGGAATTCCGGAATGGGTAGAAGCAAAAGAACCTGAGATTAGAAAAGGACGTTCCTTATTTACAGGATTTGATATTGATAACCCTACTGCTCGGGATTTGTGGGGTAAGATTATTCGTCACACCGGAGAGCTCACTAAAGGAAAAAAGGTTACTGAGTTAGGGTATATTTTCGCTAACGAACCACACTGGTATTCCGAGAAAGATCATTGGACATTTAATTATAAAGAGATGAACGGTATTTCGTCTTATACACTAAATAAGTTCAGATCTTGGCTGAAAGATAAATACAATGGAAATATTAAAAACCTGAATTCAAATTGGGACACTGAATTTAAAAGTTTTGATACGGTTGAAATAGAAATACCAATTGATAAGGCATTAACAGGTAAACCAATATGGTATGATTGGAATCGTTATAATATGCATCGAAGTACAGAATGGTTCAAATTTATGCAAGATGAATTGCACTCAGTTAACCCCGAAGCGGATACACATATTAAACTATTCCCGCGAACATTTTATGAAGATTCACGATCTCACGGGATGGATTTCGAAGCATTAACCGAACTAACGACAATGATTGGTCATGATGCAAAGGCGTTAGGTAGTCCAAGCATTAGATCCCACATCAATTCAGACTGGTATAAACAATATGCTTACAAATGGGATGGAATGGCCATTTTGCATGACTTCTTAGAGTCCATTGGTCCAGATAAAATTAATGTAAACTCGGAATCCCATTTTCTTTCTTCAGGAATGTGGAGAGATTTAGAAGCGCGAACTAGTTACGTTCGTAATGTATATTGGCTTGCCACCTTAATGGGTATGGATGCAAATATGGGATGGTTTTGGGCGCGGGATCCCGATGGATCGCCAGAGGATAGATTAGAAGGGGAACTTAACTTCTTTGACCCAGGTCTAGGTGGTGCCTATGCAGGTTCTAACAACATGCAACCTCACATTGCCAACGAAGTGACACAGGTGATGTATGATTTAAATAGTTTTTCCGAAGAAATTATTACCCTTCGTAAACAACCTAGGCCATTACGTTTCTTTTATTCGGAGACATCCGCTATCAACACCCCCGATTATATGACCCAAACGGGTAAATTATATAATGCTCTTTTTTTTGAAGGGTTACCCTTAGGCTTTGTTACTAAAAACATAATCGAAAAACAAGATAATAGTATTTGGAATACCGTTGTGGTTTATAAAACCAAATATGTAACCGATGCTGAATTTTCCAGCTTACAGTCTTATTTGGATAATGGTGGAAGCGTAATTATTGATTCTCCAGAGAGCTTATCAATGAATGAATACGGAAAAAAACGCAGCAAGAAGCTAACCGAAAGTAACGGAAAACTTATTTTTTTAAATGATGCGGATATTTCGGAAATAAAAAAAACTGCATTAGCTCAAGTTGCTAAGCAAATGCCTGATGTAATTATAGAATCTGATAACGGGAAAGATTTTAAAACTGTCATTTCAAGGGTTGTTAAGCAAGTAGACGGTTCTTACTTGGTAAATTTGCTTAATGTAGGTCATGATACAGCTAAGATTAAATTGTCATTGAAATCCGGTGCGCCGGTATCAATAAAAAATTTGATGACAACAAACCCTGTTGATGTTGAGTTCAGCTTAGCATCTGAAGAAGTTTTATTGTTGGAAGTTAAGTAGTTTGTTATTCTTAATAATGTTCACAGGTTAGGAGGGGATTTTGGGATAAACATCAAAGGTGGGTGTTGTTTGATATTGTGTTGTTTAGTATCCCCCATTTTTTAGGATAGTCCATATTCTTTGAATATACAAAACATTCAAAACACAAATAACATGTAAAGTATTGAATAACAGTATTTAACATAGTATTCGGTGCGTGTTTTTATTCAAAAATTTACGCACCGAATACCGCACCTTTTATTTGATATTATATGGTTTTATATGATATTATAGAAAATTAAAAAAGCCCGAAAACATAGTGTTTACGGGCTTTTGGCGGAATTTGGTTGATTCCTAGCGGAGAAAGAGGGATTCGAACCCCCGGAGGTGTGACCCTCAACAGTTTTCAAGACTGCCGCATTCGACCACTCTGCCATTTCTCCTGAGTGCCTCATCAGGTATTCCCTGAATGCGGGTGCAAATATAATAACCTTTTTCAATTCCAAAAAGGGAAAGTTGATTATTATTTTAAATGGATCGGTATTATTCTTTCCAAGGGGGTTATTTTTACCCTATGGAAGAATGGTATCATTATGTTCTCTTGATTACCGTCGGATTTATAGTTGGGTTTATAAATACGGTTGCCGGGGGTGGATCTCTACTCATATTGCCGGTTTTGATATTCTTGGGTCTTCCACCTAGCGTTGCCAATGGTACCAATAGGGTTGCCATTGTAATACAAACGGCCATAGCCACAGCTGGGTTTAAGAGTAAAAAGGTGTCTACGTATCCGTTTAGTCTCTATCTGGGGATTTCTGCCTTGATCGGATCCATTATAGGGGCGAACATAGCGGTTGATATAAAGGGAGAAACTTTCAATAAAATATTGGCTATAATAATGTGCTTGGTAATATTGATCATTATCTTTAAGCCGAAAATCCGTTCAGAAGATTTTTTGGAGCGTACCAAAGGCAAGTATTTGTGGATAAATGTTGTGGCATTTTTCTTTTTTGGTATTTACGGTGGCTTCATTAATGCCGGACTAGGGTTTGTCATGATCATCTTCCTGCACTATGTGAGTCAAATGACCTTGGTACGGGCAAATGCTACCAAAGTTGCCGTAGTGTTTCTTTACACCGCTTCAGCATTGGTCGTTTTTATTTTGAACGACAAGGTGAATTGGGCAGTAGGACTGGTCTTGGCAATAGGAAATGGGTCGGGGGCCTGGCTGGCTAGTAGGGTCTCTGTAAAAAAGGGTGACGGATTTATAATGACCTTTATTGTGATAATGGTCATTATCATGGCCATAAAATTGTGGTTTTTCGATTTAAATTAAAATAGAATTGTTGAAAGTGGAGAAGAACATTGCACATTTAAAATGGCGATATGCCGTTAAAAAATTTGATTCAAAAAAGATATTGCCCAAAGAAAAGGTCAATGGATTGAAACACGCCTTTAATCTTACGGCAACTTCCTACGGTTTACAGCCCTTAAAAATGGTAATTCTACATAATAAGGAAGTGCAGAAAAAATTGGTGGATTTTTCATACGGACAAGGACAGGTAGGTAACGCCTCCCATATCTTGATTATCTGTATAGAGAATAAGATCGATACCGACTTTATAACCCGATATTTTGATCTTGTTAGAAAGGTTAGGGGTACAAAAGACGAAATACTGAAACCTTTCCAAGATTCCTTAGTCGATAGCTTTTCTAAGAAGGAATCCGAAGAAGTACGTATTTGGGCTACAAATCAGGCTTATTTGGCATTAGGCAATCTATTGTCGTATTGTGCGCTGGAGGAAATAGATTCTTGTCCCATGGAAGGTTTTGTGCCTGAGGAATATGATAGACTTTTGGGATTGCAAGAGAAGGGACTCACCTCTGTTTTGGTTTTACCTGTGGGGTATAGGTCAAAGACGGATCCCTTTTCAAAAATGGAAAAAGTGAGGAAGCATGTTGATGAAAGTGTTATTGAAATCATTGAATAAATTTTAAAAAAATAAATAGAATGCCAGGTTTTGAACTTTTTGGTGAACAAGAAAAAAAGGAAGTACAGGATGTATTGGATTCTGGAGTACTAATGCGATATGGTTTTGATGGTATGCGTCAAGGCCATTGGAAAGCAAAGGAATTGGAATCGGCTCTAACGCAACGAATGCAGTCTAAATACGCCCATATGGTGAGCAGTGGCACTGCCGCTTTGACCGTTGCTTTAGCGAGTGCCGGTATTGGGGCAGGGGACGAGGTTATCGTGCCCACTTTTACATTTGTCGCCAGTTTTGAAGCTGTTTTGGCTTTAGGTGCGATTCCGGTTTTGGTTGATATCGATGCTACGCTCACTTTAGACCCACTAGCCGTAGAAAATGCGATTACAAAAAATACGAAAGTCGTAATGCCCGTACACATGTGCGGTTCAATGGCCGATTTGGATGCCTTGAAGTCTATTTGTGATAAGCATGGTTTATTGTTGCTGGAAGATGCTTGTCAGGCAATCGGCGGTAGTTATAATGGCAAACCACTAGGTAGTTATGGGGATTTAGGTTGTTTTTCCTTCGATTATGTAAAGACCATAACTTGTGGGGAAGGAGGAGCCATAATTACGAATAATGAAAGTTATTACAGTAATGCAGATCATTATTCCGATCACGGACATGATCATGTTGGAAATGATAGGGGGGAGGAGGCGCATCCGTTCTTAGGATATAATTATCGTATCTCGGAACTGAATGCAGCTACCGGACTTGCACAAATTAGGCGATTGGATGAATTTCTTGATATTCAGGAACGTAATTACAGCATCATAAGAAAAGCTTTGGAACCCATTGATAATATCACGTTTAGAACCGTTCCCGAAGGTGGAGTGGAGAACTATTCTTTTCTTAGCTTTTTCCTGCCCGATGGTGAAAAGGCCAAATTGGCACAAAATACACTCAAAGAAGCTGGGGTTGATGGCTGTTTTTATTGGTATGATAATAATTGGCATTACTACCGCAAATGGGAACATTTGATCCATAAGAAATCATTGGGTAATTTACCACAGGATGTAAAGAACCAATTGCCGGATTATTCCCAATCTGACTTTTCCAAATCCGATCATTGGATATCCCGGAATATTTCCTGTTTGATCAAACTGGCTTGGTCAGAGGAAGAAGTTCATCAACGAGCCAAAAAAATGGCAGATGTTTTAAAGAATTTATAGGAGATTTTAGTATTTAACGTACTCCACGATTTCAAGACCATAACCTACGATACCAACTCGTTTGGTTTGTTGGGTGTTGGTCAATAATTTGATTTTGGATATTTTAAGGTCGTGCAATATTTGGGCACCAACACCGAAATCCCTGGAATCCATTTCAATTTTCGGGGCTTCATAGACACCGTTTTCCTGTAGTTTTTTCAACTCGGATAAACGGTTCAAAAGGTTCAATGATTGTGATTCTTGGTTAATGAAGACAAATGCGGCATTATCGGAATCGCTGATAGCCTCGAACATCTGCTGTAACTTCGTATCCGGATTGGTGGTCAAGGTTCCTAAAATATCATTGTTGACCAATGTGGCATTGATACGGGTCAAAATAGGTTCGCCTTCGTCCCAACTTCCCTTGGTCAATGCTATATGTATTTGATTGTTCGTGGTCTGTTGGTAAGCACGTAGCCTAAATTTGCCAAAACGGGTGTTGATTTCAAAATCTTCTTTCTTTTCTATCAAACTATCGTGCTCCATCCGATAAGCAACGAGGTCTTCGATAGATATGATTTTTAAATCGAACTTTTTGGCCACCTTCACCAATTGTGGCAATCTGGCCATGGTACCGTCTTCGTTCAAGATTTCCACCAAAATACCTGCTGGTTCGGCACCCGCCAATCGTGCTAGGTCTATTGCTGCTTCGGTATGGCCTGTTCTTCTTAGTACACCACCATTCCTTGCTTTTAATGGGAAAATGTGACCGGGACGCCCTAAATCATGGGGTTTTGTTGATTTATCTACTAAGGATAAGATGGTTTTGGAACGATCATGCACAGATATCCCCGTAGTACAGCCGTGCCCTATCAAATCTACCGAAACGGTAAATGGGGTTTGGTGCAATACGGTATTGTGTTGAACCATCATATTCAGATCTAATTCCTTACAACGATCTTCGGTCAAGGGAGCACAGATCAAACCACGACCATGTTGGGCCATAAAGTTGATCATTTCCGGAGTTACTTTTTCGGCTGCTGCAATAAAATCCCCTTCATTTTCACGATTTTCATCGTCAACTACAATAATGACCTCTCCTTTTTGTATAGATTCGATTGCTTCTTCAATCGTATTTAATTGTATGTTGTTCTTCGTTTCAACCATCATGTCGCAATTGATTTTTTCTATTTCTTTTTAAATAATTTTTGAAAAAACTCAACAAATCCATCTAAATTCATCAATCCTCTATCGGCCGTTGCCCGTTTTGTCAAAACAATGCTCAAAGGTAACATTATCATTGTAGATAACCATGCCCCGATTATGGGGTGTATTTCGTTTTTCTTGGCATAATTCTCTGCAAACACACCAATGAAATAGTAGGTAAGAAATAATATAATGGCAATTACCATGGGTAGGCCTATACCTCCTTTACGTATAATGGCGCCTAAAGGAGCACCAACAAAAAATAGAATGACACAGGATAAGGCCAAGGCAAACTTTTTATGTAATGAGAGAATATGCCTATTGTAGATCTCGTAGCGTTTACTGAGTTCGTTTTTCTTTCCTTGAATAGAGGTCAATAAATTGGAGGAATTGGTTTTGGCAGCTGACATCAGCTGAATTTTTTGCCAATCAGGGTATAGGTTTATTATATCTGCAATTGATCTAATACTATCTTTGGCAATAGTGTCTTTCTTTATTTTTTTGACTTTGCTGTATTTTTCTTCAATCTCTTCCTTAGTAATAGGTTTTAAAGAGTCTTTACGGAAACCTGCAAATGCCCCGACCCTTGTTTGAATATTTTTGGAAAAGGCCCCCACGATCCTTAGGTTGTCCTTTTTTAATGAATCAATATCTTTTGTTAGACGGGAAACATTTTTCATTTTTTCAGTACTTACATCCCGTTCTTCCTCCATATCAACATTATTGAATTCAGACAGGTCGATATTCATGGTATAGGTGTCAAAATTCGCGTTGGCAAATGGGTATTTATTCTTGCCTTTGGTCGTACTTTTTTCCAAATCACGGTAATAATGGCCATCGTAGAGTACCAGTTGAAGTATATCGGAAGATTCGCTACTTTTCAGTTCACCGGTTTTAGCCTTGATTACGGTAGAGTTTACCTTGGTCTTCGTTTTTAAGTGTATGGTTACATTTTCTAGAAAACGATCGTTCTCACCATATTTTCTATCAACCTTTATATTCATATCGGCCCCTTCAAAGTCACTGAAGACCCCTTCTACGATAGCAACGGCAGGTTTTACCTTTGCGATGTTCCTTCTAAGGTTATAAATCTTTTGTTCTGAAGCCGGTATAACACTATTGGCGAAATAAAAGGTGATTCCACCCAAAAAGACAATGAAAACGATTAAGCTGAGCATGGCCCTCTGTAATGAAATCCCGGAAGCTTTCATGGCCGCGAATTCATAATTCTCAGCGAGGGTGCCAAAAGTCAATATAGAGGATAAAAGAACCGTAAGGGGTAAAACCTTCTCGGTCAGGTTGGGCATCAAATAAAATAAGAACTTGCCTATTATTATGATATCCAGTCCTTTACCGGCCAAGTCATCTATAAAAAGCCAAATCGTTTGGAATATGAAGATGAACATCAATATAACAAACGAGCTGAAAAAGTTAAATAGGAATCTCGATAAAATATACCGGTCTAGTATTCTCAATGTGATAATGTTAATTTAAATAAAACCTACAAATTGCCCCAATTTTGATTTGTGCCGAATAATGACCCAAAAATAATCATTTGTTTTGTCTTTCATGGGTTTTAAAAGGCAATCGAAAATAAGCTAGCTATTTGAAATATCATTCAGGATTTAAACCAACATTAGTTTCGAATAATGTAGTAACCTTCATCTTTGTACTTGTTCTCATCAAAAGTAAATAAGGTTTTCGACAAAGTTTGGTTCGTTTTAAAAGAATTAACAGTAATGGTAGTCATTGTACCGTTCTTCCCCGTTTCTATTACTTTATATATGTGTTTGGTCTCGGCATCAATACCTAGTAAAATGGATTTTATTTCGGTATTTGTGTCAATCGGGGTCAGTTTAATGAACTGTATTTTCTTTCCTTGTACGTTTTGTAATATGTCCCATTTATAGGTGTGTCCTTCCCTGTAGAATGTCAACATTTTGGAAGGGGTCACGGTGTCTTCATCGTTTGATTTGTCCTCAATGGTCACTTCCTCATTTTCAGGAACTATGGTATAGACCTTGCTACCATCGAACAATTGCTGTGCACCAAAGAAATTAGCGAGATATTTATCGCCTTGCATGGTAACATTGCCCCTGGTCTCGTCATTGATGCCTGCTTCTTTGTTATTTAGGACATATTTAAAGTCTACGAAAATATTGTCATACCCTTGAACTTTATTGTATACGTCATCCAATAAGGCTTTCGCCTTTTCTGAATTTTGGGCATTTGAAACACTTAGGGTTAAAAAAGTAACTGCAATTAAAAATATCTTTTTCATTAAAATTTATTTTGACTCGTTATTCAATAATTGATCTAATGCAATAATATCGGGCACCAAAACCTGTCTGGCCTTACTACCTTCAAAAGGACCTACGATTCCGGCAGATTCTAACTGGTCAATGATTCGCCCTGCTCGGTTGTATCCCAACTTCAGTTTTCGCTGCAATAATGAGGCCGATCCTTGTTGGGCGATAACAATTACTTCGGCAGCCTCCCTGAACATCGCATCCCTTTCGCTTATTTCATAATCAATACTTGTGCCAGAATCTTCTCCAACATATTCAGGTAGCTCATGGGCTTCAGGATATGCACGTTGGGATCCAATATAAGCCGTTATTTTTTCAACTTCCGGAGTGTCTACAAAAGCACATTGTAATCTGGTAACTTCATTTCCTTGGGTAAACAACATATCCCCACGACCGATTAATTGATCGGCACCTTGGGCATCCAAGATGGTTCTGGAATCTATTTTTGATGTTACCCTAAAGGCAATACGCGCCGGGAAATTCGCTTTTATGATACCTGTGATCACATTCACTGAAGGTCTTTGTGTGGCAATGATCAAATGGATACCGATTGCCCTGGCCAATTGTGCCAAACGTGCGATAGGGGTTTCCACCTCCTTCCCTGCGGTCATGATCAAATCGGCGAACTCATCAATGACCAATACGATATAGGGTAAAAACTTATGTCCGTCATTGGGATTCAGTTTACGTGCCTTGAACTTCGCGTTATATTCCTTAATGTTACGAACCATGGCCAATTTCAATAGTTCATATCTATTGTCCATTTCAATACAAAGGGAATTCAATGTGTTGATAACCTTGTTGTTGTCCGTAATGATGGCTTCTTCGGAATCAGGGAGCTTGGCCAGAAAATGGCGCTCTATTTTATTGTAAAGTGTAAGCTCAACTTTTTTGGGATCTACTAAAATAAATTTGACCTCTGCCGGATGCTTTTTGTACAGAAGGGAAGTAATAACGGCATTCAATCCTACTGATTTACCTTGACCTGTGGCACCTGCCATGAGCATATGGGGCATTTTTGCCAAATCGACCACAAAGGTCTCGTTGCTAATGGTTTTACCAAAAGCGATGGGTAATTGCATTTCCGCTTTTTGGAATTTGCTTGAAGCAATGACCGAACGCATGGAAACTACCGTGGCGTTTTTATTCGGAACTTCTATTCCTATGGTTCCCTTGCCTGGGATAGGGGCAATAATCCGAATGCCCAACGCAGCTAGGGATAAGGCAATATCGTCCTCAAGGTTTTTTATTTTTGAAATACGCACCCCTGCTTCGGGTACAATCTCATAAAGTGTTACCGTGGGGCCAATGGTCGCTTTTATCTGGGCGATTCCTATTTTATAGTTTTTAAGGGTCTCGACGATTTTATTTTTGTTTTCTTCCAGCTCTTCTTGGTTAATGGTAATGCCGCCAGCAGCACCATGCTGTTCCAATAAGTCTATTGTAGGGAATTTATAATTACCCAATTCCAAAGTCGGGTCAAATTCCCCGAAATCATCCACTAATTTATTCGCGAGAATATCGGTTTCTTCCTGTTCCTCAACAATTTTTTCCACTTCCATAGCGAGGACTTCCTCATCTTCGGTTTCTTCCGTTGGTATGTTGACCTCAAAATCGTCGATCACAGGTTCTTTTTCTAACGGTGGAATATCTTTTTTATGGGTGTAGGTGTCTATAATTACGGGAGCGTCATCCTCCTTTTCGAGAATAATCGAATCGTCGGAAACCGTTTTCTTGCTTTTGAATTCTGAACTGATGGATTCTTTTTTAGATTTAAAATAACCTACAAGGTCCTCGGGGGTGAAATTGAACAATCGTACCAAAATGAAAATCAAACCGAATAGCAAAAGCAGAAAAACACCGATTTTGCCCGTGTAATCTTGAAGAAAATCATTCATTTCATAGCCTACAAGACCTCCTAATAGCGGCCTTTCAACAGCAAAGAAACCTAGTGTTATAGATATCCAGATTACGAATACCAATCCCCAAATCCATTTTTTGAGCAATGCTTTTCCCGTAAGGCTAAGAAACATATACAAACCCGTATAGCCCAATAGAAAAGGAAATATCAAGGATGCTAATCCAAAGCCCTTGTACATGAACCAGTGACTTACGCTCGCACCGAATTTGTTCAAAAGGTTTTTGGCCTCTTCATTGCGATTGGCAAATTCGGTCAATAGGCTTTGATCGTCTTGCCATGTAAAATAAAACGAGACGAACGAAAAGAACAAGGCGATACTGAAAAGCATTAAAAGGCTTCCCAATATGATTTTATTTTGTTTGGATAATTTTAAAGATACGCCCTTTTTTGGGGTCTTGGGCTTTGACTTTCTACCTTTTTTTGCCATTAACAGATCAATTCTTGGGGTAAAAATACAAATTTACAACCTAAGCCAAAGCAAGGATTGTTTTTTAAAATATTTTTGGAAGATAGATGATTAACCCGATGATGCTTGCCCCAATGGAGACAAACATCACTGCGCCGGCTGAAATATCTTTGATGAAACCGATTTTGTCATCGAACCCAGGATGTACAAAATCAGATAACTTTTCAACCGCAGTATTGAGCCCTTCTATACCTAATACCAATGAAATCGCAAAAATCTGAAGTATCCATTCCGTTGCGGAAATATCAAAATAGAATCCGCCAGCGGTTACTATCAAGGCAATGAATACCTGGATTTTAATACTCGCTTCGGTTTTGATCAAAAGAAAAGCTCCCTTTAGGGCAAAACCCACACTGCGGATTCTATTTTTTAGAAAAGACTCCTTAGGCATCCATCAATGCTTCCAAGGCGGCCTTGTAATTAGGCTCATCTACCGTTTCGGCAACTTGTTCGGTATACACGACATTGCCTTTTTCATCGATTACCACGACTGATCGCGATAAGAGACCTTGTAAAGGACCATCGGTAAACTCTAGGCTATAGGTTTTTCCAAAGTTGCCATCCTTGTAATCTGATAACATTACCACATTTTCAATGCCTTCGGCCCCACAAAAACGGGTTTGGGCAAATGGTAAATCTTTAGAGATACAGAGAACAATGGTGTTGTCCAACTCGGCAGCTTCTTGGTTAAACTGACGTACCGATGCGGCGCATGTACCTGTATCGATGCTTGGAAAAATATTTAAAACCAATTTCCTTCCTTCATATTCGGATAAAGAACGGGTAGAAAGATCGGTTAGGGTCAATTTAAAATCAGGGGCAGGACTGCCAACTGATGGTAAATTGCCAATAGTATGTATTTCGTTTCCTTTTAGTGTTACGGTAGCCATAATTTTGTGTTTTAAAATGAACCGTGAAAATAAAAAATATATACCTGATATGGAATGAATATCAAATAAAAAAAGTCCGTTCCCCATTGGGTACCGGACTCCTTTTCTTTTTCAAAGCAATTTTATTTGACTATTTGTCTATAGATCCAACAACGCGTTTCATAAACTCGTTCAAGGCCTCTTTCTTATCTTTACCTTCCTTCACCGCCTTGTTCACCTCAAGCGCACCATACATATTTGAGATGATCTCGCCTATTACATCGAGTTCCTCATCTTTCAATGAAGGTACTTCGGTAAGAGCTTCCAAGGTCTCAAGGGTCTCGATGATGTAATCTTCATCGTTCTCTTCTATAAAACCGGTAAGATGTTTAATTACTGGTAACTTCACTGATCAAATCTTTTAGGACATCATACTTATTCGTCTGAACCTGATTTTTCAATTCCCCGTTTACGAAGGTCGCAAAAGTGGGTAGGTTATCAACTTTGGCCAATTTCCTTGACTCTGGGAATTTTTCCGCATCGGCCATTATAAAAGTAATGTCTTCGTTTACAGTAGATTCTTTTTTAAACTTTGGCTTCATGATTCTGCAATTGCCACACCATGTAGCGGAGTATTGAACCACGACATTTTTATTTTCTGCGATAATTTCATTCAAATTATCATTTTCCAATTCTAAAAGCATGCCTTTATAGTTTTATGATATGAAATTCATTGAGACAATGGCCTGATTAATACAGGCCATTGTGATTGTTTTTTTTGCTGTTGATTTAGTTTGAATGTGTAGCCAAATATTCTGAAACCCCTTTTCTGTCAGCGGTCATGGCATCTTTCCCTTCTTCCCAGTTCGCAGGGCAAACCTCACCTTTTTCCTGTACATGCGTATAAGCATCGATCAAACGTAAATACTCATTTACATTTCTACCTAATGGCATATGGTTGATTCCTTCATGGAAAACGGTTCCTTCCTCATCGATCAAATAAGTAGCCCTATAGGTAACATTGTCACCGTCAACAGTTACTACCCCGGTTTCCTCATTGTATTGCTCATTGGTAATATCCAAGATTCCCAAAGTAGAAGCAAGGTTTCTGTTGCTGTCTGCCAATAGGGGGTAAGTTACACCCTCGATACCACCATTGTCCCTTGCTGTATTCAACCAGGCAAAATGTACTTCGGCCGTATCACAAGATGCACCAATAACCACAGTGTTCCTATCTTCAAATTTCTTTAACGATTCTTGGAACGCCAATAATTCGGTCGGACATACAAAGGTGAAATCTTTTGGGTACCAAAAAAGCAATACCTTCTTATTGTTCTTTTGAGCTTCTTCCAATACATTCAGTTTGAAAGTATCGCCCATTTCATTCATTGCGTTTACATCTAAATCTGGAAATTTTTTTCCTACAAAAGCCATATATAATCTTCTTTAATTGTTTAATAATTCTGATGCAAAATTAGCACACGGTTACTTTATTTCTAATTATGTTAATTAGTAAAATCGATGGGTATATAACTATAGTAAATACCAAAGTTGAAAACGGACAATTTCTAAGAATCACAAAAATTTGAACTTCTTATTTTGCCTAAACAACAAAATGGCCATCCCTTTATTGAAGAGATGGCAATTGATTATTTTAAGTTTTTTTGGATAAAATCAATACACCTTGGCCAATTGCTTTATTTTGATTTGAAAAGCGGCGAAAATCAAGGTCATTATAGGGCTAAGCCAATTGAAAATGGCATAGAGGAAATATTCGCCTACACTAACCCCTAAAACACCACTGTGGTAGGCACCGCAGGTATTCCAAGGAATCAATACAGAAGTTACGGTACCGGAATCCTCCAGGGTCCTACTTAAGTTTTCAGGGGAAAGGCCCCTGTCCGCATAGGCTTTTGAAAACATTTTACCAGGAACAACAATGGCCAGGTATTGGTCAGAAGCTGTAATATTAAGGGCAAGGCAGCTACCTACGGTACTGGCGAATAATCCAAAGGTAGACTTGGCCATTTGTAATAAAGATTTGGTAATCCTTGATAAGGCACCGATACCATCCATGATTCCTCCAAAGAACATGGCACAGATTATTAGCCAAATGGTACCCAGCATGCCTTCCATACCTTTGCCGGTAAATAAATCGTTCAATGCGGCATTATCTGTCGCAACACTGGTCTTAACGGTTATCGCTTTCATAACCCCTTTGTAGCCTGATTCAAAAGTCAGTTGTTTGGAATTTGTAAGTCCGGCAACAATATCAGGTTGAAAAATAAGAGCGAACAGTGCGCCCAATAAAGTGCCGATCAAAAGCGCGGCCAAAGGAGGGGTTTTTTTTATAATCAAGAAAATAACCGCAACGGGAACAATGAAGAGCCAGCCATTGATGTTGAATGTTGCATCTATATCACCCATAATCGCAGCCGTATCGGCAGAACCTGTTGTTTCCAGAGTGAACCCAAGAATTATAAAAACCAACAGCGTAACTATAATCGTTGGTACGGTGGTCAGGAACATATATTTAATATGGTCGAACAGATCACCACCGGCCATTGCGGGTGCTAAATTGGTGGTATCACTTAAAGGGGACATCTTGTCACCGAAGTAGGCTCCCGAGAGTACGGCCCCTGCGGTCATTCCCAATGAGATTCCCAATGCTTCGCCTATACCTATTAATGCAATACCTACGGTGGCTGATGTTGTCCAGCTACTTCCGGTTGCAATGGATATGATGGCACAGATGACAACACAGGCCGCAAGAAAAATAGTGGGATTCAATATTTGCAAACCATAATAGATCATTGCGGGGATAATACCGCTAATTAACCAAGTACCTGCCAATGAACCGACCAATAATAATATAAGGATGGCCCCAGTGGTCGATTTAATATTTTCAGCCACTTCTGCCAACATTTGGGTGTAGCTGATTTTATTCCAAAAACCTACAATGGCAGCCACAGCACCACCAAGTAAAAGAATAAACTGATTGGATCCCCCTATGGCCTCATCCCCGAAAACAAATACATTGTACGCAAGCATGCCCACTAAGGCAACAACAGGAATCAGTGCTTCCCAAATGCTAAGTTCTTTGTTATCTACAATATGTTCTTCTTGTCTAAGCTCATCGGGATTGGTTTCGGTCATAAGTGTATTTTTGGTTTGACAGTAATATTACGATTTTGTGAACTTTTCTGCAAACCGAAGCACAAAAGAGCTTATACCATAGTGGTATCCGATTTAAGGATATCCAATGCAACCATACATTCTTTCATTACCCTATAGGTTCTATGTATGTCATTGTCCAAACCGATGGAAAAACGTACCAATCCGCTGGACAATCCCATTTCTTTTTGTTCTTCTAATGGAATTTCTGAAGAAGTAGAAGTCCCCGGGGCACTGAATAGGGTCTTGTAGAACCCTAAACTCACGGCCAGGTAGCCTAATTTTCGTTCCTGCATCATTTCCATTAGGGCGTTGGCCTTTTCCAATGACCCCATATCTATGGTCATTAGTCCGCCATAACCAAATTCCTTGTTCATGAAACTTTTCAATTTTTCATGGTCTTTGTGCGACTTTAAACCTGGGTATACTACTCGGAGTCCGTCTTTTTCAAAATTCTCGGCCAAATATTGGGTGTTCTCGCTGTGTTTTTTCACACGAATATGCAGTGTTCGCATGTTTTTGAGAATGGAAGCTGCCCTAAGGCTATCCAATGTACTGCCTAGTAGCATGCCCGCACCGCTGTGAACATCTTTCAACGAAAGGCAAAATTCCTTTGTGCCACAAATAACGCCGGCAACACAATCACTTGAGCCATTAATGAATTTCGTAAGACTATGGATGACGATATCGGCCCCTAATCTAGCCGGGGTAATGGTAAGGGGTGAGAAGGTATTGTCAACGACCAAAGGTATCCCATGTTTTTTGGCCAGTTGGGACAATGCCTTAATATCCGCTATTTCCAAAAGTGGATTACTTACCGCTTCGCAATAGATCATTTTTGTTTTAGGGGTAATGGCTTTTTCAACCATTTCCAGATTTGTTATATCTACAAAGGAAGTTCCGATATTGAATTTTTTCAAAAAATTCTTCATAAAAGCATAAGTACCCCCATAAATGGTTCTACTACTTACCACATGGTCGTCTGTATTGCACAACTGCATGATTACTGCGGTAATCGCCCCCATACCACTAGCCGTTACATTGGCGGCTTCAGTACCTTCCATAGCTGCCAGGGCCTCGCCTAAATATTGGTTGCTCGGGGATGAGTGTCTGGTATAGAGATAACAACCTTCGGTATTACCTTCAAAAGTATCAAACATCTTTTTTGCCGATAAAAAGGTGTAGGTTGATGAATCTGAGATAGACGGATTAACGCCTCCATATTCTCCAAAATATTGTAAGTCCTGTAAATTATCCGAAGTTTTGCTTTCCATTTGATTGATTTTTATACATTAAAATTACATTGAAATTGTTTTTAATTCAATATCAATTGAAAAACTTAGATAAAAAAACTACAAATTAAACTTATGGTAGATAAAATAAATGTAAATTGTAAAAAGTTTGTACATCTAAAGAAAATCATTCCAAATGAAATTTGATGAAGTGGACATTAAGTTGCTTGGTTTGCTGCAAGAGAACAGTAAAAAGACAACAAAGGAGTATGCGAATAAATTAAATCTTTCTGTAACAGCGGTTTATGAGCGCATAAAAAGACTCGAAAAAACCGGAGTCATTAAAAATTATGTGGCTTTAATCGATAAGAAAAAGGTCAACAAAGCCTTTGTGGTACTTTGTCATGTTAAATTGACCCAGCATGCCAAGGCCTATGTTTTGCAGTTTGAAAAAGAGGTGCAGCAATTGCAAGAGGTTGTGGAATGTTACCATACTAGTGGGGATTATGATTATATCCTAAAGATATATGTTCGTGATATGGAAGCGTACCGCGATTTTATGGTGACGAAACTCACCGCTTTGAACCATATAGGTAGCACACAGAGCTCTTTTGTGATCAATGAGGTTAAGCATACCACGAGAATACCATTATAAAATCGGAAAATAGTGCTAATTTTGTTAGTACATAAAAAAATCAAAAACTATTATGACTGAATATGATGTGGCCGTAATCGGCTCTGGACCTGGCGGATATGTAGCTGCAATTCGTTGCGCCCAACTTGGAATGAAAACAGCGATTATTGAAAAATACAGCACATTGGGTGGTACTTGCCTAAATGTTGGGTGTATTCCTTCAAAAGCATTGCTGGACTCATCACACCATTACGAGGATGCCGTAAAACATTTTCAGGAACACGGAATTGATATTCCTGGCGAGGTCAAAGTCAATTTAAAACAAATGATTTCTCGTAAACAGGGAGTTGTTGATATGACCACTAAAGGAATCCAATTTTTGATGGATAAGAATAAGATAGATGTTTTTGAGGGTGTCGGAAGCTTTAAAGATGCCACCCATGTCAATATATTGAAAAATGATGGTAAAGAAGAAACCATTGCTGCCAAAAATACCATAATCGCAACGGGGTCCAAACCCTCAACATTGCCTTTTATCACTTTAGATAAAGAACGTGTTATCACATCTACCGAAGCTTTGGAGCTTAAGGAGATTCCCAAACACATGATTGTCATCGGCGGTGGCGTTATTGGTTTGGAATTGGGACAGGTGTATAAACGTCTTGGTTCCGAGGTTACGGTTATTGAATATATGGATCGAATTATTCCAACAATGGATGCCGGTTTATCGAAAGAGTTGATGAAATCGATGAAAAAGCAAAAGGTGAAATTCAATCTCTCACATAAAGTAAAATCGGTTGAACGAAAAGGAAAAGAGGTGATCGTAAAGGCTGATGACAAAAAAGGCAAGGAAGTAACCTTTACAGGTGATTATTGTTTGGTATCCGTTGGTCGTCGCCCCTATACTGATGGGTTGAACGTTGAAGCCGCAGGTGTGCAAATGGATGATCGAGGTAAGATTGCGGTCAATGATCACTTACAGACCAATGTTCCGAATATTTATGCTATCGGTGATGTAATTCGTGGTGCTATGTTGGCCCATAAGGCTGAAGAAGAGGGTACTTTGGTAGCGGAAGTTCTTGCGGGTCAAAAACCCCATATCGATTATAATCTGATTCCAGGAGTAGTCTATACATGGCCGGAAGTTGCCGCTGTAGGTAAAACGGAAGAAGAACTTAAAGAGGCCGGTATCGCATATAAAGTAGGGCAGTTTCCTATGCGTGCCTTAGGGCGTGCACGTGCCAGTATGGATGTTGATGGTTTCGTGAAGATACTTGCCGATGCCAGTACGGATGAAGTACTTGGGGTTCATATGATCGGGGCGCGTTGTGCCGATTTGATCAGCGAGGCGGTAACCGCTATGGAATTCCGAGCATCTGCCGAGGATATTGCTAGGATGAGCCATGCACACCCTACATATTCAGAGGCGGTAAAGGAAGCTGCATTGGCGGCTACCGACGATAGGGCCTTGCATGTGTAATTAGGTCCGTTAATTTATTTACTAGATTCTATAATAGCTAATTTGTACCATAGGCTGTACATCGAAGGCGATAATTACAAAATGTGATGATGGAAATCAATGATAAAACAGGGGTAAAGGAATATCGTCCTGCAACGGATAGGTATGAAACCATGAAATACAATCGATGTGGAAAAAGCGGTGTTCTATTGCCCGCTCTTTCCCTTGGTTTGTGGCATAATTTTGGTTTTGTTGATAGCACTGAAAATGCACGTGAAATTTTAAGGTGCGCCTTTGATTTGGGAATTACACATTTTGATCTTGCCAATAACTACGGGCCACCTTATGGTTCGGCCGAGGAGAATTTCGGACAGATTTTCAGAAAGGACTTCAAGCCTTATCGCGATGAGCTTTTCATTGCTTCAAAGGCTGGTTACGATATGTGGCCCGGTCCTTATGGGAATTTCGGTTCCAGAAAATATTTGATCTCAAGTTTGGACCAAAGCCTTAAACGGATGGGGTTGGACTATGTTGATGTTTTTTACCATCATAGGCCAGATCCAGATACACCATTGGAAGAAACTATGATCGCCCTTTCGGATATCGTACGCCAAGGAAAGGCACTTTATGTTGGAATTTCCAACTACCAACCTAAAGAGACGGCCGAGGCCAGTAAGCTTTTGAAAGAATTGAAAGTGCCCTTTATTTTACACCAAGCTCGCTATTCTATTTTTGATAGATGGGTAGAAGACGGACTTTTGGACACTTTAGAGGATAATGGTGTAGGTTGTATTACCTTTTCCCCTTTGGCGCAAGGAATGCTTACCAATAAGTATGTTAATGGTATTCCCAAGGATTCCAGGGCTGCGAAGGACTTTACATATTTAGATACTACGGATGTTGAGCAAAACTTGACGAAAATCAAGAACCTTGCTAAAATTGCCGATCAAAGAGGACAGAAATTGTCGCAAATGGCGATTGCTTGGCTTTTGGGTAGACCAAGTGTAAGTTCGGTGCTGATAGGTGCAAGTTCTACCAATCAACTTAAAGAAAATGTAGGGGCATTGGAGCAATTACAGTTTACACAGGAAGAATTGGATCTTATAGATGCCAATTCTTGATGTAAAATAAGATCATTAGCCTTTTAGAACCCTGAAAGATCGAAGCAGTTTAAATAGATAAAGTTTTATAAGTCTTTGTGTAAACGTATACCAAGGAAGTAGATATCCATATAAAGATTTTAGCATACGCCTAAGACCTGCTTTTATGATCGCCTTCTTGCTTTCATACAATAACGCGGTAAAAGAACATACGACCATGAATGTGATGGCACCTGAAATGGCCAATGCGGGAGTCAATTGATGGTTAAAGAACCTATAAAGTCCCAACCCTGTGAAACTTCCATATAGGATTATGAAATGGATAATGTAGATGGATAGTGTACTTTGCCCTATTTTTAAAAGTGTAACGTTGGTCATTAATCTTCTAAAAAGCATGAACATGGCGAAGACCATAAATACATCGCCCAAGCGAATAAAAAGGTAGTTATTGTTCGCAATATCCGTAAATAGGGTTATCCCGGTTATATCGGTAAGTCCTAAAAAGAAATCCGAAGAAAGGAAAATCAATGTCAAGCCTGCCAATAGCGACAAACTGATAGCATATTCATATAAAAACTTATGATCCTTATATTTTGTGAACATAACTGATAGGAACGCTCCGAAGGTTGTATAACCAAACCATGGGATGATGGTAAACACAGAGCCGTTATCCTTGGTCAGGAAATTAGCCAAGGCTTGCGGTAAAAATCCAAATGTCCAACTATCATAAATGGGTTCAAATAAGAACAATAAGAGGGTTACGCTTACCAAGAAGACTGATAGTAAGGCCTTGTTCGTTCGGTGGGCCAGAAGGTAGATCCCTACGATTCCCAATATTGAAAGTCCTATACAATGAAGAACGTCCACTAGAAAAAAGGCATCGTATATTTCCCCTTGCAGTAATCCAAAAAGATTGGCCCTAAGCAAATAACCAATAAAAAGAAGTTGTAAACCTCTTTTGATTCCTTTTAGGACCCTAGGATTTTGCCATCCTTTTTGGGGCACTTTTATAAGTAAATATGTAAATATGAATCCTGATACCGTGAAAAAAACAGGAGCGGTAATCCCTCTGAAATATTTCCAAATAGTATAGGTAATATCGGTGTTGTCCCTAAAGGCGTTATCCAATAATCCGTCAATAAAATGCCCCTGCAACATCATTAAAATGGCCCAGGCACGCATGGCATCTACGAAATATAGTCGGGTAGTTTTCTTCTCCAAGGACAAAAAATTAGCAATTAGATCGCAAAATTACAAAATCAAATTAATCTATATACTTGAAATACAAGGTATTTGGATGTTTCAGGCTGCAAATTCGATAAAATACTCGCATTGTGTCCGATTTTACGGTATTTTCGTTGGACACAAACTACTATTATTTATTATGGCGTCATTATTAGCTTTCGCAGGAAGCAATTCGGCCTCTTCTATCAATTTTCAGTTGGTACGTTATACTACATCCCTAATCGAAGGGCATGAAATTGAAGTTTTGAATATGGCCAGTGAAACTTTCCCTATGTACAGTGAGGATCGTGAAAAACAACTGGGTTACCCAGAAGCATTGGTGAAATTCCAGAAGAAAATAGAAAAAGCCGATGCACTTATACTTTCCGTTAACGAGCATAATGGGGGCCCTTCAGCATATTTTAAGAATTTATTGGACTGGTTGTCCAGATCAAACCGAAATTACTTGGACAAAACTAAGGTATTCCTAATGTCAACTTCGCCTGGGCAGAGAGGCGCTATAGGGGCACATGAATATGTAAAGTATGCATTTTCTAGGGTAGGAGGGGAAGTAACGGCTTCTTATAGCCTGCCATCATTTAATACGAACTTTGAGGAAAACTCAGGAATTGTTAACGCTGCTTTGAAGAAAGAACACAAAAGCATCCTGGACAACTTTCTTTTAGATCTATAGTATTTTGCGCACGCTAAAATCGTTCGAGGTTTCTGACGAACCAACTTTCAGGTCCAATTTAATCAGCTGGTCACAACAGTTTTATGAAACCGTTTGGTTGGAAAGTAATGCGCATTTGAAAACATATTCCTCTTTCGATGCAATCTTGGCAGTCGATGCCCTTACCTTGATCCAAACAGATGCTTTTAATGCCTTTGAAGATCTAAAGGCCTATCAACAGGAAACCAAGGATTGGATTTTTGGTTATTTGACCTATGACCTCAAGAACGATGTTGAAAACCTTTCGTCAAAGAATCGAGACGGACTTTATTTTCCCGAGCTATTCTTTTTTCAGCCCAAGAAGATTATAAAAATCACAGGGAAAAAGGTTGTGTTCAACTATTTGAATATGGTCGCCGATGAAATAGATGAGGATTTTGAACTGATCAGAAAAGGAGCATCAGACTATAAAACCATTGAAGCTACGAAGGATATTCGAATAAGAATGCGCATTTTCAAGGATGAATATTTCAAAGGTGCAAAGGAAATGTTACGGCATATACATCGTGGCGATATTTATGAAGCTAATTTTTGCCAAGAATTCTACGCCGAGGATACGTGTATTGACCCATTAGGTACTTACGAACGATTAAATTCAATATCCAAGGCACCATATGCCACTTTTTTAAAATTGAACGATAAATACCTATTGTCGGCTTCTCCGGAAAGATATTTGCGTAAGGAGGGTACGAAGATCATATCACAACCCATAAAAGGTACGGCCAAAAGGTCAATAAACCGAATGGAGGATGACCTCTTAAAAGATAGGTTGGAAAATGACCCCAAGGAACGTGCAGAGAACATCATGATCGTGGATCTTGTCCGGAACGATCTTTCTAAAAGTGCTTTGAAAGGTTCTGTGGAAGTTGAGGAGTTGTGTAAGATATATAGTTATGAACAGGTGCATCAAATGGTGTCTACAGTTGTTGCCCAAGTTGAGGAAAGCCGGAATCCTGTAGATATTATAAAAGATAGTTTTCCGATGGGAAGTATGACAGGGGCACCTAAAATTTCCGCAATGAAACTTATTGAGGAATTGGAAGGATTTAAAAGAGGGCTTTATAGTGGTGCAGTGGGTTATTTTACGCCAGAGAACGATTTTGATTTTAATGTGGTCATACGCAGCATTTTATATAATGAGACCGAAAAATATGTTTCCTATGCTGTTGGCAGTGCCTTAACTGCCAAGGCCCTTCCGGAAGCTGAGTATGAAGAGTGTTTATTGAAAGCCAAGGCCATGCGGGAGGTTTTGGAGAATTCAAACGAATAAAGATGAACTAATAACCGGGTTTTTACTATGGATGTACATTATTTCAATACTGAATCATACGGTATTCCTATCCATGCAGGCACGGTTAGCCCTAAAACCATCAAGGGGGTAGTGGTGTTGGTACACGGTTTTGGAGAGCATTCCGGTCGTTATTTAAGTGGAGTGGTCCCCATGTTGACCGATTTGGGTTTGGCCGTTTTGTTTTATGATAATTTTGGTCACGGTAAATCTGGAGGTAAGCGTGGTCATTGCCCCAGTTATGAGGCACTTTTAGGTCTATTGGGGGAAATGCTGGATAAGAGTACGGAATTATTCCCAAATGTACCTAAATTTCTATACGGTCATAGCATGGGCGGTAATCTGGTATTGAACTATGCACTTCGTAATGAAAGTACCTTAAAGGGTATTGTAGCTTCCAGTCCTTATCTCAGGTTGGCATTTACACCGCCCAAATGGAAATTGGTTCTAGGGAAGGTCCTATTGAAAATTTGGCCATCAATAACAATGCCCTCAGGCTTGGATGCCGATGGAATTTCGAGAAAACCCGAGGAGGTGGAAAAATACAAGGCAGATCCCTTGGTACATGATAAGGTAAGTCCTATGTTCTCATTTCCTATTATCGATGCAGGGGAATGGGCCATAAATAATGCATCTAATTTGAAAATACCAACGCTGTTGATCCATGGTACCGCTGATCCCATTATTGATGTTAGGGGAAGTGAGGAATTCTATAAAAACAACCCAGGGTATACCACTTTGGAATTATTTGAAGAGGGATTTCATGAATTGCACCATGACCTTTGTTCTAAACAAGTATTCAATTCCATACAGAGTTGGTTACGGCAACAACTTTAAGTAAATTTGTACGGTGCGGAACCAATTCAGAATACATATCCAAGATAATTTTCCAGAACTGTTGCAAAACAGGTTTTTATTGGCCTGTAGTGGAGGGTTGGATAGTGTGGTACTTGCTCATCTATGTGCCCAAAATGAACTCGATTTTGCATTGGCACATTGTAATTTTAAGTTACGGGGTCAGGAAAGTGATAAAGATGAGCAATTTGTCAGGGAGTTGGCCAAAGAATTGAATAAGACCTTATGGGTCGAACATTTCAATACCAAGGCCTATGTCAACGACTATAAGGTTTCTGTACAAATGGCCGCAAGGGAATTACGCTATACATGGTTTAAGGATTTATTGGCTGAACATGGGCTAAAAACTTTGGTGACCGCCCATCATGCCGATGATAATCTGGAAACCTTTCTAATTAACCTCTCCCGTGGTACGGGAATAAACGGCCTAAGTGGCATACCTGCCAAGACGGATATGATTTCACGCCCTCTACTGCCTTATTCAAGAGCAGAGTTAGCAGCTTATGCCGACCAAGAAAAGATCCAATGGCGCGAGGATCAAAGTAATGCGGAGAAAAAATATTTACGGAACAAGATCCGTCACGATATTATCCCTCTTTTGAAGGAAACCCATCCAACGTTTCTACATAATTTTCAAACCACTCAAAATAATCTGCAACAAATCGTTGATATCTCGGAAACACATTTATCCAACTTGAAAAAAGATCTTTTTAGGAAAGAGAATGATGTTATTCGTATTTCAACAGCATCTTTAATAGCGCTTAATCCTATTAAGGCTTATATGTACGGGTTGTTCCATGTCTACGGTTTTACCGCTTGGAACGATGTGGTGCAGTTGCTTTCGGCAATGAGTGGAAAGGAAATTAGATCAAAGACACATCGCTTACTTAAGGATAGGGACGATTTACTACTTAGTCCAATACAACAAGATACTGAAGCATACTATGAAATAAATGAGGGTATAACCCAGATCAATACCCCTATTGGCCTTGTATTGGAAGAGGGTGTCATGATTTCTGCAACAGCCCCGAATATACTTTATGTAGATAAATCAACGTTAAAATATCCGTTGGTGTTAAGAAAGTGGCAAAATGGCGACTATTTTTATCCGTTAGGGATGAAAGGCCATAAAAAATTGTCCAAATTCTTTAAAGATGAAAAGATGGATGTTTTCGCCAAGGAAAATCAATGGTTGTTGTGTTCTGACAACCAGATTGTTTGGGTCGTAGGTAAACGGCCGGATGAGCGATTTAAGATAACCCCGAAAACCAAGAACATTTTAAAAATAATATTGAATTGATGAGACAATTTTTAGCATTCATATTCTTACTATTCACCAGTATGGCATTTTATGCACAGGATGATGAAAACCCTGTATCCTGGTCCCATAAGCTAAACAAGATTAGCGACACGGAATTCGATCTGATCATTAAAGGGGATATTTTCAAAGGATGGCACGTTTATTCGCAACATACGGCAGAAGGCGGGTCTTTACCGAGTGAGTTTACTTATGAAAAAGCAGGGGTCGATTATGAATTGGTAGGTGAAACCAAAGAAAGTCCGACCGAGACTGCATTTAGCGATATCTTCGAGGTAGATGAAACATTTTTTAAAAAGCAGGCGGTTTTCACCCAGAGGGTAAAGTTATTGAACCCTGATGTTCGGCAGATAGATGTGAACCTTTTTTATCAGGTGTGTAAAGAGGTCTGTTTGGCGGTGGATAAGGATTTTAATTTTGTGTTGGATGGTGGTGAGGCCGTTACCGTTGAAAAGCATGTAGATGAACGAAGTCTGGCCATGGGAGAGGCCTTGAAATTAGATCTAAAGAATAAGGATATACTAAAAGGAGGTAATGATCAGGACGAAGGCCAATCGAGTTTGTGGGTGGTCTTTGGATTGGGATTCCTTGGCGGATTAATAGCGTTGTTGACGCCATGCGTATTTCCGATGATTCCGTTGACCGTATCTTTCTTTACCAAACAATCGCAGAATAAATCAAAAGGTATTGTAAATGCTGTTTTATACGGATTTTTCATTGTGCTGATATATTTTCTTTTGAGTCTGCCTTTCCATATTTTCGATTCGGTCGATTCTCAGATATTGAATACCATTGCGACGAACATTTGGCTCAACCTTGCCTTTTTTATCATATTCGTTTTTTTCGCATTTTCATTTTTCGGTTATTATGAATTGACCCTTCCGAGCTCTTGGGCCAATAAGATGGATGCTGCCTCTAACAAAGTGGGTGGGGGAATCGGAATATTCTTTATGGCCGTTACTTTGGCTATTGTTTCTTTCTCCTGTACTGGGCCCATTCTTGGTGGACTTTTAGGGAGTACCACACTCGCAGAGGGGGAAGTTGCCAATAACCTGACTGCTGGAATGACAGGTTTCGGGGTAGCTTTGGCTTTACCGTTCGCGTTGTTCGCGATGTTTCCTGCATGGTTGAATTCCCTTCCGAAATCAGGAGGGTGGATGACCACCGTAAAGGTCGTACTTGGGTTTCTGGAATTGGCCTTGGCCTTTAAATTCCTTTCCAATGCGGATTTGGTAGGCAACTGGGGCATTTTTAAAAGAGAAATTTTCTTAGGGGTTTGGATACTTCTTTTTGTATTGTTGTCACTCTATTTGTTCGGTGTCATCAGATTTAAGCATGACGGACCCAAACAGAAATTATCATTGGGCAGAAAAATGACCGGAGTATTAAGTATTGCTGTCACCGTCTATTTGATATTGGGTGTTACTAAAATCTCCAATCTAAAATTATTGAGCGGTTTTCCCCCACCTGATTTCTATAGTGTGTTTCAACAAGAAAGTGATTGCCCCATGGGAATCGATTGTTTTAAGGATTTTGAAACGGGGTTGGCACATGCCAAATCGGTCAATAAACCCATTTTATTGGATTTTACAGGTTGGGCCTGCGTAAACTGTCGAAAGATGGAAGAAAATGTATGGAGTGACCCGGAAGTATATCCTTTGTTGAAAGATGAGTATGTTTTGATTTCACTCTACATTGATGATCGTAAAGAGCTGCCATTAGAAGAACAATTTGATTTTAAGTATGATAGTGGAAGGGTAAAGACCATACAGACCATAGGGCAGAAATGGGGTACGTTCCAAACAGTTAATTTTAATTCGGCCTCCCAACCATATTATGTGCTTATTTCTTCGGATCTGGAACTTTTGAACAGTGCCATTCAAAGTGCACCGAGTGATGAATACCGGGATTGGTTATTGAAAGGATTGGAAAACTATAAAAAAATAGGATCTGAATAGCATGTAAACACATACATTACAAAAGATTAAAGGCACCTTTCGAGGTGCTTTTTTTATTTACTAAATAACCCTATCTTTCAAATTGAACCCAAAACAAAATAATGAAACGCATTAAGGTAATAGGTGTTGTGGTATTGGTGCTTTTGGTTGTATCTGCCATTTTCGCTGGTGTGTCCGTCCAGGCTTTATCACCAACTTACGAAGGTGAGAGTAAACTTTCAAAATTGTCACATGAGACCAAGGTATATTATGATTCCTACGGAATTCCGCATATCTATGCAGATAATGAAGACGATGCTTTCCGAACGTTGGGTTATGTACATGCCCAAGACCGTTTGTGGCAAATGGAGTTACTTCGGAGAATCGGTACAGGTCGACTTTCGGAGGTTTTTGGCAGTAAAATGTTGAATACCGATAAGTTCTTCCTATCTCTTGGGATAGATGAAGCAACTAAACAAACCGTTTCGGAATTGGATTTAAACAGTCCCACAGTTCGTTTATCCCAGGCATATTTAGATGGTATTAACCAATTCATAGAAGAAGGGCCAACACCTATTGAATTTTACTTGACCGGAATAGACAAAGCTCCTTTTCAATTAGAGGATATTTATAACACGGTAGGGTATATGGCATTTAGTTTTGCGATGGCCCATAAGACCGATCCCTTATTGACCAATATAAAGGACAAATTGGGAGTTGAATACTTGAAAGATCTTGATTTGAACGTAGATCCCAATACCGTTTGGATAAAAAACCATAAGGAAGAGTCGAAAGAAGCGCTACATAATTCCATTGCATCGTCCGTGACCAAAGCGTTGGGAGCCCTTTCCTTGCCCTTGTTCGAAGGTAGTAATAGTTGGGTAATAGCCCCGGAAAAGACAAAGAAAGGTAAGGTGATATTTGCGAATGATCCACATATCGGGTTTTCACAACCTGCCGTTTGGTACGAGGCACATATCAACACGCCTAACTTTGAGAAATATGGCTATTTCATGGGTGGAATGCCTTTTCCTTTATTGGCCCATGACCGTAATTTAGCGTATGGTATGACCATGTTCGAAAATGATGATATCGATTTTTTTTATGAGGAATCACATCCAACGGAAAAAGATAAATATAGAACTAAAGAAGGATGGTCTACTTATGAAAAGATAAATAAAATAATTAAGATAAAGGATTCCACTGATTTTGAATTCACTTATAGGAAAACGGTACACGGACCCATATTGAACGGAATCGCAGATCAAGTCAAAGGGGAGCGGCCCATTGCCATGTGGTGGATGTTCACCCAGCATAAGAATGAGTTGATGGATGCTTTGTACGGAATGACCCATGCAAGGAACAAATCGGAATTTCAAGATGCTTTACCCAAAATACATGCCCCAGGTCTCAATATTATGTATGGTGACGCTGAAGGTAATGTAGCATGGTGGGCATCCGCCAAAATTTATAAGGATGCGAACAGTGCTCATACGAAATTCGTTTTACAGGATACTTCCGATCTGAAGGACCCGGAACGTTATTTGGATTTTTCTGAGAATCCTCAGGCGATAAATCCACCTTGGAACTATGTGTATTCAGCGAACAACCAACCCGATTCCATTGCGGGTATGCAATATCCGGGATACTATTTGCCGGAGAATAGGGCCAAACGAATTGTGGGGCTTTTAGAAGCTAAGAACGATTGGACCATAGATGATGTAAAAGGAATGATCAATGATGTGGTCTCATCCGTGAACACTTCGATTATCACAGATTTAAATGGTGTTGTCAATAGGGAAGAACTGTCAGATGCCCAAATTTCGGTCTTGGACAAATTGTTGGTTTGGAAAGGGGAAAACAACCTTGATAATATTGAGCCGACTGTTTTTCATCGTTGGATATACTTTTTCCTCAAAAACACCTTCGTCGATGAGTTAGGTGAAGAAATGTTCGATCAATTCTTGTCTACCCACTTATTAAAAAGGACGATAGCCCCGATGGCCGCAAAAAATGAATCCATTTGGTGGGATAATATAGAAACGCAATCTGTAGTTGAAGCCAAAACACAGATTGTAACAGAATCGTTTGTCCAAGCTTTTGAATTTTTAGAGGGCGATTTGGGAGCCGATAACGGAGCATGGACATGGGATAAAGTACATACATTGGAACATCCTCATCCCATAGGGCAGGTAGAGGCCTTACGCTCTTTTTTTAATGTAGGCCCATTTCCCGTTGAAGGAACAAGGGAAGTAATAAACAATATGGCCTTCAATTATGATGGTGATGGTATGCACCATGTAACTGCGGGACCATCGACTCGTAGGGTCATTGATTTTTCGGATATAGAGAACAGTATGAGCATATTACCAACAGGGCAATCGGGCAATCCGTTCAGTGAACATTATGACGATCAGGCTGAAATGTACGTGAAGGGTGAATTTCGAAAAATGTTGATGAATGAAAAGGAAATTAAGGAGACTTCAAAATCTTTACTTACATTTAAGCCTACAGAATAAGACAATTTATGCTTACAAAAGTTTTTGGAAGTGCCGTATTCGGGGTAGAGGCCACAACGATTACAGTAGAAGTCAATGTTGATAAAGGGGTAGGTTACCATCTCGTTGGTTTACCGGATAATGCCATAAAAGAAAGTAATTACCGCATTGCGGCGGCTTTGTTGAACAATGGTTATAAAATTCCAGGTAAAAAAATCACTATCAATATGGCGCCGGCCGATTTGCGAAAAGAAGGCTCTGCTTATGATTTGACCCTTGCTGTGGGAATATTGACTGCATCGGGCCAGATACAGTCCAACAATTTGGACCAATACTTGATTATGGGCGAACTATCATTGGATGGTAGCTTGCAGCCTATTAAAGGGGCTCTTCCCATTGCCGTTAAAGCACGGGAAGAAGGATATGTCGGATTCATTTTACCCAAAGATAATGCCAAAGAGGCTGCTATCGTTTCTGATTTGAAGGTATATGGGGTGGAGAATATTAAAGAGGTCATCGATTTTTTCGACAAGGACGAACCTTTGGAACAAACGATTGTTGATACTCGGGCGGAATTTTATAAGAACCTCGATTTTCCGGAGTTTGACTTTTCAGATGTAAAGGGACAGGAAAGTATAAAAAGATGCATGGAAATTGCGGCGGCAGGCGGACATAATATAATCTTAATAGGTCCACCAGGATCGGGAAAAACGATGCTTGCCAAACGATTGCCTTCTATTTTACCACCAATGACACTGCATGAAGCCTTGGAAACGACCAAAATACATAGTGTTGTCGGGAAGATAAAGAATATGGGATTGATGAGCCAACGCCCTTTCCGAAGTCCCCATCATACCATTTCGGATGTAGCCCTTGTCGGTGGTGGGGCATATCCACAACCTGGGGAGATTTCCCTTTCCCATAACGGGGTTCTGTTCTTGGATGAACTTCCAGAATTTAAAAGAGGTGTGTTGGAAGTGATGCGACAACCTTTGGAAGATCGTGAGGTGACTATTTCAAGGGCCCGTTTTACGGTAACCTACCCAAGTAGTTTTATGTTAGTTGCCAGTATGAACCCCAGTCCGGGAGGTTATTTTAATGATCCTGATGCCCCTGTAACTTCTTCCCCTGCCGAAATGCAGCGGTATATGGGTAAGATATCAGGGCCGCTTTTGGACCGTATCGATATCCATATCGAAGTAACACCTGTACCATTCGAAAAACTTTCAGAAGACAGGAAAGGGGAGGGCAGTGTGGATATTCGCAAGCGGGTAACGGCAGCACGGGAAATACAGACCGAACGGTTTAAGGAATTGGAGAATGTACATTACAATGCGCAAATGAATACGAAACAGATTCGGGAGTATTGTAAGTTGGATGAGGCCTCAAAATCACTTTTAAAGAATGCCATGGAGCGATTGAACCTTTCTGCCCGTGCCTATGACAGAATTTTAAAGGTGGCGCGGACTATTGCCGATTTGGAAAAGAGTGGACAAGTTAAGGGAAACCATATCAGCGAAGCCATACAATACCGAAGTTTAGATCGGGAAGGCTGGTTGGGATAGTTGTATAGTTTAAAGTTTTAAGGATATAGTTTATAGTTTATAGTTTGAAAATTGAATATTTCAGTAGACTTATTGATTTTCAGATAATCGGGTTAAGACTCCAATCGCTTTTTCTGCATCTTTCTTATCAACGAAAATATGGTCGTGATAATATCCGGCGATTACATTACAACTTATATCATATTTGGTCAATTCGTTAGAAAATGCTGCGGTTAAACCAACTGCATCTAATGAGGAATGGACTTTAAGGGTAATCCAAGAGGCAATAAAGTCATAGTTTAAATCGAGTTCATCCGCTTTCCCTTTTTCAATAATGATCGTTGTTCCTTCTTTTTCCTCAAATTCACATATGGTATCATTTCGGTTGATTTTGGTCAGGTCTTTTACAGTTGCGAACACATAATCCCTATCGTTCAGGATTGGTTGCATACTTTTTATTAATCTGGATAAATTGGTTTCTCCTGCCATTAATGTTTTCGTTTATAAGTTAAGAGCGCTATGAGCGATACGGTGGCCCAAACGCCTTCGAGTAAGATAAACGGAATATATTCCATTAGAATCGAAGCTAAGCAGGCCAATCCTGCGCCCAATAAATTCAATAAAATAAACGATAGATCCTTGCTTTTGATTTTACCGGTTATATTGAGGATATAGGCAAGTAGTATTAGAAAAACACCGATAAAACCAATCCAGTCTGTCTTGTTCATAAGGGCTATTATATCAATTGATTTTTGGTTACCGCAATCCGTATTTGAACGCTTCAAGTGTTTGATAAAATTACTATTTTTTACCTTTATTATCCGTCGATATAGGAAAGGTTTACTTTTGAAAACAATTTGTTGTCCCTGTCTGTGTTTAGAGGACTAAAGTGTACTTGTTTTGAATGCTTTTAGGCTAATTATCCTTATCTTAATACCCGTTAAGAAAATAGTGATCATTGTATAGGAATAGTTGGTTCAGTTGCAATTATTCCATGACATTAAACGGTTCGGTTATTAGAGATAACGTAGATTCATTTGCATATTAAAAATGACATACCATTCCATCATTACTCAGAGACACACAAATATGTGAATATCAGGGATGGCCACCCGGTACTGTCTATAGACCCGAATTTCCCATTTGTAATTACCCAATTCGACTTGATGAGTAACAGGGCGCAAGCTACAATTCCGCATAGGCATGATTATTTTGAACTGATCTTTTTGGAGGAAGGTGCCGGACAGCATATCATTGATTATGAACCATATGAAATTAAAACGCCCTCCTTTTATTTTCTTTCCCAAGGGCAAATACATTTTTGGAAATTAGAAAAAGGATTGGCAGGTAAAGTATTGCTTTTCCCCCGGGAATTTTTAATTCCACCTGCTACAGCATTTAATCATGAAGGTGATTTGGCAATTTTCAACAGTTTGAGTAAAGCACCCTGTGTTTGTTTAAATGCTGAGAACCTTCCTAAAATACATGCTTTATTCAATGAAATCAATGAAGAATACTTAAGAAAATCGGAGAGCAGTCTTTCCATGCTTAGAGCCTATGTACATATTTTACTTGTAAGTCTATTACGCATACATGCCAAAGATCAGCCGCAGGATATTTTGGACACCACCAATGCCATGGTTCGGCAATTCAGGCAACTTGTATCAGAGAACTATTTAACCGTTCGCTCTGTGCAGGAATATGCAGATTTAATAGGTATTAGTGCAACGCATCTTAGAGATACGGTTAAAAAAATCACAGGATATTCTCCAGGACAACTTATCCGTCAGGAAATTATCTTCGAGTCCAAAAGGAGATTGGCCAATACAGAGTTGACCACAGCTGAAATTGGTTACACCCTCAATTTTGAAGATACTTCCTATTTCAGCAGGTATTTTAAGCGTGAGACCGGCCAAAGCCCATCAAAATACAGGGAGGAAGTCCGTAAAAAGTACCAAATAGCGAATTGATTCTCTATAAACCTTCACATTAGTTCCTCGAAAAGTACCATACTTTCGGTAATAAGTGTATTACCCAATAACTACTTGGCAGATACCTTTGTTTCATATTCTATCAATTTAAATCATTGAAGAAATGGAAACCAAAAAAACTAAAAACGTAAGGAAACAAGTAGGAGTAAAAGAAACGGTATCATTACTATTTTTAATCCTCTTTATTTTGAACACCTCTTTGTTTGCGCAAGAAAAGTTCGATATGGAAAAAACAAAAGCTAAATACGCATCACGGGATTATGTGTATGGGAAATTACCTGAAAGCGGATTCAATTATTACAAAATAGCGGAAAACGCATACTTTGTTCATGATAATTTTGAACATATGGTGTTTTTTGTAACGGACAACGGAGTTGTGGTGGTTGATCCTGTTCCTGGAGTTTCACCATATACTTTAAAGTTGATTCCACAAATTACGGATAAGCCTATTACCCACGTAATCTATTCTCACCATCACGCAGATCACGCACAAGGCGCTTATTTATATCCTAAATCCGCAATTTTAATTGGTAATGAGACCATGACCGAATTTTTAAAGGCTGCCGAAGACCCTAAACGCCCGCTACCGGATGTTACTTGGAAAGATGAATATGTGTTGGAAACAGGGGGGTTACGATTAGAATTCAAAGATCTGGGAAGAAACTGGCATTCGCAAAAAGACATTATTATGTATGCTCCCCAGCAAAAAATATTGTTTGCAATAGATATGTTCCACCCAGATGCTGCTCCTTGGATTCACTGGGGAGAATCTTCAGATCCTGATTTTGCCTTTCAGTTACCAAGATATCTTTTAGATAATTACGATTTTGAATTTGTAGTAATTGGTCATGAAAGAATTATAGGAACCAGATTTCATATGGAACAATACGAAGCTCAGATAAAAGATATGAAGAAAATTGTTTTTGAGGTAGCTATGTCTCCTGAATATCACAAGTTATTAGAGGAAACAACCCAAAGATACCACGGTTCCGCAGCTCACTACGAGTACAAAGAAAAAATTATGACCGCGGCAGAACTTGGAGCTTCAAAATATATAATGAATTGGGCAGGAAAAGTGCGAAATGTGCGATTAAATGCAGTTGAGAATATTCAAACAATGTTTATGCATATGATAGTTTTAGATCCACCAATAAAAGAAATGCAAAAAATGAAGGGTAATGTAATAACCCATTAAGCTTATAAGTAAAATAAGTTAAAAAACTCAATTATTATGTTCAGAAAAACAGTTTCCATAACACTCTTGGTTTCCTTAATGGCGTTGGCATCTTCAGGAATATTGATGATAGTTTTGAACAGTCTCGAATTTCAATTGCAAATGCATCCCGTACATAAAATATTTGGAGTATTAATGACCATTTCAGGGGCATTCCATATCTATTTCAATTTTAAACCAATTAAAAAATATCTAAGTATGCGAAAGGTGTTGGTAGTTGGTATCGGAATGCTTTTAATGATGTCTTTACTTTATGTAGTTGGGTTTAATAAAACAATGGATAAAGACAAGATTCAAGAAATTGAATTGTTGATGTCACAGCTTGAAAACAAATAAAAATGAAATACAAAATAACAGTTGAAGAATTGACTAAGGAAGGTAATTTCGGTGAAGAAAAGTTGGAATTCGAAACCATAAGTCATGATAACTTGTTTGAGATCGTAAAGAAGTTGAAAGAACATCCGGAATTCTCTAATACGGATGTAGCTTCTTTGGGAATCGGATTGAAATTGTTCACGGGAGTAATATTAAAAGAAAAAGAGCTTCCTTTATTTAAAAACCTGTTACCACACTTCAAAGAATTTATGAAAGGATTAAAGAGTTACACAAAGTGATGAATAGATGAATTTATACTTGGTCAGAGGAAAGGACCCCCACTGGTAGGACTGTTGGGGTACGTTCATTTTATTATTTTGGGAAGAATTCGCTGAAAAGTGCTATAATCTGTATTAGGCACTGCTGGTTTAGGCCTCACTGGTTAATGTGTCGCAGGTATTCGATCCGACGTATTTAAAGACCTTTGTGTAATGATGGTCTCACCTTTGGCTGAACGAAAATCACCCTTCTGTTTAATATGTTGATGAACCTACCATAACAATGGATCGGGACATTCTGGAGATGTTCTAAAATCCTTGAATAACTATTTTTTGAACTTGTTTGTGGGGAAAATCCAGAAGGTTATTTTAGAATATTTGGAGGAAAAACGCATCCTTAAATTAAAATGATCATACGCTGTAATCTTTTTGGATACAACTATAAACAGAACTAATGGGTTGTGTACCAAGTTATACCAAGAACTATACAAGTGCCAATATTTTTTATGGTAAGGGTTTATAAATCGATCTTCCTTTGGTAATTTAGGGCCAAAATATAAGTATGGGTCAAATTATAACATTCGGGGAGGTTTTAATGCGGATATCTCCGACAAGTAACAAAAAGTTCATTCAATCCAATGTAGTAGAGTTCTATTTTGGGGGTACCGAATTGAATGTGGGTATTTCAATTGCTAATTTCGGGGGTGACGTAAAGCATATAAGTGCGGTTTCCGACGATTTTATTGGAGAAACGGCTATTTCCTACATTCGAAAATTCGGTGTGGATACGAGTTTGATCTCGTTGTCGAAACGCCCTTTAGGAGTGTATTTCTTGGAAGTAGGTGCCGTAATGCGACCCAGTACCATTTCCTATAATCGATCGCATTCCGCATTTTCGGAAATCGTACCTGAGAAGGTCAATTGGGAAAATGCTTTGGAAAGTGGCTCTTGGATGCACTGGACGGGTATAACCCCCGCATTGTCAAAAGGGGCTTTTGACACCTTGAAGGCCGGACTTAAACTGGCTAGGGAAAAAGGAATGACGGTTTCGGCAGATCCAACGTATCGCAGTGGGTTATGGAATTATGACCAAGACCCCAAAGAGGCCTTGATAGAACTACTTAATTACTCCACCATATTTATCGGAGGTATAAATGAGATCAATGAGGTATTGGGCACTTCGTTCGGGTATTCCAATGATGACTTTATTGAAGCGAGTAAACAGTTGATGAAGGCTTTCCCATCCATAGAAAAGGTTTTTGATAAAATAAGGACGTCATTAAATTCTTCTTGGCATAAAATAAGGGCCAGAATGTGGAACGGAATCGAGTTCAAGGAGACGGAAGATCTTGATATTACACACGTCGTAGATCGTATTGGGACCGGAGATGCGTTTGCAGCAGGACTCATTTATGGGTTACAACAGTACGATGATTATAAGGCCATTGAATTTGCAAGTGCGGCCTGTGCCCTTAAACATACTTATGAGGGTGATGTGAATTTAACGACACTCAAAGAAGTTACCAATATTTTAGGGGGTAATACGACAGGGCGATTGATGCGATAACGTATTAATAGGTTAACCATTTTCAGTGTGGTGTACCCAATAATTCAAATTATTTATGCCCTGAAAAAAAGCACATATATGGCCCAGAGAAAGCAAAAGGTGCAAAAGGCATATAAAAGACATTGCGCGATAGATTGTTTTTTCATGGCTCTGATTGTTATATATACATAACAGTAGAGTTGATCTTATTCTTTTCTAAATTCGTGAAAAGGGAATAAAAATCGATGTGGGGGGACTAACATCGTTTAAAGGAAGATTTGATCTATCAATTCAAAAAGGTGAAAATCAATAGACCCTTAATATAGGTCGTTCAACGAATCACTTTCATTAAAGATACGGCTCAATGGAGATTTTTTTAGAACTCTTTGCAAAAAAAAACAAAGGCGGATATTATATAATTTCAATATCCGCCTTTAACTGTCCTTATGTAATAAAATCTATAATTGATATTCTTCGTTATTCTGTTCCTCTTTGGTTATTCTTTGGTTCGTAGAAAATGTGTCCTTGAATATATAGGCACATAATATGGCTATACCTAAAATTAGGACCAAGGTTGAATATTCCCAGTTCAATATTTTCAATAGGCTACCTGCGATAATGGCCAAAGTACCAAGCACCATAACAACATTCCATAGTAAATGCAATGATCTATTCTTTACTTTTTGATTTCCACGTAAAAAATAGGATGTGCCTTCAAATACGAACCAGAGCACGAATGATATGGCTATAATGGAGTGAATAAAAAGATTATGGGGTACATCCAAGATATTCAATACACCGTTTAAGGACCAAAAAAGGATGAAGACCAATTTGTTGTAGTCATTGAATCTTTTCAATGGTTTTTTCCAGAAACGATACGTATAAAGGGAACCAATTGCAATGAATGAAATGAGCATTACCTCATTGGCCATGGGCCAACCTAGGATTTTCATCAATAGGCCCATAGATATGGCGCCTATTAATATCCATAACGGTTTGGTCAATACCTTCTTATAAGTACCCATAACTTCGTTTTATAAAATATACTACAGCGATTATAGGGCTAAATCACCTTTATATTTGCCTTAAGCCCTTCCATGATTCCTAGGATATTGTTTACGGTCTCCTTCAGATAATGTTTAATTAAAACATGAGGTATTCGAATGGTTGTAAACCCGTTTTTAAAGGAGTGCATGGCTCTTTCAAGATCATTGATTGCCTGTTCATGGGTCAACATATGATACTCCGTATCTATTTCAATATTCAATTTAACCCTTGATATGGCGATGTCAACTGATTTATTACCGTCCCACCATTCCAACATGGCCTTTACACCTGCTTCTTTTAAGCCATAATATAATTGTATGGCCTCAATAGGTGTCTTGTTCATCTCGATCAACTTTACCAGTCGGGTCTGGTGGTATTCACATAGCTCAACGCCAAAATGGTCCATTGAATTTCTGTGTTCCATGTAACCGAGTTTCTTACTGCATTCTACGCACTTCATTTAATTAGTTTTGATTTTGATTTGGGATAATAATAACCGTGTATTTTAAGTATTATTATATATTTTCGATGTATAACACCCCAGTTTTAGACGAACGGCAAAATATTAGATGAACTGCATTTTGAAATGTTAAAAGTGTTGTGAAACGCCGGTTTTGCAACATGGATCCTTTCTATCTAAAATTGTCTTTTTTTTTATTCCATAATGTGTAATTTAGCAGTTATACCAAACCACGGATTATGAAGTATTTATGTAAAAAGGTCAGTGTAATATTGTTTTTTGTTTTAATGACCTTTGGTTGTAAAGAAGGGGTACAACCCAAAAATTCCAATGCAAAAGAAGCAGTTAGACCAGAATTGAATTTAGTCGAAGCCAATAGATTGGCCAGTTTGCCTTTGGCATGTATGCAGGTTGAATATCCCAATAGACTGGGGCAAACATTAAACGATTCGACCCATCTTAAAAACCCTAAAACTTTACATCCGGCATTCTATGGTTGCTTCGATTGGCATTCCTCAGTGCACGGACATTGGTCATTGGTTTCTCTATTAAAGCAATTTCCCGATTTAAACGAAGCCGAGATCATACGTACCAAACTTGCGGAAAATCTATCAAAGGAGAATATTGAATCCGAGATAAATTATTTCGGTATGAAGGGCAATACCAATTATGAAAGAACGTATGGTTGGGCGTGGTTGTTGAAACTCGCTGAAGAACTTCAAACTTGGGATGATCCAATGGCGAAAGATTTATCTGGGAATCTGCAACCTTTAGTTGATATTATCGTAAAAGGATATATAGATTTTCTTCCCAAATTAAATTATCCCATACGCGTAGGGGAACATAGTAACACGGCTTTTGGAATGTCATTGGCCTGGGATTATGCCAAAACGGTGAATAATGAACAACTGCAGGAAGTCATTAAACGAAGTGTGACCCGATTTTATATTAAAGATATAGGATGTCCGCTCGAATGGGAACCAAGTGGTTTCGATTTTTTATCACCATGTCTACAAGAGGCTGATGTAGTGCGCAAGGTATTGACACCAAAAGAATTCAAACATTGGATAAAGAATTTTTTACCTCAATTGACCAAACCTTCCTTTGTATTGGAGACAGGTGAAGTATCGGATAGGACCGACGGTAAACTCGTTCATATAGATGGACTTAATTTTAGTAGGGCATGGTGTTTATATGGTATAGCGAAAACCCTACCCGAATATTCCTATTTAATACCGATTGCCGATAAACACCTAAGTTATTCCTTACCCAGTATCGTAGATGACAATTATGAAGGTACCCATTGGTTGGGGACTTTTGCTTTATATGCATTAAATCATTCAGAGTAAAATGTTCAAGAAAATAGGTCCAGGAGTACTCATTGCCGCTGCTTTTATCGGGCCAGGTACGGTAACCGCCTGTACCTTGGCAGGGATGAGTTTCGGTTTTGGTCTTTTATGGGCTTTATTGTTATCAATTATCGCTACTGCCGTGTTACAGGAAATGTCTGCTAGATTAGGCATCATTACCCAAAAAGGTTTGGCTGATGCGATTAAGAGTGAATTGACAACACCGTGGATCCGTATATTGGTCATTGGTATTGTGTTGGCTGCCATAGTAATTGGCAATGCGGCTTATGAAGCCGGTAATATCGGTGGGGCTACTTTGGGTATGAATGCACTCTTCGGAGAACAATATAATTTCTATTACCCTTTTATCATTGGTCTTCTTGCCTTTGGGTTATTATATCTTGGTAGTTATAAAACTTTGGAAAAGGTTTTCGTAGGCTTGGTATTGGTCATGAGTATTTCCTTCTTGTTGACCGCGATAATTACGAAACCGGATATTTTAGAAATTCTAAAAGGGGCGTTTATTCCCAAGGTGCCCAAGGATAGCCTGTTGACCATTATTGCTTTGGTAGGTACTACGGTCGTTCCCTATAATCTATTTTTACATGCTTCCTTGGTGAGTGAGAAATGGAAGAAAAAAAGTGACCTTCCATTGGCAAAAAAAGATACAGTGGTCGCTATTGCTTTAGGAGGTTTGGTCTCCATGTCCATTGTTATAGCTGCTGCCGCCATTCCCGGTGAGGAATTGGCCAATGTAATGCATTTGGCTAAAGGTCTGGAGCCTTTATATGGTGATAGTGCCCAGTATTTTATGGGAATAGGATTGTTCGCAGCTGGGATTACCTCCTCTATAACAGCCCCTTTGGCAGCAGCATATGTTGCCAATAGTTGTTTTGGATGGAATGCCGGATTGAAAGATTCAAGATTCAGGGTTGTATGGATGCTTATTCTAGGATTGGGCGTGTTTTTCCTTTCTTTTGGAATCACACCAATAGAAATCATCAAATTTGCCCAAGTGGCAAATGGAGTATTACTTCCCGTAATAGCGGTTTTTCTTCTTTGGATGGTGAATAAACCCAAGCTCATGGGAGAATACGGAAATACCAAAATGCAGAATATTTTGGGTTTTATAATTGTTCTACTCTCTTTGGTATTGGGAATAAAAAGTATAATTAAAGTTCTCGGTTTTCTATAAATGGAAAAGTTCAATATCGATATCAATTGTGATGTGGGGGAGGGTATAGGTAATGAAGAAGCCATTCTTCCATTGATTTCCTCCTGTAATATTGCCTGTGGCGGACATGCTGGGGACAAAGAAACAATGACCCGAACGGTTATTTTGGCCAAGGAGCACAAGGTCCTCGTTGGTGCGCACCCTTCCTATCCCGATACCGAAAATTTTGGAAGGTCAACTATGGCCATTGATTCGGACAGACTAAGTTTAAGTATCCAAAATCAAATCAAAGGGTTACAATCTATTTTGGACCATGAGCAAGTTACATTACATCATATTAAGGCCCATGGGGCCCTTTATAACGATTTGGCTAAGGACGAATCACTTGCCGAGAATTATTTATCTGCAATTAAAGCCTATAAACCTTCTGTTCACCTGTATGTTCCCCCAAATTCCGTGATTGCCAAACTAGCGCGGGATAGGGGTTTTTCCGTAAAATTTGAAGCCTTTGCCGATAGAAATTATAATGAGGATTTGAGTTTGGTTTCCAGGAAATTGCCCAATGCGGTTATTAACGAACCCAAGGCAGTTTTAAATCATTTGGCCCGTATGGTAAAGCAGGGAATGGTTGTTACTTTGAATGGCGTAGAATGTGCTATGAACGCCGACACCTATTGTTTACATGGTGACACCCCCAATGCGTTTCAAATTTTAATGTATCTTTCGAACGAATTGCCCAAGCAACAAATCTATATTAAAAAGTGAAAGATTATAAGATTTCCATTCGATCCTTTGGTGAGCATGCCGTTTTGGTAGAATGGCCCAACGAGGTAGATGAGGCCATTTTAGAGGATATCATCCAATTTAAGTCTTATTTAAAGAAAAACCGTTTAGACCAGGAAGAGTGGGAAATGGTCCCTGCATACAATTCCCTTACCCTAATAGATAAAAATAGGATAATCGATTATCAGGGTTTCAAAAAAGAATTGAAAACTTGGTACAAAGACAGGGAAACGGTTAAAAAAAGGGATGTTTTTTTATGGAGGTTACCCGTTTGTTATGATTCGGATTTTGCCATCGATATTGAGGATGTGGCCAAGAAATTGGGTATAACGGTAGAAAATGTAATAGCATTGCATACCTCAAGTATATTTACGGTTTATGGTATCGGCTTTTTACCCGGATTTATGTATTTAGGAGGTTTGCCAAAGGAGTTAGAGGTTCCTAGGCGTTCGGAGCCAAGGCAGAAAGTGGATAAAGGCTCAGTCGGACTTGCTGGCAAACAAACCGGTATATATCCCCAAGAATCGCCTGGAGGTTGGAATATTATAGGAAATTGTTCCGTACCTATTTTTGATGCGGAAAGGGAGGAACCATGTTTTGTGAATGTAGGCGATAAAATTCAGTTTTATCCTATTTCCAGGGCAGAATACGATTTACACAAAATACAAGGAGAAGTAGGAATTTACCAATTTGAAAAAGTAAAGTTGGATGCTTAAAGTATTGAAATCCGGTTTATATACCACCCTTCAAGATGAAGGGCGTTTTGGCTATAGGGATAAAGGCGTACCGGTTTCCGGTATAATGGACCTGGATGTTGTCAGAAATGCCAATATTTTATTGGAGAATGAAACCAATGCCGCTGTTTTGGAAATTACAATGACAGGGCCAACTTTGTTATTTGAGAAGGCCACATATATCGTTATGGCAGGGGCTGAATTTTCAGTAACGTTGAACAACGAACCTTTATCGAACAACAAAGTACATAAGGTAAAAGCGGGTGACATACTTTCCTATGGTAAATTACTTAAGGGGTTTAGAGGATATCTGGCCTTGAAAGGTGGTTTTCAATCTAAAGTCGTCTTAGGTAGCAGATCACAATATTTTCCGATAACCAAAAAAGGTTTTATAAAAGAGAATACCGAATTGCCTTATGAAGAATGTTTGGATTTTGAACCAAAGATTTCCGAATTGAAATCCAATTCCTTTCTAGATGAAACTGTTTTGATGGTTTCAAAAGGTCCGGAATTCAAGTTGTTGGATGATATGCAGTTAGAGCAACTTTTTATAAATTCATTTACTGTTGCCAAAGAATACAACAGAATGGGGTATCAATTCAACGAAAAGATAAAGGAGCACGATTGGTCTATGTTGACTTCCGCTACCATGCCGGGTACCGTGCAATTAACCCCCTCGGGAAAATTGATCATCTTAATGAAAGACGGTCAAACAACAGGAGGGTATCCGAGGATTCTACAGTTGAAAGACAAGGCCATATCCATATTGGCACAAAAGAAATTTGGTGATGCGATTTCATTTAAGTTAGGGTAGGTCAATACTTTTGAATTAGCCTAGACCTTATGGTATACTTCTTCGAATGGTATTCTGAATCGTGGTCCGTACACTCCTTTGTCATCACGAACACCACAAGCAATGACCATGTTGATCTCTGCTCCCCGAGGTAGGTCTAAAATCCTTTTTATTCGTAAGGTGTCGCTACCTTCCATTGGGCAGGTATCATAACCCACTGCGGACATTGAGATCATGAAATTCTGAGCAGCCAATGCTGCACTTTTGTGAGCTACGATACGCATATCGGATTTACGAACCTGTCTATATATGGGTCTAAAAAGTCCTACAATCTGAAAAAAGATAAAACGCAAGGCCCCTATAATACCCAAGAACTCCGTATATAATGTAGGAATCAGTTTCTTGTAATAATTCAAAACGAATTTTTCCCTAGTCGAATCCTTTTTATCCGTTGTTTTTTCAAATCCCTTTTTAAGAAAATCAAGATTTGCTTTACTTCTTTTACGCCAAAGGTCTTTTCGGGTCACCACCACGACCAATTGCTTTGCTGTCTTTGCGGCAGGTTGGTCAAAACATGCTTTTGATAGGGCTTTAAGCTTTGTTTTATCCGTTACATGGTAGAATTCCCATAATTGCATATTACTACTGGTTGGGGCAAGGGAAGCATTCAGTAGGCATTTGCGTACTATTTCATCATTCAACTCAATATCCTCTTTATAAATACGAACCGATCGGCGATATGCTATCGCCTCTGTGACTGTTTTTTCCATGGTGCTTAAAAAAGATGTTTTACTTTTTTTATGAATTTTAAAGGAAGGTTGTATGGGGGATAACGCAACGGTACATCCAACCAATTGGGTTTTTTGATGATGGCTTTTTGATGCGAAAATAGGTCAAATGATGTTTTACCATGGTAAGAACCGATACCACTAGGGCCAACACCACCGAACGGAAGTTTTTTATTGGTAATCTGTATGACCGTATCGTTTATGGCACCACCTCCGAAACTGTATTCGGAAATGATTTTTTGTTGGAATTTCTTATCCGTTGAAAATAAGTACGTGGCCAAGGGTTTGCCATAATGGGAAATATACTTGTCGATATCTTTTAGATTATCAAAGGCAATAATCGGGAGAATTGGTCCAAAGATCTCACCTTTCATTAGTGCACTGTCCATTTTAGGTTCGTCTACCAAAGTTGGGGAAAGATAGTTGTCACTGTCATTGGTTTCCCCTCCAAAGAGAATGGTCTCCCCTTGTAGCATGTCTTTTAATCCGGCATAGTGTTTTGCATTGACAAGACGAGCATAATCTGGAGAGTCTTCAATAGGGTTTCCATAACATTTTATGATGCTTTCCTTTAGGGCTTCTATAAGTTTGTTCTTGACACTATTATGAACTAAAATATAATCAGGGGCAATACAGGTTTGCCCTGCGTTTAAAAATTTACCCCAAACGATTCTTTTAGCTGCCAAACTTAAGGAAGCGGTTTGGTCTACTATGGTTGGATTTTTTCCACCTAACTCCAGCGTAACGGGTGTTAGGTGTTTTGCCGCACTCTCATAAACTATCTTACCTACCCGGGTACTCCCGGTAAAGAATATATAATCCCATTTTTGGGCCAATAACTGCTGGGATACTTCTACGCCACCTTCGACTACCGATACATGTTCAGGTAGGAACACGGCAGTTATGATTTCATCAACTATTTTTGAGGTGTTCGGTGTTGCTTCAGAGGGTTTTACCACGACGGTATTCCCTGCAGCGATAGCTCCGATGAGGGGTGCGAATACCAATTGAAAAGGATAGTTCCATGGAGCTATGATCAGCACCGAACCATAGGGCTCTTTATAGATCCAGTCTGATGAGGGCCAATTCAAAAGGGTGCTTGACTTTCGTTCTGGACGGGTCCATAATTCAATGTTCTTTATGGCTAATTTCAATTCGGCCAGAACAAATTGGGTCTCAGCGGCCAAGGTTTCGAACCTGGGTTTTTTAAAGTCGGCATATAAGGCATCACATATAGCTTCCTCTTTAGCCTCAATTTCTTTCTGTAAACGCTTAAGGGCCTTTTTCCGAAAAGCCACACTTTTGGTTTCTTGGGAATTAAAGAACTCGATTTGGGTTTTTTGTACTTCCATAAATTCGAAATGAAACCAAATGTAACAAATAAAACCATGACCTTTCGTTTTCCAAAAACCTAGGGGTGTTCATGTTTGGTTTACTGATGTATTTTTACATCAATAGTCACTTATTCATCCTTTCTAAGGTTGATAACTTTCTTTTTTTTATGTTTCCCAAGTAATTTCCCAAGGATATTAAAAGTATTGAATATGGTATAAAAAGACTATTTAAATAATTGATATACAGGTATATATATAAATTATACAAGTATTGGATTTAGAGCAGGAAACCGAGTTAAAAAATTACCTTTTATTATTGAATTATATTTGATTGTTAAAAAACATATAATAGCATAAATATACAATACAGTATACTAGATGGAATTGAATAAATATAGTAAGAATGTAACCCAAGACCCAACACAACCAGCTGCTCAGGCCATGTTGTACGGTATTGGTTTTAAAGATGAGGATTTTAATAAGCCTTTGGTCGGTATAGCTAGTACGGGTTACGAGGGGAATCCGTGTAACATGCATTTGAACGACCTTGCCAAATTGGTGAAAGAAGGGGTTAATTCAAAGGAAACAGTTGGACTGATCTTCAATACTATCGGGGTAAGTGATGGTATTTCAATGGGAACCCCAGGAATGCGTTTCTCATTACCCTCAAGGGATATAATCGCGGATTCTATGGAGACCGTAGTTCAGGGAATGTCATATGATGCCTTGGTAACGGTTGTAGGTTGCGACAAGAACATGCCAGGAGCCCTTATGGCGATGATTAGATTGAATAGACCTTCTATTTTGGTTTATGGCGGTACTATTGCATCAGGATGTCATAATGATAGAAAACTTGATATCGTTTCAGCGTTTGAGGCTTGGGGAGAGAAGGTTGCCGGAACTATGGAAGAAGACGAATTCAAAAGCATTATAAAAAAATCGATTCCTGGAGCAGGTGCTTGTGGAGGTATGTATACGGCCAATACGATGGCTTCTGCCATTGAGGCTCTTGGAATGTCATTACCTTATAATTCTTCCAATCCTGCAGATAATTATCTAAAAGAGAAGGAGTGTGTAGAGGCTGGTAAGCAAATGCGGGTTCTTATTGAGAAGGACATTAAACCATTGGATATTGTAACAAGAAAATCATTGGAAAATGCCATTCGCTTAGTTACTATTATGGGAGGGTCAACCAATGCGGTTTTACATTTCTTGGCCATAGCAAGGGCTGCTGATATCGATTTTACCTTACAGGATTTCCAACATATCAGTGACACGACCCCTTTCATTGCAGATCTAAAGCCTAGCGGTAAATATTTAATGGAAGATGTTCACCGTGTTGGCGGAATTCCAGCCGTATTGAAATATTTATTGAAGAACGGACTTTTACATGGTGATTGTTTGACCGTCACTGGTAAAACATTGGCAGAGAACTTGGAAAATGTACCGGATTTAGAAGAAGGACAGGATGTTATCATGCCTTTGGACAAACCCATTAAAGCTACAGGGCATTTACGCATGCTTTATGGTAACCTTGCAAAAAATGGTTCCGTAGCAAAAATAACCGGTAAAGAAGGACTCATTTTTAAAGGTGTGGCCAAAGTTTTCAACAGTGAGTACGATGCCAATGACGGTATACGTAACGGACTTGTTAAAAAAGGGGACGTGGTCGTGATTCGTTATGAAGGTCCTAAAGGGGGGCCTGGAATGCCGGAAATGCTAAAACCTACAGCGGCCATAATGGGCGCAGGCTTAGGTAAAGACGTAGCCTTGATTACAGACGGTCGTTTTTCCGGAGGTACCCATGGCTTCGTTGTCGGCCATATTTCTCCCGAAGCTCAAGAGGGTGGTGTAATCGCCTTAGTTAAAGATGGGGATACGATCGTCATTGATGCGGAAACCAATTCGATAAATGTGGAAGTTTCGGAAGAAGAGCTTGCAAAACGTAAATCAGAGTGGGTTGAGCCAGAATTAAAATTCAAAAAAGGGGTATTGTATAAATATGCCCGTTCGGTCTCATCGGCAGCCCAAGGTTGTGTTACCGATGAATTCTAGGATGTTATAATCGAAATTTACCCCATTGGGGCATAAAGGGGAGATACTTTTAAATACCCCAATAAGTATAAATAATTATGGAGACTTTGAAAGAAAAGAATAAAGATGCCAAAAAAACCACGGCGATGAAGGTAAGTGGTGCAGAGGCGATTATACATTGTTTATTGGCAGAAGGTGTAGATATACTTTATGGATACCCAGGTGGGGCTATTATGCCGGTCTATGACGAACTTTATAAGTTTCAGGATAAATTGACCCATATTCTTACCCGTCATGAACAAGGGGCGACCCATGCGGCCCAAGGTTTTGCACGCGTAACGGGTAGGGTTGGGGTTGCCATGGCAACTTCAGGACCGGGAGCAACGAATTTGGTTACAGGCTTGGCAGATGCCCAGATAGACTCAACTCCAATGGTATGTATAACAGGGCAGGTAACGAGACATTTATTGGGTTCTGATGCATTTCAGGAAACCGATATCATCGGTATTTCGACTCCGGTGACCAAATGGAATTACCAGATTACCAAAGCGGAGGAAATTCCGGAGATTTTGGCCAAGGCTTTTTATATCGCCAGATCCGGTCGTCCAGGACCTGTTCTTGTCGATATCACAAAAAATGCCCAGTTCGATCAATTGGATTTCAGTTATGAGCATTGCACCGGTATCCGAAGTTATAATCCCGTACCAAAACCAAATACAGAAGCAATAGATGCTGCGGCCAAATTGATTAATGAGGCCAAAAAACCTATGATCGTATTCGGCCAAGGTGTTATTTTGGGTCAGGCTGAAGATGAATTGAAGGAATTGATAGAAAAATCAGGAATTCCCGCAGCTTGGACCATTTTGGGACTTTCCGCTTTGGACTCCGACCACCCATTGAATGTGGGAATGGTAGGGATGCATGGTAATTATGCGCCGAATATGTTGACCAATGAATGCGATGTGCTTATTGCCATTGGTATGCGTTTTGACGATAGGGTCACAGGTAATTTGGATACTTATGCAAAGCAGGCCAAGGTCATACATTTTGAAATAGACCCTGCAGAAATCAATAAAAATGTAACAGCCGATGTGGCGGTATTGGGTAATTCAAAGGAAACATTGGGAATGATATTGCCCAAAATAAAAGAAAACAAGCATGAGGCTTGGCATAATGAGTTCAAGAAAAGATATAAAATAGAATTCGATGCGGTCATTAAGGACGAATTACACCCTACCAAAGAAGGGATGACCATGGCCGAAGTAATCAATGAAATAAATACCGCTTCGGGTCATAAGGCCGTTATCGTGAGCGATGTTGGGCAACATCAAATGATTGCTTGTAGATATTCAAAGTTCAAACAATCCAAAAGTAATATTACATCCGGTGGACTAGGAACCATGGGATTTGCATTGCCGGCTGCCATTGGTGCCAAAATGGGCGCAATGGATCGGGAAGTCGTTGCCATAATCGGTGATGGTGGGTATCAAATGACCATTCAAGAATTGGGAACTATATTCCAGAATAAAACCCCGGTGAAAATCGTGGTTTTGAATAATGAGCATTTGGGAATGGTACGCCAATGGCAAGAACTGTTCTTTGAAAGTAGATATGCCTCAACGGTTATGAGCAATCCGAATTTCGTGAAGATTGCAGAAGGTTATGATATTACCGCTAAAAAAATAACAGATAGAAAAGATCTAAAAGCTACTATTGCCGAAATGTTGGCCTCGAGAGATGCTTACTTCTTGGAAGTAAGGGTAGAGAAAGAAGATAACGTATTCCCAATGATACCTTCAGGGGCATCTGTATCGGATATTAGATTGAAATAGATATACATTTCCAAGGTTTTTGAGTTACCACGGATTTATAATGATCGATCATACGATCAAACAATATGGAAAATGTCCCCTCGAGCGCAGTCGGGAGGTCTTGGTTTACTGAATATTTTGTTCTCGACTGCGTTCGAACAGACTTAGTGTTACTTTTATTATGAAAAAAGAATGGTTTACGATTTCAGTTTATGCTGAAAATAATGTGGGATTACTGAATAGGATTTCAGGTATTTTCTTGAAACGTCACATTAATATAGAGAGTCTTAACGTTTCTAAATCGGAGATTGAGAATGTTTCCAAATTCACGATCGTTGTAAATACCACCGAGGATTGGACACGTAAAATAGTACAACAAATTGAAAAACAGATTGAGGTCATAAAGGCTTTTTTCCATGATGATGATGAGATCATTTATCAAGAATCGGCATTATTCAAAGTGGCTTCCCACCTTCTTTTTGATGAACGTCAAATACAGAATATCATTAAAGAGAGTAATTCACAGATCGTTACCGTTTCCCGCGACTTTTTTGTGTTGGCAAAATCAGGACGAAGACATGAGATAGACGAAATGCACGAAGCATTATTACCTTATGGGATCATGCAGTTCGTTCGATCAGGTAGAATAGCCGTGTCAAAGGCAGAGATGCCGATAAGCAAACTATTAAAAAACTTTTATCAAGATTAATAATCAATCCCGAGAAATATCGGGGCTTAAAACGAGAATTTAAAATGGCAAATTATTTTAATACACTATCACTAAGGGATCAATTGACCCAGTTGGGGAAATGTAGATTTATGGATTCCAGCGAATTTTCTGATGGTGTAACTGCTTTAAAAGGTAAGAAGATAGTAATTGTAGGTTGTGGGGCACAAGGCCTCAACCAAGGATTGAACATGAGGGATTCGGGCCTTGATATTTCCTATACCCTTCGTGAAGCGGCCATAAAGGAAAAAAGACAATCTTACATCAATGCAACCGAAAACGGTTTTACTGTTGGTACCTATGAAGAGTTGGTGCCCTCGGCAGATTTGGTGATCAACCTTACTCCGGACAAGCAACATACCAATGTAGTAAGTGCGGTAATGCCTTTGATGAAAAAAGGGGCCACATTATCTTATTCCCATGGTTTTAATATCGTTGAAGAAGGTATGCAGGTCCGTAAGGATCTTACCGTTATTATGGTAGCACCAAAGAGTCCAGGTTCTGAGGTTCGTGAAGAATATAAAAGAGGTTTCGGTGTTCCTACATTAATTGCCGTACATCCGGACAATGATCCTGAAGGTAAAGGTTTGGAACAGGCCAAAGCTTATGCTGCAGGTACTGGCGGACATAAAGCCGGGGTGTTGGAATCTTCTTTCGTAGCCGAAGTGAAATCTGACCTTATGGGTGAGCAGACCATACTTTGTGGATTATTGCAAACTGGTTCTATCCTTTGTTTTGATAAGATGATCGAAAAAGGAATCGATGCCGGTTATGCTTCCAAATTAATACAATATGGTTGGGAAACCGTTACCGAAGGATTAAAATATGGGGGAATAACCAATATGATGGATCGTTTATCAAATCCAGCTAAAATAAAAGCTTTTGAACTCTCAGAAGAATTAAAGGATATTATGCGTCCTTTATTCCATAAGCATATGGATGATATCATGAGTGGTCATTTTTCCAAAACCATGATGGAGGATTGGGCCAATGATGATAAGAACCTTTTAACCTGGAGGGCCGAAACAGGGGAAACTGCCTTTGAGAAAACGCCGGCCGGTGATGTAAAAATCAGTGAGCAGGAATTTTATGATAATGGCGTATTAATGGTGGCCATGGTACGTGCCGGTGTAGAGTTGGCATATGAATCCATGACCGAATCCGGTATTATCGGTGAGTCGGCTTATTATGAATCCTTACATGAAACCCCATTGATCGCCAATACCATTGCACGTAAAAAATTGTTCGAAATGAACCGGGTAATTTCCGATACGGCGGAATACGGTTGTTACCTATTCGATCATGCGTGTAAACCTTTATTGGCAGATTTTATGAAAGGAATAGATACCGATGTCATAGGTAAACAATACGGCGCAGGTAAAGACAATGGTGTTGATAACGCTAAATTGATTACGGTGAATAAGGCACTTAGGGAGCACCCTGTAGAAATTGTAGGGGCAAGATTAAGGGCTTCAATGACAGCGATGAAACCAATCGTTTAATAATCAATACATTATAGCAAGACCTGTCGGGTATTCAAAATCTGACGGGTCTTTTTATTTTAGGGGTTATTGTTAGATCAAATCCCGATAGGACTTTTTATCTTTGGGCATGGCATATTTTCCACAATTAAAAGACATAAAATCCGCCTTGGAGGTTATCCGTGAAGTGGCGAAAGTTACCCCATTGGACGAGAGTATCCGTCTTTCTAAACAGTACCGGTCTAATGTTCTCCTTAAACGGGAAGATCTTCATCGGGTACGTTCTTATAAGATACGTGGGGCGTATAATAAAATGAGTTCCTTGACGCAGGAAGAAAGGTCTAAAGGGGTGGTTTGCGCAAGTGCCGGTAACCATGCCCAAGGAGTCGCTTTTGCTTGTCACCATTTGGGCATCAAGGGAACCATTTATATGCCATCGGTAACCCCAAAACAGAAGGTTCAACAGACTAAAATGTTCGGGGGAGATACCATTGAAATCGTATTGGAAGGTGATACCTTCGATGATTCATCTAAAGCCGCATTGGATTTTTGTAGGGAAAATGACAAGACATTTGTACATCCTTTCGATGATGAAAAGGTAATCGAAGGTCAAGGTACGATCGGTTTGGAGCTCTTGGAGCAGATAAGTACCCCTATCGACTACATATTCGTTGCCGTAGGTGGGGGCGGACTTGCTTCTGGTTTGTGCGGGGTTTTCAATGCATTGTCTCCACATACGAAAATTATCGGGGTAGAGCCATTTGGGGCGGCTTCCATGAAGACATCTATAGATAATGGGACCAATACACGATTGGAGAAAATTGATAAATTTATTGATGGAGCCGCGGTACAACGTGTCGGGGATCTGACCTTTGCGATCTGTAAGGAGTATCTACACGATATTTGTGCTATACCAGAGGGCAAAGTCTGCCAGACCATTTTGGATCTTTACAATAGGGATGCCATAGTTGTGGAACCGGCAGGGGCATTGACCATTGCCGCCTTGGATGACTATGCCGAAGAAATAAAGGGGAAGAATGTGGTCTGCATCGTAAGTGGAAGCAATAATGATATTGCACGAATGGCCGAAATAAAGGAACGGGCTTTGTTATATGGGAAGTTAAAGCATTATTTTATTGTTCGTTTTCCACAGCGACCTGGGGCATTAAAGCATTTTGTTGCTGATATTTTGGGCCCAGATGATGACATTACCCATTTTGAATATTCTAAAAAGTCGAATAAGGAAAATGCACCGGCCATCGTGGGAATAGAGTTGAAAAGTACCGCAGACCTACAACCTTTGATCGATCGTATGAAAGCCCATAACTTTTTTGGAGGTTACCTGAATGATAAACCCGATTTATTCCAGTATTTAGTATAGTGGTGTCACATTAATCAAGGTAATTATTACAAATCTCAATTCTTTGACTTTCTTTGGTTTTCTATGACTGTTTTTTAGTGTTAAACACATAATTTTGTAATAGAATTTTAATCTTTTAAAAAAATAATATGGCAATACCAGCTGAATATAAAATTACCGAGCCTTTAAACCAGAAAACATATTTATTGAATGGCGATTTAAAGGAATGGACAGGAAACGTATCAAAGGTATATTCCACCATATCAAGTACCGATAAATATAAGCCTACCTTATTGGGAAGTATTCCCGATATGGGCGAAAAAGAAGCTTTGGAAGCCTTGGATGCCGCAACGGGCGCCTATAATAGGGGACAAGGTGCATGGCCTACCATGTTGGTCAGGGACCGTATCGCCTGTATGGAGGTATTCGTCGAAAAGATGAAAACCAAGCGTGAAGAGGTTGTTAAGTTACTAATGTGGGAAATTGGAAAATCATTGCCCGATTCCCAAAAGGAATTCGATCGTACGGTAGAGTATATTTATGATACTATTGAGGATTATAAACAAATGGATCGTGATGCCGCCAAGTTTCAAAAACAAGATGGCGTCTATGCCCATATTAAAAGGGGGCCGTTAGGGGTGGTTTTATGCCTGGGACCTTATAATTACCCATTAAATGAGACTTTTGCCCTTTTGATTCCCGCTATCATAATGGGGAATACGACTATATTTAAGCCTGCAAAACATGGTGTTTTATTAATTGCACCACTAATTGAAGCTTTTAAAAGTAGTTTCCCTAAAGGTGTGGTGAATATCCTTTTCGGTAGGGGTAGGGCGGTAGCCTCACCTATTATGCAGACCGGTAAGGTAGATGTTCTTGCTTTGATCGGTAACAGTAAATCTGCCAATGCACTGCAAAACCAACACCCAAAAAGTAACCGATTGCGATTGGTGTTGGGCTTGGAAGCGAAAAATCCTGCAATTATACTACCGGATGCCGATCTTTCCTTAACGGTAGATGAATGTTTGGCCGGTACTTTGTCCTTTAACGGGCAACGTTGTACAGCTTTAAAGGTAATTTATGCCCATGAAAATATCGCGGATGGTTTCAATACACAATTTGCCGAGCGCGTTGATGCCATGAAATTCGGAAACCCGTGGGATGCAGGAGTTCAATTGACACCATTACCAGAACCTGGTAAACCGGACTATATTCAAGAGTTGATTGATGATGCCGTAGCAAAAGGTGCTAAAATATTGAATAAAAAAGGCGGGAAACGTTTCGATAATTACATTTGGCCTGCTGTATTATATCCTGTTACCAAGGATATGCGGGTTTATCAAGAAGAGCAGTTCGGACCAATAATTCCGATTGTACCTTTTAGTGATATAGATGAACCTTTGAACGATATGGCCGAAAGCAATTATGGTCAACAAGTGAGTTTATTCGGTAAAGATGTTTATGCCGTTGCACCGTTGATAGATACATTGGTGAATCTGGTATGCCGTGTTAACCTGAACAGTTCTTGCCAGCGTGGACCGGATGTATATCCGTTTACGGGTAGAAAGGATTCCGCACAATCGACCTTGAGTGTACATGATGCTTTGCGTTCGTTCTCGATCAGGACCTTTGTGGCCTTTAAGGATAATGAGTTGAATACCGAGATCGTTGAGAAATTGTTGGAGGCTAAACTATCTAACTTTATTAGTACGGACTATATTCTTTAAATAACCTTGGTTTTTACAATAAGCTATTGAAACTGTTTCGATAGTATAGCAAACCATATATAAAAAGCCTTCCCAGAAATAGGGAAGGCTTTTTTGCTTGTAAACTTCAGTAATTTTTACCTATCGCTCTCAATGAATATTTTAATTTCTGATCGTTTTTAAATCCTTTGCATTTTCAAAAAGTTCTGTTTTTAAAAGAAGACCTCGTTCATTATAGGTTTTCCATATACGGTCTAATTACTATTAATACAAAGCGTGTACTGCGCTATTTTCACCATAAAATATTGAAAATTAACATAAAATAAATGTTAATTCTCGTTTTGGGGTAAAATAGCGTTAAAATTAGATAAGGCCGTATAGTTATCGACAGACTTACGCAGGTAATTTTGCGTTATAAAGTTTGAATAGTTCGTAAAGAAAATCGATTAGCTTTTTTACGAATGTTACGTTGAACAAAAAAACGAAAAGCATGAAAAAGAATATAACCAATAAAAAGGCCTTGATCGCCCTAGCTATAGGTGGTTTCGGAATTGGATTAACGGAGTTCGTTATCATGGGTATCTTGCCTGATGTTGCCAAAGGACTCCATATAGGTATTTCACAGGCAGGGCACTTTATAGCCGCCTATGCATTAGGGGTTGTCGTGGGAGCTCCTTTATTGACCTCTTTTGCCAATAAGATGGATTCACGTAAAATGTTGTTATTATTAATGGGGTGGTTTACCATCAGTAATACCGTATCGGGTTTTTCAGATAGTTATTATACCCTTTTGGTTGCCCGATTCTTATCCGGTCTGCCCCATGGTGCTTTCTTTGGAATAGGTGCCGTGGTAGCAGGAAAATTGGCCAAAGAAGGTAAATCGGCACAGGCCATTGCGGTAATGTTTTCCGGACTGACCCTTGCCAATGTAGTCGGAGTGCCCATTGGCACGTATATTGGGCATCAATATAATTGGAGCATGTCTTTTTATATGGTGGGTCTAGTCGGTGTGTTGGCGGTTTCCAGTATCTTTCTATGGATGCCTAAATTGGTATCCGAACCAAAGGAGCCTTCCATTAATCATCAAAAGGTGATTAAAAATGGGGAACTTTGGGCTTTGATAGTATTGACAACTATTGGTACCGGTGGATTCTTTGCTTGGTACAGCTATATTGCCCCTTTTATAACGGATGTAGCCGGTTGGCCCGAATATATGGTTGGTCATGCCATGATTTTGGCCGGACTAGGAATGGTCGTGGGTAATTTTCTCGGGGCTAAAATGGCAGAGTGGTTCGCTCCCCTTAAGGCTGTAAGTATAAGTCTTGGTATCATGGTTGCTTTCTTGCTGTTCAATTCGCTATTCGCTTTTAATCCGTATTTGGTTTTGGTGATGACGTTTTTAATAGGAATAGCTTCCTTTACCGTAGCGACACCTATTCAAATGGCAATAATAAATACCTCAAAAGGAAATGAGATGTTGGGCTCATCCTTGAACCAGAGTGCCTTTAATATGGGGAATGCCTCCGGTGCGTATTTTGCGGGACTTCCCATCGCATTAGGTTATGGAGTGGTGTATGCTGGTATAGTAGGGGCCGTTTTGGCCGGACTTGGGGTGCTAATGGCTTTTGGGATAATTTTCTATAGACGTTATAAGGCCTTTAAGTATAGAAAAATGGCCGTTAATAGATTTTAAAAAAAAATGAAAAAGAGAATATTCGGTAACCAAGATCAAAGAAGCCCGATGCACTCTAAGCATCGGGCTTTATTTTTGAATAGAATCGTAGTAAACTTATAGATTGGCCGCTAACCAATCCCCAACTTCACTGGTTTTATAGGCTTTACCACCTTCCGCTAGATCTTCGGTAACAACACCTTCGGCCAATGATTTGTTCACCACATCACGGATTGCTTGTGCTTCGGCGGTAAGATCCATATCTTCGAAAAGCATGGCTGCCGATAATACCGTTGCCAACGGATTGGCAATATCCTTTCCTGCTGCTTGTGGGTACGATCCGTGGATAGGTTCGTATAAAGATACTTTGCTTCCGACAGAGGAAGAAGGCATTAATCCCATAGACCCTGCGATCACTGAAGCTTCATCCGTTAAAATGTCACCGAACAAGTTCGCCGTGATCATCACGTCATAAGCACTTGGCCATTGTACCAGACGCATGGCTACTGCATCGATAAATTCATAGGTTACTTCAACTTCTGGATAGTCTTTTTCCATGGCCTGTACGGTTTCCCTCCACAAACGGGATGATTCCAATACATTGGCCTTATCAACACAACAAAGTTTTTTGGAACGTTTCATGGCCATTTCAAAACCTTTTTTAGCCAAACGTTGTATTTCAAAACGGTGATAGGTCATAGTGTCATAAGCGGTGTCACCATTATCTTTTCGTCCACGTTCACCAAAATATATCCCTCCGGTCAGTTCCCTCAATATAATCAAATCGGTGCCTTCGATACGTTCCCTTTTCAATGGCGATTTATCGATTAGGGAAGGGAAGGTAAAAGTAGGACGAACGTTTGCGAACAATCCTAATTTTTGTCTCATTTTCAATAAACCTTGTTCCGGACGAACTTTAGCCGAAGGGTCGTTATCGAATCTGGGATGACCAATGGCGCCGAATAATACCGCGTCGGCATTTGCACATACTTCATGGGTTTCATCAGGATAAGGCTCACCAACGGCATCAATTGCGGCAGCTCCGGTAAGCGCAGGTTTCCAATTGATTTCGTGATTGAATTTCTGTGCAATCGCATTTGATACTTTTACGGCTTGATCGATTACTTCAGGACCTATACCGTCTCCTGCTAAAAGGGCTATGTTTAATTTCATTTTTGTTCGCTTTAAAAAAGGTTGTACGCCAATCGCATATCACCTAATTTTATCTTTAATTTATATTGGGTTATTTAAATTTGTCTTATTCTATCAATGTTATCATTAAATATCAAAAAAAACTATTTTTAATTCAAAAACTTTGATTTTATCAGCAATGTGCGATTGGTGTTCGGCAAAAGCGTAAAGCGGCTAAATTATATTCAACATCTTTTCAGTTGCCTTAATGGCCGATACCGTTTGATCGGAATCCAAACCTCGTGTTATGAATTCGGTACCGTTATTGTCCCAAGAGATAATCGTTTCGCATAGGGCATCCGAATTACTTCCGGGAGGTATACGCACCGCATAGTCAGTAAGTTTTGGAAAATCCCTTTTTTTAGATTTGTATATGATCCTTAGGGCGTTCATGAATGCATCATACTGGCCATCTCCGTGGGAGTTGGCTTCATGCAATTCTCCGTCGATTTCAACCGCAACGGTGGTCGATGGTTTAAGACCCTTGGCGTGGGTGAGGACATATGATTTCACAAAAACCTTTTGATTGTAATCACCACTGTTCAATACATCGGAAATAATATATGGGAGGTCATCTTTGGTGACCCGTTCTTTCTTATCTCCCAGTTCAATGATTCGTTGGGTAACTTTTTTCAGTTCATCATCATTGAGCTTAAGTCCCAATTCCTGTAAATTCTTTTGGATATTCGCTTTACCGGATGTTTTACCCAATGCATATTTGCGTTTTCTACCAAACCTTTCAGGTAAAAGGTCATTAAAATACAGGTTCTTTTTACTATCACCATCGGCATGAATGCCTGCGGTTTGGGTAAATACATTATCGCCCACAATTGGTTTGTTGGCCGGAATGCCGAAACCTGTAAAGGCGGAGACCAATTTGCTTACTTTGTACAAAGAGGACTCTTTAACCGCAATCTTTAAATCAGGTAGAAAATCATTGATGACCGCCACAACACTCGCCATTGGTGCATTGCCTGCCCGTTCCCCCATACCGTTAACGGTAAGGTGTATTCCATGGCAACCTGCTTTTAAGGCTTCCATTACGTTGGCAACACCAAGATCATAATCATTATGCCCATGAAAATCAAAGTGGGCATTCGGGTAGCGTTCTACGATTTCTGAAATAAATTCAAAAGTCTCGGTATGGGTCAATACACCTAAAGTATCGGGAAGTAATATACGCTCAACAGGCTGTTGGGTCAGAAAGTCCAGATATTGAAATACATATTTTTTGGAATTTCGCATCCCATTACTCCAATCTTCTAAATAAACATTGGTTTTGATTCCTTTTTTGGAAGCCTGTTCTATGGCCTTGGATATGTCTTCAAAATGTTCTTCCGGTGTTTTCTTAAGCTGATGGGTAAGGTGGTTCAAAGAACCTTTGGTCAACAAGTTTTGAACACGGGCACCTGCTTTTTCCATCCATGCCAACGAAACACCTCCATCTACAAAAGTCAAAATTTCAACCCGGTCCAGATATTCTTTTTCCGCAGCCCATTTTGTGATTTCCTGAACGGCCTTCAATTCCCCTTCAGAAACACGGGCCGATGCGATCTCTATCCGATCTACCTTTAATTCATTCAAAAGTAGTTTGGCCAAGGTCAGTTTTTCTGAAACCGAAAAGGATACCCCTGATGTCTGTTCCCCATCACGTAAAGTGGTGTCCATTATTTCAATCCGCCGTTTGCTCATATAGGGAACTTATCTTTTAAACAATTATTAAAGAGGGGTGTCTTGGGCGTATTCGCTGATCTTATCCTTGATATTCAATAAGAAATCGATATCATCGAATCCGTTCAACATATTCGCTTTTTTATAATCATTGATCTCGAAGCTTTCCTTTTCACCTGTAGCAAGAATGGTAATGGATTGTTCGGGAAGATTAACTTCCAACTGTGCGTTGGGGTCAGCTTCAATGGCCGTAAAGATCTTATGCAGGAATTCCGGACTCACTTGAACGGGTAATACCCCTATGTTCAAACAATTGTTCCTGAAGATATCCGCAAAGAAACTGGATACTACACAACGGAACCCATAATCATAAACTGCCCATGCGGCATGTTCCCTAGAGGAACCAGAACCGAAATTCTTGCCCCCAACCAAAATCTTACCACTATATATGGGATTATTAAGGACGAAATCTTTTTTCGGTGAATTGTCTGGGTTATAACGCCAATCCCTAAATAGATTGTCACCAAAACCTTTACGTTCGGTGGCCTTTAAAAAACGGGCCGGAATTATTTGATCGGTATCCACGTTCTCAATGGGAAGTGGTACCGCTGAAGAAGTTAATATATTGAATTTATCGTATGCCATATTTATTTTGCTTTGCGCATTACGCCAATCGCGATGCGTTGATTATAACTACTATATCTTTTGAATTAAATTACTTATACTACGTTTAACTTTATTTACTTTATCATATAAAGTGGTGTATGATACATCATCTATATACTTTAAATCCTTGGCTAGAAGCATAAAATATTCTAGCTCTGCTGCTGACCCTCTGGAAATAATTAAAAAACGTTTAAACTCTGCATCTGACGCCCTACCACAACCTTCTGCAATGTTAGAAGGAATTGAAAAAGATGATCTTCTCATTTGACTTGTAATTCCAAATTCTTCATCCTTAGGGAAAGCTTTTGTAATACTATAAATATTCAATGTTATTTCATGCCCTAATTTCCACACATCATATTTACGATAATCCCTCATTTCAATTATAATTAGCGCTTAGCGTACTGCGTTTTGCGCTTAGCTTTAAACAGTTTCCATCAACTCTCTAGGATCTGTAACTTTTCCGGTAACGGCAGCGGCAGCGGCCACTAACGGACTAGCCAACAATGTTCTTGAACCGGGACCTTGACGGCCTTCAAAATTTCGGTTCGAAGTACTTACTGCATATTTGCCGGCAGGAACCTTATCATCGTTCATGGCCAAACAGGCAGAACAGCCTGGTTCGCGCAATTCAAATCCAGCTTCGTTTAGTATATCCAGCAATCCTTCCGCTTTGATGGCAGCTTCTACTTGGTGTGATCCAGGAACCAACCAAGCGGTAACATTATCCGCTTTTTTCTTTCCTTTGACCAATGAGGTAAATGCCCTGAAATCTTCAATTCTTCCGTTTGTACAACTTCCAAGGAAAACAAAATCTATGGGTTTGCCCATCATGCTTTCGCCTTCATTGAAATTCATATATTGAAGTGATTTTTGATACGTAGCTGCCCCGCCTTCAACGGCATCGGCATTGGGAATATCATTTGAAATTCCGATACCCATTCCCGGATTGGTTCCGTAGGTGATCATGGGTTCAATGTTCGAAGCATCAAAAGTGATTTCCTTATCGAACTGAGCACCTTCATCGGTGTACAAGGTTTCCCAATAGGCCATTGCCTTGTCCAATGCAGCACCTTTAGGTGAGAACTCGCGTCCTTTTACATATTCAAAGGTTTTTTCATCGGGAGCGATCATTCCACCACGTGCTCCCATTTCTATACTAAGATTACAGACGGTCATTCTGCCTTCCATGGTCATATCACGGAAAACCTGTCCGGCATACTCAACAAAATAACCGGTTGCACCAGAAGTTGTCAATTGTGAGATAATGTAAAGGGCAACATCTTTTGGGGTAACGCCCCTGCTCAATGATCCCTCAACATTGATTCGCATACTCTTTGGTTTCGCCTGCATAATACATTGGGTGGCCAAAACCATTTCAACTTCCGAAGTACCGATACCAAAGGCAATGGCACCGAAAGCACCGTGGGTAGAGGTGTGGGAGTCACCACATACGATGGTAGCCCCTGGTTGTGTAATTCCATATTCCGGACCTACAACATGAACAATACCGTTTTTTTCATGACCCAATCCCCAATAGGAGATACCGTAGGTCGCTGAATTTTCTTCCAAAGCTTTCAACTGATTGGCTGAAAGTGGATCTTCAACAGGTAAATGCTGGTTTATCGTAGGGGTGTTGTGATCCGCTGTAGCGAACGTTTTTTCAGGATGCAATACTTTTATGCCCCTGTTTTTCAACCCTAGAAAGGCAACGGGACTGGTAACTTCATGAACCATGTGTCGGTCGATGAACAATACATCCGGACCATTTTCAATATGTTCTACCACGTGGGAATCCCATACTTTATCAAATAGTGTCTTTTTTGAACTCATAATGCTTTTTATTCTTGACTTACAAAGCTATTAAAAGTAGACTTTCAAGGAAATTGTTAGTAGGTCAAATTACGATGTTCAACACGGTCCTATTAAGGCTTTTGATGATGGGATTGGCTCTTAACCCTCTTTTTTGTATATGTTTATCGGTGAATCAAAGTATTTGATTTGTTGCAATGATCAGATAATTTATCCCTTATAAAAGCAAGAGGATAGATAATCAATTCTTTAGTTCTTACTGCTTAATATTTACACCTTTAATTGTGGGTAAATTAGAGGAAGTAGGACAAACCTGAATTTTACCTTTATTTTATTTTGATAAATACCACCCAACACCCAACATAGATAAAATCACCATGCTTTTGAATGAAAAATCCATGGTCTATTTAACTATTACATCTACCTTTATAACTTAGTTTAAACCTAAATTAATCACATTCCTTAATTATTATGAAAAAAAGCAGTCTAAAGAAAGCATTGTTGCTTCTTACCTTTATAGGTTTCTTAAGTTGTGGACAAAATGAGAAAGATAGTACGCCATGGTCACCTATTTTCGACGGAGAAACCTTAAATGGTTGGTCCGTTATCGGTGGTGAAGCTAAATATAAAGTGGAAAACGGAACCATCATTGGGTCCACAGTAAGAAATACACCGAATACCTTCTTAAGATCGGATAAACTTTATGGTGATTTTATTTTGGAATTGGATTATAAGGTAGACTCCACCATGAATTCAGGTATTCAGATACGTTCAAATAGCTTTCCTTATTATAGGGATGGCCGGGTGCATGGCTATCAAATAGAAATTGATCCTTCCGAACGGGCTTGGAGTGCCGGAATATATGACGAATCACGCAGAGGTTGGTTGTGTCCCTTGACAGATAATCCTGAAGGACAAAAAGCCTTCAAACAAAATGATTGGAACCACTATCGCATTGAAGCTATCGGAGATACCATTAAAACATGGATCAATGGGGTGCCTGCGGCACATCTTATAGATGATAAGACAGCGACAGGTTTTATCGGCTTGCAAGTCCACAGTATAAAAGAGCACCAGAAAGAGGGGACAGAGATCATGTGGAAAAATATCAATATCCTAACTGACAGTCTTGGCAAATATTCAAAAAAATCTACCTTGCCCCCTGTCATGACTAAAAACCAATTGACCATTGATGAAAAGAAACAAGGATGGCAATTGTTATGGGACGGTAAGACTACCGAAGGATGGCGTGGTGCCAAATTAGAGGAATTCCCCGATAAAGGATGGGAGATAAAAGATGGTGAACTTACTGTATTGTCATCTGGCGGGGAGGAGTCTACTGCCGGAGGTGATATCGTAACCAAAGAGTTGTATGGGGATTTTGAACTGAAGGTAGATTTCAAATTGACTCCAGCTGCAAATAGTGGAATAAAATATTATGTGGATACTGAGATCAATAAAGGACCGGGATCCTCTATCGGACTTGAATACCAAATATTGGACGATGCCTTGCATCCTGATGCCAAATTGGGTAACCACGAAGGTAGTAGAACGGTCTCTTCCCTTTATGATTTGATCAAAGCGGATGCTAACAAACATATGAATCCGATCGGAGAGTGGAACTCTGCACATATCATTTCAAAAGGTAACCATGTAGAACATTGGTTGAACGGTATGAAAGTCTTGGAATATGAGAGAAACAGTGATTCTTTCAAGAAACTGGTTTCTGAAAGCAAGTATGTAAAGTGGCCTAATTTCGGCGAGCTTGAAAAAGGTCAGATCTTATTGCAAGATCATGGGGATAGAGTGTCTTTCAAAAACATTAAAATTAAATCTTAAAAAAGTTGGGTAACATGTCGAATAGAAGAAGTTTTATAAAAAAAGCAGTTACAGGAACAGCAGGTGTGGCATTAGGAGGAAGTCTTAACGCCATGAGTGCGCAGAGTTATTCCAAGATTATCGGGGCGAATGACCGTATCCATGTTGCGATACAAGGTCTGGGTCGCAGGTACCAAGCTTATTTAGGGGGAATAGTTAAAAAAGAAAGCAATGTAGAGTTACGCTATTTATGCGATGTTATGAAAAGCCAAAGGGAAAAAGCCGCTGAAGTGGTTTCCAAGGCCTTTCCGAATACCCCGATTTTAGAGAATGATATTCGTAAGATCATCGATGATAAACATGTAGATGCCATTTTTATGGCTACCCCGGATCATTGGCATGCCCCGGGGGCTTGTATGGCCATGCAGGCTGGAAAACATGTGTTTTTAGAAAAACCATGCAGCCATAATCCTAGGGAAGGGGAGTTGCTGGTGGCCTATCAAAAGAAATACAACAAGGTAGTACAAATGGGTAACCAACAACGTTCCTCTGCCCAATCACAGGAAATCATCAAGGATATTCATGAGGGAATTATAGGGGACGTGTATCATGCTACGGCATTTTATACCAGCAAACGAGGGCCTGTACCACATCAAAAAGAAACAGCACCACCAGAAGGATTGGATTGGGAACTTTTCCAAGGGCCCGCACCAAGAAGACCTTATACCGATGATACATGGAATTATAATTGGCATTGGTACGGTTGGGACTATGGTACCGCAGAAATGGGGAATAATGCTACACATGAATTGGATATAGCCAGATGGGCATTACAAGTGGAATATCCGGAACGTGTGGAGGTTAATTCAGGAAAATTCCATTATAAGGATGATGGTTGGGAAATGTACGATACCATGGAGGCTACGTTTAAATTCTCAAATAATAGGACCATAAAATGGGACGGACAAAGTAGAAACGGGTACTCCAAATACGGTGCCGGCAGGGGAACCATAATCTACGGTTCCAAAGGATGTGCTTATATTGATCGCGATGGTTATAAATTGTACAGTTTAAAAGGGGAGCTGATCAAGGAAAATATCTCTCCAGGAATTGAATCTGGTAACGCACTTGGTGGCGGAGGAAATCTCTCAACGGCCCATACCATAAACTTTTTTGATGCCATTCGTGGTAAAGCCGCTTTAACCTCACCCATTGATGAAGGGGTAGTTAGTCAATTGCTTACCCATTATGCGAACATAGCATCGCGTATTGATGATGCCTTTGAAGTAGATGAGACAACAGGCCGTATATTCAATCGCGAAGCCATGAAATTATGGTCAAGAACATATGAGCCAGGTTGGGAAATTAAACCCGTTTAAGGATTTGTTATAGCATTGTAAGGGTAAATTAAGGTTGTTCAGGACCTGTGGAATAAATCTTGGTCCTGAAATGGAGTGTTATTTGAAATTTTTAACGGTAATGAAGTTTTATTTTCTGAGTTTTGTTTTCACTTTCCTAGTATTGGGGTGTAAAGGGAAAAAGGTTCCTGAAATTGTTTATGGGGAAGAACCCCTAGGCCTCACGGTGGAGTATATTCGTGATACCAATGGGGTAATGATTATAGATGTTAATCCTGAATTTAGCTGGATTGTTCCCCAATCGGCGATTTCGCAAAAAGCATATCAGTTGTTGGTGGCTTCATCAGCAAGCCAATTACGAAATGACGTAGGTGATGTTTGGGATTCAGGCAAGGTGTCGGATAAACGGTCATCGAGTATTGAATATCAGGGCACTCCTTTGATAGCAGGGCAAACGTATTATTGGAAAGTAAAGATTTGGGATGCTACGGATATGCCATCAGCGTTTTCCGGGATACGGTCTTTTAGCATGGGTAAGCTTGAAAAAGGGATTATCAGTGCCAATAGACTTCAATTGGATCATATTAGACCAATTACTTTAAAGGCTGCGGGTAATACTTCATATCATATCGATTTTGGTAAAGCTGCTTTCGCTACCCTTCAAATTAAATATAGGACCAAAAAGAAAGATACTTTGGTTGTTCATATCGGGGAACAATTGACCAATGGTGTGATCAATAGGGAGCCTCAAGGTACCATCCGTTATCAAGAGGTACGCTTACCGGTAAATCCAGAGGAGAATACTTATATCTTGCCCATTCGTCCCGATAAGCGAAATACAAAGGTCGGGGCTATTGCACTTCCAGATTCAATACCCGTATTAATGCCTTTCAGATATGCGGAAATAGAATACGCAGAAGAGCCCATACTAGAAAATGATATTGTACAATTGGCGTATCATGGGTATTGGGACGATAATGAGAGCCGTTTTCAGAGTTCGGACACCATTCTTGATCAGGTATGGGACTTATGTAAATATACCATTAAGGCAACCACTTTCGCAGGGGTATATGTAGATGGGGATAGGGAACGTATTCCGTATGAAGCCGATGCCTATCTTAACCAATTGAGTCATTATTCGTTGGATAATGAGTATGCCATGGCAGGGCGAACCATAGCGTATTTTATGGAACATCCTACCTGGCCGACCGAATGGCAGTTGCATGTAGCGCTTATGTTTCATGCCGATTATATGTATACGGGGAATACCGAACTTATCGAGCGATATTATGAGGATTTAAAACACAAGATCTTGGCAGAACTGCGAAGGGCAGACGGACTCATTTCCTCTAATAATGCATCGCCCGAATTCATGAAGAAATTAGGGTTCAAAGACCCTAAGACCAAATTGAAGGATATTGTGGATTGGCCACCGGCACAAAAGGACACTGGTTGGAAATTGGCCACCCCGGAAGGGGAGCGCGATGGTTTTGTATTTACACCTATAAATACGGTCGTGAATTGTATGTACTATAGGAATTTGGAAATCATGGCCGAGTTTGCTGGGGTTCTGGATAAACCGGATGATGTTAAATTTTATAATGATTTGGCCAAAAAGGTAAAGACCTCGATCAATACGGTATTGTTCGATGAGGCCCAAGGTGTTTATACTGATGGGGAAGGTACGTCCCATGCTTCTTTGCATTCGAATATGATGGCTATGGCGTTTCATTTAGTGCCCGAAACGGCAAAGAAATCCGTAGGGGAATTTATAAAGAGTAGGGGCATGGCCTGTAGTGTATATGGGGCGCAATATTTGTTGGAAGCCCTATATAATGCCGGTGAGGGGCAATATGCGTTGGATTTAATGACATCAACAGCAAATAGAAGCTGGTATAATATGATCCGTATCGGATCTACGATGACGCTAGAGGCTTGGGACATGAAATACAAACCCAATTCGGATTGGAACCACGCATGGGGAGCTGTCCCTGCCAACATGGTTCCCAGAGGATTGTGGGGCATTAATCCGAAGGTTCCAGGTTATGACATCGCTACCATAAAACCACAATTAGGTTTCTTAACAGAAACATCGATTGTTGTGCCAACCATTAAGGGGCAGATCAAGGCGGATTTTGTTCTTCAGGGCACCACAAGGAAATATACCATTGAGATTCCCGGAAATATGAAGGCTGAATTCGATGTTGGGACCAACACCAACGCGAAAATCATGCTTAATGGCAATAAAATGGATCAAGGGATACTTCATTTGAAGCCCGGGAAGAATACTATTTTGATTAGGCGTTGATATGCTTTCTTAAGAAAGTAATACGTAGATAAGAATAGTCAAAAAAACGAGGGTCGCTCCTGCCATATTCACGGCGGACCAAGGTTTTTCTTGGGTTGATTTTTCTTTATAAGTTTCCCGTTTTTTACTGGTGGTGTATTTTGAAACCAAGAACATAATGATAAAGTTCAACACAAATTCAATGCCCCATAAATGAACAAAATGGATGTTGATGTCCAAAACGAAGGTGGTAAGTATATAAAATGTAAACCCGAAAAACAATCCGGCTTTTGCCCCTTTGGCATTGATTCGTTTAAAAAAGATTCCCGCAATGATGATAGACGAAATGGGAATAAAGAAAATACCGTTCAATTCCTGTAACAGCATATACAGACCGTCAGGTGCATAGGCCACAAAAGGTGCCACGATAATGGCGATGGCGGCTAAAACAACCGAAGATAATTTCCCGTACTTCACCAGTTTGGCATCGGAGGCATCCTTATCGATTATTTTTTTGTAAATGTCCAAACAAAATATAGTACTGGCTGAGTTTAAGACACTGTTGAAGGTACTTAAGACCGCACCTAAAATGATGGCAGCAAAAAAACCATACAAATAGGTTGGTAAAACCTTCTTTACTAGTAGTGGATAGATTAAATCGGGGGTTTCATAATATTGGTCCTGAAAATAATAGAAAGCAATAAGGCCTGGGAGCACAATGATTATGGGAACGAATAACTTCAATACACCTGTATAGATCAAACCTTTTTGCGCCTCAACAAGATTTTTTGCTCCAAAAGCCCGTTGTATGATGGATTGGTTCATACCCCAGAAATATAATTGATTGATCATTAGTCCAGTGAACAAAACGGAAAAAGGCAATACAGAGTCCGGTTTGCCTATAATGTCGAATTTGGCCGGGGCAAAATTGTAGACGGTACTCAATCCATTGAAGATATCCCCATTTCCAATTTGATAAAGTGCTATGGCAGGTATGAGCAAACCTCCCAACATCAATCCCACACCGTTCAGTGAATCGGAATAAGCAATAGCCTTTAATCCACCGAAAACGGCATAGAACGCACCAATGACGCCAATGGTAAGTACGGTATACACTAAAGATGCTTCATTAGAAATGCCGAACATGTGTGAGAAGTCAAAGACACTTTCAATATTGATGGCACCAGAATACAAAACAATGGGTAATAGGGTTATCACGAAGGAAGACATGAGTAAAAAAGCCACTATGGAACGAATGGCGCCATCAAAACGTTTCTCCAAAAATTCGGGAATGGTCGTTAGTCCCATTTTCAGGAACTTGGGAATAAAGAATATGGCGGCAATTACCAAGGCAATAGCCGAAGTTACCTCCCATGCGATGACTATGATACCGTTCTCGTAGGAACTACCATTCATACCGATCAAATGCTCGGTAGAAATGTTGGTAAGTATCATGGAGCCGGCAATAATGGGTCCAGAGAGACTTTTTCCAGCTAGGAAATAACCTTCCGATGTAGTAAACTTATCTTTTCTAAGCTTATAGCTCGTGTAAAAAATAACAAGTAGCGTAAAGCCGAAGAATCCCAAATAAGTATATAACATAGAAAAGGTAGTTTGGTTGGTTTTGATTAAAATTTTATGACATCGGGTAAGTATTTTTTAACCAATTCCTCGTAGTAGGGCTTAAGGGCCTTAACATCAGGTTTTACAGGAGCTTTGGTATATAGGTCGTAGGGATTGAATTTTTTGACCCACTCGAACATCTCAAGGTCCTTTTCATTCATTAAATGGGTATATGCCCCTTCACGATGCTGGGCATAAAAAGAATGGTACCGTATGATGTACAAGGCAGGTTCCGGTAAATGATCCTTTAGGATTTGATATAGGTACTCGTCATGTCCCCAGCTCATTTTCACTTGGTCCAATCCACAATTGGGCTCGTAAATACCATATTTTGTATTGAATTTCTCATTGGTGGAATCGGGGTTGTGCGCAAAAAATTCAGGATATACAATGGTCTCGGAGAATTTGCACCCTACCGGGAAGGTATCGCCCACAACCGCCCATTGCGGTTCACCGAAAAGACATAAAACCTTGCCGATATCGTGTAAGAACCCTGTAAGAACAAACCAGTCTGGGTGGCCATCGGCCCTAATGGCTTCCGAAGTTTGCAATAAGTGTTGTAATTGGTCTAGGTCAATATCGGGATCACTATCGTCGACCAAGGTGTTCAGGAAATCCACAGCTTCCCAAAGTGACATTTCCTTCTTGTCAAATTTTAAAAATTCCTTTTCTTTTTGGCAGACGAAATCATAGGTTTGATAGCGATGGTTAACCCTATAAAATTCCCGTACCGTATCTACTCGCTCTGAATCAACATAATTTCTGAACTCTTCCTTATCCTTGGTCATATCACTCGGGTCCGGATAGCGTTCTTTTAGGTTGTCTTCCCAATCGTCCAAATTTTGCATGGGATTGTCATGATCTGTCGAATTATTCATAAGCCTGATTTTTTCAAATTAAAGTGTCAATGATTTTCTAATACCCAACTCTAAACCACGTATTTCGGCCAAACCGCGTAAACGGCCTATTCCGGAATACCCTGGATTGGTCTTTTTATGTAAGTCATCGAGCATTTGATGCCCGTGATCAGGACGCATGGGAATACTGTGATCCACTCGTCCTTCCTTCATTCTTCGAGCTTGTTCAATAAGAATTTCCTTTACAATGGCGAACATGTCTACATCACCTTCCAAATGATTGGCTTCGTAAAAATTACCTTCCTCATCGCGCTGTGTACTGCGCAAGTGAATAAAATGAACCCGGTCTGCGAATCTTTTGAAAATATGGACTAGATTGTTTTCAGGAATCACTCCTAAAGAACCGGTACAAAAAGTAATTCCATTGGATAAACTGGGCACTTGCTCAAATAAATACGCATAATCGGTTTCAGTGCTGACTACACGGGGTAGGCCTAGGATTTGATAAGGGGGGTCATCGGGGTGAATGCACATGAGCACCTTATTTTGCTCTGCAACCGGAATGATTTCCTTTAGGAAAAATATAAGATGTTCTTTTAATTTTGCCCCATCGATTCCTGAATAAGTATTAAGGATATCTTGGAACTGTTCTAAGGTATACCCTTCCTCGGCACCGGGCAATCCCGCGATGATGTTATTAATTAATTTGGTTTTTTCCTCGGAGGACAAACCATTGATATAAGCTTTTGCCTTGGTCTTTTGGTCTTTGGTATAGTTGTTTTCGGCACCTGGTCGTTGTAATAGGTACAGTTCAAAGCCAGCAAATGCAATTACATCAAAACGTAGGGCCTTTGAGCCATCCTGTACTTCATAGTCCAAGGAAGTCCTTGTCCAATCCAATACGGGCATAAAATTATAACACACGATTTGTATATCGCAATGAGCCAGGTTTTCAATACTTTTTTTATAGTTTTCAATATAAAGTTTGTAATCCCCTGTTTGGGTTTTAATGTTTTCATGTACAGGAATAGATTCAACAACGGACCATGATAATCCGGCATTTTCTATTTCCTTTTTCCGTTTATTGATTTCTTCTACCGACCATATATCACCGTTGGGAATATGGTGTAAGGCGCTGACCACTCCCGTGGCACCGGCTTGTTTTATATCTTGTAGGGAAACGGGGTCATTGGGACCGTACCATCTCCAGGTTTGTTGCATTGTCATTTTTGGATGTTTTTAATTATACGCCACTAAAAGCGCTGAACCCACCATCAATGGGAATAACCACCCCTGTTATGAATTTTGCGGCATCACTACATAAAAAATGAATGGCACCGTTCAGTTCGTCGGCCTCACCAAAACGGTTCATTGGGGTGTTCTTGATAATGGTATGGCCGCGTTCGGTATAAGACCCATCTTCTTTGGTCAATAGTTTCCGATTTTGGTTACCGATAAAAAATCCAGGGGCTATGGCATTCACACGTATCTTACCGCCGAATTTGGTGGCCATTTCAACGGCCATCCATCGAGTAAAATTTTCCATGGCCGCCTTGGAGGCCGAATAACCAACTACTCTGGTAATGGCACGTTCAACGGTCATTGATGAATAATTGACAATTGAACCCTCTTTTTGTTTGGCCATGACTTCCCCAAAAACCATGGAGGGTAATACGGTACCATTTAAATTAAGGTCGGTAACTTTTTGAAAATCGTTTATGTTCAAATCAAAAATGGTTTGGTCTGGCCCTATAGTGGCGCCGGGCATATTGCCACCTGCTGCATTCAAAAGAATATCGATCTTACTGAATCGGGAAAGTATTTCATCCCTGTTTTTTTCCAATATAGCCTTGTCAAGGACATTGGTGATAAGTCCCATGGCTTCACCACCGTTATTAATAATGGTATTGACTTTGGAGGTTATAATTTTCTCATCCCTATCCAAAATCACTATTTTAACTCCTGCTTTGGCTAAATTGTCCGCGATACATCCTCCTAGGACCCCAGCCCCCCCGGTTATTACCGCTACTTTATCTTTAATATTGAATTGATCCATGATGGATATAAGTTTTGATTTTTACGAATTATTAATTTCTATATCCACGAAAATATGATCTGTTCGTTCTAAGGGAATGGATATACTACCCAAAAGCATGGATAAATTTGATATGATTTTATGGCAACTATTTGTATTATATAAAATTTATGGACTAAATATTTAATTATTGGCATATTATTTAGCTAAACATTTGTAAATGTCTCAAATTGAAGTTTAAATGGTCTTTCCATGTTTTTGAATGAAAAATCCATCTTGGTAAGGATCAACTGTTCTAATTTTAACATAACATTAATATCCTAGAAATAATCACATTTTTTAAACTAAACTAATTTAAAATGGAAAAACTAAAACTATTATTAATTGTCTTGTTCATAGGCATTTCATCAAACGCTTTTGGGCAAACGACACCTGTCTCCGGGGTTGTTGTTGATGATCAAGGTATTGCTTTACCTGGAGCAAATGTTATGGAGAAAGGAACCACTAATGGAGTGGTAACCGACTTTGATGGAAATTTTACTATTTCCGTTGAAGATGAATCTGGTACATTGATTATTTCCTATATTGGTTTTCAAAGCCAGGAAATAGCGTTGAACGGATCTTCTAATTATACCGTACAATTGCAGCAAGATGCTTCTCAACTTGATGAGGTCGTGGTGATTGGTTATGGTTCTGTAAAGCGAAGCGACTTAACAGGGGCAGTAGAATCATTAGGGACACAGGAGATAACACAGCAGAAAAAAACCGATTTGGGACAGGCTCTACAAGGACGAGTGGCCGGGGTTGATGTTAGGACTACAAACAATAAGCCAGGTGCGCCACTTTCATTTGATATAAGAGGTAATACCGTAATACAAAATACCGATGAAACTAGGGATGGTTTAGATTTCGATGGTGATTTATCAAAACCATTATTTGTTGTAGATGGGGTGTTTTTTGATGATATCAATATTTTAAACCCTGCGGACATACAGCAAGTAGATATTCTAAAAGATGCGTCCGCTACTGCTATATATGGTTCTCGAGGTGCCAATGGTGTGGTTATAATTTCTACAAAAAACGGTATAGAAGGGAAAGCGAGGTTTACTTATGAAGCTACTTTAGGGGTAAATTCGGTGGCTAATAAGCCAGATATGTTTACAGGAGATGAGTATGTTGCTTTTGTAGAAGACGTTTTAAGAAGTAGGGAGTGGCAAGGTTTATTTGATTATGACACACCTTACTATCCAACGGTTGAAGATTATAACAATGCGGTTATTGACTTCTCGGGTGAATTCAGATCTTCTAATGAAGAAGCCGACAATGTGGCGAATAGAAGATACACAAATTGGCAAAACGATTATTTGAAATCTGGAATTCAAACTAGTCACACAGTTGGTATGTCAGGGGGTAATGACGGATTAACCTATAGTGGTTCTATAGGATATTTAAGTAATGAGGGAGTAATAGGTATAGAGAAATTTGAACGTTACAACTTAAGTACAGCTATTACCAAAAAAGTATCGGATAAGTTTACGGTTGGTCTAAAGGCTTATTTATCCCTGTCAGAGCGTGAAACGGGAAGTAATGAATTATTCAGAAGTACATTGCGTTTGGCCCCTACCGTAAATCCTCGTGATCCAGATGGAAATCTTATTCTGTTCCCTGACGATCAAGATGGGCGTTTTACAAATCCGTATTATGAAGCTTACGAAGATGCATGGTTGAACAATACACGTTCTTTGGATGTTATAGCCAATGTATTTTTAAACTATAAACCTACGGAGTGGTTAAGTTTCAAAACACAATTTGCACCAAATTTACGTACAACACGCCATGGGCAACAATTTGGATTGTTAACTAAATCTGCCCGTAATGACGAAACCAGAACACGTGCATATTATGATTCTTATTTTGATACTTCGTATACATGGGACAATATTGTTGATATGAATTTTGATGTTGCAGAAGGACATAATTTGAAAACCACTTTAATTTCCTCTATATATTACCGACAAGATGAGTTTAGTAACATCGAAACTAGAAATTTTGATACCGATATATATCAATATTATAATACAGGAGCTGGTTTAGATATAAGAAGTTATGGAACAGATTATGAAAAAGAAACCTTGGCCTCTTTTGCAGGGAGATTAAACTATGGTATCGATGATAAATACCTGTTTACATTTACAGGAAGATATGATGGTTCTTCAAAATTGGCAGTTGGTAATGAGTGGGCCTTTTTCCCATCTGCAGCTTTCGCCTGGAAAGCAAGCGATGAATTGTTCTTGCAAGATGTAGATTGGTTAAGCAATCTTAAAGTACGTTTAAGTTATGGAGAATCCGGAAACGATAATGTACTTTCTCCTTACCAGTCTTTTGCATTTTTGAATGGGTCAGATTATGTTTTTGGAAGCGATCATTTAAACGGAGTTCAGGTGGCAGGATTGGCTAACCAAGAATTATCATGGGAGCGTTCTAAAGAATACAACCTAGGTTTTAATCTTGCCGTTTTTCAAGACAGGGTTCGTTTAGGGTTGGAAGTTTACAATAAAAAAACAGTGGATGCAATTTTGGGAAGAACTTTGTCATCCATAACCGGTTATGAGACTGCCATAGGAAATTATGGTTCTGTTCGTAATAAAGGTGTGGAAATAACTCTTAATACAACTAATATTAGAACGGAAGATTTTAAATGGACTACTAGTTTAAACTATGCAAGAAATAAGAATGAGATTTTAGAACTTCAAGGAGATTTAGACGAAATTCCTTATGGAAACCATGGAGTACGTAAGATAGGAGCTCCGGTAGATGCTATTTATAGCTACGAATTTGACGGAATTTGGCAGATGGACGAAGCAGCAGAAGCACATACCTATGGGGCATTCCCAGGGCAATGGAAATATGTAGACCAGAATAATGACGGGGTTCTAAACCAAGATGATAATGTGGTATTAGGTTCCATATCGCCAGACTGGATTGGTGGTATGACGAATACATTTGCTTATAAAAATATAGATTTTACCGTACAAATGCACGCCAGGTTTGGAACTTACGGGCACTCTGAATTTTATAACAATTTTGCGCCTTGGCAAAATGATGGGGCTAAGTTCAATAAGGTTGATCTGGATTATTGGACTCCAAATAATCAGGGTGCTGCAAATCCAGCTGCGCATTATGCTTCAACAGGAAATGATTATTATGTAGATGTTGATTTTGTTAAAATAAGCAACATCGGCCTGGGTTACAGTTTTAATCAAGATGCACTGGATAAACTTAAAATGTCAAGCCTTAGGCTAACATTAGATCTTCAAAATCCATTTACTTTCACTGATTATGCAGGCCCAGACCCGGAAACCGCACTAGGTAACACATATAATGCAGGTTATATGATGAAAACAGTGTTATTAGGACTCAAGTTATCATACTAATTTATAAAATATAGTAAAGATGAAAATATATAAAAACATAAAATCTATAATAACATTGGTGGTTATTTCAATGTTGTTTAATGCTTGTGATGAGTTTATACAAGAGGAAGCGTATTCTGATGTTACAAGTGAAACTTTTATTAATGAAGATAATGCCGATCAGTTAATAATTGGTGTTTATACAGCAACTAGGGCCGTATACAGAAACCATGGCTATAAATTTGCCGGAACGGATTTATTTACTACCAAGAGCGAGTTATTTGCGTTTAGTAGCACAAATGATTATACAAATTTTGTAGCTCCTGAAACGAATGGTGTATGGAGTGATAATTATAATGTAGTTGCCAAAGCCAACACAGCAATCAATCGTTTTGAAAACCAAATTGATTGGAGCGATATTAATTTGAACAATAAAACGTATGGAATAGCACAAGTACGTGCATTAAGAGCTTTGGCATTTTTTAATTTGGTTGTACAATACGGTGGTGTTAATCTAGATCTGGAAGAGCCACTGAGCATTCGTAATGATTATGTACGCTCTTCAGAAGAAGAAACTTTCTCATTAATAATTAGTGAATTAGAAGCAGCTATTCCAGATTTGGAAGATGACCCAGAAATAGGCCGTTTTTCTGTAAGGGCGGCTCAGCACTTGTTGTCTGAAGTATACCTTACAAGAGCTTACAAAAGTTTTGGCTCTAGTACTGATTTTCAAACCGCAGCAGATTTAGCGGTACAGGCTATTGGTGGGTATGATATTAGAACCCAGACTTTCGCGGAAGTCTTTGATTATGCCAATCAAGTAAATGATGAAATTTTATTTGCGGCACAGTGGGAGAACAATGCTTTTGATGAAGATAGGAACAACAACAAGCACTCCTTATTTATGTACAATCTATTCGATTATCCGGGCGTAAGTCGTTCAAACCAATATGGTACATCGGGAGCTAGCTGGATGATGACGCCGTACTTCTACTCTTTATTCGAGGATAATGATACCCGTGAAGCGGCCACTATACACCGTGTTATTTATGCAGATGAGGATTCTGCTTGGGAGGACGATGTGATTATTCCAGGAGATACAGTGGTATATTTTCCTAAAGAACCACTTGAGATCGCAGAACTTACTGATAAGTTAGACAGGTATTGGGTATATCAACCCGATGAATACCTGTGGGGTAAGCCAGATGATATTGCGGGAGTAAATTACACATATTCATCAAATCCATATTTTGTAAACTTCCCAATTATGAAAAAGTTTGATGATGAGATTTATTTGGACGAAAATGGAGGTGCTCGTGACACGTTTATTTTTAGAATTGCCGAAACCCATTTATTGGCTGCAGAAGCCTTTCTCGGAGCAGGTAATACGGAATCTGCTTTAACTCACTTAAACAGGGTAAGAGAGCGCGCAACAGGAGTCGTAGACCATTATACTACTATAGATTTAGATGTTATTTTAGAAGAGAGAGCTCTTGAATTAGCCGGAGAAACCAATAGATGGGCGGTATTAAAACGTATGGGTAAATTGGAAGAGCGTATAGAATTATATAACCCTCATGTAATCGACCATGGTGCTTTTGATGCGGCAACTCATTTATTACGTCCCATACCAACAAGAGAATTGGCCCTTTCCCCTGGTACCATGGAGCAAAACCCTAATTATTAGTAAGATTTCAATAGTGTTTTTTTGAGTTAGTTTGTATAGGCAGGCGAATTTATGTCTGCCTATATTTTAATCGTCAACTATTTATATAACAATCCATTAAAATCGTGAAATATTTTAATTTAAAACAAATAACGGTATTAATTTCTTTTGTGGGATTTGCTTTTATTTTTTCTTGTACTACTCTAGAAACCAATACTTGCTACTTGGTGGTTGGAGACTCTTTGTCTACAGTGGAATTAGGAGCTGTAACTGATTTGAAATCAGATTTAGATAAGGTTGTTGATGGAGATGTGCACTTAATTTCTGAAAAAGAAGAATTGCCTAAAAAAGGTGATTTTTTCGTTATAGGTACAACAAAATCAAATTCGCTGATCAAGGAATTATCATTTCAACAAAAAATTAATTTATCGGAGGCTATACCAGGATCCCGTGGCGGTATCTGGTCCAAGGCAAAACTTTCTTCAGGGCAAGAGGTAATAGTTATCGGTGGTTCGGATGTTCAGGGATTGCAGTATGCCGTTTACGATTATTCCAAGGAAATATTGGGTGTAGACCCCTTGGAATATTGGACAGGTAAATTACCAAGTAAAAAATCGGGATTGGACCTTTATGATTTTCAACCAAGAACCATTCCCCCCCCAAAAGTCCCATTGTTGGCTTATTTTGAAAATGATGTGGATGAGTTGGCCAATTACAGGGGGAAACTGTTGGAATACGATTGGGAAACTTACACCGAAATGATCGATGCTTTGGTTCGTATGCGTTACAACGCCATTCAATTATTTGATATGTTGGGAAGGCCTGAATTTTTTATAAGACCTGAGTACAAAACATTGAAACCAGACTATCAAATTGATATTGCCTATGTAGGGAAAATGATTGACTATGCCCATGAAAGGGGCATGAAAATCGCCGTAGATTTTAATTTGGGCTATCAAATCCATCCCATGCCGGCTGAAAAAGCGGATTGCTGGAAAACCTATAAAAATGATTGGTTGGAGGCCTGGCGTTATTATTTTGAGGAAACACCATTGGCAAAAACCGATATTTTCATTCTCCGTCCCCGTCATCAAGTATGGGACTGGAAATATGAAAGTTCTTGTGGCGAAAATAAGATTGATGTTTTTAATGAGGTTTATAAGGCTTTCGGCAATTTGGTCGATGAATATAAGACGGGTGCCACAAAGGTTTTGGTGTGTTATTCCGATGGAATGGAAATGTGGAATAGCGGATTTAGGCCTCCCAAAGATTGGATCGTTTTGTGGTCCGACCATGGTTTTGGTGATTTTGAACATCTCCCCAACACTACGGATGGGTACGATTTTGGCACCTATATGCATGCAGGGTATTGGTTGAACCATACGGTACACAATCCTTACCCCGAAAAGGTTGAAACAGTTATGAAGGAAATGTTTCAAAATTATGATGCGGATGCCTTTTGTTTGGTAAATGGACAAAACTTCAGGCCCTTTTTATTGAATCTGGAAGCCTATAGTGCTGTCTGTAATGACCCTGAGACGTTTAATGGAGGTGATTTTTATAAGAACTGGACCGAACGTTTTTTTTCAAAAGAAGTTGCTCAACATGCAGTGGCTTCCATGAAATGGCTGCATAAGGCTCAAGAAGGACGAAGGGGTTATGTGGAACATTTATGGGAAATCAGGGAGGCGGTATCCTATTTATCAAATGCACCTATAGAAAGACCTGGGAAAACACCGATTCCTTTCGATTATAACCGAGTGGAAAGTGATTATCAAACCACGATTCAAAGCAATGAAATCATACAAAAATCATTGATTGAGGCTAAAAAGGGTTGGGCCTTGGAACAAAGTGATTTTTACCATGCCTACATTTTGCTTCCCGTACAATTGTACTCGGATTTACTTGCATTTGAAACTACCCTACATAAAATGGCTGTATTAAAACGGCAGTTTGAAACATCCAAAAACCCAAGTTTTTTAGAAGAATCAATAGCGCTGGTTCCTGTTGCCAGGGATCAATTGGCTAGGATTTTTGAGCACAGGGAATCGGGAGATCTGGATAAAAAATGGAACAATTGGTACTCCATAAAATTACGAAGACAAAACAATGGTTTTCCCACTGTGGAAATGTTAAATGACATCGCAGCCAATTTGAATAAAATGACCTTATAAATAGAACACCATGAAGCTGACCCAAAGCCTTAAAAGCATATATATAGGAATTTTATCTTTATTGCTCTTCTTTTCTTCTTGTGAAGATAAGGTGGAGAAATCAGAATTGAAGGATAAGGTACCTCCAAAAGATTATACGTCAAAAGTTTACCCACAATTGGATACTGAAAATTCCAGATGGTTTTTCTTCTCTTCTGCCAGCCGGCCATTCGGAATGGTGAATCTAAGTCCAGATACTCAAATTGGAGGTGCCTGGGGCAGTGGTTATAGGTATAAAACCGATACCATTAAAGGGTTTAGTCACATTCATGCATGGCAGATGTCCGGTGTATCGGTCATGCCGGTAACGGTTTCGGAAGGGGATAGGAAGACAATTTACACAGATTTTTATTCAAAATTCAACCATGAAACGGAACAAATAGATCCAGGGTACCATTCGGTAGATTTGGATCGTTTCGATATTGGGGTAGAATTAACGGGCACCAAACGCGTAGGGTTCCATCAATATACCTTTCCAGGGCAAAAACAAGCTGCAATATTGTTTAATTTGAACACCTTATTGGGCCCCTGTAAAAATTCCGGGGGTAATTTATGGCAGAATAAGAACAATGAACTTTCCGGCAGTGTGGTCATGGATCCTACACGTAGGAGGCCCAAGCCACTTACCGTATATTTTAAAGTTGAATTGAATACCGATATCACTTCGATCCAACAAGATTCGGATACAGGAAATTACCTGGTCAATTTAAAAGGTGTGGAGAAAAAGGTTTTAATGAAAATCGGAATTTCGTATACATCGGTTGAAAATGCCGATAACAATATTGAGGTAGAATTGCCGAACTGGGATTTTGACACCATTGTTTCGGAATCCAAAGCCGAATGGAATGGGTTATTGGGTAGGATAGAGGTTGAAGGGGGTTCTGATGAAGAGCAATCACGTTTTTATACCGATTTATGGCATGCTCTTCAAGGTCGTCGTATCATTAGCGATGTTAGTGGGACTTATCCGGATAATACGGGTGAAACGTTCAGAATAGGGCAATTACCACTTGATGAAACTGGTGCGCCAAAATTCAACCATTATAATTCCGATTCGTTTTGGGGTGCACAATGGACCCTCAATACCCTTTGGGGCTTGGTTTATCCCGAAATTATGGAGGATTTTGCCCATTCGTTAATGCAGTACTACAAAGACGGGGGAATGGTTCCCCGTGGCCCCTCGGGAGGTAATTATACCTATGTAATGACAGGTGCTTCATCCACACCATTTATGGTTACGGCTATCCAAAAGGGAATTATCGATGAAGATTTGGAGGGTGTTTACCAAGCCTTAAAGAAAAACCATATGCCCGGAGGTATTATGGAAAAGTCGGGTTATGAGCACCTTACAAAATTAGGCGGGGGATTCAAGTATTATTACGAAAAGGGATTTGTACCTTATCCCATTCCGGAGGGCGATTTCGGTGGTCACCAAGAAGGATCCAGTTTAACCATGGAGTATGCCTATCAAGATTGGACCTTGGCCCAATTGGCAAAAAAGCTAAATCATCAAGAAGACTATGGGTATTTCATTCAACGATCAAAAAACTATAAAAACGTTTTTGATACGGAATCGGGATGGATGCGTCCAAAAGATATAAGCGGGCAGTGGCGAAAGGAATTTGACCCTTACCAAGTGCAAATAGGTTTTATAGAATCGAATGGAGCACAATCCACTTGGTTTGTTCCCCACGATTTAGAGGGGTTGGCGGCATTGATGGGGGGTAACGATAAAGCCGTTGAAAAACTGCAAAATCAATTCATGAAGGCAGAGGAACTTAACTTTACTTCCGGTAATTCACATGCCCAAGAGCTACATCCTGAATACCGACGTATTCCTATAAACTATGGTAACCAACCTTCCATTCAAACCGCTTTTGTTTTCCATAAATTGGGAAGGTACGACCTTACCCAACAATGGTCACGTAAGGTGGTTGCAAAAGCCTTTAGCGGTTTGTCGCCAGCAACAGGCTATAATGGGGATGAAGACCAGGGATTAATGGGGAGTTTGGCGGTTTTAATGAAAATAGGCTTGTTCCAAATGAATGGTGGTACCGATCAGGATCCCGAATATCAAATAGGAAGCCCCATTTTTGATAAGATCAGTATTAAATTGAACCCCGATTATTATTCAAATGCCACATTTACCATTGAAACGGTCAATAATAGCAAGGAAAATGTATTTGTGGCATCAGCAGTTCTGAATGGGCAACCGGTCAATGGGTATGTAATCCGTCATAGCGATATTATAAAAGGAGGAAACTTGGTTCTGAAAATGACAGATAAAGTCAATGAATAAACTTTAAAATAAACGACTATTAGATTGTTTATACTACTAAAAAGTTGGTACTATGTTTTCAATACCGGGTATTTAGGGTTCCTATGAAGCCATCGGCTATTTTAATTGATCGGAAATTTCGAATGCCAAGATAAACCTAAGATGGTTCAAAAGAAGGTGAAATACATTTTATTGGTCACGATCGGGGTATTGGCGTTATTGATGTTATTCAATAACAAGCAGCTTCAGTCACAGGTTTTTGGTGCAATAAATTACCGTGATGTAGGGATTAAGCAAGGCAATGTCACTGTTCCCCATGAAAGGACTTTGGAATGGAAAAATGAGTCGATTTTTGCCGATAGTATTTATAAAATCATCGCAAAAATGCCAATTACCGATGCGATGTTATTGAAAAAAGGGAATACCACTCGCATTCTTTTAGCCAGATTGATGCTGGGGCAACATATTTCGGAAGTCAATGAAACCATACAAAAGATGACCGTTTGGGGCAATTGTGGTTCGTCTTGGCCACTGAACCCAAAGGGGGATTATGATTTTCCCCTAACCATCCTTACCACTATTCTTTGGAAATTTGGAGAACGCCCCGATTTGGTATATCCGGAAACCAAAAATCATCTTTTAAATGTGTTATTGTCGGAAGAGGGCAATACGTTTAGCTATACGGTACCCAAAACCTTGGGTCAGGTAAAGGAAACCGAAAACCATATATTGATGACTGAAGGATCCAGATATCTAAAAAATCGATGGATTAGATTACATGGAAATACAGATAGCTATTATAACAATATCCAAAATGGCATGGAAGAAAAACTTTTATTGTTTTTGGATGAAATGAAAACCAACGGACTGTATGAATTCAACTCCATTCCGTATCTGGGATATACCATTACTGCTTTACTGAACCTAGAAGCTTTTGCTTCGGAAATAGTAAGGAAAACGGCTAGGGAGGTACTCGATTACATTAATTGGGGTTATGCCTTGAATAGCCTTAATTTAAAACATTTCCCTCCAATGCGAAGGCGATATGAAAAAGCGGGCATTCAGGAACTCACTACCGATTACCACGCGGCGTTTATAAAAGCTTGGCTCAGTTATTCGGATATGGAAAATTACGACAAAAACCTTGGCAAGGCTGCAATACACGCTCTTATGGGGGCATGTATGCCCTATCGCCCGGCAGATAAGTTCGTTTCCATGCTTTTCGATAAAAAAGACGGGTATTTTATCCGTCAGGGTCATGGTCCCGAAGCTTCACCTGAAATTAGCAGTACCGGGAAGAATTTTCTACTAAGTGCAGGAGGGGTGAACAGGGGTGAACGATCGTTGATTGTGACCAGACCTATTTGTTTGTTCCTCAACGATCGGGAAGATCAGCTGTCGGAAATATTCCACCTTGCCGGACCAGGGGATGATTTTATGGATTGGAACAACACGGGGGTATATAAGAACTTTTCCTGTGCCGCGGGTCCGGTATTCATTCCCAAGAATGTGGATGTCATAATCAAAAAAGGAAGTTGGGCCGTCTATTCAGGTCCCAAAAATGTAACCATCGTTGTTTATTCCACGCCCCGTTTTGGGTTAATGGCATTATTCGAAGGTGTTGGGTCTTCGGCGATTTTCGAAAAAGTCTTAAAAGAAAACCCTGACCCTGAAGTATTGAAGGGACAATTCCAATTTCCAGACGGCCCATTGTTGACGTACGATGTTTTCGCCCTAAAAGACCAATGGGTAATGATATCGGAAGATGGTAATAAGCTCGATCGGGATTTTGATTCCTGGTCATTGATTGAAGGGGATTTGTGAATATTGAAATTATGACAGAGGGAAAAAGGAATTCAATCCTGACATATAAATGTAATCCATAATGGATTTGGATAAATAGGAAAAGTGGACAATATCGGACCTGTTTGTGCCATACCGTTCTTAAAATTTAATTTAATGATAAAGCCATGATCGCGTACAAAAGATACCTTACAGCCACGTTACTGTGTTTTATAAGCACGTTTGTTTTTAGTCAGCTAAAGAATAAACCCGAGCTTAATGGGCAATTCATGGATATGGGCTTCGGGATATTCATCCATTGGAGTTTGGATTCCCAATTGGGTAGCGTAATTAGCCATTCCCTGGTCGGGGCTTCGGAAGATTATGTGCAACGTTATATGGAAGAGCTTCCCAAGACATTCTATCCAAAAGATTTCGACCCCGATGAATGGGCAAGACTCTTCAAATTAACGGGTGCGGAATATGTGGTGTTTACCACCAAACACCATAACGGTTTTTGTATGTGGGATACCGAAACCACCGATTTCAATATCATGAATACACCCTACGGTAAGGACATTACCGGCATGTTGGTGAAGTCTTTGCGTAAATACGGTTTAAAGGTCGGATTCTATTTTTCTCCGGAAGATTTTAGTTTTCTCCATAAACAGGGGCATGTCATTTCCAGAAAAGGGGAAATGACCCAAATCACCAAGAACAAAGCGCTTTTCGAATATGATAAAAGGCAAGTAAAGGAATTGGTCACTAAATACGCCCCTATTGATGTCATGTTTTTTGATGCTTTCAGCACGCACCCCATGGCCCAATATGTACATTCGTTAGACCCGAATATTGTGGTAACCCGAGGGGAAATGAGTACGCCCGAACAAAAAATACCCGGTGGTGCGCAACCTGGCCCATGGGAAACCTGTATGACCATGGGTACGCAATGGGCCTACAAACCAACCAACGAAGTATATAAAAGTGGGGAGGAACTAGTAAATAAACTCATTGAAATAAGGGCGAAAGGGGGTAATTTTTTAATGAACGTAGGACCAAAACCAAACGGGGAGATACCCATAGAAGAAGAAGAGCGATTAAGGGAAATTGCACTTTGGATGTTTGTAAATAATGAAGGGGTCAAAAAAGTAAGGACAGTACCCACCCAAATTAAAGATGGGGATATATGGTTTACAAAAGCCAAAGATGAAAATACGGCCTATGCCTTTATTACGAATCAACCTGAATGGTTTAAAGGAAAAAGAAGGTTGTTTTATATCCATAACTTGAAAACGACAAAGGATACCGAAATTTCCATTTTGGGGCAGAATGATTTGATCGTGGAATATTCGCCCAACAACTTACCGGAATCCCGTTTTAAGCAACAAGACCACAACGTTGAAATCTCAATAACCAGGGCCCAAAGGGTGTATAACAACAAAATTTGGCACAACGCCATAGTAGTGAAATTAACCCATGTAGAGTTTATTGATAAACAGGATTGACCTAACCGTTTTAAACCAATTTGTTTCAATTAAAAAATACTGAAGAATGAATTCAAATCGAAAATTTACAGTTATACTTTTTTTTGCCATAAGTTTTTCAACTTTTGCACAACTCAGGAATAAGCCTGCCATCGTGGAGGACTTTATGGATATGGGCTTCGGGATATTCATTCATTGGAGCATGGACTCACAACTGGGAAGCGTTATCAGTCATTCCATGGTTGGGGCTTCTGAGGATTATGTGCAACGTTATATGAACGAGCTCCCAAAAACATTTTATCCTGATAAATTCGACCCCGATGAATGGGCAAGATTGTTTAAATTAACGGGAGCCGAATATGTCGTATTTACCACCAAACACCATAACGGGTTTTGTATGTGGGATACCGAAACCACCGATTTCAATATCATGAATACCCCTTACGGAAAGGATATTACGGGTATGTTGGTCAAATCTTTAAGAAAATACGGCCTAAAAGTCGGGTTGTATTTTTCCCCTGAGGATTTTAGTTTTATTAACAAACAAGGACATCTTATATCTCGAAAAGGGGAAATGAGCGGTGTTGACAAAAACCCGGAATTATTGGCCTATGATAAGAAACAAATAGCGGAGTTGATTGAAAACTACAGTCCGGATATCATGTTTTTTGATTCCTTTAAAAAAGCAGATATCGTTCAGTTCGTACATAAGAAAGACCCAAACATTATGGTGACGCGAGGGGAAATAAATACCCCAGAACAGAAAATACCTGACACCGCCATTCCCGGACCTTGGGAAACCTGTATGACCATGGGTACCCAATGGGCCTACAAACCAACCAATGAAGTTTATAAAAGTGGAAAGGAACTTATTAACAAACTTATCGAAATTAGGGCGAAAGGCGGTAATTTTTTAATGAATGTGGGTCCCAAACCAGATGGCGCCATACCCATTGAGCAAGAGGAGCGTTTGCGTGAAATTGCACTATGGATGTTTGTGAACCAAGAGGGGGTTAAAAACGTAAGAACTGTTCCAGGACTCATTAAAGACGGCGATATATGGTTTACCAAGGCTAAAAATGAAAACACGGCTTATGTGTTCATTACCAACCAACAACATTGGTTTAAAGGTTTCAGGAGGAATTTTTTACTGAAAAACATCAAGGCGACTAAGAACACACAGGTTTCTGTGCTCGGGCAAAATGATAAAGTGGTAGAATATTGGCCGGAAAACGACCCAAAAACTACGTTTGTCCAACATAAGGATAGGTTGGAAATATCGGTAAGTAAGGCACATAGGTTATACAATAACAAGATTTGGCCCAATGCCATTGTGGTAAAGGTTACCAATGTTGAATTCTCTGAGTTTTAAATGGCTAATTTAGGATTCATGAAAGGTTGTCTTTAGAAGAATGTGCCCCCATTGGCGATGATTTGGATACTATAAAAAAAGTTGAACGATTGGTGCCCTTTGCAAGGAAGGAGGTCTGGAATTTATTGTGATTATATTCAAGCTTTACCCTCGATTCATAATGTTCAGTGCACCTTCCGATCATGACCCATAAGGGAGGGGGAATAACACTTCAACTTCCGAAATCAATAAGGGATTGGGAAACTGTAGATGAGAACGTTGATAAGAAGGATAAAAAATAGTATGTAGGATCAAGAATCATTAATTTTATTGAAAATTGAAAATAGATTCGAAATTTGAATCTAAAGGTATTCGCTAAATTTTGATTTCAATTTGTTGTTTAAGCATTAAAAACAAGAAGTGGGTGATGCTACATCCATCCCATTGGAATAAGTACCTTAATCGCTAAAAAAAATTATATGGCATTTCGTTTCGTCATGTTTTCCATGATGTTATTCTTTTTATGTTCTCAAGCACAGGGCGTCAAATTTGAACACTATAATGATAACAGTGGTTTGTCCCATAATTCCGTACGCCATTTGGTTCAGGACAATCATGGTTTTTTATGGATAGGCACTTTTTCCGGGCTTAACCGTTTTGATGGTTATGAGTTTAAATCGTATGTCAGCAATTCGGAAGGGGAAAATAAAATCAATGACGATGATATCACCGCCTTGGAACTGGATGCGGATTCCAACAACCTGTGGATCGGTACCCGTAGGGGATTGACACTTTTGAAGCTGGATACCTATCAATTTACAACATTCTTAAATGAAGAAAGGAACCCCAATAGCTTACCCGATGATGAAATCCGTTCCGTTTTTGTGGATGTGCACAATCGGGTTTGGGTGGGTACAAAGGATAAAGGGCTCTATATATTTCATTTGGAGGAAAATAGGTTCGAAAAAATAAATCTGCCCGGTTTTAAATATATCAAGGAAATCTTTGAAGATTCATCCGGAAATATTTGGATCGGTAGTTTTGGAACAGCTTCCGTAGCAAAGATAACACTCCAAAGTAATGGGGAAATACAACGAACTTCTTCCTACACCCTGAATTTCCCTAATACCGTTGAGGTAAATCCATATTTGAATTTCATTTATGAAGATGGGAAAAAGGATATTTTCATAGGTACTAGAGAGGGGCTGTATAAATTGAATAAAGATGAAAATAGATTTGAAAACCTTTATATCGAGAACAGTGAAACAAGGGATGCCTTAGGACCTTATTTTGTTTCCGTTGCCCAATCGCCCGATGGTAAATACTGGGTGGGAACCCTTGGGGGGCTCTTGGTCTGTGATCGTTTGGAAGATATCCCCAATGGTGATTTTAAGCGGTATTATTCCATTTTGACCGATCAAACCTCGTTGGTTGATAATCTGGTTTCATCCCTTTATTTTGATGCTTCAGGTATTTTATGGATCGGCACCGAGGATGGCTTGGATAAATATGATCCTTATATGAACCAATTCAACTTCAACAAGGATATATCAAAATTCATCGATGGTCAAGCCCCTAGAATTAGAGGGTTTGCCAAAACGTACAATAATAATATTGTGGTGGCGACCAGACATAACGGTTTATTCATTAATGAAAATGGGCAGTTTGTCCCACTTTACCATAATCAAAGTGATATCGCCAGTATATATTCGGATGATGGTAAGGTTTTTTATTGTGGATTGTGGAATGGTCGGGTATTGATATATGATTATTTAAAGAATAAATCGACAGTGGTTGATATTGGTTTTGAAGCGGTGCCCATTTCTGCAATCAAGAAAGTACAGAACGATAAACTCGTTGTGGGGTCTTTTGGTCAAGGGGCGAAAATGATGAAAATACATGGTTCGACCATTTTACCTTATAAAACCAATATCTTGGATGACGGTGATATAAATGCGATTATTACCGACAGCCTTAATAATATTTGGTTTGCCACCGAAGCTGGGGTGGTAAAGTATAGTATTACCGAAAGAATAACCTATACATCCCCATTAAATGGGAAAGAAGGTTTGCCCCATAATAATGTTAGCGATATTATTTTTGATAACACCGGAAGACTTTGGGCGGCAACCCGAAATGGGCTGGGGTATTTTGATGTGGACAAGAATAATTTCATGCCTTTGGACGATTACAGTGAATTGGCGGGCAAATGGGTGACCGATTTTCTTTTGGACGCTAATGGGAATTTATGGTTGAACGTGAACAACAATAGCGTAGCTTGGATAAACCCTAGTACCGATAGTTATAATATCTATCATGTAAATAGTGGGAATAGATTAGATTTTTTCAGTTCCCGTGGATTTTTTAATTATGGGGAATCCAATATCTATTTGGGTGGAAAGAATGGTATCATATATTTCTCGCCCTCAGGCATTATCGAAAATCAAAATTCTCCCCGTCCCATGATCACGGAAATAAAAATTGAGAATGAGATTATACTACCCGAAAAGGAAATAAATGGTGAAATACCCCTTAAAAAGGACATCAATGAGACTAAAAGTCTAACACTCAGTTATAAAAACAGGAATTTCTCACTTCAATTCTCGACACCTTCCTATACCAATGAGCGCCGTAATAAGTTTGAATACATGCTTGAAGGTTTTGATGATAATTGGATAACGACCACTAGTAACTCCAGGACCGTTCAGTATACCAATCTGTTTCCGGGAAATTATAATTTTAAGATCAAATCAAGTAACAGTGATGGCAATTGGAGTGAGGCCGTATCCTATAATATTAGTATCGAACGGCCATTTTGGTTAAGCTATAAAGGAATATTGATCATCCTGGCCCTTTTGTCCATTTTGATTTATCTATTACGACGACAATTGAAACTGCGCTTAAAATTAAAGCAGGAATTACTTTTGGAAAAGGTAAAAAGAGAGCGAGATGAAAAGCTGAATAATGAAAAACTTCGTTTTTTCACCAATATATCGCATGAACTAAGAACTCCTTTAACTCTTATTTTAGGGCCTGTTAAACAATTATTGGAGCAAGAAAGTATTAATTCGTACAGTAAAAGCAGGGTCGATTTGATCCATCAAAATGCGAATAGGCTATTGCGACTGGTGAATCAGATCTTGGATTTTAGAAGGGCGGAAACCGGGGAACTGAAACTAAAAGTTGCTAAAACCGATTTATTGACAACTACAAATGACATTTTCAATTCTTTCCATGAATTGGCACAGTCCAAGAACATCAGTTTTAATTTAAATGTAGAAGATGTACCTCAGGAGTGCCTGATAGACGTTGATAAGTATAGTAAAGTATTATACAACCTGTTGTCAAATGCGATGAAATTCACCAACGTTGGTGGTAATGTTGATTTGTATTTAGGGGTTTCGGAAGGAGATGATAAGAACTTGATCTTGGAGGTCAGTGATGATGGTATCGGTATTCCGGTTGAGAGTAAGGAGAAAATATTCTCAAGATTCTATCAAGCCAAAAACAGTAAGGAAAATACAACAGGTACCGGTATTGGATTGTCTTTGGTCAAGGCCTTGGTAGAAATACATAAAGGAACGATCAATGTGGAAAGCAAACCTGATTCAGGAAGTATCTTTACCGTTAAACTTCCGATTTACGATAAGGCTTATACAAAAGAAGAAAAATTCAATCCAATTCCGGTTAAGCAGGTAGAGAATAAAGTTCAGACCATGAAACCGCTTATCACAGGTTTTGGCCCTTCAGATAGTGTAAAAAAGGTTAAAACGAATACGAATATCAAAGTAAAAATATTGATAATCGACGATAATCCGGAATTAAGGAAATATATCGCAGAGTATTTATCGGATTATTACAAGGTGTACGAGGCTGAAAACGGGAAAGAAGGCTTGGAGCTCTGTAGTAAAGTAAAACCGGTATTGTGTGTCGCGGATGTCATGATGCCCGTTATGGATGGTTTTGAATTTGTTGAAACCTTAAAATCAGATGACAATATAAGTCATATTGCCGTTGTTCTTTTAACCGCTTTGGCAGAAAATGAAAATAGGATACGTGGGTATAAGATAGGGGTAGATGGTTATTTGGTAAAACCTTTTGATCCAGCATTGCTCAAAACGCGTATAGATAACATCATAAAGATCCATTCTGATTTAAAAAGGAAGTTTTCAGGGGATTTGGAGAGTGATGTAATCAGTTTGGCACATTCCGAAATTGATATTGAATTGATTTCCAACATAAAGGATATTGTTGAAAGTAATATCGGAAATCCCGAATTTACATCGAGCATGTTATGCTCGGAACTGGCAATGAGTTCCTCTAAATTATATCGTAAAATAACCCAACTTACCGATATGTCCCCCAATGAATTCATTAGGACCATTCGATTAAAAAAATCAGCAACCCTACTTAAAACCAAGAATTACAACGTATCGGAAGTGGCCAATATGGTTGGCTTTAATGATCCATTGTATTTTAGTAGATGTTTTAAAAAACAATTTGGCCACTCCCCAAGCCAATTGATCAAGTAGATGGTTCAATGTGAGAATCAATAAATTTAAAGTTGCGCATCGTAAATTTCGGAAAAAGACGGAGTAAAAGCAGTAGGTATGCTTCAATCCTAATTTGTTAAATGGTAGCGCACTGAAGCCTTAAAAATCATTTAATTTTCACAGTACCATTTTTATACAATCCCAATGCTTGGTTTAAGATAGATATAATGGTTTTTATGGGTAAATCGGTAGTCGGGTCTACCCTAAGGATTTTCATTCTAGTACGGTTTCCTGCTTCTAGTTTAGGATGGGCTAGATGTTTCCCTTCTACCATCAAAATATAAGGTTCATCGGTTTTTTTATCTATCCATAGATAACAGAACATTTTGTTTCTGTAGCAAAAGCACGGCATACCGTATTTAACGGTTTCATGTAAATGCGCATCTTGATCTAGAATGAGCTGGCGTAAAGCAAGAAGACAGCTTTTGTTCGGCTCCTGTTTGTTTAAATAATAACTGTCGATTTCCTGTATCATGTTCAAGACTTATATTACTTCCATGAAATATCGATTTTCCCAGTGGTAGGGTTATTTACCGCTAATCCATTATTGTTCGTAACGAAATACTTATAAAATCGAATGACTTTATAAGAACTATTCGCACTTCATGAATTTTTGATTTAAAACAAATTTAAGAACACGTGAGGACATTTAAGGTCAGGGGTGTTTTAAATGATTCATTTAGCTGTTCCTGGGTTTGATGGCATATAGTGATTGAAAAAACTTTAAGACAAAAATTTATGTTTGAAGGGCATACTTCAAATACATTCCTTTCCAATATCGGGCATTGGCCTATAGGCATAATACTGTAAGACTTCCTCTAAAGCCATTTTTAAGGCCTTATTTACAGGTAAGATGATATTTCCCAAGTGGAAATCTATTTGATTCAATTGCATGTAATATTCGGTAAAGACGGGTATACTCAAGTCTTTTGTAATCGCTTCGGCCGTTTTGTGATAATTCTCTTGCTGTCCTTCCTTGATGATCTTACAAGTGGCCAGTCTTAATTTCCCATATTTATCAGTATTGGCAGCGAACCCAAACAACCTACAAATCAATCCACGGTATTTATAATTACTGCAACGACCTTGGTCAATAAGGGACAAGGGTTTGTAGATCATACATGTTAAATCGGTTGAATTGTTCAACAAAAGGAGTGTTTCTTCTGCCTCCCCGTTTAAAAATAGATGAAAGGCCCAAGGCAAGAATTCGAGAGGGGAAGCTTCAACATCGGGATATGTACAACATTTTCCACAACCGGAAACACAGCCGATCCCCGATGTTTGTTGAAACTTGGTGCTTTCTTGCTCCAATTGTAGAAACAGGTTTTCCACTAATTGCACCCTTTGTTCTATCGACATTGTTTTTTACCGAAGGTAGACTTAATAAGCTTGCGTGTAACATTTAATTCTGTAAAAGAAAATAATAATTTAGTAACGCCCATTTAACACCAAGCATTCAGGTAGTCTATTGTGTTGGCTTAACCAGTACTTACATATTTACCACTATCCTGGATATTTAAAATATTATATGCAATACCTGAAACTTATATTAATGAAGTATGGTGTTTCTTAAAATTATTATTCAAGAGCAAATTTGTGTAGAGGGTATAAAAAAACGGCTTGTGCGAACACAAACCGTTGATTTTATAGGTGTTGACCTTTGTAGCGAGAGAGGGACTTGAACCCTCGGCCTCCGGGTTATGAATCCGACGCTCTAACCAGCTGAGCTACCTCGCCATTAAAAATTAGTCCGACTATTACTGTTTTAATTTTCCTGGTTGTTTGTTTTGACCTACATCAAAAACCAGAAAGGAATTCAAACCCTGTCGTTCTAAGCGGCTGCAAATATAAAATTAAATTTTTTGTTCTTCAACATTCAAGTTGAAAAAAAATATTCTAACCGTTTTATTTTTTTATCATCTAGTTTTCTATATATTGCCCATACTAAATACCTATTCGAATGAGTGAAAAGACTAAATATGAAATTGAATTCGTAATACAATCATCACCACAATTATTATATCAATATCTTTCTACCCCTTCCGGGCTTTCCGAGTGGTTTGCGGATAATGTGAATTCTCGCGGCGAACTGTTCAAATTTATTTGGGACGGGGCAGAAGAGGAAGCTAAATTATTAAAACGTAAGAGCGATGAGTTCGTGAGATTTGCGTGGGAAGAAAATGAAGACGGGTCCTATTTTGAAATGAAGATCATCGTAGATGAAATCACTAAGGACGTTTCCCTTTTTATTACCGATTTTGCGGAAGAGGATGAAATTGATGAGGCCAAGATGTTATGGCAGAATCAAGTTACCGATCTGAAACAGGTTTTGGGATCTAAATAATGGATTCAACACGGAATTAAGATGTATCTTTGGCCCCGATAAAACTATCAGGGCTTTTTTTATGATCAATTTCAATGGTGAACTATTACAAAAAAACACGCATTTTCTAAATCAGGAAAACCGGGCGTTGCGTTATGGTGATTCTCTATTTGAGAGTATAAGGGTGGTAAACGGGAAGATTTATTTTCTCGAATCGCACTATTTACGTTTAATGTCCTCAATGCGGATTCTAAGAATGGAAATTCCGATGCATTTTACCATGGAATTTCTGGAAGAACAGATCATCGCTACCTTGAAGGGTAATGATCTTGGCCAAAAACCGGCCAGGGCACGCGTAACGGTGTTCAGGAACAACGGTGGTTTATATGCCCCGACATCGAATGATATTTCCTTTATTATCGATGTAAAGGAACTCGAGAATCCATTTTATGGTTTTGAAGACCAACCTTATGAAGTTGATCTTTTCAAGGATTTTTACGTGAATCCCGATATGCTTTCTACCTTAAAGACCAATAATAAGGTCCTTAATGTGGTTGGGAGTATCTATGCCGAAGAAAACGGATTGAACAATTGTCTTTTACTCAATAACCAAAAAAGTGTGGTAGAAGCCCTCAATGGCAATATTTTCCTGGTTAAGGGGAACGAAGTAAAGACACCTCCCTTGTCCGATGGTTGCCTCAAAGGTATCGTGCGTAAAAAGATTATCGGAATACTCGGTAATCTTGATGATTATAATCTGGTTGAAACATCTATTTCCCCATTTGAGCTTCAAAAAGCGGATGAACTTTTCATAACGAATGCCATTGTCGGGATTCAACCCATTACGAAATACAGGAAAAAACAATTTGGCACCAAAGTATCCAAAGACCTATTGGGTAAATTGAACACGGCAGCTAGACTATCTTAGAAATAGGGTAGGGAAGGCAATCCTTAATTTAAACTGGGGTTTTCAGGGGCATTGGACCATATTAGGTAATTACCGCCCAATTCCATCATTTTTTCCTTCCAAAAAGCAATGGAGGATTTTTGTATAATGGCACTTTCATATTCATTGGGGACAACGATCCATGATTTTGAAGTGAGCTCCTCATCCAATTGTAAAGAAGACCATCCTGAATATCCTAAAAAGAAACGAATATCCTCATCGGTAATGACTTCTTCATTGATCAATTGCACCGTAGTCTCAAAATCACCACCCCAATATATCCCGTCAGATATTTCAATGCTATTATCAATTAGGTGCGGAACCTTGTGAATAAAATAAAGATTGTCCTGTTCAACAGGCCCGCCATTGTAGACTTTAAGTGGCACGGAAATCTCCGTTACCAATTCATTTATATGGTATTCCAAAGGTTTGTTCAGAATAAAACCCACAGAACCTTCCTCATTATGTTCTGCCAATAATACCACTGATCTGTTAAAAGAAACATCACCGGTCAGAGAGGGCTCCGCAATAAGTAATTTGCCTTTATTTGGTTTTATACCAATCATATTTCCTTTTCTGGATTCTCTAAAATAAGATAATTCTTATAAACCACAAATAAGTATAAATAAAAAAACCTTGACAAGATGCCAAGGTTTTTAAAATATGGTAGTATAAAATTAGTTTACCGCTTTGCCTAAATCAGCACCTGCTTTAAACTTAACAACATTTTTAGCTGCAATTTTGATAGTTTTTCCAGTTGATGGGTTTCTACCTTCTCTTGCATTTCTTTTAGATACTGACCAAGATCCGAATCCTACTAAAGATACACGGTCACCTTTTTTAAGAGAGCCTTCAACGTTTCCTAAGAAAGATTCCAATGACTTTTTAGCAGCTGCTTTTGTGATGCCAGCGTCAGCGGCCATTGCATCGATTAATTCTGTTTTGTTCATAATTTAATTAAATTAATTGTTTTAAAATAATTTTAAACGTTAAACAAATTTATACGGATTTACCGTGAACGCAAGTAAAATAGGGGGAAATCGCCGTTTTTGTTGATAACTATGCTGGTTTGTTGATAAAGTAGGAAGTTTTTGACGTTTCTCGCAGCCCAATGACAACGGGGCTTTACGCCATTGTGGCCGTTTCCATCAATTTTAACCCATTTAGGACATCCCGTGTTTCCATTTTTCGCTTTCCCGGTAATTGAATTTCCAATAGACGTATATAACCTCCCTTTACGGCAACTTTCATTTCGGTCTTTGTGCAAAGAATACGTCCTATTGTATCTTCATGCTTTATTTCTTCCATCGAAGCCTTATAGATTTTAAGGAATATTTCCGTTCCGTCATTGACCATAGTCGTCCAGGCCGCTGGGTACGGACTCAACCCCCTAATGAAATCATAAACCTGTACAATTGGTAGCTCCCAATTGATTTTACAGGTATCCTTATGTATTTTAGGGGCACCCTTCAGATTTTTATTGAAGTCTTGTGGCGTTCTGGTTATGGTACCTTCTAATATCCCCAAAACAGTTTTATGCACGACTTCAGCACCCAAATGCATTAATTTGTCATGCAATGTTCCTGCTGTATCATCCGCAGCAATATCAATTTTGGCTTGCATGATCATTTCCCCTGTATCTATCTTATCATCTATATAAAAGGTCGTGACACCGGTTTCCGATTCCCCATTTATAATCGCCCAATTTATCGGGGCTGCTCCCCTGTAATTCGGTAAAAGGGATGCATGTAGATTAAAGGTGCCATAAGCAGGCATCTCCCAAACCACTTTCGGTAACATCCTAAAGGCTACAACGATTTGTAAATTGGCCTTTAAGGCAGACAATTCTTTTGTAAAAGATTCATCTTTAAGGTTCGTTGGTTGTAAAATGGTCAACCCTTTTTCCTCGGCATAGGTTTTAACGGCCGATTTATGCATTTTTCGTCCCCTGCCGGCTTGTTTGTCAGGAGCCGTCAGTACACCTACGATATTAAATTCGTTCTGTACCAAGGTATCAAGAATGGTTACGGCAAACTCGGGGGTTCCCATGAAAACTATTCGTAGATCATCTTTCTTCAGTAAGCTCATATTCATTTTTGGTGTTTATTCTAATTTCTTCAGTTTCCAACATGGCTTGTAAGGCCTTGAGTATTATAATTTCATCGAAAGGTAGGTCCTTGATCAATTCCCTCGATGATCTGCTCCCTATTCTTAACGAACGCGTAATTTCCTCCCTTATAAAAGTGGTCAGGTTCTTATCCAGGGCCAATTTAGCCATACATACATCGCATATGCCACATTCGGTTTGCGAATTTTCACCAAAATATCGTAGAAGCTGTTTACTACGACACACTTTCTTATTATTGATATAAGCTAAAATTGCTTCAATGTTCTTCGTCTTAATAAAGTTTAGGGCCTTTACCTTAGGGGCGAATGCGTTTATGGTTATGTCATCTTCCCTCGGGACCAAAAAAGTAATGTCCAGGTCACTGTTCTGCTCAATATAGTCGATAATCTCCGAGTTGTGTAATCTTCTTAGCGTCTCAAGCACCTCATTTTCGGTCACTTCCGCCTTTTTTGCCACCAAATGGGTATTAATTTTGGTATCGAACTCAAAAACACCCCCATATGTTCGTAAAAGGGTCTGTACAATATGCGCCAATTTTCCGTTATGCTCCAGAAAACCAAATAATTGCTCTTTCGTGGTAATAAAGCGCAATGTCGTTTTTTTGGAAAATGATTCTGATAATGCAATGACCGAATTTTGGTCCAGTATCCGAAAGGCATTGTATGTGATTATGGCATTTAGTTTATAAGCTTCGCAAAAGGCATTGAAATTCAATTGATATTTTTCATTATGTCCTTCTCCGTACGGAATTTGAAAATAATTATTAAGCTTGTTATAAACCAATTTAAGAAATGTTACATCGGGTAAAACACTTAAAAACTGGTTTTTTACCTGTTCAATATCCAAGGCATTGGTAAGCAGTACGGCCTTTGCCGATTCCCCGTTTCTACCGGCCCTACCTGCTTCCTGAAAGTAGTTTTCTATACAATCGGGAATTTGGTAATGTACCACCAATTCCACATCGGGCTTATCTATCCCCATTCCAAAGGCATTAGTGGCCACCATGGTCCTAACTTTGTTCGTAAGCCATAGATCCAAACGTTGTTTTTTATCCTGCTTGGATAATCCCCCGTGAAAAAAGGAAGCGGAGCACCCGTTCAATTGAAGGAAATTCGCAAGATCTTGTGCGGCCCTACGTGTTCGAACATAAACAATGGCGCTATGTTCAATCGCTGAACATAACTGTTTTAGGCGATGCCTTTTGTCCTGTTCCCAAAGTACGGAAAATCCAATATTTTTTCGCGAGAAAGAATCTTTAACGATAAGAGGGTTTACCAATCTCAGGTTTTCGACAATATCGGTAGTAACGGCTTCGGTCGCGGTTGCCGTCAACGCGATTATGGGTACATCGGGAATAAGCTCCCTCAAAGAGGCACATTCAAGATAAGCCGGTCTAAAGTCATGTCCCCATTGCGATATACAGTGGGCCTCGTCTATGGCAATGAGGTTAACGTTCATTTGCTGAATACGGTCACGAACCAATTCCTGTTGAAGCCTTTCGGGAGATAGGTACAGGAATTTATAATTCCCGTACAGGCAATTATCGAGTAGATTGTTCACTTCCTCAAATGAAATGCCCCCCGTTAGCGCAATGGCCTTAATGCCCTTGTTTTTCAATACTTCAACCTGGTTCTGTATCAAGGCGATCAAAGGGGAGATAACAATGCAGATTCCTTCTTTGGCCAATGCGGGAACCTGGAAACAGACAGATTTACCACCACCTGTTGGCAAAAGAGCAAGTACATCGCGATTGTCGATGACGGCATCTATGATTTTTTGTTGGGAACCCCTAAAGGATCCATAACCCCAATAGTGCTCCAAAATGGATTTGGGGTCTTTATGCATTAGATAGAGTTTATTTGATCCAAGATAAACCGGACCCTTTCTTTTACACTTCCTTTTGGAACATGCGTAACATCGTATGAAAAATTACCATAGGACTTGGCCAAACAATCATGTATTTTCAATGATTCCTCAAACGATTCAAATCGTTCATTATCGGTTACATGAATCTCTTTCCAAGGGGGCATTAAAAATATATGGTCATACCTTAACGTGCGGCAAGGTTCAGAGAAATCGGATTCGTAGGTTTGCTCAAAACAATCCATATACGCAAGCACATCCGGGATTCCACGGTCGAAAAAAACGATTTCCCGGGTAGATTTCAATGCGGAATGGTATTGGTTGATACGCGCATTCAGGATATTCAGGTTAAAACTCTTCGGATCAGGGACAGACACAATCGGGTTAGAGACCATCTTCATTTCTTGTCCTTGGGTCTTTTCCTCTAAGGTCATATCCCGGATTACCTCGTGCAAACAATGAAAACCATCTTTCTCTAGCTGCTCAATGACCGATGTCTTTCCCGTACTGGGGCCTCCAGTAATTACAATTTTCTTCGCCTTCAAATGTTTTGTTTTGGTGCTGTAAAAATACGGATTACGGGAATATTAAAAAATTGTTGTTGAAGCGCTATATTTGCATAAAATTTTGACGATGAACAAAGAGAATCCGGAGGAGTTTTATAGCCGTTTGAAAACCCAATTGGAAGAGAGTACCAAATGGCCCTCTTTATACCTTTATAAATTTATAGTACTTACCGATGCCGATAAGATAAAACAGGTACATGGCATATTCAATAACATAGGGGCCGTAATCGATTCAAAACAGTCGAAAAATGGCAAATACACCAGCTTGTCCATTCGGGTAAATCTCAAAAATCCCGATGCCGTAATCGCCAAATACAAAGAAGTAGGCGAGATTGAAGGGGTAATATCCTTATAAAATAGCTAATACAGCATAATTTTCTTATTTTGCACTCGTTATAGAAATACTTCCTATACGCTTAAAAAGCATTAAAACTTAAGATTTGAATTTAGTAGAGAACCTAGAATATAATACTGAGCGACCTAAGCTCATTATTCCCGAATACGGTCGTCATTTCCAAAAAATGGTGGATCATGCCATATCGATCGAAGATCGTGAGGAACGAAACAAAGTGGCCCAGGCCATAATCAGTGTCATGGGCAACATACAGCCCCATTTAAGGGATGTACCCGATTTTCAACATAAACTTTGGGATCAATTGTTCATTATGTCCGATTTTAAATTGGATGTTGATTCCCCTTTCCCGATCACTTCCAAAGAAGTTCTACAACAAAGACCGGAACCTCTTGGTTATCCGCAGAACTTCCCGAAATACCGTTTCTACGGAAACAATATAAAACGTATGATCGATGTTGCCGTTGAATGGGACAAAGGTGATATGCGCGACGGACTCGAGTATGCCATCGCCAACCATATGAAAAAATGTTACCTGAATTGGAACAAGGACACGGTAGACGACAAAGTGATTTTTAATCACCTATATGAACTTAGTGATGGTCGAATAGACCTTGCAAAAGATGGGGAGAACCTTACCGATAGTGGTCAATTCCTCAAAAATAGGGTTGCAAAGAACCCTCGAAGTGCCACAGGGAAGAAAAATCAAAGAAGCAATAATCGCGGTAAAAAGCGATACTAATAGTCTTGATCCTAAATGGGAACATTTAAAATTGAAGGTGGCCATCAGTTATCCGGGGAAATTACCCCACAGGGCGCCAAAAATGAAGCATTGCAGATTTTATGTGCCGTGTTGTTAACTGCTGAAAAAGTTACCGTAAACAATATCCCCGACATTGTTGATGTCAACAAACTCATTTCTTTGTTAGAAGATTTGGGTGTAAATATCCAAAAGAAGGGCAAAGGGTCTTATACGTTCCAGGCCAATGACGTAAATCTCGATTACCTACAGTCCGATCAATTTAAGGAAGACGGTAGGGGACTAAGAGGTTCGATCATGCTCGTTGGGCCTTTATTGGCCCGTTTTGGCAAAGGCTATATACCAAAGCCAGGAGGAGATAAAATAGGTAGGAGAAGGTTGGATACCCATTTTGAAGGTTTTATCAGTCTTGGTGCTAAGTTCAGATATAATAAAGAAGAACATTTTTATGGGGTGGAAGCCAAAAGGTTGAAAGGCACCTATATGTTACTCGATGAAGCTTCTGTAACAGGGACCGCGAATATTGTAATGGCGGCCGTACTTGCCGAAGGTGAAACTACCATTTATAATGCGGCCTGTGAACCTTATTTGCAACAACTATGTAAGATGTTGAACCGAATGGGGGCCAAGATCTCAGGAATCGGTTCAAACCTATTGACCATTGAAGGTGTTGATACGTTGGGAGGAACCGAGCATACTATGTTGCCCGATATGATCGAGATCGGAAGTTGGATCGGATTGGCGGCCATGACCAAAAGTGAACTTACCATAAAAAACGTAAGTTGGAAAGATTTGGGATTGATTCCCTCAGTGTTCAGGAAATTAGGGATAACCATTGAAAAGCAAGGGGATGATATCCATATTCCTGAGCATAAGGATGGTTATGAAATCCAAAATTTCATTGATGGTTCAATTCTTACGATTGCCGATGCACCTTGGCCCGGACTTACACCCGATTTATTGAGTATAATTTTGGTAATGGCCACCCAAGCAAAAGGGGAGGTCCTGATTCACCAAAAGATGTTCGAAAGTCGCTTGTTCTTTGTCGATAAGTTGATCGATATGGGAGCTAAGATCATTTTGTGCGATCCGCATAGGGCCACTGTAATTGGCCATAATTTTAAATCGAAATTAAAGGCCACCACCATGGTATCACCCGATATTAGGGCAGGGGTTTCCCTTTTGATTGCTGCCTTATCGGCAAAAGGAACTTCCACGATCCATAATATTGAACAGATCGATCGCGGTTATGAGGATATCGATACCCGACTACGGGCTATCGGGGCCAAGATCACCAGGGTGTAGTTTTTCGAAAAAGCAGGAGTTTTATTTTCCGTCTATGGCTAGAGTTCGATTATTGAACTAGCTGAGGATTTGTATGAATTGACCCAAAACAGCCTGCACCCAAGGAACTTTTTTGGGTATAGGTAGTTATTTCTAATACTTCATTAAGAGTTAACCCCGAGAGAATTATGGGAGGGGATATCATTTTTCTCTTCTGTTTTCCTTCTATCTAAAAAGGCTTGACTCTATTAATGGTGAAATACATCCCCCGTCGTGCAGGTACCCTCTTCACTTCGGCTGCGCTCAGTGCAGGCATAGGGGGAATTATTGTCCCCTTGAGGGGACTACAGGGGTGTTTTACTCCACACATTATACTTAATACTTTTTTACATCCCCCGTCCTGCGGGCACCCCCTTCACTTCGACTGCGCTCGCGCTAACAGGGAATTGGTTGCGTTGGCGCTAAGAAGGCCGCACCAAAATATTAGAATGATATATAGGTAGTTGTTTTTCATAATACTTAATTATTATTATTTATTTTTTCTAACGAGAGCAAAAAATAACCATCCCACAACTAGGACAATTCCAATTATAATGTTGAAATAGCTTTCATTTGCAATGCCCCGTACAATATTATAACCAGCTAAAATGGCTAGTAACAGTGCACTTTTCCATGTGCCAAAAAAACCTTTATTAGAATTCTTTTTTCTTTTCGCATCTGGAACATCCTCATGGACAAAATATTTGCACTCTTTTTCAAAAACAGGTGGGGTCGAGCGTTTTATATTCATAATTATTGTTTCGTACTAATTGTCCCCTTGAGGACGGTGCAGTGATAACTGCTCGCGAGTCGTGGCGTTGGCGGGGGGTGTTTTGCACCATACATTATTCATGCAACTTTTGTTTGGCATTTTCACATCCCCCGCCCTTCGGGCACCCCCTTCGAAGGGGGATTTTATTGTCCCCTTTGAGGGGACGGTAAAGTAGTGGGGACACTACTTTACAGGGGTGTTATGTACATGGCACGAGCCTGCATGAGGCAGACAGGCGTGACGCTCACGCTAGCGGGGGTTGGCGCTAAGAAGGCCGCACCAAAATATTAGGATGATATATTAGGTAGTTGTTTTTCATACTACTAGGTTATGATTTGTTTTTATTAAAAAGAGAGATAAAATGTTTCAACCCTTCCCAACGATTCGGTATTCTAGGTTCCGTACCATATTTCATGTAATTGTACGCGCTAAGTAAAATCAGGGTACAACCTGCAAATCCCATTATACTTATTAGATATCCAAATACAATTGACGAGTATTTTCGAAAGACAGGAATTTTTCCCTTGATTTTTACTCCGTTTATGGCTAGGTAATCGACTCCTGATTGCTGATTACTAGCTTCTTTATATAAAACTTCTATTGTGTCAATAAAATGTAACTGCCCTTTAGAGAACGATATAGGTAAGTCCTTAGGAAAATCATTCTCTTTTTCGAATAAACCATGTTTATAAAATAATTGTGTAAGTGGCAGGTGTTTACCTTCATTGGTGTAGAATTGCAAATCTATATTTTGGTTTTCAAATAGGAGACTTACCCTAATGTCATTTTTATTGGCTACATGAGCTGATATTTTGATTGAATCCAATCCTATGATACTAATAGGTTGCGTATTCATTTGTTTTGCCCCATCGACCATTAATGGACCTAAACGAAAAGTCATTAGTAGGGCAACTGCCATATAAAAAATAAAAAACGCTATGTATTTTATTTTTACCATTACGCTATTAGATCGTTCATTTTATAAATATGAAGTGTATCTGCATTGTCGATAACACATAAATAGGGGGCAAAATATTTTATAGGCCTGGAGGCAGGAAAACCTTTTGCGTTTTCTTCAGTGTAAAACCAATCATATTGTAGCGTTTCTAAATTAAAAGCCCCAATACGGTTACTAAAAAAATCGGTAGTAATGATATGGTTGTCGATAATGACAAACGTATCACGCTGCGAATCGAACCATCCAGGTTCATTGATTGCTTCGTATGGTGCGAACTCTATTCTACGATGGATGCCGGTCTCAATTTCTGTTTCAAAATAGCCCGTCGAGGTAACGCCTTTTAGTTTGCCATCAATATCCACTAAGAGATTTCTGTTATTGGTCTTAGTAACCGACCACAGCAGTTCTCCTGTTTCTACATTGTACCCTGCCAGAATAGAGTCATTTACGGCTATTACCAACACCTTGTTGTATACGGTAAAAAATTTATAGTTTTTAGCCTCTTGAAAATCGTCCGTAATTGTTTTTTTCCATAAAACCTCTCCTGTTTCTATATTACGGGCTTTAAATTTTGTTTTTTTCCTGCTAAAGCAATAGTCACTAATTACTATAATTGAGATGTTTTCCAACTCCCATAAAATCTCTTTTTTTGACAAGGAGTATACACAGAACTTTCTGTTCCAGATTTTTCCTTTATATAAAACTATATGGTTTTTAATCTGTGAACTATCAGTGCATTTGTAATCTTCTAAAAATGGAATAATATATTCTTTATTCTGTTTAAATAATTTACTCCAAACATCTAGAAAATAAACGTTATCATTTTTTTTAAATACTTCAAGTATATCTAGTTTCTGTGTAGTTTCGCCAAATACACCTAAATCATTACTATGATAAATTACTGCGTTTTCTTTTTCAAAAGAAACAAGTAAAGAAGAGTTATCTATTTTTACAATAGAGTATACATTTTCAATTTTTTTTATTTTGTTCAGTACCATATTAAAACACCCAGTTTATATAGTTGATTAAGGATATGTTTTAAGCATTCTTAACAATACTCCAGTTAACACCAGCATAACAGCAGTACCCCAACAACTACGATATATAACAGTAATCATCAATGTTCTATTGTAAATAAATGTATCTAATTTTTGTTGAATCAATAAGGTCACAACCCTTTTAAAAACCTGATTATGGATTTTCCTGATCCAGCACACCTTGGGTGATCAAATATTGTGCCGTGGCATAGGTACCCATGATCAATAGGTGGGAGTAGGGGACATCTATTATTGACACTCGCGTTAGCCGGAGGAATTGGTTACGTTGGCGCTAAGAAGGCCGCACCAAAATATTAGGATGATATATAGGTAATTTTGTTCATCCTTCTGATTCTTTATTTTTAGATTTAAAACCTTTAATAACGTATTTAAACCCTTCAATTTTTGCAACTACTAAATTGGTGATTTCTATAGTTTCACCTGTTTTTTTATAGTGTTCTACATGCAGTTTTGCTAAGCCGAAAACAAGCCATACACCAAATAAACCTATGACACTGAAAATAGCCGTTAGTGTATAGTAAATTAACCTTTCTATTAATGTTATTTTTTTACCCTTTAAAAAAAGGTCATTAATCTTAATTTTCTCAATGCCTTTGTTTTTGTATGAAACCTCTATTTTATTATATTTTTTGAGTTGTTCATTGTTAAAAAATAGCGGGATTATTTTTCTTATGTTATCTTCTTTTAAAATACCTAACTGTTGTAAAAAGACTTGTATTTTTTCATGTTCTCCATCGGGCATATAGTATCTCTTTTTGTATATTGTTGTACTGTCAAACATTACTGACAGTTTAAGATATCTTTCGTCAAACGAATTGCCATTTTGTAAATAAGTTAGATTGAAATCTTGTAAAGGCTTTAACAGAACAAACACATCTTGTTTTCGAGCTTTGGTATAAAATTCGGGCACAAATAGAAAAAGTATACAATAAACAAAACCTATCATGAAACCAAATGTTAGTATGTAGTTTAAAGTTTTCATTTACCTATCTACTGTGTTTTGTTAATTAGTAATTCATTTTCGACTAATTGTTTCTTTATTTAATCTTATTTCTTTTAACCATGTCATTCTTACTTTTGACGGCACGAGCGTGACGCTTGCGCTAGCGGGGGTAAATTAAATACAAGGTTAAATATTATCACTTAAAAAGCTCTTCAATACATTAAGTTGGTATAAAATGTTTTCACTTGTCGATTGGGTTCTATTATTTACTGAACGGTCAAACTGCCACAGAGAATATTCTGTGTCACTTATGAAAATCTTTACTGAAAAATGACCTCCGATATCTCCATCAAAACAAATCCTATTATCTACACCATTAAAATATTCTATCCACCAATAACCTGTATAAATAGTCTTTTTTAATAAAACATATTCTTTAAAGTTTTCTTCAAAATATTGTTCTACCAAATCTATGCTATCTGAAAGATTTAAACTTTGATTTTCTACCATATCACTTTCCATGTATTAGCCCATGCTAGCGCAGGCGTCAGGCTCGTGCCCGTATAACTAAGATATATAACAGTAAATATCAACATTCTAGCAACATAGTGCGTCTAATTTTTGTTGAATCAATAAGGTCACAACCCTTTTAAATACCTGATTATGGGTTTTCCTGAACCAGTATACCCTGGGTAATCAAATATTGTGCCGTGGCATAGGTACCCATGATCAACAGGTGGGCGTAGGGGACATCGGTCAAGAATTTATTGATCGCCAATATACTATCGGAGGCAATAAAGAACAATGCTCCCCAAAAAACGAGATTAAAACTGTATTGCGGCACCCTGCCTTTTCTTCCAAAGGCCGCTAAGGCCATCAAGAGAATAATGGCAACATAAAAGATAACGGGAATTTTAAGGGCTCCAAGTCCCGCTTGTATCTGAAAGAAGAGAAAAGACCCATAAAGGACCAACAGACCTAAAACCAACCAAAAGGCTCTCGAGAATGGGATATTCCGCTTTCTAAAGAAAAGGATGGCATATACCACATGTGCCAGAAGAAAGGAAACGAGTCCGGCCACGAAATACTTCGACGAAATACCATCATACATCAAAAAAGCATCACCCAGCCAAGAAAAAAATAGGGCCATCAGCATTAACCCATAGGTAGGTTTCCCTAGTTGACGCCCATTAATGGCAAAATAAACCAATAGGGAGCATAAGATCAAGGGTTTGGTTAAATGACGCATGGCATCATCCCCAATACTACCCACATACAAATCGATCAAAACGATGAGGGTGAATATGGGCAGGAAATAGGTAGGCTTTCGGTTGGCCTTACTCATAATTATTTAGCTGTCTTTCCAACCCACCTTATTATGGGTGCCGTCGCAGAATGGTTTGTTGTTAGAGGCACCACAACGGCAAAAGGCAGTCGTTTTTTCCTTGACCTCTTCGTTGCCATCCGCATCGATGATGGTAATTTGGCCTTCTACCAATAAGGGGCCGTTCGGTTTAATTTTTACTGTTGTCATGGCTATACTATTTGTTTAGATTCAATTTTAATCAGAAAACCTATATCCCATTTAGTGGTGGTGGCCCATCTGGAATTATAGGCTCGTACTTTTCGCTTCCTTTGCGTTCTATGTATTCGGCTTTTACTTTTTGAACCAATTTCGGATTTTCGAATAGATCAACGGCGGTCATCCCCAAGGCCTTTGCGGCATGTACCATTCCTTTATGACCAATGCTCATTCCCCCGCAGGCAACTACTGCCCATGAATGCCAAGGTGTATCTTTTGGGGCAACGGTGACACCAAGGTTTATATTGGGTACGTTCCAACTTACATCGCCCACATCGGTAGAACCACCTCCGGGATGTTCCTTGGTTTCTTCCAAGGGTCGAATTTGACTATCCATACCAACTTGGGGCTTACCTGTCGATTCTTGTATTTTCTTCCCAAAAGCGGTTTCTTCGGCCGTATAGGTCAAAGGTCCGAGCAATTCGAGGTTCTTTTGCATGATCTCACCTCCCGATCGGTTAACAAGCACTTCGTAAATCCCGGAAATCAAAGAAATCTTATAATCCACATTGGCCATGATGGCAGCCCCTTCGGCCATTTTCTTAACCTGCTCATAAACGGGCATCATCCCACTTCGTTTGGTATCGCGAACCCTGACCCATAATCTGGAATAATCGGGTACCACATTTACCACTTGTCCGCCATCTTGAATATGGTAATGTATGCGCACCGTTGGTTTTATATGTTCCCTGTAATAATTGATCCCTGTCGTATACAATTCCAAGGCATCGGAAGCACTACGGCCGTTCCAAGGGTCACCGGAGGCATGTGCGGCCTGGCCATAGAATTCAACTTTAAAATCTACCAAGGCCAACGAACTTTGAACATCCGCTTCGGTTTTTGCGGAAGGGTGCCAACTTAAATTCACATCAACATCATCCCAAAGTCCTTCACGAACCATCCAGATCTTGGCAAAATACTTTTCTTCGGAAGGGGTTCCCAAAAACTTTATGGTGCCCTTCAACTTCCCATTTTCCATGAGTTCTTTGGTCGCGATGGCAGCCCCTAAACTTGCCGCTCCAAAGAGATTATGGCCACAACCGTGTCCGGCAGCACCTTCTTTTAATGGTTCTTTTGTGGGCTGGGCCTTTTGTGAAATTCCCGGCAAGGCATCAAACTCCCCAAGAATACTGATCACCGGTTTTCCCGACCCGTAGGTAGCGGTAAAGGCTGTGGGTATACCTGCAACCCCTCGTTCAACTTTCATTCCGTTTTTCTCGGCATAATCGGCCAAGATCTTGGATGACTTGTGTTCCTCAAAAGCGGTTTCGGCCGCTGCCCAGATGGAATCGCTAATTTTTATCAATTCCGTTTTGTGGTTCTCTACCGAGGCAACCAAGGCCTTCTTGTTACTGTTCATTTTTTGGGCCGATACCGTAAAGGAAATCAGCACGAAGATAGCAAAGAGGTGTTTTTTCATACTAAAAGGTAAATGGTGGTTAAATGAGAGAATATTTCAAAGGATTTCAATATCCATTGAATTATTCCTGGCTTGGATATAAATATACTAAAAATGTACTATCCAAGTGCCTCTTTGTAAACCTTTAAACAACGTTCCCTAGCCATTTTATGGTCTACCATTTTAGAAGGGTAGGTCAGTTCCTGTAGTTCAGGAACCCATTGGTTGATGTACTCATGTTTTTTATCGAATTTATCGATCTGTGTGGTGGGATTGAAAATACGGAAATAAGGCGCAGCATCTACACCGCTACCAGCTGCCCATTGCCAATTGCCCACATTGGAACTCAGTTCAAAGTCCAACAACTTTTCAGCGAAATAAGCCTCTCCCCATCGCCAATCGATCAACAAATGCTTACAGAGAAAACTGGCGACCAGCATACGTACCCGATTGTGCATATATCCCGTAGCATTTAATTCGCGCATTCCGGCATCTACCAATGGATAACCTGTTTGCCCATGTTTCCATTTTTCGTACTCTTCCTCATTGTTTCGCCAAGGAATACGGTCATATTTGCGTTTAAAAGCGTTGTTTATGGTGTGGGGAAAGTGCCAAAGGATCTGCATAAAGAATTCGCGCCAAATCAGTTCGTTCCAAAACACCTCATTTTTTGAAGCGATGGCTTTCGTTACAATTTTTCTGATGGAGACCGTTCCAAATCGTAAATGTGGGCCAATCCTTGAGGTTCCATTGTCTATTCCCGGAAAGTTCCTCGTAGCTTCATAATTGTCTATCAGGTCCTCAGAGGTGGTAAAATCAGGGACTTTTATATCAGAAGTTTCAAAACCTATTTGCTCTAAGGTCAGAAATGGAAGATTTTTATTTGCAATAAAGTTATGGGGTGACTTATGGTCTTTTATTTGCTTTGATAGTGTACTTGAATTGAATTTTTCTTTCCATTTGTTCTTGTACGGCGTATAGACCACATAGGGGTCACCATCGTTTTTGACAACTTCTTCCTTCTCGAAAATAACCTGGTCCTTGTAGGTATGGAAAGGAATGGACTTACCTTCAAGGAACTCCTGTACCCGTTTATCACGTTTTATGGCATAAGGCTCATAGTCGTGGTTGGTATACACCGCTTCTATATTGAAATCCTTGGAGACAGATTCGAAAACTTCCAAAGGTTGCCCATGATAAATGCCCAATGAACTATTGAAATCCTTTTTTAACCGCTCAGAAATACGAGTAAGCGTTTGGTGTATAAAAGTAACCCGAGCATCATTTTTAGGTAATTGAAGCAAAATTTCCTTATCGAAAATAAAAATGGGTAGCACATGGGTGGCATTTTTCAAGGCTTGGGCCAATCCCACATTATCATCGAGGCGTAAATCCCTCCGAAACCAAAATATCGATACTTTTTCTTCCATATTAATTTACGTTCAGGGTTGATAATCCGCCATCTACACCAATAATCTGTCCGGTCATCCATGAACTATCCGGACTAAGAAGAAACTGGGCTATTTTTGCCAAATCGGTTGCTTCCCCAACTCTTTTCAAAGGGTGTCTTTGTGCCATCATTTCCTTCTTTTTATCATTGTTCAACAATCGAGCGGCCAAGGGGGTATCCACAAGGGAAGGTGCAATGGCGTTTACCCGTATCCTAGGTGCATATTCAGCGGCCAAGGATTTTGTAAAACCTTCTATGGCCCCTTTCGCCGCAGCCACACTGGTATGAAAAGGCATCCCTGTCTGTACGGCCACCGTACTGAAAAAAACGATACTTGAACCATCGGCCAATTTCGGCAAAACATCTTTCACCACATTTACCAAGCTAAAAAAGTTCAACTGCATATCTTCCTTAAAAGTATCGACCGAAAGCATTTTAAAGGGTTTAAGGTTAATACTGCCCGGACAGTAAACAAGTCCGTTCAATTGCTCGGGCAATGTTGAAGTGTCCAAAGCATCGGTAAGCGCATCGAACGGAATGTGTTTTATGTTCGGTAAATCGGTTACCTCCCAGGTTCGGGAAGCAATATAAACATTGTGGTTTTCATGAAGTAACCTTGCCAATGCCAGTCCTATGCCATGAGATCCACCTATTAGTAGAATATTTTTCATTTTCAAATCGTTTTAATGTTCAAAAAATTAGCTTCACCCTCCATCTTACCAAAGAGCTCGGTAAGTTTCTGTTCCCTATAAGCGAATATGGTTTTCAATTGCCCTTTTATCATCGGGTAGGCCAAACGTCCCAGTAAGCCATAAGGGAGTTTAATATCTATGATGTCTTCCATGAGTACACCATTTGGGATTTGCTTTAAGAAGTGTTTATGGTGCCATAGGGCATAGGGACCAAATCGTTGTTCATCAACAAAATACTCACCTTCTTTCACATGGGTTATTTCTGTTACCCAACGTGTGGAATAGCCTGGGAAGGGGGTTACTTTATACTGTATGATCTGTCCTGGAAACATTTCCCTATCTGCTCCCGATAGAATATTGAATCCCATGTGGTCGGGCGTAATCGTAGCTAGGTTCTTGGGATCTGATAAAAACTCCCACGCTCTATTACGGGTAATGGGAAGGGCTTGACCGGAATGCAATTGATGTAATTTCATGGTGCATGGATAATAATGTTTAACAAATGTAATGAAAGATTAAACAAAAAAGAAATTTGATACTGTTATCATTTTCGTAAATTGTCGTTTTCCAAGATACTATGCGATATCGTTTGTTTTTTATTCTGATCATGTTCACCTTTTCTAGGCTGATGGGCCAGGTTTCGACGGAGACCGTTGGGCAATTGCCAATGGAATTGAACGAATATTCAGGACATATTTTTTTTGATGGCAATTTGATTGCACACAATGATTCCGGCAATGAACCCATTTTGTATGTATTGGATACCTTATCCATGCAGATAACCAAAAGGGTTAACGTAGTAAATGCGGAGAATATGGATTGGGAAGACATTACCCAGGATGATGACCATATATATGTTGGTGATATTGGTAATAATTTGGGTACGCGTAAGGATCTGGTCATATATAAAATCTTGAAGGATGACTTTACCGGCCAGGATGAAGTAAATGCAGAAATCATTTCTTTTGTGTATGAAGACAAGGAAAACTTTGATGATAACGGGGAAAGTGACTGGGATGCAGAAGCATTGACCGTTGTGAACAATGAATTGTGGATCTTTACGAAACAATGGGTAACACAGGGGACGGTAGGTTATAGTATACCTAAGGAACCGGGGAACCATTTGGCAAAAAGAATGGATTCGTATCAGGTAAACGGATTGGTTACCGGAGCCACATACAATGAACTTAACAATGACTTATTGTTCTCTGCCTATTCCAACACCTTACAGCCTTTCGTTATAAGGGTCAAGGATGTAGATTCTTCCGGTATTTTTGATGGTACAGTAGAACATATTTCCTTGGATATTGATTTTGGACAAGTTGAGGCGATAACCGCAATCAGTGCCCAACGTTACTTCATCGGTTCTGAACAATTCGAAAGAAGCAACCTATCCATAAGTTTAAATCCAACTTTATACAGTTTGCAGTTTAGTTTAGAGGAGGAGGTTAATGAGGAAGAAATCCCTGAGGAGGAAGAATCGCCAAATAATGACCAAGAAGAAGACCGCCTGCTACTTTATGGCACTTATGATTCTGAAGTGCTGAGTTATGATCTGCTGTCCGATAAATCGGTTTTGGCCCAAGCAATTTTCGATACTTCAGGGAAAATGGTCAGGTTTCAATTAGGTGCCGATATTGAAAACAACAATCTATACCTGAATACATTAAAATCGGGTGTATACTATCTCACCGTTTATTTAGGTGATAAAGTACTTTCCGAACCTTTCCTGGCCTATTGACCGTATGGTTTACTTATATTTAAGAGTTTGTTAACAAATGTGACAGTTCTTTATAATTAGTTTTGGAAAAACTATAATTCAACGACAAAATGAAAAAACTAGTAGTATTAGTATGTGTGGCTTTGGTTTCCTTTTCGATGGAAGCGCAAATTACGACGCCACAAGCGAGTCCGTCTTCAACATTGAAACAGACCGTAGGATTAACAGATGTGACCGTAGAGTATTCCAGACCTTCTATGCGCGGTAGAACCATCTTTGGTGATTTGGTGCCTTATGACAAATTATGGAGAACCGGAGCCAATGGGTACACCTTGATTACCTTTAGCGATGATGTGAAAATCGCCGGACAAGATGTAAAAGCGGGTACATATTCTATTTTCACGAAACCGGGCACCGCTTCTTGGGAAGTTTTCTTTTATACAGACACACAAGGTGGTGGCACACCAAGGGATTGGGATGATAACAAAGTTGTTGCAAAAACGACGGCACAGGTATTTCCTATGCCTGAAGGGACTACCATAGAAAGCTTTACGATTACCATTGATGATTTGACCTCTAGTTCTGCAAATCTTGGTTTAATGTGGGAAAATGTATATGTAGCAGTTCCTTTTGAGGTACCTACTGACGTGGCAGTTGAAAAAGATATTGAAAGGGCCTTAGGTGGTCCAAGTGCGGGAGATTACTATGCAGCTGCCGTATATTACTCAAGTGAAGGGAAAGACATAAACAAGGCCAAGGAATGGATGGATAAAGCCATGTCAATGACCGAAAAACCTGCTTTCTGGCAATTAAGGCAACAATCGTTGATCCAGGCAAAGTCCGGTGATAAAAAAGCGGCAATAGCTACTGCAAAAAAATCTTTGGCAGCAGCAGAAGAAGCCGGTAATGCAGATTACGTTAAAATGAACAAAGACTCTTTAAAAGAGTGGGGTGGTATGTAAAATCCACTTTATATGATTTTAAGAAACCCTGTCCTTTTCGGCAGGGTTTTTTTATGCTTTTATGGATATAAATGTGATGGGATCTAGTACTTTTATATAACCACCATTCCATAGAAAACCATGCATAAATGTTTCTATTACCTCGCTATTTTTTTTACAACTATTTCTTGTAACCAGTCTATTGAAAAGCCAGAATATACGGCTGAAATTTGGGAAAATCCTGAATGGGAAAACCCAGAGGTCTTCCAAATAAACCGTGAAGCCCCATCCGCATCTTTTTACCGGTATACGAGTATTGAAGATGCCCTTGAAAACGACAGCTGGGAAAACTCCCCATTGTACAAATCCTTGAACGGCACATGGAAGTTTTATTATGCAGAAAACCCAACGAAGCGCCCAACGGAATTCTTCAAGGAAAATTTTGACCTACGGGGTTGGGATTCCATTCAAGTGCCATCCAATTGGGAAATTCAAGGCCATGGCATCCCTTTTTACACGAACATAACGTATATGTTTCCTGCCAATCCCCCCTATATTCCACATGAAATAAATCCCGTAGGTAGTTATGTGCGGGAATTCGCGATACCGGAAACTTGGGACGATAAGGATATCCATCTTCATTTTGAAGGCGTTAGCGGCGCCATGTACATTTGGGTAAATGGTAAAAAAGTAGGCTACAATGAAGGCAGTAAGACTCCCGCTGCCTATAATATCACTGAATATGTACAGGTAGGAAAAAATTCCATTGCCATTCAGGTATTACGTTGGTCAGATGCCAGTTATCTCGAAGATCAGGATTTTTGGCGGTTAAGTGGAATTGATAGGGATGTTTATGTATATGCCACGAACAAAACGACCCTAAAGGATATAAAAGTGATTTCGGATTTAACCGATGATTACAGCAATGGCCATTTAGAAGTACAATTGGCGTTAAAAAATGCTACGAAAAATGTACCCCTTCTAACGGAAATACAATTATTGGATGGCGATATCGAAGTATATAATGAGGCAAAAAAAGTGGAAGATAGGGAAGGGGATATATCAATGGATTTCACGAAAGCCATTCCAAATGTAAAGACATGGAATGCAGAAACCCCAAATCTTTATACCTTATTAATCAGCCTGCTCAAAGAAGATGGTACTGTTTTGGAAACTACGTCCATAAAAGTTGGTTTCAGGAAAATTGAAATCAAAAACAACCAATTTTTGGTCAATGGGAAGGCCGTTTTATTAAAAGGGGTAAACCTGCATGACCATAATGATAAAACGGGGCATGTGGTTAGCGAGAAGCTCACTTTTAAGGACCTTGAACTAATGAAACAGAACAACCTCAATGCCATTAGATGTAGTCACTATCCAAAGAACCCCCATTTTTATAGGATGTGTGATACCTATGGGTTTTATGTTATTGATGAGGCCAATATAGAAATACACGGAATGGGAGCCACCAACCAAGGTCTTGATGAAAATTTGGAAGTCCAAAAAATACATCCTGCGTATCTTCCCCAATGGAAGGCCATGCATTTAGATCGAACCATTCGAATGTTCGAAAGGGACAAAAACCACCCGAGTATCATTACATGGTCATTGGGCAATGAGTCCGGTAACGGGGCTAATTTCTTCGCAACCTATGATTGGTTGAAATCCCATGACAAGACACGACCCGTACAGTATGAAGGTGCTACTTCCTATGAAAACACCGATATCCAAGCACCGATGTATATGCGAATTCCCAATATGATAGCCTATGCGGAGAACAATCCCAAAAGGCCTTTGATACAATGTGAATATGCACATGCCATGGGCAATAGTGTTGGCAACCTTCAGGAATATTGGGATGCTATCGAAAAATATGATGTTTTACAAGGTGGATTTATTTGGGATTGGGTAGATCAAGGTTTATTGACAAAATCAGAAGACGGACAAGAATACTGGGCTTATGGGGGTGATTTAGGTGGAAAGGATTTTCAGAACGATGGTAATTTTTGTTTAAACGGATTGGTAAATCCAGATAGAACGGCACACCCTTCTTTACATGAGGTCAAAAAGGTATATCAATATGTGAAGTTCAAAGCAACCAATGCCGAAATCGGGGATATTACCATTAAAAATAGCTACGATTTCATCAACCTGAATCAATTTGCCTTCCGTTGGAAATTGTTCAAAAACGGCCTTGAAATTGCGAAAGGAGATCTACCTACATTGGATATACTTCCGGGGGATTCAAAAAGGATAAACATCGATTTACCTAAATTGAATACGGGCGAAGGGGAATATTTCTTAAACCTCTATGCGTATACCCGAGAAACAACTCCTTTAGTTCCAAAAAATCATATAGTCGCCTATGAGCAATTTCAATTATCCGATTTTATTCCGGATACTTTTACAACCACCAATAGCAATGGTGGACTAGAGATTTACTCTAAAGAAAAAGTTGTTACCATATTGGGTAATGGCTTTGAAGTGCAGTTCAATTCTGAAAAAGGGGAATTAACGTCAATTGATTATGATAATGGCAATATTTTGCTCAAAGGTATTTCGGCCAATTTCTGGAGGGCGACTACCGATAATGACTTTGGGTATGATATGCCAAAAAAACTGAAGGTTTGGAAAGATGCCACGGCAAATCAGGAATTAGGGAAAACCACGCTGGACTTAAGTTCTGAAAATGGTTCTTTGGATGTTCTGGAATTGAATGAAACCCCTTTTAAAATCGATAATGGTACTATTCATATTACTACGGAATATACCCTTCCTATTGTTCAGGGTGGGGTAGGACTTACCTATGATATCAATGACAAAGGAGAAATCAGGGTTACCACAAAACTATCGAATATTTCGAAAGATTTACCGGTTTTACCAAGGTTCGGCAATAATTTCATAATAAAGAAGGAATATGAAAATGTGAGCTGGTACGGTAGGGGTCCGTTTGAAAACTATCAAGATCGTAAAACAGCAGCTTTGGTCGGAAAATATGGAGCAAAAGTAGATGACCTATACTACCCCTATATTAGACCTCAGGAAAATGGAAATAGGTCAGATGTACGTTGGGTCACTTTCAAAAATGCTAACGGGGCAGGTATTCAGGTTTACACCCTTGATTTATTCGATTTCAGTGCCCATCATCAATACAATTCAGATTTTGATGCGGGGGAAAGCAAAAAGCAAAGACATACCATAGATATCATAAAACGTGATTTGATCAATATCAATATCGATTATAAGCAAATGGGTGTTGGTGGTGATAATAGTTGGGGGTTAATGGCATTGGATGAATATCAGATCCAACCTGAAAATTTATCGTTCAGTTATATCATCAAACCACTGAGGTAGTTTCTAAAAACTAAATCGTTTATCCCAGATAATATCCGGTGTTGGCTTTAAAACCCATTTAGGTTTGTATGGGTGGTTTTTTCAATAACCTATCAAAGGCCTCAAATACGAAGGAGAAAAGAATGACCAACGCCGCCCCAATAAAGTTCAACCATAAATAACCTAATTTTTCCTGTCCTTCAGGGTAAATATAGATCAAGTTGTAATAGGTAATGCAAACCAATGTCTGCGTTAGGATCGCTGAAATAAATACGGCATTACCTTTTACGTATTTAAAGAAAAATGCCAATAGGAAGATACCAAGTACATTGCCATAGAATATACTACCAATAATATTCACCAATTGGATCAGATTATCGAAAAGATGGGCGATACAGGCGATAACAATGGCCACTATTCCCCATAGCAGGGTAAACCCCTTTGAAACACGAACATAGTGTTTATCAGAGAAATTGTTATTGTTTTTCCTTCTTTTATAAAGATCCAAGGCCGTTATGGTTCCCAATGCGTTCAGTTCCGAAGCCGTAGAAGACATGGCCGCCGATAAAATAACCGCTAACAATAATCCTATGAGCCCTCTTGGGAGGTTGTTCAATATAAAATGGATAAAAACATAATCCTTGTCATTGGTTTCAATTGAATCATCGGATAATTTGATCAACGCCTTGGCTGCGACCCTATTGGTACTATCTTTTTTGTTTATGCCGATAATCTGCATCTTGGCCGCCTCTATCGCCGTATATTCTTTTAAATCCAACGCAATGGCATATTTGTTCTGGGCTATAATCTTTTCAGATTCCAATTCAATTTGTCGTTGTTGTAAAACTTTGTAATCGTCGGCATAATCCGAATTCATAACACTACTGGTTGCCGCAGGATTAAAGTTAAGGGGAGAGGGATTGTACTGATAAAAAACAAAGACCATGACCCCTACTAATAAAATGAAGAACTGCATGGGAATTTTAAAAATCCCGTTGAAAACAAGGCCCAATTGGCTTTCCCGTACCGATTTACCTGATAAATAGCGTTGTACTTGACTTTGGTCCGTTCCAAAATAGGCCAAGGCCAAGAATAATCCGCCAGTGATACCGCTCCAAAACGTATATCTACTTTTAGTATTGAAGCTAAAGTCAAGAATATTCAGTTTATCACTGGCTCCAGCAATTTTAAGTGCTTTTTCAAATCCAATATCATTGGGTAAATAGCCTAGGATAAAGAAAAAGGCCATGAACATACCAGTAATGATAATGAACATTTGTTGTTTTTGGGTCACACTAACGGCCTTGGTACCTCCGGATACAGTGTAAATAATAACCAATGTGCCAATGATAATATTCAAGGTTCGTAAATCCCACCCAAGAACGGCGGACAAAATAATGGACGGTGCAAAAATGGTAATCCCCGCTGCCAAACCACGTTGCACCAAAAACAGAATGGCCGCCAAAGATCGGGTTTTAAGATCAAATCTATTTTCTAAAAATTCGTAAGCGGTATAAACCTTTAATTTGTGATAGATGGGAACAAAAACAAGGCATATGATGATCATGGCCAAAGGAAGTCCAAAATAGAACTGAACAAACCCCATACCATCATGAAAGGCTTGGCCTGGAGTGGATAAGAACGTAATGGCGCTGGCCTGTGTCGCCATGACCGAAAGTCCGATCGTCCACCATTTAGATTGGCTCCCACCCCTTACATAATCATCAACGTCTTTACTGCCACGGGTTTTCCAGACCCCATAGCCAACAATGAATAAAAGCGTTCCTGAAAGAATGATCCAATCTAATGTCCCCATATTACATAAAAGCTGTCATAAGATAACTAAAAAGCAAGATATAGATGGCATTCAATACCAAAACCAAGGTATATTCCTTTTTCCATTCTAGTTTGTTGTTCATAATCAACCTTTTATAGGTGTTTTTTGTTTTACGTCACTCTTTCCAACAGATAACATATTGGCAAATAATTTATAAGCTCCGGGTACGCCTGCAGGCAATTCCCTGAAGAAACTCAAACCTGTATAAATATAGTTTCCTTTTCCATAGGGAGCTATTAAGAGGCTTCCTTCTTTTGCTGTTTCCCCCTCATCATGCATCGATAGGATAGGGGTGAACTTGGAATCCCATTCACTAGGGAAGTACAGTCCCCTTTCCTGTACCCATCCTTTAAAATCCTCATTCGTTATTTTATTGGGATAATTGACCAACTCATGATCTTTCCCGATTATTTCAACTTCTGATTCCTCATCGGTAACCCGTTCCCTTGATAATTTTAGCGGAAAAGGGGCAATATCTTCATATTGTTTGTCCCATCTACCTGCTGTATTGTACTGCAAAATTAAGTTACCACCCTTCTTAACATAATCGAATAAATATTTCTGTTTGAACTTTAATTCAGGTACTACATTATATGCCCGTATGCCTACAACAATCGCACCATACTTGCTTAATGTCTCCGCATTTATTGAATTTGGGTCAATGGTATGTACTTGATAACCGATTTGCTCAAGACTCTTAGGAACGTCATCACCTGCACCTACAATATAACCTATATGTTCCCCCACTTTTTGGATATTCAAACGAACTACTTTTGCTTCTGTAGGTAACAAGACCGATTGGGTGGGTATATGGTCATAGGCTATGGTGACCAACTCTTTCGACAATTCTTTTCCGTCGACTTTAATAATGGGCGAAATATAACTTTCATCCTCACTTTCCGGAGGGGTCAATTCAAAAACCACAATTTGTTCGTCCCCTTTATTTTTGATTTCAAAAGGTTTACTTTCTTTGTCCACTATCCAGCCTTTGGAATAACATAATTCAATTTCACCTTTGATATTATCCCTATGGGCCTTAATGGAAACAGGTACTTTTTTAGGTTTACCGTCGGCAAAGATCATAACCTTGTCTTGAAAACTAGCCGTAGCTACTGGTAGAATATCAAAAGGATGGTATAATTCGCCATGATCAGGCTTGGAATACCTATGAATAACGGGTTTGTCAATTGCAATCGGGTAACCTTCTATCTCTAAATTGAAAACCGCATGGAAAGCCGGTGGTGTTTCAGGGTTACCGATTAAATCAGGGTCTTCTACCGTGTACATGCCTAAAGTTCCTTTTTTATTTAACCAATACGGGCTTGTATAAGAAATGTCATCAGGAATATTTAATTGAACCTTAAATTCTTGCTTATCATTATCGGTAAGGTTTATATCCTTATCCGCCGAGACTAAATCACTGATTACAACGGATTTAAGTTTGATATCGGAACTACTACGATTAACGACCTCGATATTTATTTCTGCCGTACTCCCTGGAATGGCCATGGCATCTTTGGATGAAGCCTCTAAATATAAACCTGAAATCGTGGTTATGATGTCTTTCAGTTCTTCCGATTTGATCTCTTTCCAATAGGTGTCAGGAATTTCCTGTAACAATTGATAAGCCTTTACAAGTTCTTTTATATGTGCTGACGGATTTTTGAAATTGTAATTTTTTTCAATTTCATATAAAATCGCACCGATAGCTTCTCCACCTTCAACTCGAGACCATGTGGTATCTATACCATCGAAAACATTGTTTTTATCGGCAGGCATATTGCCTTTCAATAATTCAATATACTCATTTTGGGTGCCTCGGGTCATTAGTCGACCAAAGCCTTGACAGCGGTGTTGGCTACTCGCCAAGGAGGCAATTTCATTGTTCGAAACGCCAAGCATGGGATAATAAACGCCAATATCGAAACTAAGCATGTTCGACTTATCCGCGGCCTTGAATTTCTCTTCACTACCATAAAACCACCAGGAGGTATTGAAAAACAACCTTTTGGGTTGCCAAGTTTTTAAATCATTCAATTGACTGGGATAGGATGTAGGATCAGAGGCCAAATCAAAAGCTTCAAAACTCAACATGGCCGAAGATGTATGATGACCATGGGTAGTTCCCGGTGACCTGTGATCGAACCTATTAATGATCACATCGGGTTTAAATTTTCGGATCATCCGAACTACGTCACTAAGTACACTATCCTTATTCCATATTTTAAGGGTTTCGTTCGGGTGTTTGGAATATCCGAAATCAACCGCACGGGAAAAAAACTGTTGTCCGCCATCAACGCGGCGTGCTGCCAAAAGTTCCTGCGTTCGTAAAACCCCTAAAAGCTCTCGAAGTTCAGGACCGATTAGATTTTGACCCCCGTCTCCACGGGTCAATGATAAATAAGCGGTTCGTGCTTTAACTTCATTTGATAGATACGAAATCAGCCTTGTGTTTTCATCATCGGGATGTGCGGCTATATATAATGCGGAACCCAAAAAATTCAATTTTTGAATGGCATGATAGATATCTGAAGAAGAATTCTTTGTGGGAACTTGGGAATAAGAGGTGTTTATAAATAGAAGGATTCCTATGAAGGAGGCCAAGTAATTTCGCATAATAAAAATTTAGTTGGATCATAAAGATATAAAGAAACACAGGCAACCGGGAAAATTTACATTTCTTTAACAGCCTTTACCCTAAAGGGTGTCATCATCGGAAACCGTATTTTTGGCGATTAAAGCAACCCCTTTTTGTAACATAAGGCTATTGGGGTAAGTAACCAATTCCCCATTGTCTTTTCTTAAGTATAAATGAAACGCCTTGATGTCCATAATATCAGCTTCTTCGGGAAAATCCCCATCTAGGATACGAATGCGATCACCGATTTTAAAAGGAAAGGACAAAAATAGTATTATACCTGCCGTAACATTGCTCAAAATGGACCAAGAAGCGAACATGGCAACCCCGATTACAGCGAATATAGAGGAAAACAACAACCCGATTTCCTTGAAATTGACCCCCCAAATAAAAATCATGATACCAGTGCCCAGGATAAATAGGCCTATGGATACATATTTGATGATCAAACGGGTTCGGGCTTGGTTCAGATCACTGATCTTACCAATTCTACGTATCGCTTTTGAACTTAGGAATTTCAAGATCAAAAGTATTACGAGGGTAATGGCCGATGCAAAAATCTCTTGTTGGTTGGTGGCAATAAACTCTTCCATATTATAGTCCTAATGTATCGCGCAAATATAAATCCTTATTTCTATTTTGTTGCCAATACGGGGTCTTTATCGTTTTGATCTTGGTCCCTTTTGAAACCATGGTTTTGGCATAATCGCCATACCCACCTTTAAAGGAGTCTGACCAACTTTCAATTGTATACGGAAACTTCTCTCCGAATTTGATTTCCAGAACCCTATTCAGTTCAGGATAGGATATGGTATAGGTTTGTATGCCGTCTATAATGTCCAAAGATGCATTGGCCTTATAAGACCTTAAATCCTTATGTGCCATTCTCAGGTATTCAAAAGAAGGAATCATATTGAATTCACCTGTTGGCAAGGCAGACGGATTGATTCTGATTTTATTCCAAAGTTCGTTTTCAAGGACTTCTTTTTCTAATTTTTGTTCATTGTCCCCCTCCGACTCGAAATAAGAAAATGAGCGTACATCGTATTGCTCACGATTGTTCAATTGCGTAAAAACCTGTCCGCACCATTCTTGTGCTGAAAACGTGACTTTTAATGCGTGTTGATCGTCATGTACTGGATAAAAACTACTGCTCATTATAGCATAGGGGTAGATTCCCGTAAGATATTTTTTAGTACTGTTCAGTTTCAGGACAGGAATATTGTTTGGGTCTTTACTATCCGCTTTTACCTGTTTATCGGCAACAAAAGGCTCAGTAACGTAAATTAAAACTGCCTTTCCATTTCGTAATTCACCATATCTGGCTTGTTCCAGATCATAAGAGGTTATCTCTGCATTGCCCGCATACCAGTAGTCCTTGAATTCTTTGGAAAGAGGTTTGTTTGAAACTGAATTTTTTGAAGTTTCTATCATGGCGATATCCGCATCCCGCTCCGATTTTTTGTCTTTACAGGATTCAAATAAACCACAACACATGGCCAAAAGTAATACGGTCAATTCAAGTTTTATCCAATGCTTCATCACTTTGTTTTGGATAAAACTACTTAAAATCGATTAACCTACCATATCCATTAACGTTTTGTAAACCAATTGGGTGGGTAAGCCTACCACATTAGTGTAAGAACCTTGAATTTCCTCGATTCCTATAAGTCCGATCCATTCTTGTATTCCATAACCTCCCGCTTTATCATAAGGCCTAAAATTCCTTACGTAATATTGGATCTCATCATCGGTCAATTCCTTAAACTTTACTTTGGTGGTATGGTTTACCGTCTTTTGTGAACTGTTCGTGGTAAAAGAAACTGAGGTAATTACTTGGTGCCAACCGTTGGACAATGCTTTCAGCATTTCAAAAGCTTCTTTACTATCTGCTGGTTTGGCCAAGGAAACACCCTTATGCCATACGACGGTATCCGAAGTGATCAGTATTTCATTGGCGGTAAGGCTGTCTTTTAGGGCATTCGCTTTTAATTCGGCCAGATAATCGGATATTTCACTTGCTTTTAATTCCTGTGGATATACTTCATCAACCTCTTTCAATCGTATTTCGAATTGAAGCCCCATATCCTCGAAAAACTGCTTTCTTCTTGGAGAACCTGATGCTAAAATAATCGTATATCCTAAGAACTTATCCTTCCACATATACTAGGCTTTGGCTTCGTTAAAATCTTCGAACCAGTCGCCACGCACTTTCAATACTTGTTCCAGGACATCTCGAACACATCCCTCACCACCATTTTTATGGGAAACATATTTACAGACCGATTTTACTTCCTGAACGGCATTTTGCGGACAGGTTGGTAGGGCTATCATTTTCATAGGAGCTATATCTGGAAGATCATCACCCATATACAATACGTTCTCAGGGTTTATACCATAAACATCCAAGTATTCACCCAAGGGTTCGGCCTTATTATGTGCACCCATATAAAATGTAGTTACTCCCAATCCTTTCAATCGTGATTTAACCCCTTCATTGGTTCCCCCGGTTATAATACAAACATTATAGCCCTTCTTAACAGCTGTCTTAAGTGCAAAACCATCTTTAACACTCATCCTACGCAATAATTCACCTTGAGAGGTCACCTGAACGGTACCATCGGTAAAAACACCATCTACATCAAAAACAAAAGTGGTGATATCCTTTAAATATTGCTTATAACTTTTTTCCATAGGTTTTTCGAATTGATTTACTCAAAAGTGAATATATTTTTTTATGCCTTTTACTGTTTAATTGTGCCTTCTGCTTTTTTAAGGTTCCACGGTCGTTTCGCCTTGCGGGACCGGTTTGTGCATCATATGGGGATAGATCCTCTATTTTTTTGGCGGTTTCCTGGATCAATGGATGCAGTAAGCTGAACGGTACATTGTTTTGCGAACAAAACTCGCACGATAAATAGTACATGTGGTTCGTAAAATTATTGGCCATTACCGCTGCCAGATGCAAGGCTTTTCTCTGGTCAGAATCCATGTATTCGACCTTTTTGGATATAGCTGAGGCCAATTGCTTTAAAACATCGGTGTCAGCTTCATTCTCCGATTCTATACAAATGGGGATTTCGGCGAAATCAACCTTTCTGTCATCACTAAAGGTTTGCAACGGATAAAAAACACCTCGTTTCGTTTTCTTTGATAAGGCCGCTAACGGCACACTCCCAGAAGTGTGAACGACAAGTCCCGCCTTTAAATCCAACTGTTTGGAAACTTCGGAAATCGCATCGTCACTTATGGCCAGGATATAAATATCTGCCTGTTTTAAGGATGAAACTTCCGTGGTTGTTTGATAATCCGAACCTAAGCTTTCTAAAACACTATTGTTTCGACCATAAACCTGCACAACCTCTACATCCTCGGCTTTTTTAAAAGCCCCCAATAAATGTTTGGCAACATTCCCCGTTCCTAGGATTACGATTCTGATCATAATGCGAAAATAGTGATATAATCAATCTTGTTAAAGCATTTTAATAAGTATCGCAGTGCTAAATCCGGTGCAAATTACCGGTAAATCGTTACGATGCATACTTCTTTGTAACTGTTTTTCATTATCATGGCACGTAAAAGATTCAGGGCTTTGTTAAAAGCCTTTCATTGAATATAAAATACCTTATTTTTGCCCACTGTGGATAATTAGGTATGATGCGCTTATGAAAGATCTGTTCAAGAAAATATTCTTCTCAACCCGTTTAATGGCGGTATTGTTCATCGTTTTTGCTACGGCGATGGCCTTTGGTACCTTTATAGAAAGTTGGTACAGCACGGAAACAGCCAGAATTTGGATATATAATACTACCTGGTTCGAGTTGATCATGGTTTTCTTTGTTATCAATTTCATAGGAAACATTGCCAAATACAGACTTTTGCGAAAAGAAAAATGGGCAGTATTGATGTTGCACCTTTCTTGGATCCTGATCATACTTGGTGCTTTTGTTACACGATATATCAGTTTTGAGGGGATGATGCCTATACGGGAAGGAAATTCTGAAAAGGTTTTCTATTCGGACAAAACGTACTTAACCGTGAATATCGATGGGGAAATAAATGGGGAACCTCGCAGAAAAACGTTGGAAGATGATCTTATAGTAACTCCGGAAGCCTTAAAATCCAACCTGCCTTGGAACAATGATTTCAATGGGCAACCCTTAACTATTTCTTATGTCGGTTTTATTAAAGGTGCCGAAAAAGGTCTGGTTCATGATGAAAATGGAAAGGAATACCTTAAAATCGTGGAAGCCGGTGAAGGTCAACGACATGAACATTTTCTTGAAAATGGACAGGTAGCCAATATCCATAATATTTTGATATCCTTGAACAAAGAGACAGAAGGTGCTATTAATATTTTTGAAAATGATGGCAACTATCAAATCAAATCGCCTTTCGAGGGGAATTATATGCGCATGGCAGACCAAATGCAAGGAGTCTTGATCAAGGATAGTTTGCAAACACTAATGTTACGTTCACTGTACACTACGGCCGGAATGCAATTCGTAATACCTGAACCCATAATCCGAGGAACTTATGATATCGTCAAGATTCCGGAAGAGGAAGTGACACCGATGAGTCAAGACGCATTGGTGGTTGAAGTCAGTACCAATGGGGAAACCGTGCAGCAAAAATTATTGGGGGGTAGGGGCTCATCTAATTTTTCGGATAAAATAAATGTCGGTGGTTTGGTTTTTTCAATGGCCTATGGATCAAAGGTGCATGAACTTCCTTTTAGTATAAAATTAAATGACTTTATCGCGGAAAAATACCCAGGCACGGAAAGAGGATATGCATCTTTTATGAGTAAGGTGACCGTAGAGGACGAACGTCCTTTCGATTATGATATTTATATGAACCATATTTTGGACCACAAGGGGTATCGTTTTTTCCAATCTGGTTTTGATCCCGATGAACGTGGAACCACGCTTTCGGTAAATCATGATTTTTGGGGTACTTGGATAACCTACATTGGATATTTCCTCTTATATGCAGGATTAATGGGCATTATGTTCTTTGGGAAAACCCGTTTTAAGGATTTGGCCGAATCATTGGATAAATTAAAAGCAAAAAAAGCAGCCTTGACCATACTTTTGGTTTTTGGATTCACGCTAGGATCATTTGCCCAAGAACATAACGAACATGACGGACATGACCATTCAGCGGCACCTACACCACATCAAATAGATTCGATACTTATGGCTAGCATTATTGATGCCGACCATGCAGAACGTTTTGGAAAGTTGGTGGTACAGGATGAAGGTGGCCGAATGAAACCCATCAATACCTTTTCATCCGAATTACTGCGGAAATTGAGCTTAAAGGATAAGTATCAAGGCATGAATTCCGATCAGGTTTTTCTTTCCATGATGATGAATCCTGCGTTATGGTACAACGTAGAGTTCATGGCACTTGATAAGAAAACCCAAAACGATAGTATTCGAAAGATCATAGGCGTACCAAAAGGGAAAAAATACGTAAAAGCCTTAGATTTCTTCAATGAAAAGGGACAGTACAAATTAGAACCCTATTTAAGGGAAGCTACCACGAAGAGCAACCCGAACAAGTTTGAACAGGATTTTAAGGATGCCAATATTCGCTTAAGTCTATTGGATCAGGCTTTAAGTGGACAGATTTTAAAAATATTCCCCCTCCTGAACGATGAAAACAATAAATGGGTGTCAGCAATTGAATATCGTGGCGGACAATATCAGGTTGCCGATTCACTTTATGCCAATTTCATAAAGAACGCTCTACCTTATTATTTCATGTCTTTGAACAAGGCCAGGGAATCAGGGGATTATACAGAGGCCGATAAGTTATTGGCGGCCTTCAAACAAAACCAAACCAACCATGGTGGGGAGGTTTTACCTACCGAGAACAAGATAAATACCGAAGTCGTATATAATAAACTCAATATTTTCAACCACCTGTATAAAGTTTATGTCCTGGTAGGTGTTTTAATGTTCTTTATCTTGATTTTTCAGATTTTCAAGGATAGGGAAATTTGGAGAATAGGAACCTATTTCTTTAAAGGAACGATTATTATCCTATTCTTGTGGCATACAGCAGGTTTGGTATTGCGATGGTATATTTCGGGACATGCACCGTGGAGTGATGCCTATGAAAGTATTCTTTATGTTTCATGGGCCACTATGGGTATGGGATTGCTCCTAGGACGAAAAAGTGATATGACCATTGCTGCATCAGCTTTTGTAACCTCGATGTTATTATGGATAGCGCACCAAAGTTGGGTAGACCCTTCAATTGCAAATTTGGTCCCTGTACTTGATAGTTATTGGCTTATGATCCATGTTGCCGTAATCGTGGGTAGCTATGGTCCTTTGACCGTTGGTATGATATTGGGGGTCGTTTCCCTCATTTTGATCATCCTTACCAATAAAAAGAACAAAAAACGGATGCAGCTGAGTTTAAAGGAATTGACGATTATTAACGAACTGGCATTAATGGTAGGTTTGGTCATGCTGACGATCGGTAACTTCCTTGGTGGCCAGTGGGCCAATGAAAGTTGGGGTAGATATTGGGGATGGGACCCCAAAGAGACATGGGCATTGATTTCGATAATGGTCTATGCCTTTGTCATACATGCCCGATTGGTGCCGGGTATGCGAGGTAGATGGCTTTTCAATTTCTTAAGCGTTGTGGCTTTCGGAAGCATAATGATGACCTATTTTGGGGTTAATTTCTATCTTGTTGGCCTACACAGTTATGCTAGCGGAGCCCAAGTAATTACCCCGGTATTCATTTGGTATACTGTTTTTGGTGTTCTCGTTTTAGGGGCTTTGAGTTACTGGAGGTACTACGTAAATTATGAAAAGAAGTGAAATTAAATAGGCCAAAACCTTCAAAACGTTTGGGTCAAGGCCTGTAATCATCCAATGCTTTTCTTAGATCTTCCATTTTAAAATTATACTCGTTTTTGAGGTCTTTTAATGGTGTGTCTTTTGAAATGTTTTCAGGTAAACCCAATTCCTTTAAAAAATAGGAGAGGGGTACATTGGTTTGTGTTTCAATATCCCTAAAGGTCATTGACCCCCGTATGGCCTCACTCCGTGATATAACAGGAACAACCATATCCGATTTACTGTTGTTACCCTTAATGGAACTTTCGACCGGGGTAATGATAGGTGCTATGGCAAGTGCTATGAGCGCTAAGAACCCAACTAATCCCAAGGCTATCCTTTGTCCTGATTTAGGTTGTTTTTTTCCCTTGGTCAAGCTCACGATCCATCGCCAGTGGAGAAATACATGAAAGGCCAAAACCACTAGAAATATTACCGCTATCCAAAAATGGATATCACCCCATTGGTGTCGATCCAGTGTCCAAATCGTATTATAGTGTCCACTTCCCTTTGGAAGATTATAATAAAGGATAACTCCTGTGGATACAAGTAAGACAAAACAAATAAAAGCTATAATATCCACTAAGTAATTTTTGGTGGGTGTCTTCATTTCTGATGTTTATTAATTATTTATACTACTTTGAAGTAATGTGCTAAAAGGGTTTTACTATTGGTGCTACACTTTTGTTGTTCATATTCAATCCACCAAAATTAGAGTCCGGGTATCAAAAACCATATGATGTAAATCATGTTGAAATCAGCGCTTATTTCGATCGGATTACTTACTAAAAATCCTAAAGCTGGTTGTTCATTATACAATGGCGTATACATTTCTTGATTCGTATTGGTCTAACAAAAGAAATTCATAACTTTAACTCTTCATTAAAAATGAAAAAGAACGTTATGAAAAAAGGGTTGAATACCATATGCACGCATGAGGGTGAATTAAACGATGAACAGTTCAAAGGAGCGGTTTCCCCTTTGTACATGAGTACTTCCTATGCTTTTGAAGATGTTGAAGTAAAACGTTATCCGAGATATTTCAATACACCGAACCAAGTGGCCTTATCTCAAAAAATCGCCGCCTTGGAACATACCCAGGCCGCAATGATTTTTGGAAGCGGAATGGCCGCGGTCAGCACTGCATTATTGGCTTTTTTAAAGGCCGGTGACCATGTTGTTCTACAAAAGACTTTGTACGGTGGTACTTATAATTTCGTGAACGAGGAATTCTCGAAATATGGTATAGCTTATTCCTTTACCAATGGACTTGAGCCTGAAGATTTTGAATCTAAAATAAAGGAGAATACCAAAGTCATTTTCGTAGAAACACCATCTAACCCATTACTTACGATTACTGATTTGGAAGCCGTGGCCAAAATTGCGAAAAAGCATGGATTGGTTTCTATGATCGACAATACATTTGCAAGTCCGGTAAACCAGAATCCTGCCGATTTCGGCATTGATGTCATTATACATAGCGCAACAAAATATATGGGCGGACATTCAGATATATGCGCTGGTGCCGTTGCTTCTACCGAAGAACATATGGATCGTATTTTTCAATTGGCAAAAAACCTAGGGGGGAGTTTAAGCGATTATACCGTTTGGCTCTTAGAGCGAAGTATAAAAACCATGGGTATTCGCGTAAAGGCCCAGAATAACAATGCCCAACATATGGCAGAATATCTTGAGGCACATTCCGAAATTGACAAAGTATATTATCCAGGTTTGCCCAACCATCCGGGACATGAACTGGCCAAATCGCAAATGCATGGCTTTGGTGGAATGCTTTCTTTTGAATTGAATCCAAAATACGATGCTTCCCTCTTTCAAAAAGCCCTACAATTGATAAAACCTTCAATGAGTTTGGCAGGGGTCGAAAGTACGGTACTTTCGCCTGCACAGACGTCACATGCGCTTATCGGGCCCGAAGAAAGGATAAACCAAGGAATATCTGATGGATTGATTCGTTTTTCAGTGGGAATAGAAGAACCAGAGGATTTAATTGCCGATATAGAACAGGCATTAACGAAAGTCAGGGATGGAAAGATTGGGCTAAAAGTATAGTAAATCGTTTAAGCCATTGTGACAACAAGATAATATTGGTTTTACCCTGCAATCGCAGAGTACATAAATAAAAAACATAAATGAAATTAGATATATTGGTTTTCGGCGCGCACCCAGATGATGCCGAATTGGGAGCAGGGGCAACTATCGCCAAAGAAGTTGCCAACGGAAAAAAAGTAGGTATCGTGGATTTAACACGAGGTGAATTGGGAACAAGGGGTTCTGCCGAGATCCGGGATATGGAAGCTGCAAAGGCAGCCAAGATTTTAGGGGTTACGGTTAGGGAAAACCTGGAATTTGCCGACGGGTTCTTTGTGAACGACAAAAAGCATCAAATGGCAATTATACGGATGCTAAGAAAATATAGGCCTGATATTGTATTGTGTAACGCTATCGATGACCGACATATTGATCATGGAAAAGGTAGTAAACTGGTCAGTGACGCTTGCTTCTTAAGTGGATTGATAAAAATAGACACAAAAATAGAAGGTGATGACCAATGGCAAGAACCATGGCGCCCTAAACAAGTATACCATTATATTCAGTGGAAAAATTTGGATCCGGATTTTGTTGTTGATGTTTCTTGCCATATTGATGTTAAAAGACAGGCTATTTTGGCTTATTCATCACAATTTCATGACCCAAATAGCGATGAACCCGAAACACCGATAAGTAGTAAGACGTTTTTGGACAGTGTAGATTTTAGAGCGAGGGATTTAGGCCGATTGATAGGGGTAGATCATGCTGAAGGTTTTACCGTTGAACGCTTTCCCGGAGTTAAAAGTTTATACGATTTAATTTAACCGGCTTTCTGAAACTTGTTTCTCATTTTAGGCAAGGTAAAATAAAAGCACGATCCATTGGGTATTGTGCTTTCTACCCATATTTCGCCATTGTTCTTCTCTACCATTTCTTTACATAAGGAAAGACCCAATCCAGTTCCTTTTTCATCATTGGTGCCATAAGTGGTTATACTCGAGTTCTTTTTGAAAAGTTTTTTCTGGGTTTCAAGATTAATGCCCACACCGGTATCCTTGACCGATATCTCCCAAGAAGTACTTCGTTCACTAACATCAATGGTTATTTTCCCATTTTCAGGGGTAAATTTTATAGCGTTACTCAAAAGGTTACGAAAAACAATGTCTATATGGTCATTATCGGCCCATGAGAGTACATTCGATTTTATTTTATTCACAATACGAATAGATTTTGCCGTTGCGGTTTCTTCCAATAAGTTTATATTATCATTAACAAGGTTTTCCAAGCATATAATACTTGGTTTGGTCGTAGATCCGTTCATTTGGGTTTGCCCCCAAGAAAGTAAATTGTTCAGGGTAAAAGAAATATTGTCGAGATCTTTACCCAATTTAGGTATAAACTGTAAAAAATCATTAGAACCTATCTCACCGTTTCTATACAATTGTAATAAACCTTGGAAAGCTGCAATGGGACCACGTAAGTCATGACCTATTATTGAGAACAATTTGTCCTTGGTTTCATTGGTAGCACGTAGTTTTTTTTCATTTTCGACCAATTTCGCCGTTTTATTATAAAGTTCAACGTTCAATCTCTTTTGAACCTTTTCATTTCTTCTGACGATTAGGGTAATGACCAAGAATATGACCAAAATAAGTAAAGCGATATAAATGTACCTTTTTTGACTCGCTAGAGCCTTTTCATTTTCAAGAATGAGCTTTTCCTTTTGCTCCTCAAAATCAAGCTTGGTGACTAGCATAGTCAAACTTTTCTCATTCTTGTTTGAAATAATCGTATCATGTAGTGTTTGGTAGAGTTCATGAAACGTTAATGCAGATTTTAGATCGCCTTTGTTTTTATTTATCCTATATAAGGTATTGGCACTTTTTTGTATTTCTTCATGAAATTTCAATCTTTTGGATAATTCAAAAGCTTTTTGGGCATATACTTCTGACAAGCTGTCTTTATGTTGCCCTAAATAGGCTTCGGCAATACCATTCAGTAATGAGGTTTCTCCGCGATCATCATCAACGTTATGATGCATCATTTCACCTTGTTTGTACCAAAAAAGAGCCCATTTATAATCTTTGGATTCAAGATAGGCCTTACCCTTAACTTCGTAAGCATAGGCCAACCAGTCCATTATTTTATGCTTTTCAAAAACACCTATACTACTATTGATATTGTACATAGCATACTCCAATTTACCCATATCTGCATATACTGAAGCTAAATTGCTCATTGTTTTTGCCGTATTGATCTCATCCCCGATTTTTTCATTGAGTTTCTTTACGATTTTGAAAAAACCTATAGCTTGATCGTAATCATTTTGATCGGCATATAAACTGGCAATGTTCTCGTTGAGTATGGCTAGCATCTTATTGTCACCGATAAGACTTGCTAATTCTATACTTTTTAAATACCTACTCAATGATTCTGCATAATCACCCTTATAATAATAAACATTGGCAATACTATTTTCTATTCCAAGTAAAAGTTTATTACCAAGTAAGAGTTCATCGTCCTTGATTCTTTTTGCAACTTCATATGCTTTTTGATAGTAGTAGATTGCTTTATCATAATTACCCTGGTCTTCATAGAAGTTTCCGATTCCGGTCAAAGAATTGCATTGACTGAATTTGTTTCCCGATTCAGAGGCCAATTTTAAAACTTCGTTGGAAATTAGATGAAGGCTATCGGAATTATAATAGCGAATTTCATCACCCAACTTCATTAGCATATTAATGTAATGACTATCATGGGGGTTGAAATCCTTTTTTAAACGTAGCTGTTTTATTTGGTACTGAAGACTATCCCTTCTAGGTACTTGGGAATATAATTGTGTATATCCCAAAATCATAGCAATGAAAATCAAGGCTAACTTTTTAATCGGGGACATTTGGTTAATTTTCGGTTTCAAACTTAGGGTTTTGAAAATAGATATTCTTAATTCGAATAAAATTAATCCCTATTTGCCCTGAGGGACAATAAATGTTGTGAAACTGCGATTTTTGTGTGTTTTATCGTAGTAAAAGTGTATTTCATCGATGAAATGAGATTAGAGCTCTAATATACCCTTCATAATTTATACGAACCATAATTTTAAAAATGATGATTCTTTTAAAAATATACCTTGAATTAGTTGGTAAGATCAATGAAAAAAAATTAACTTTGCACCCGCTTTAAATGGTGGTTGTAGCTCAGCTGGTTAGAGCGCTGGATTGTGGTTCCAGAGGTCGCCGGTTCGAACCCGGTCTTCCACCCAAAAGACAAAGCCCCGACAGAAATGTCAGGGCTTTTTTTGTTATGCATGATGATATAAATTATTTTAGGTCTTTATCCACCTTTATTCTAGTATCGCGATTCGCTATTTCCCAAGCGGTATGGAATATTAATCTAGTACGGTTTTCCAAGAGGTCGTAATTTATTTTATCTGGGGTATCCGAAGGTCTGTGATAATCATCGTGGGTACCGTTAAAATAAAAAATTACCGGAATATTGTTTTTGGCAAAGTTGTAGTGATCGCTCCTATAATAGAAACGATTGGGGTCATGGTCGTCATTATACTTATAATCAAGCTCTATGTCCATGTATTTTTTGTTTACTTCTTCTGAGAGGTTATGTAATTCCGAACTCAACTTGTTGGATCCGATAAGATAAATATAGTTTCGATTGCCATCCCGCTTGGGGTCTATTCGGCCTATCATATCAATATTTAAATTGGTTACTGTCTCTTTCAAAGGGAATATTGGTTGCATATCTGTATAAAATTGCGAACCGAACAGTCCTTTTTCTTCACCTGTTACATGAAGAAAAACCACGGACCGTTTTGGTCCTTTTCCCGCATCGGCGGCTTTTTTGAAAGCTTCCGCAATTTCCAGGAGGCCTACCGTACCCGAACCATCATCATCGGCACCATTGTTTATTTCCCCTTTATCTGTTATACCAATATGGTCTAAATGGGCGGAAATGACCACATATTCATTGGGTTTGGTGGATCCTTTTATAAAGGCCACGACGTTTTCTGACTCAACTATTCCTCCATCGGCATTTAATTTTAGATTCAAATCCGTATTTAAATCCTTACTAATGGAAGTGTTCATTATGTCCGGATATAGTGCCGTTGCAACATTTTTATTCAAAACAACATTGATGAAAGTAGGACCGTCAGTTGTTTTTAAGGATAGTTTACCTGAGGAACGTTTTTTTCTTCGATTGAAATAATTCTGATATCTCGAAAAATTTGTATCGTCAAAATATAACATGCCAAGTCCGCCATGCTCCTGTATAGCCTTTGAACGTTTACCATAGGCATCGGAAACCTTACTCCATTTTGAATTATACGTAGTACCCGTAACCTTGTATGTACCATCGGCATTCATGGGTTCACCGAACTTCACCAACACTAATTTCCCTTTTATATCAATACCCTCAAAATCACTGTAATTCTCATCATCAATACCATATCCTGCATATACCATATTGCTAAATTGGCCTTGGGCAGCCTCAAAGGCGAGCACATCTTCCCCCAATTTATATTCCTTACCATTTATTTGCAATTCACCTGTGGGCATTACATCCCTCATTAAAGGGACTTGCTGATAGTAGTCACCATCTTCCTTTGCTGCGGGAATTCCCATAGCTTTATATTGTTCTTTAATATAGGCTGCGGCTTTCTTTTCCCCACGTGTTCCCGTTTCACGACCTTCAAATTCATCCGACGCATAAACGAACAAATGTTCTTTAAGTTCTTCCGAGGTTATGGTTGCAGCATAAACGGACTCAGCTGATGGGGATGTATTTGCATTATTTTCCGGAACTGTTTTTTGGGAAGAGTTACAGGCCATTGCCAAACCAACAGCGATCAAAACCAATTTATTCATTAGGAATTATTTTTAATGGTATCAAAAATAATGAAAACCCAAGTTTAAGTGCTTCTATTTGAAATCTACTTGGTTTTATGGGCCTATTTAATATTTCTAATGCAATGAGTTATATCTACTTTGATACTAAACAATGATATGTTTAAATAATCAAAAAGGAAAAATATCATTGAAAAGGGATTAAAACGCTTAAAATGCCAATCCATAATTTAATTAACCGAGGTCTATTAATGATTTTTAAAGAACCTATTTTTCAGCGATTGGGACTAAGTTTAAGATAATATTCTATAATTTGGTCCTTTGATTAATAAAGGATATTTAAATGAGTACCATTATGATTACTGGAAAGAACTATATTGGCAATACCCTATCCTCAAAAGGGAATAAAACGTATACAACTTATAACCCTCAGTTAAATATCGAAAATGGTTTTTCTTTTGTTGAAGCCACTTCCGAAGAAATCGATGAGGCAGTAGGTTTGGCTACAACGGCCTCTATTGGGTTTGGGGCCATGTCAGGGGTAAAAAAGGCCGATTTTTTAAATGCCATAGCCGATGAAATTTTAGCATTGGATGAACTATTGATCAAAACCTATTGTTCCGAGACTGGTTTACCTGAAGGAAGGGCTATTGGTGAAAGGGGTAGGACCATAGGTCAATTGCGGGCCTTTGCAGCATTGGTCAAGGAAGGTTCTTGGGTAGTAGCCTCTATAGATACTGCCATTCCTGATAGAACACCTGTACCTAAACCCGATTTACGAAAAATGCTCATTCCCTTAGGTCCCGTAGTAGTTTTCGGAGCAAGTAATTTTCCTTTAGCCTATTCAACAGCAGGTGGCGATACCGCGGCTGCTTTTGCTGCTGGTTGCCCGGTAATCGTAAAATCCCATCCCATGCATGCCGGTACAGGCGAATTGGTAGCTTCGGCAATCATTAATGCCGCTAAAAAAACAAATATGCCCAATGGTGTTTTTTCAAATTTGAATAGCAGCGGAATTGAAGTAGGTTCTGCCTTGGTAAAACATCCCGGAATAAAGGCCGTTGGTTTTACAGGGAGTATCGGAGGCGGTAGGGCTTTGTTCAATTTAGCCGCACAACGCGAAGAACCTATTCCTGTTTTTGCCGAAATGGGAAGCGTGAATCCCGTTGTAATACTGCCCGAAGCCGTAAGTAAAAGGGGCGAAGACTTGGCCAAGACATATGCTGGGTCAATCACTCTAGGTACCGGCCAATTTTGTACCAACCCAGGATTATTGCTCGGTATAAAAAGTGATGCACTTACTGGTTTCATAACTAGACTTTCTGAAGAAATAATCAAAATAGAACCTAGTTGTATGTTGCATCCGAATATTATCGGGGCCTATGAAACTAAAAAAGAAAAAGCCTTGTCTCAGAACGGATTGCAAGTGGCTGCGGAAATACAACTGAATGTACAAACAAATTATGCCCGACAAACCGTAACCACTGTAGAGGGCAAAACATTTTTACAGAACACCACGCTGCACCAAGAGGTTTTCGGACCTTATTCCATAGTGGTACAATGTGAGGATATTGCACAGCTGAAAGAAATCATCAAGAACCTTGAAGGACAGTTGACCGGCACCATAATTGCCGAAGAAAATGAATTGGAGGCACATCAGGATATAACCATTGCCTTGCAGAATAGGGTAGGAAGATTGATTTACAATGGTGTACCGACAGGAGTGGAGGTATGCCCTTCAATGCAACATGGTGGACCTTACCCTGCTTCAACCGATAGTCGTTTTACTGCCGTAGGTATCCATTCCATTAAAAGATGGGTACGACCAATCAGTTACCAGGATTGGCCAGATAGTCTATTGCCCGATGCCCTGAAAAATTCCAATCCGTTGAAAATTTCAAGGTTGGTCAATAACGAGCAGACAAAGAATAGTTTGTAATCAATTCATTAAAGGCCCTGATATTAAGGAATAACCATTAAATCATCAATTGTTTACTTTATTCCGTTTCACCGATAAGATTAAAGGCTCCCTGAACCAAGAACTTGTCATTAGCTTCAAAATCGCTACTATTTTTAATCATAGTGAATCCATTGAAACTATCACCGGTCATTACTTCCTTACGGGTAAAACTATAGGAATCACCCACTGTTTCATTCAAAAGAACATAATGGGAATCGTCCATTGATATGATGGCACTTTCAGGCAAAGCGGACTCCTTGGTTGAATCTGTGATAATTTGGGCATCGACGAACATACCCACTGCAAAATTGTGGTTTTCATCATCCAATAAATGGCCATGAACCTTGACCGTCCTATTCTTCAAATCTATTGACGTCCCTACCAAATGCACTTCAGCTTCATAGAATTCATTATCGGCTTCAGGAATCTTAAAAAGGATTTTTTGTCCTTCTTTTATCTTAAGAACATCCTTTTCAAACACCGAAAGTTCAAGATGTACATGGTCTGTATTAATGATTTCCATAATCTCATCCGAAGGGGAAACATAAGTACCCTTACTTACGTTCAATTTGGTTACACTACCATGGATAGGGGCGTAAAGGGTAATGGTCGAAGTAATATTCCCGGCCTCCACCGAAGCGATATTGATGTTCAACATTTGAAGTTTTTTCTTTAAGCCGTTGTAATTTGCCAATGCACTCTTATATTCACTTTCCGCTTTCAGAAAATTTTTCTGTGAGCTGATCTTTTCCTCAACAAGTGTTTTTTGACGTTCGTATTCCGATTTAAGGAAGGTAAGTTGCTGGGCAGTTTCAAGATAGGTTTGCTGCATTTCAACAAATTCCGGATTTTCCAATGTGACCAAGACTTGTCCCTTTGAGATTTTATCCCCGATCAATAAGGGCGTTATCTTGACATAACCTCCGATAAAAGAACTGATAATGGCCCGGTTTTGAGGTGGCACATCTATCATTCCCGTTGTGTTGATTAGAGTAGGAAAGGGCTGTTCCGATAATTGCCCCAATTGCATTTTATTGCTATCGAACTGGGCCTTAGTCAATTCAATTTCATTTTTTTGGATGGTGTCCTCGGTAGTTACCGTATTTTCACCATTGCTTTTTGATTCCCCGCAGGCTAGAATCATAAAGGCCGATATTAAGAATGCTATATTTTGAAATGATTTCATAACGTTTATTTTGTGTTTCGTACGATTCGTTTTTATGTTCTCGGTATAAAATTTGCCGATCATAAGGTCAAATGATTTAAGGCAATTACGGTTTGGTTGTAATTGTTGAGATTCTCTAAATAAGATAGGGTAATACGATAGGCATTTTCCAAGCTTTGTATATATTGGAAAAAATCGATTTCCCCATTTTGAAATCCAACCGAAGCGGTTTTCAATATTTCTTCGGAAAGGTGTTGTCCGTCGTGCTCATAATAGCTTAATGTCTCTTCATATTTACGCAGTTGCCCCATCAATTTCCCATGTTTTAGGTACAATTGGTTCTTATACTCCACCGACTCCTCAATAGCCATATCCTTTGCGATTTTCGCGGCCCTGATTTTCGCGGCCTTGCCATTGAAGAGTAAAGGTATTTTCAATCCTACCTGATAACCATAAAGATGTTCCCCTAATCCGGAGTTGGTGCCTTGGAAATAATCAAAATTGATATCGGGCAAGAGGGATTGTTTTTCATAACCGCTTTTCGCCTTAAACCAATCATTTCTATGTTCATAAAGGGCTAAACCGATATTCTCGGAAATCCCTGCGGATTGCAATTCCAATTTATTTAATGGCATATGGGCCACATTAACGGGTTCATCAATCTGAATCGTTTTCTCTAGTTGGTCTTGGGCCAAGACCACATCTTCCTTAGCCTGTTCATACAGGGCTTTGAGTTCTTTTTGTTTGGCTTGCGCCGTAATCTTCTCCAAATAGTTGGTCTCGCCCAATTCGAATCTTCGCTGCGAGGCATGTGCGAATTTCTGATAAATACTGTCTAAATACCGGTATACCTGGGTTTTCTCCCGCTCGTACAATAATTGGTAATAGGCAGAGGCAATTTCACGCTCAAGTAGTTGTTTCTGTATTTCAAAATTGCTTTCCTCCATACGCAAGTTTGCCTTGTTGATTCGCTTACCTGCAAAATAAACCGTCGGAAACAGGATGCTTTGTTGTACCCCATATACGTTCAACGGTTTATCGTTAAAGGCCAGATTGTTTTGATCGTAGGAATAATAGACCTCTGTTTTATCAAAATCAAAGGCACTACCTACCAAAGCCTTGGAGGATTGGGTTTTAAGTTCAGCAGCCTTAAGACCGGCATTATTTTGCAATGCCAATGCCCTAATTTCATCAAAATGCAATCCTTTGTCCTGGCCATTGATCTGCACGCTCAACCCAATAAGCAATAGAAAAATCCCTAAGTTTTTATTCTTTTTCTTTTTCAAAATACGCTTTGATTTGATTTTTGTGTCGAAAATGGCATATAGTACGGGCAATACGACCAAAGTAAGAAGCGTTGCGGTAACAAGGCCTCCAATGACAACGGTAGCCAATGGTCTTTGAACTTCGGCCCCTGCGTTGGTTGAGACTGCCATGGGCAAAAATCCCAATGCCGCCGCGGCCGCTGTTAGTAAAACAGCCCTTAAACGATCTTTAGTCCCTTGTTTTATTAGGGCTTCAATATCTTCCATACCCTGTTCCTTTAATTCCTTAAAATGTTCTATAAGTACAATTCCGTTCAATACTGCAATACCAAATAGCGCTATAAATCCCACACCTGCAGATATACTGAAAGGCATACCGCGCAACCAGAGTAAAAACACACCCCCAACAGCTGCAAGGGGAATCGCGGATAAGATCATCAACGCTTCCTTGATTGAATTAAAAGCAAAGTAGAGCAAGATAAAAATGAGGACCAATGCTACCGGCACGGCTATTTTCAACCGATTTTTGGCACTTTGTAGGTTTTCAAACTGCCCGCCATACGTAATGGTATACCCAACGGGAAGCTTTAGTTGCGATTCGAGCTTATTTTGAACATCGGTAACCACGGATTGTAAGTCCCGATTACGCACATTGATACCCACCACGATTCTCCTTTTTGTATCATCCCGTGAGATTTTGGCAGCTCCTTTGGTATAGGAGATATCCGCAACTTCATTCAATGGTATTTTTGCTTCGGAAGGCAAGTCTACATAAAAGTTTTTGATATCATCAATATTCCTTCTGCTCTCATCGTCTAACCGAAGGGCAAGATCAAAACGTTTTTCCCCTTCAAAGATGCTACCCATCGTACTTCCTCCAAAGCCCATGGAAATCACTTTGTTCAAGTCGCTGATATTCAATCCGTATCTGGCAATTTTATCCCTTTTGAATTTTATGTTCATTTGTGGAAGGCCTGCTATTTTCTCCACACTGATATCGGCTGCTCCCTTAACATCCTGAATCAACCTTTTGATTTCATTTCCCTTTTTGTTGAGTATACCCAGATCATCCCCAAAAATCTTAATGGCGATATCGGCTCGTACACCCGTAATAAGCTCATTGAACCGCATTTCTATTGGCTGGGTAAATTCTACTTCCATACCTGGGATAATACCGAGGGCTTCCTTGAATTTATCGGCAAGTTCATCCTTGGAATCGGCAGATACCCATTCCTTTTTTGGTTTCAGGGTAATGATAACATCGGTTTCTTCCATAGACATCGGGTCTGTTGGTACTTCTGCAGCACCGATCCTGGTAACCACTTGATCTACCTCAGGAAATTTTTCCAATAAGATTCTTTCAATTTGGGTAGTAGTCTCAATGGTCTTGCTCAATGATGTACCTGTCTTAAGTATAGGTTGGATTACAAAATCACCTTCGTCCAAAGTGGGAACGAACTCACCGCCCATGGTAGTGAAAAGATATATGGCGGATACAAGTAAAAGTCCAGCGATCGACAAAACCAATTTTCTACTTGCCAAAGCCCATTTTATGGTAGGGGCATAAAGTAGATTTAGAAAACGCATTAGGCGTACCGATACATTCTTATCGGTAATCCGTGAAGGTTTCAATATTATGGATGAGATTACCGGAACATAGGTAAAACAAAGGAGCATGGCCCCGATCAATGCAAAACTGAAGGTCAATGCCATAGGTTTGAACATCTTACCTTCTACACCACTTAGTGATAGGATGGGAATAAAGACAATAAAAATAATCAACTGGCCAAAAATTGCGGAATTCATCATTTTAGAAGCACTTTGAAGGGTAATCCTGTCCTTGGCCTCTTGTACGTCTTTTTCGGACATTTGCATTAATTCCGTTCGATTAGAGGTAATTTGAAAGGCAATAAACTCCACTATGATCACAGCCCCATCGATGATGATACCAAAATCAATTGCCCCCAAACTCATTAAATTGGCATCGACCCCAAAAATATACATGAGTGAAAGGGCAAACAACAGGCATATCGGAATCACAGAGGCCACAACTAATCCCGATCTTAAATTTCCTAAGAGCAGTACCACAACAAAGATGACGATAAGACAGCCTAGTATAAGGTTCTCTGCCACAGTGAAGGTTGTCTTGCCTATCAATGCACTTCGCTCTAAAAATGGATTGATGTAAACACCCTCGGGCAACGTTTTGGAAATTGAGGCTACCCTATCTTTAACGGCATCGATGACTTTTTTTGAATTGGCATCCTTGAGCATCATGACTTGGCCCAATACTTTTTCCCCTTCACCATTACCGGTAATAGCCCCGAATCGAGTAGCGCTACCAAAGCCTACCTTTGCAATATCTTTGATTAAGATGGGAACCCCATCTTCATTTTTCACTACGATATTCTTAATATCCTCAAGAGAAGTTACTAGTCCTTCTCCCCGTATAAAATAGGCTTGGTTGTTTTTTTCAATATATCCACCACCAGCAACACTATTATTATTTTCCAATGCATTGAAGATTTCACCCACAGAGATATTCATTGCATGTAATTTCTCGGTATTGATAGCAACTTCATATTGTTTTAGATAACCGCCCCAGGTATTGACTTCAACAACCCCGGGTATTCCCGACAACTGGCGTTTTACGATCCAATCTTGTATAGTGCGTAGATCCATGGCGGAATATTGATCTTTATAGCCAGGTTTCGTATCCAAGACATATTGGTAAATTTCACCCAAACCCGTGGTTATTGGGCCCATTTCAGGAGTACCGAATCCGTCTGGTATTTTTTCTGAAGCCGATTTTATTTTTTCGGCAATTAGCTGCCTGGGTAAATAGGTGCCCATATTATCCTCAAAAACAATGGTCACCACTGAAAGTCCGAATTTGGATATGGAACGAATTTCCACAACTCCGGGTAAGTTTGCCATTTCCAACTCTACAGGGTAGGTGATGAATTGTTCTATATCCTGTGTCGAAAGGTTTTGCGATGTGGTAATAACCTGTACTTGGTTATTGGTTACATCGGGTACGGCCCCAATAGGGATCTGCGTAATGGAAAACAGACCGAAACAAATAATAAAAAGGGTAAGCAGAAGAACGAATAGTTTATTCTTTATGCTGAATCGTATGATTTTTGTTAACATAATCCATGGTAATAAGTGATACAAACCATCCAAGTCAATACAACAGGGATGAACGAAATCAATTAAGGATTATGCTTGTTTTGGAGGTTGGAAAATGTCGGATTTTTCTAAAAAGGAATAATTGTCCAGATAATAGAAATTGGTCGTATAATTAAAAACAGGAACTGTATTTACTACCGGAACCTGTAATTTATTGACCATATAGACCACAATACTGTGCGAACAACAATGATTGTTAAAGGGAAGTTGTTCGTGATCCTGTTTTTCTTCTTGATGGTCTTGTGAATGTTCCTCTTCCAAGGCACCGTAATGTTTGGACAAAAAGACCAAAAAATTATCCCCGTATTTATCAGAATGAAACTGGGCATGCTCAATTAAATCGTCTATATGTGCCAAGTCACGAAAATCCATACCAAAACTTTGGATGAGTATCAATATTGACAACGATATGGATAAATATTTAGACATATGTAAAACAAAGATAGCTATTATTTCAAATTTTAAGACAACAACATATCGACAAAGCTTATATAACTATTGTTTTTATATATTGATAATCAGTAGTTAAGCACATTAAAAACAAATTTACGGAAAGATCATCCATTGTGCCATGATATAGGTTGGCCAGACATAAATAATAGCTTAAAATGTAACAACCTTAATCCTTGGCCTTATCATAAAACTGCCAAATAGGGGTATGGTTCAGAAAAAATAAATCTGGAACCGTTAAGAATTTAACGCATATAGGGTATTGATCAGCCCCTAATTAAATATAAACTTCTATTGAATGGGTCTTATAATTAGGGATTACCCCAAAATATAAAAAGCACCCTTACTATAAGAATCGACATTACATTGTTATTTTTCCATGGCCTTCGCTATAGCTGCTTCTGCCAAAGGAGCCATTACCTCGTAACCCAATTTTGTTGGGTGTACTTCATCTAAGGCATATTTTTTGGGTAATCCGTTACGTTCATCGACCATGACTGAAAAATAATCAAGATAAATATGGCCTTTATTTTCAGCATATTCTTTCAACATAGTATTCAAATCGATTATTTTTTTTGACGGTTCCAATCCGGGTTTCCATGGATAATCATATGCGGGGAGTACCGAGGAAATTACCACTTTTATCCCGTTGGCCTCCGCCAATTCGGCCATCGATTTAATATTATCCGCAATCATTTCCAAGGTAGACGGACCCGTATTGCCTGCTATATCATTGGTACCTGCAAGAATTACAACCACCTTGGGCTGCAAGGCAATAACATCTTGTCTAAATCGTAGAAGCATTTGCGGAGTGGTTTGCCCACTAATTCCCCTGTTGATATATGGTTTACCTTCAAAAAATTCGGGTACGGTATTGATCCAACCAATAGTAATTGAATTTCCCATAAACACTACGCGGTCTTCCCCTTCTTCCGGCAAACCGATTTTATCATTATCAGCTCTGAATTGTTGAAGATTAGCCCAATCTTGGGCTTGTGAAGAAGTTATCATTAAAAAGGTTATCAAGACTACTATAGATCTCATTGCTCTCTATTTTTTATTTGGATAATAAAGATACGGCATTAAGGGATATGCGTAGTTTGATAAATAAAAAAACCTTGGCAAATCTCTTTACCAAGGTCAATTATATCTTAAATATTTCTATTTACTCACAAACAACATCGGCACCTGTACTATCCCAGCAATACCAAGCATCATTTTCAAAATATGAAGGGGCCATTACCCGACCATAAAATTCCGATCTGCTCCATTCAATATCAACATCTATGAAATCTTCATATTCAGAATCATAAATATGAACATCATAAAACACATTATAATCACCTTCTTGCAAGCCATATTCCAGGTAACTGCCATAAAAAAGGTCATCACCGCCATCTTCATCCAACTCACGTACCCATGTGTATTTGATACTGCCGATTTCATCATTTTCACGACTCCATTGTATATTGATAATAGGAGTAGGGGTTTCCACATTTTGATTAAGTGTCCATTCCCCACTATTACCGTCTAAAGCCGAAACACCTGAGAACCAAAGGAATTCATTGAAAGGCGCTGTACCTGCCTTGGATACGTACATCTCCCATATTACCCCATCACTGGTCAATTCTCCTGTAAGTCTAGCCGTATATTCACTGGCAAACCCATCAACAGTATACATCCATTGCCATGTATTGTCTCCAATAAATTCTGACTCGTGGGAAAATGCACTTTTAAATGAGGCGATTGGTACGGCTAAATTGGTGAACAATGCCGTGTTCCAAAATCCAACGACCAATCTTGGATACAACCAGTTTTCACCTATTTTGGCTGTCGAAGCAGTTTGTTTGTCAGCGGTTGAGGAATCATCAAGAAAATCATCGAAATCAACCGCCATTGATTCATATGGAGGTAACACCAACGCATCGGCATTTACATCATTATCTTCATCCGAATTATCACAGGAGAAATTCAAAATAAGAACAAATGCCCACAAGGCATGTATCAGTTTAGTCTTCATAACGTTTAGGAATATTTTTATGTTACAATTATGAAAACGGATTTTCAGCCTTAAAATTGTAAATCAACCTATTAGATAAGTAGGCCTTAAATTAAACGTAAGCAGACTATTTTTTAAAGATAATATTGGATGGATCGGAAGCCATAGTTTCAAAATCCTGAAAAAATTGTCCAATATGCCTACCATCAACTATAGCATGATGTGCTTGTACCGATAAAGGCATCAAGGTCTTTCCGTCCTGTTCAAAAAACTTACCCCAAACGATTCTCGGTACACTGTCCGAAGGATGATAATGCATGGCATGCTGTAAACTAGTAAAACTTACCCAGGGGAAAGTAGACATGAATAAAAAATCATCACGTCCTTCTTCATCTTCCAATGATGGGTTCGTTTTCATCTTTTCCATAACGGCTTTGGCTTTTGCAAAAAACGTTTTTGAATCCAATGAAAAATCAACCGTACAAAAACTAAATACATCCGCGACATCTGTAGAAACTGTAAATGAAGGATGTACTAAAGTATGTTCAACCACTTCATCCCCTCTAATACGCCATCTAAACTCAGGAATCTTATTGGCCGTGTATGACAGGAAATAGACCATTCCTATATTGACCGGCAATTTATTGTCCTTTAAAATGGAGAGTAGTTTGCTGATATCCACATTTGCGGTTACATTGAAATGAGGATGGTTCATTTCCCTAAAGAAATCAAAATGTTTTTTTCGATGCGGGTTACTGAATTCGATTGTTTTCATTCAATATTTTGCACTTTTTCCATTAGATAAAGTTCGTTGGATAAAGGTCCGAATATCGTCATTGGCCTTCTTTAGATCCTCTTTTCTCAAGTACATCATGTGACCGCTTCTGTACCCTTTGAATTCAAAGCGATCTTTCATACGGCCACTCGGATCTACCTGCCACATGGTATATTTTGCATTGAAATAAGTAGTTGCGCCATCGTAATAACCAGATTGAACCAGTACGTTCAAATATGGATTTTGTGCCATGGCCTGTCGAAGATCGTCGCGGGTATTGTCTTTTTCGTTGTTCCAAGGATGAACAGGTCCGAACATATTGTATTTAATATCTGTCTTGAAATTCAATTCTTCCTGTAGGTAATAATTGATCGCCGGGGTGAAGCTATGCAACCAAGAAGTTAATTCAGCATTATAATCGGGACGTTCACCAAAGGATTGACGGTCTATCCCTAAATAACGGGAGTCTAACCGACCTGTGGTATATCCTTTATCCTTTAAGATGTGCTTCCAAAAATATCCCGTTGGCACAACTAAATTTTGATCAAGGATCTCTTTTTCCGACAATCCCGAATAATAAGCCATTTTTTTGGCGACGGCGTTCTTTTCAGCACCATCTATAAATCCGCCTTTACTAAGGGCAGGGATCAAACTGTTGAGGGTAAACTCTTCAGCTTCCGGTAAAATATCCAGAAGGTCTTTTTGTTGCAATTCAGAAGGTAACTGTTTGTGGTGCCAAGCCGTAGCCGTATAATATGGAAGGTTCATGGCATCCGACACAGGCCCGCCTCTGCGTATTACCTTATAATCTGCAGGAGAAACCATGATAACCCCATTCAGATACATCCATTGTTGGTTTTGCAAAGCCAATGAAAGTCCCATAACCCTTGTGCCCCCATAACTCTCCCCAATGATATATTTCGGGGAACGCCATCTATTGTTACGGGTTACGAAAGTGTTCAACCATTCGGCCAAATATTTGATATCGGCATTTATTCCAAAGAATGTTTCCCGATCCACTTCCTTACCCGTTTCGGGTATCGTTCGTGAATAACCTGTATTTGCAGGATTAACATAAACTATGTCGGTAACGTCCAAGACTGAGTATGGGTTTTGATTAACACCATAAGGTTGCACAGGATAACCTTCATCATCTATTTTGAGTATCCGAGGACCGGTATAAGCTAAATGCATCCAAACCGAAGCGGAACCGGGACCTCCATTAAAAGATATCAGCAAAGGTCTGGAAGCCCTATCTTTTACATTGTTTTTAGTGTAATACGTATAATGTAACGATGCAATGGGTTTGCCAGATTCATCCCAAACAGGTTGCGTACCCGTTTTTGCCGTATAATTAATGGGATTACCGTTTATCGTAACACTATGCTGGGTTGTGACAACGGTATCTACAGGTAGTTTTCGCTCTTGGGCATTCATTATGGTCAAGCCTATTGCCAGACTTAAAACAAGCAGTCGAATTTTCATAATATCAATGGGATTGGTCTGGTTTAAAATTAGGGATTTTGATTGAATATATCATCGATTTGGTTCTTAAGCCTTTAAAAAGAAAGTAAATATGATATATTCAATCAAAATATCTAAAATTAGATTACTTCGGGATACGGAAAATAGTAGAGGGAAACAAGAATAATTATCATGTCACTTCTGTGGTACATGTACCGTAAATACCAGTTTCATGTTTACGAAAACTTAAGTTAACAAAAAAGTTACTTAGTAACGATATCATAATATCCCGTATTCATAAAAACCATTTTCAGTTAACATTATCCTTTATGTGTCCCTATACTTTTGGGTCAACAATAATCAATAAACTGAATGACAATGAAAAACTCAAAAAAATTAATTTTAAAAACCTTGGTTCTTTCCTTGATAGGTTTGACCATTTATAGCTGTGACCCAGAAGATGGAATCGACGGAGTCAATGGTATCGACGGTGTTGACGGCCAAGACGGTGTTGATGGGGAAGATGGAGAAGACGGAGAGGATTTGACCCTTACCGAATTGACCCCTTTGACGAGTTCAGTAATATCCAATGATGTTTTTGAATTAAAAGGCAGCTTTGCCAGTTCTGCAAATCTCGAAATGATTTTATCCTCAGCGGATATACTTCCCTCAGATTCCACCTTCGTATATGGCTCTTATATGGATGGGGCCGCTCTTTATCCCTATGGTGACGGTACTTTTGCATTTATAAACAACCTGGAAGCTGATTATTCCATAGCAAGAATTAGAATGAATGCCGATTTACAACCTTTGGAAGGTGAGTATATCGTTAATTCAACTGCTACTGCATTTACAGCCATGTGTTCCGGTTCTTCCATTACACCTGAAGAACACGGATTTGGACCTCTTTACCTTTCTGGGGGCGAATGGGGTGGAAGCGCCGTTGGTGTTTACAAGGTAAATCCTTTCCGTTCTACTGATGATAGGGTAGAAGCAGATAGATTACCTGCACTTGGTGAGTGGGTTACTGAAAATGCAGTTGCCATTGGTAAAGATGCATTCCCTGGTAAAACAGTTGTTTTTATTGGTGATGATGATAGTAACAACGAATATCCAGAAGCACATTTTGCAATGTATGTTGGTGGTCTTGGTGATCTTAATGGAGGGGATCTATATGTTCTAAGAGGCAAGAACCCAACTGAATCCGCCATTGGAGAAGGTGGCCAATTATTTGAAATGGGTATGGCTGAAGATATGGAATATGATGTAGAATGGGTAAAAGTAACTGAAAGAACATTAAATGAATTGAACCAAGAGGGAATAGATTCACTGGCAATTGGTTTCCAAAGAATAGAGGATATTGATTGGAGAAGAGGTTCTGCAGAAGCAAATCGTGAGGTTTACTTTAATGCAACGGGGAGAATTCGCGGAGACAACCCTGATTTAAATAATAGGGGAACTGCTTTTGGTCGAGTATATAAGCTAGTTCTAGATGCCGAAGATCCCACTGCCGATGCCAAATTAACTGTAGTTGTTGATGGTGATCTGGAAGGTGGTAAAGGTGATGGATTGCACTCTCCGGATAATATCTTGGTAACGGAGAACTACGCATACATTCAAGAAGATCCCAATGGCTATGCAGATCTAAACCCGGAAATCACTGGTTATGCCAAATTATGGCAACTTGATTTAAATACAGGTGCTTTTACTGAAATAATGGAATGTAACCAAACCACTGCTTCAGGCATGAATATAGGTAATACGAATAGCATGTGGGAAATTACCGGTTTAATCGATGTTACTGACATTATAGGAGCTTCAGAACCTACATTCGTCGGTGGGGCACAAGTTCACGGTTGGAGACCAGATGCAAATCCTGAAACTGCTGTTAGAGCTGATGGGCAACTATTTGTTGATCCTACAGCTATTGATGAAGATGTTGCAACCAAAGAAGGTTCTTTCTTATTTAAGATCACCGGCCTTCCTAGATAAGTTTTTTTTGACAATCAAATTAAAAGGTTCCCTCTACGGGAACCTTTTTCCATACTCAAATAGCACCTATTATAAATGAAATTTTTAAACCTGGTTTTAGTCTTAAGTTCCTTTTTATTACTGTTGTTTTCCTGTAAAAACGAGCCTATAAAATCGATAACCACGGACAAGGACTCCCTTTTCAACGAGGATATCAGACAGTATTATTTTAAAGTATTGGACAGTGCTGCTTTCTATATGGCGAAAATCGATACTATTTCTTCTTTATCCGATAATAAAGCTAACTTCCTTAAAAGCCGCGAATGGTACAAACGGGCCGAACCGATTATGATAGCCTACGATTATGAAAATTACCTCTCTATGAACGCACCAAACCTTTTGAAAGTGGAAATGGAGGATTTTACCGATATCAAAAAACAAAAACCTAAAAGTTACCAAGTAATCGAAGAACTTTTGTTTGCGGAAGAAAAGCCATTGAACAATGAACTTCAGAGTGTATTGGACTATTTGAAAGCGAGGATTCCGTACATGCGAAAAAACCACATTATCTATAAACAAAGGGATAGGCACCACCTAAAAATGCTGCGAGATGCGATTGTCAATATTGCAACAAAGGGAATAACGGGATTTGATTCACCAATTTTGGCAAATTCATTAAAAGAGGCTGTTTATAATTACGAGACAATCAGTACGGTTATAGGGATGTATAAAAATACCTTTAAGGATAACAACCTATACGAATCTTGGTTAAAAGAGATAACAAGTTCCATAAAAATGCTCAAAGACGGGGATTTTGACACCATTGATAGATACACCTTCATAAAAGACCACACCAATAAACAATTACAATTGGTAAATAGTACGGCCAAGGACTGGGGAGTTCAATTAAACACCTCACGGGCTCTGGATCCTGCAGCTACCAACGTATTTTCAAAAACATTCTTCAACAAGAAAATGTTCGCCCTACAAGGCTCACCGCCAATTTCCGAAGAACGGATAGCCCTGGGGAAACAGTTGTTCAACGATCCGTCATTTTCCAGTACGGGAACCATGAGTTGTGCAACTTGCCATATCAAGGAAAAAGCTTTTACCGATGGCAAGCCTAAAGGAATAGGAAAAAATGGAGCTGAGCTTCAAAGAAATACACCAACCTTACCTTATGCCGTTTATCAAAGGACTTTCTTTTATGACGGAAGGGGAGATGGTTTGGAGGGACAAATCGTAGGCGTAGTCAATAATGAGAATGAGTTTCATTTGGATTTGAATACCATGGATGATAAAATAAAGGGAAACCCTAAATATATTGAACAGTTCAATGTATTATACGGAGGAAAGATCAACAACTTGAATGTACGTAATGCCATAGCTACTTATATACGAAGTCTAACCCCGTTCGATTCCAAATTTGATCGCAACATGCAAAACCTTGAAAACACCCTCACCACGGAAGAAATAGAAGGTTTTAATCTATTTATGGGAAAGGCCGCCTGTGCTACTTGTCATTTTCCTCCTGCATTTTACGGTACGGTACCACCAAAATATGATGAAACGGAGTTTGAAAACCTTGGGGTGACACAAAATACCGATTTTGCACATCCGGTTTTGGATAATGACCCTGGTTTATATTATCCCTATGAAGTTGATGAAAAGCGCAATTTTTTCAAAACTTCAACGGTACGTAATATAGACAAGACCGCCCCTTACATGCATAATGGTGCTTTTGAAACCTTGGAAGATGTATTGGAATTTTACAATGCGGGTGGGGGACAAGGTCTAGGCCTTGATGTGCCATACCAGACATTATCTCCCGATTCCTTACTACTAAGTGATAATGAGACAAAAGCCATAATCGCTTTTATGAAAACCTTGACGGACAAAGATTACGAGTAGTGTTAGAATTTTTCAAAAACCCCAAGCCCGAACAATGCAAAATCATATTTTACAGGATCATTGGGGTCTAGTTTACGAAGGGCCGTATCCAACTCCGATAAGGCCTTGGCATCATTCTGTTTTCTTTTTAACAACCCTAATTTTCTGGCAACATTACCAGAATGCACATCTAACGGACATGATAGCTGTTTGGGATTCAATGTACTCCACAACCCAAAATCAACGCTCGTTGATGCATCCCTGACCATCCAACGTAAAAACATATTAATGCGCTTGGCGGCCGACCCTTTCATTGGGTCGGATATATGTTTGGTGGTTCGCTGTTGGTGAGGTAATTCAAAAAAAACCTTTTTAAATGAAGAAATCGCTTTTTGTACAGAATCGTCATCAGCATTTGAAGCAAAAACAGCCTCCATTCCTCCAAGATTACAGTAAATATTTCGTAAACTTTGGATAAAATATGCCAAATCGATATTGTTAAAGGTTCGGTGTACAAAACCATCAAACCTTTCTAGATCATCTGGAGTATGGTTCATTATAAAGTCATAGGGAGAATGATCGAGTAGGTCCATCATCTTGTTGGCATTTTTTATAATGCTTTTTCGATTGCCCCAAGCAATGGTTGCCGTTAAGAACCCACTGATCTCAATATCCTCTTTTAGGGTGAATTGGTGTGGAATTTGAATGGGATCACTGTCCAAAAATTGTATCTGGTTGTATTCCTCGACCTTAATATCCAAAAACTCCTTTAATTCCTTTTGGGTCATAATAGGGGCCTATTGGTGAAATCGGCCCATTCAATACCCGTTGAATCGGTAATACGCCCATCGACCATGGTCAACTTACGGTCGGCTAGATCCGCCAATTCCTTATTATGGGTAACTATAACGAAGGTCTGACCAAATTTATCACGTAGTTCAAAAAACAATTTATGTAAATTATCGGCACTTTCAGAATCAAGGTTTCCACTGGGTTCGTCGGCAAAAATCACCGAGGGGTTATTGATCAAAGCCCTTGCCACGGCCACACGTTGCTGTTCACCTCCCGACAATTCATTGGGTTTATGGTGCAGGCGATGGGAGAGACCTAAAAATTCCAACAATTCCTTAGCACGTTTTTCCGCTTGGTTACGAGGTGTTTTCTTGATAAAGGCAGGTATACAAACGTTCTCTAGGGCCGTGAATTCGGGTAATAATTGATGAAATTGAAAAATAAACCCAATATTCTCATTCCTGAACCGCGCTATTGCGTTATCGGATAAATCCGTGACTTCAACATCCTTTATTAAAAGTCTGCTGTCCACTTTATTACTTTGAACGTCCAATGTACCCAAAATTTGTAGGAGTGTGGTCTTCCCAGCTCCGGAAGGCCCCACAATAGAAACGATTTCCCCTGATTTTATATGAATATCTACCCCCTTTAGAACTTGTAGATTCCCGTAATATTTTTGGATATTTGTGGCTTGGATCATTGAAGTTTTTTTACAGTTCGAAAATTAAACAATAGCACAGACATACCAAAACAACACAGTAGATAACAATACGGTATTCTTGTTTTATATTAATGAATTTAGCGTTAAATTGTCGTGCTGTAAAATTATCACGGTCTAGAATAGATAAAGGAACATCCGCATAGGATGAAAAACATAAGTAATTCCGTATTAAATGAAACCATATAGAAGTTTTGAGGAGTATAATTTGGAAACAACAAAAGAAATTCAAGAACGATACTCCAAAATCATTGAGGAAATAGGGGAGGACGTGTCCCGAGAGGGTCTAATGAAAACACCTGAAAGGGCCTCCAAGGCCATGCTTTTCCTTACCCAAGGTTACGATCAAGATGCGGCACAGATTCTAAAAAGTGCCATGTTCAAGGAATCATATAATGAAATGGTCATTGTTAAGGATATTGAATTGTATTCCTTATGTGAACATCATATGCTGCCTTTTTTCGGGAAAGCGCATATCGCTTATATTCCAGACGGACAAATAGTAGGCCTAAGTAAATTACCACGTATCGTGGATGTGTTCGCCCGTAGATTACAGGTTCAGGAAAGATTGACAGAGCAGATTTTGGATTGTATAAACGATACCCTAAAACCCCAGGGAGTAGCTGTTGTAATTGAAGCTTCCCATATGTGTATGATGATGAGGGGCGTACAGAAACAAAACTCGGTAACTACAACTTCCGGTTTTCGGGGAAGTTTTGTTAAAGAAGAGACCAGGAACGAGTTCCTGAAATTGATCAGTTCAAGTTTGTCCTAGACCTTAAGATCCAAAGGCTTCAAAATTGGCATTCTTATTGCTATTTTATTGATTGGATACTAAATCAAAAAAATGTCAAAAACGAAAGATAATAAATATAAGACCCTTTTATTGGGATTGTTGTTCGATGGTATAGGTATGTTGTCCTTTGCCGTACCGTTCATCGGTGATTTTTCCGATGTTATTTGGGCGCCCATGGCAGGTTGGTTAATGACCAGACTGTATAAAGGGAAAATTGGGCAGGCAGCAGGATTGGTCACTTTTATCGAGGAAATCATACCTGGATTGGACGTGATACCTACATTTACCATAATGTGGATCTACACCTACATCATCAGTGATCGTAAAAAGAAAACAATAGAAGTAAACATTAAAGAGTAAGCATATAAAAAGGGGTTGATAGATCAACCCCTTTTTTAATTTTTAATCGGCTTTTGTCCAATTCTTATTCCACGGTAATAGCGAAACTGGCACTAAAATCCGTTGAACCACCTACACCACTTAAAGAACCATCGTTCGGTTTTGTAGGTTCATGTCTCAATACAACTTGTAATGCTGCCTCTCCGGCATCACCAGTGTCCAAATCAAAAGAAAGGCCTAAATCGTTACCATCATCATCAGTGTCAAAATTATAAACCTCTGAAATAGCTCCAGTATGTACATACACCAACTGATGTTCTGTGTTTTCCTCTTCAACCTCTTCTGTAATGTCTTCTACCGGATCTTCTGTTACATTTGAAAAAGTTACACTTCCACTATAAGTAGAGTTTGCTACTAAATTTCCAGAAACAGTTATTTCCGGATTATTGGGGCCATCCCCATCAGAATCTTCGGATTTTAGGATAATCGCTGTTCCACCTGCATCTGGTGTTAGGGAAACCGTCATTGTTGTGATTGTTTCTTCTTCATTCACTTCTTCTGGATCATCATCATCAGAACATGAGGCTAGAACGATTCCTGCAAAAGCTAACATTGATAATAGTTTAATGGTTGTTTTCATAAAATAAAAAATTAAAATTAATAATTGAGTTTAAATTGTAATATGATATTTCTTCCCAGGTCATCGGCAAAATATCGGAGTCTGTTTAAATAGTCCCGGTAGGAAACATCTAGAATATTGGTTGCAATAAGATTGACCGTTAACGTACTTTTATCAAATTTAAAATCCATACCGCTGTTCAAGGACAATACATGATAAGCAGCAGGGGCAGTGTTTATTTCTAAAAGTACATCTTCCCCTTGTTCGGGCGAATACACATAGATATCGGCAGGTGTTTCATTTTGCTTGAACACATATTTACTCTCCAGACCTACTTCTAAGTTCTTCCAAGGTGTGTTATATGAAATTTTGTTTCTGATATGGGCCGAAGGAATATTAATAAGCGGTTCATCTTCACTAGTATCCTTTCCTTTGGTCAAAGAAAATTTATGATCAGTTTTCCAATGATCTGTCCAATTCGCATAAAGAGATAAATCCAAGCCTAAAATCCTAGCATTGGTTTGATGGTATTCCCAAACCGGGAATGCACCCCTCACCGTATATTCAACATCCGTAGGTTCCAAATAAATGAAATCATTAATAAAATTTACATAAGGCTCCAAAGTATACCCCCAATCACCATTCTTAATCAAGGATAGGGAAGCTTTATGTGAAGTTTCACTGGTAATCCTTAGATCCCCTAATTCGATTCTGGCAGCTGAATGATGTAAACCATCACTGAATAATTCAGAAGGATTAGGGGCCCTATTGGCCAAGGCATAGTTGAAACTCATTGAATGTTGGTTGTCCGTACTATAATTTACCCCCATGGTGGCAGAAAAATTATGGTAATCAAAAATCGGTTGGGTCAAATATTGTGAACTTTCGGTTTCCCTTATGATTATATCACTGAAATCCTCATCATAACCGCGTTCTTCCCATCTAGAAGTCCTGTAAAACTTTTTTGCATCGATTTTACTGTAGTCATATCGTAGGCCGGCATCCAATTTCCAATCTTCATCCAAGCTAAGCTTCATCACAGAAAAAATACCGGCATCATATTTATCATAATCGGGGATAAGCCTTCTAACCCCGGTATCCGGATTTGCGAAATTATTCTGGTATCTGCCCATGACACCAACGGTAAGATCAAAACCCGATTTGGCATCCCATTTAAAATCAGATGTAAGGGTATGAGTGGTTAATTCAAGATCAATGGATGGTTTGAATTTATCATCTCCCGTCCTAACATCATATTCAAATCTTCTATTGTTTTGAAAATCATATTGCACATTTAATTTACCCAGACCTTCGAATCTATTATAGTACTTGAATTTTCCCAAATGGTGCGTAACTTCCTGCCTAGGACTAGCAATGTCATAGGTAAACGGATCGATAACCGTGGGTTCGTCATCGTTGATGGCCCTGATTAAATCATCTACACTACCTATATGTGAAGCGGAAAGTATACCGATTTCCGTATTGAAATAGGAATAACTACCTCGCCAGCCCGAGGTAAAATTCTCTTTTCCGAAATGAAGCGAAGCTCCAATCTCATTCACCCCTGTATTGGACAGCACATACTCAGGCGCTTCTTGATCTCCTAATTTCTTATATGAAGCCTGCCCTTTAATAAACCACCCGTTTTTATAGGTTTTTATTAAATCAGTGTTGATTTTTCCACCGCGACCGTTTAAGATTCCAGTAACAATGGTTTTACCAAAAATTGAATCCTTTTTTAGAAATCTATTCTGCTCAATTAAAATAACACCGCCTATGGCGTCACCACCATATTGCAGTGCAGAAGCCCCTTTTATAACTGAAATAGAACCTGCCGCATTAACATCAACGTTTGGGGCATGCTCGGCCCCCCATTCCATATCTTGCATACGTACACCGTTGTTAAGCACCAGAACCCGGCTTCCTGAAAGTCCGTGAATAGTCGGTTTTACAATGTTTGCACCAGTATTTAATGAAGAAACACCATTGATTTCTTTTAAAGCATCTCCTAAACTTGCACTCCCATATTGTTCAATGGTTTTCAACTCTAATGTCTCCTCCATTGCCGAGTTGGTCTTCGTTATCTTATTACCAGTAACCTTTACCTCTTCCAATTCCTCTAGATGATGTTCTAAAGAAATATTTAAATCCAAATTTGTATCCAAGTCAACTTTCATAAAGGCTGTTTGGCATTCGGCATGGTAAATTTCCAATTCATAGATACCATTACATAGATTGGGTATCTTAAAAAATCCGTTTTCGTCTGTGTAGAATACAGAATCACTTTTACCAATTAAAGAAATAGAGGCCCTAACCAAAGGAGTCTTATCGTGAAAATCGGTAACTACGCCTGTAATGACACTTTTGCACTGTTGAGATTGAACAGTGAACTGAACAAACAACATTGCAAACATGATAAACCATGCTCTCATAAATTGATATGTATTAAATGAATGATATACCTCAAATGAAAAATGAGGAAAAAGAATGCTTTTTTAGGAAAGCAAAGAAGGGGGAGGCCTAGAAAAATAGGAAAAAACAGGTTGGGTTGAAATAATCTCGTTATTATCAATCCCAAAAGATCGTATAATATCAACTAAGATAACTTCGGGGTCAAAGACTAAAGTATCGGGTTGATCATGAACTGTTTGCTGCATCTCCATGGCCATGGTACAAACCAAACAATTCTCTATATGGGTACCATCTTCATCCTCATGTGCAAATACATGGAATGCAGATGCCTTAACGAAAATCAAAATCGCTAGAAAGAAAAAACTCAAAATTTTTTTCCACTTACCCATACTTATCGCAAAACTAAACAATCAGCTAGATTATAAAAGTTAAAAAACACTTAATTAAAAAGAAAACCCATGCCTATTCTTTTCAACATTTTCTTTTCCATATTCCAGAAAAATTTAAATTGACCGAAAAGCCAACCATAAGCAACAAGTAAAACCTGGTAAATCGGAAATATTATCAGTATTCTAACGGTCCAATAAATCCAAGGGTTTACGCTTTCTTTATGAAGGCCGATTAATTCAGTTAATGGTGCCGCGAATTTAACCGCTGTTGAACCCGTTACTGCGAATACTATTAATATAACCACAATTTGTAAATTGGATTCTATGCCCCAACGCTGCTTTAGTTTTTCCATGTATTTATTTAACAAAGTGCCAAATATACCTTTTAAATCCGAGGTATAAAAGGCCCCAAACGTTGGTTGTACTTACGTTGAAAATAAATAAAGTAATTATATAGTTTATAGTTTACCTCATACCCGTAATCAATATTCGGCGAATAATCTATCTGAAGTTCATATAAATCGGGGTCATATACTTGCGGCTGCATTACACGCTGGTTCCACTCAATTACATATACATTGTTTCTATTTTCCAAATACGATTGGGAATAATAACCTTCCGGTTTTGCTATGCTATTAAGCCAAAAATTAAAGCCTGGTTCAATAATGATTATTTCATATTCCGTTTTCGTATCCGCAATGTTTATGGTATCACCGACTTTTTGGGTAAAGGCCTTTTTTTCATCGTCGGATATGCTCAAGGATTCTTTTGCACCACCACAACTACTTACCATCATAAAGACCATTATGAGTATTCCGAAAATCTTAAGGAATGTATGTTTCATAGCTATGGGATTAATTGTTTCTTTAATTATTCATTATCAATCTATTATGTGAACAGATAGATTACCATAAGATACAAAAAAAATCGCCTTGACAATATTGGTCAAGGCGATTTAATTTATAATCGTTTATTGGGTTTTATTTTCCGAAAAGACCTCCGAGCAATCCACCCAGTCCACTTTTCTTCTGTCCGCCACCCATTACCATTCCGGCAACGTCATCTAGGATACTACCATCACCGTCAGCGTCTAACAACGTTGTGATAAGGCTTTGGTTTTCCTGGGGCTGACCACCTAACATACCTCCCAAAAGGCTATTCATACCGCTTGCATCGTTAACATTGCTTTGGGCTGTTTGTTTTCCTAGGAATCCCATGACGATAGGAGCTGCTATTTTTAAGATACTAGCGACAGAACTGGCATCCAATCCTGATTTTTGACTCAAGGCACTTTCTACTTGTGGTTGTTTATTTCCAAAGACGTGGCCTAAAATCCCGGCACCATCATTCATAACCGATTCATCTACACCTCCGCCGAACAATCCGCCAAGATTATCCAAGATACTTCCATCATGTTTTGAAGAAAGGGCACTCATTAAACCTTCTGCTCCTTGTGGAGAAGAGGATACATTTTTTTTCATGGCACCCAAAATCAAGGGCATGGCCATACTCATTACATCAGCGGTCTTACTTTCTGGTTGACCAGTTTGGCCAGCTACACCACTAATTAATTGTTTGCCCATTGGGCTGTTTAGTAAATCTAATAATCCAGACATGTTATAGTTAATTTAATATTTGGTGCCGTAATGTACAAAAAAAGGATTTAAGTTCCTTAAATTGGTCTACAAGCATCATTTTAATAGGGAAATGATCTGTGTGGCCAACTCACTTCCTATACGGTCTTGGGCTTCCCCTGTGGCAGCACCTATATGGGGTGTCAAGGATATTTTGGGATGCATAAGTATTTGTATCTCTGGTTTAGGTTCCGATTCGAAAACATCCAGACCAGCGAAAGAAACCTTCCCTTTTTCGATATATTCCAACAAGGCCACTTCGTCTATAACACCGCCACGGGCAGCATTAACTATACCGACACCGTCTTTCATAGAATCGAATTCTTTGCTTCCGATAATGTATTCTTTTTGAGCCGGAACGTGCACCGTAATAAAATCAGCTTGTTGTAAAAGTTCGGATTTACCCATGCTTTCAAAATTGAAAGAGACCGATTGTCCATCAAAAAAGTCGACCTGTACATTTCCTTTCTCGATGTATGGGTCAAAATATATTACTTTCATCCCAAGTCCTAAAGCAATCTTTGCAGTTGCCCGGCCGATTCTTCCAAACCCTATAATACCCAAGGTTTTCCCCCTAAGTTCTGAGCCTTTAGCATACGACTTTTTCAGCTGTTTAAATTTGCTGTCCCCTTCCAGTGGCATATTCCTATTGGCATCATATAAAAAACGTACTCCACCCAATAAATGGGCAAACACCAATTCGGCTACGGATTCGGAAGATGCTGCAGGGGTATTGATTACATGTAATCCTTTCTCTCTGGCATAAGCCACCTGAATATTGTCCATACCAACTCCGCCTCGGCCGATAAGTTTTAGGGTCGGACAATTATCTATTACATCTTTTCCTACTTGTGTGGCACTACGAACCAATAGTACGGTAATACCCTGTTCATTTATAAAATTGATCAGTTGTTCTTGTGCCACTCTCGTGGTATTGACCTCAAAACCGGCTGCCTCTAGTTCGGATACCCCGGTTTCGGAGATACCATCGTTTGCTAAAACTTTCATTTAAATACAGATTAACCTTTTCTTTCCATTTCACTCATAACATCGACCAAGGCGCCAACACTTTCCAAAGACAATGCATTGTACATTGATGCCCTGTATCCTCCGACGGAACGGTGCCCGTTTAGTCCGTTGATACCTGCTTCTTTCCACATGGCATCAAAAGTATCTTTCAATTTGGCATCGGTTAAATTAAAGGTGGCGTTCATATTTGAACGATCTTCTTTTTTAGCAAAACCATTGAACAATGGGTTCAAATCGATTTCAGAATATAATAACCGTGCTTTTTTCTCATTAATTTCCTCAATGGCAGCAATACCACCTAGATTCTTTAACCATTCCAATGTAAGCATTGAGGTATAGACCGCAAAAACCGGAGGGGTATTGAACATGCTCTCCTTGCTTATATGCACTTTATAATCCAACATCGAAGGGATTTGACGGGATACCTTACCCAAAATGTCTTCTTTGACCACCACTAAAGTCGTGCCTGCAGGACCCATGTTTTTCTGTGCACCTGCATAAATCAAATCGAATTGTGAAAAATCCAATTGGCGTGAGAATATATCAGAACTCATGTCACAGACCAAAGGCACATCAACTATAGGGAATTTCTTCAATTGGGTTCCGAAAATGGTATTATTCGAGGTTAAATGCAAGTAATCCAATCCTTCCGGAATGGAATAACCTTTAGGGATATAATTAAAGTTTTCATCTTTGGAGGACCCTACTTCAACGACCTCCCCAAAAAGACGGGCCTCTTTTAAGGCCTTTCCACTCCATGTTCCCGTGTTCAAATACCCTGCTTTGGTTTCAAGAAGGTTATATGCCACCATTAAGAACTCCATACTCGCTCCTCCCTGGAGAAATAAAGCCTGGTAACCTTTGCCTTCCAATCCCAAAAGTTCTAGGGCCAGGGCACGTGCTCTATCCATCACTTCAACAAAATCCTTACTCCTATGCGAAATTTCGATTAGGGATAGTCCTGAACCATTAAAATCCATTATAGCCTCTGAGGCTTTTAAAAAGACTTCCTTTGGCAATACACAAGGACCGGCACTAAAATTATGTTTTTTCATTATTTTTAGAAATTTAAGGTTCAAAGATCATAAATAATAAGGGAACAACCAGTATTATTTATATAATTGTTAGACTATGTTTTTAACAGGAATTCAACAGTATCAATACCATCGGCATAGTCTGTTAAACTAGGGTTTTGGGTATGGCCAAAGGTCACCTCGTCCTGAAACAGACCACTGGCGACTACACATTGTATTTTCTCCCGGTCCTCAGCTATTCGTACTTTAAGCTCATCCAGTAAACGGTATTCCTCATAAAAAAGGGTTGCAATGGGCGAGGAGTAGCCATCGTCCCTTTTGAGCATTAAAAATCCGTTTTCAAGAATTTTGAATTCACTCATTAAATAAACGGCTTTGTTATAATCGTAATTATTGGCGTATTTGGCTTGATTGATTATTGGATTATAATCAAAAATCGCTTCAAAGAACCCATCAAAAACATAACCTTCGGGAACGAATATTTTTGAGACACTCCGGCATCCCAATCCATAATATCGAAAAATATCCTCACCAAATGCCTTTAGTACTTCTTTGGATTCGTTACCTGTAAGAACGGCGACAGAATTCCTGTTTTTGCGTATTATATGGGGTTTGTGACCAAAATAATGTTCAAAATAACGGGCGGTATTATCACTACCTGTTGCTATTACCGCATCGAAATGTTCAAGTTTACCTTCGGTGAATTCAATTTCATTTTCTAGGGATGGACATTTTTCGATTAAAAATTGGGCAACCAAAGGCAATAAAATCGCATCGTTTGAAGATAACTTAACAAGTGCCTTATTATTGGACAAGAGTACCGAAAGAAAATCATGAAACCCGACCAAAGGAATATTACCTGCCATGATCAAGGCAACGGTCTTATGTTTGTTTTTATCTATTTCGTAAAGTGACAACCAACCCTCTAGATCCTTAGGAGTTAAGATCGCACCCCAAGTTTTCAGGGAAAAAACAATGTTCTCTTTTGTAAACCATCCATTTTTATGTCCGGCTATCCCAATGGCCTCTTCCAATTTAAGATGCCAAACATCTTCAAAAGTTTCCGAGACTTCTTTATTATGGTATTCGGAATAATCCCGAAAGAATTTTCCAAGTTCTATAAAAGCGTTTAATCTTTCTGCTTGCCCAGCCATAATATTTGTAAAGAAATGATTTTGGGTTTACCTTTGGCAAAAATAAGCATGCTGGAGCTATTTCAGTTTAAAAGAGAAAGAAATTATGGCAATTATTATTACAGATGAATGTATAAATTGTGGGGCTTGCGAACCCGAGTGCCCTAATACAGCAATTTACGAAGCAGCGGATGATTGGAGATACAGTGATGGTACTTCTTTAAAAGGTAGTGTTGTCTTGCCTAACGGTACGGCGGTAAATGCCGATGAAGTTCAGGAACCTGTCAGCGATGAAGTGTACTACATAGTACCTGATAAATGTACCGAATGTAAAGGTTTTCATGATGAACCCCAATGTGCCGCCGTTTGTCCGGTAGACTGTTGTGTTCCCGATGAAGACCATAAAGAAACGGAAGATGAATTATTGGCGAAACAACGGTTTATGCACCCAGAGGATTAGGGTTTCCCATTCTGGAAAACATAACACATTTAGTATTTAATGAACAAATAAAGCCCAGGACCATTGGTTCGGGCTTTTTGTTTGTTAGTAAAAGGTGTAAATACAAATGAAAAACTATCTTTGCACCCAATTTTGAAAATAGTTTTTTTCGAACCCTGAAATGAATTTATAATGAAAGCAGGTATTGTAGGATTACCAAATGTGGGAAAGTCCACCTTATTCAATTGTTTATCCAATGCTAAGGCGCAAAGTGCAAACTTTCCGTTCTGTACAATCGAACCCAATATAGGTGTGGTCAATGTTCCCGATTCCAGATTGGAGAAATTGGAAGAATTGGTAAACCCGGAGAGGGTTTTGCCTGCGACCGTTGAAATAGTTGATATCGCCGGATTGGTAAAGGGCGCAAGCAAGGGAGAAGGACTTGGAAACCAGTTTTTAGGGAATATTCGTGAAACGGATGCCATTCTGCACGTACTTCGTTGTTTTGACAATGATAATATCGTACATGTCGACGGTTCTGTAAATCCTATTAGGGACAAGGAAACCATTGACATGGAGCTACAGTTAAAAGATTTGGAAACCGTAGAAAAGAAATTGGATAAAGTTAAAAGGGCCGCGAAAACAGGAAACAAAGAAGCCCAAAAAGAAGAAGCGGCACTTATAAAAGTAAAAGAAGGCCTTGAGGCCGGGATTTCTGTCCGTGCCATTGAGTTTTCAGATGATGAGAAGAAAGAATATATAAAACCCTTACAGTTCATTACCGATAAACCGGTAATGTACGTGTGCAATGTTGATGAAGAAGCGGCCACTACAGGTAATGATTATGTAGAGACCGTAAAAAAGGCAGTTGCCAATGAAAACGCAGAGGTAATATTTCTCGCAGTGGGTACCGAAGCCGATATAACCGAACTTGAAACCTATGAGGAACGCCAGATGTTTTTGGAAGACTTGGGACTTTCAGAACCGGGTTCTGCCAAATTGATACGTGGGGCATATAAATTATTGGATCTTGAAACTTATTTTACGGCTGGTGTGAAAGAGGTACGCGCATGGACCATTCCGGTTGGAGCTACCGCACCACAAGCAGCAGGAGTAATACATACCGATTTTGAAAAAGGTTTCATTAGGGCAGAGGTCATCTCCTACAATGACTACATAGAATATGGGAGTGAAGCCAAGGTAAAGGAAGCAGGTAAAATGCGGGTTGAAGGAAAGGATTATATAGTTAAAGATGGCGACGTTATGCATTTTAGGTTTAACGTATAACCAAAATATTCCCACAAATTAAATCATAGAAGCCCTAAAAGTAATACTTGTCCTTTTTGGGCATTGTATTCGCACTTCTTATATCCTTATGATTTTGTATCGAATGATATAGCTTGTCGGCATGTTAAAGAATATATCAGCCACAGGCAGTGGCATTTTGTTCGCCATATTGGGTGTGGTTTTGTTTTCCGCCAAGGCGGTCATGGTAAAATTGGCTTACACCTATAATGTTGATCACTTAACACTCTTATTGTTTAGAATGGTGTTCGCACTACCATTTTATTTTGTTATCGCTTTCTGGAAAAAACCATCGCATCCCCAAACCATAAAAACCAATGATTACCTATGGTTGGTATTCTTTGGATTCATCGGCTATTATTTGGCCAGTCTCTTCGATTTTATGGGACTGCAATATTTAAAAGCCGGTTTAGAGCGAATCATCCTATTCATTTACCCAACAATTGTGGTTCTACTTTCATGGATTTTCTTCAAGAAAAGAATCACCAAACTTCAAAGTCTAGCCATTTTAATCACTTATGTTGGCGTATTGATTACTTTTTGGGATGAAATAGCCCTTAAGGATGAATCATTGGCCCTGGGTTCCTTTTTAATATTCTTGAGTGCACTTACCTATGCGGGTTATTTGGTAGGTAGTGGCTGGTTGATTCCAAAATTCGGGGTAGCACAATTTACTTCTTACGCCATGATCGTTTCAACAGTTGCAATAATCATATATTACTTGATTAAAAAGGGTATTTATATTGCCGATTATCCGATTGAGGTCTATGCCCTAGGGGGTGCAATGGCCATTCTTTCTACCTTGATTCCATCATTCTTGGTTTCTGCCGCAATTAACCGGCTTGGCGCTTCCACTTTTGCAATTTTCGGAAGTTTAGGACCTATATCAACCATAATCTTGGCCTTTTTCTTTTTAGACGAACGTATTTCAACTTTACAGGTTTTTGGGATGATGGTGGTTATCAGTGGGGTAACCTTGGTTTCGAGGAAGAAGACTTGATAAGTGACAGCATAAACCTTTACATTTTGGGACTTAACCCCAATAGGATAAACCATAGCACAGAACATTTGGCATCATTCACATTGATTAATACGAACAAAATTGGTATTTTCGTTGTTGATTACTTTCCAAGCCAAAAGCTTTGAAAATTGCTTTGAAATTTTATATTAGCGGGGATAAACCCTGATTAACTATGGCAGAGTCCCAATATACTGAAGATAACATTCGTTCCCTCGATTGGAAAGAACATATTCGTTTACGACCCGGTATGTATATCGGTAAATTAGGTGATGGTTCTTCCGCTGATGATGGCATATACATTCTTTTAAAGGAAACCATAGACAACTGCATCGATGAATTCGTCATGGGAGCAGGCAAGACCATTGAAATCACGATTAAAGATAAAATGGTGCGCGTAAGGGATTATGGCCGTGGTATACCCCTAGGAAAAGTCGTTGATGTGGTTTCCAAAATGAACACGGGGGGCAAGTACGACAGTAGGGCTTTTAAAAAATCGGTAGGTTTAAACGGTGTTGGTACAAAAGCGGTAAATGCCCTTTCAAGTTTTTTTGAAGTTCAATCTTCACGGGAGAACCAGATTAAGACCGCCCAATTTGAACAGGGGAACCTTACATTGGAAGAAGGCCCGGCTGAAACATCAAAGAGAAAAGGAACTAGGGTTTCTTTCATTCCGGACGAATCCATCTTTAAAAATTATAAATTCAGGAACGAGTATGTGGAACGCATGCTTAAAAACTACGTTTACCTGAACCCTGGATTGACCATTGTATTCAATGGGGAAAAGTTCCATTCAGAAAACGGATTGAAAGATCTTTTGGAAGACAACAACAATGCCGAGGATTTATTATATCCTATTATCCACCTAAAGGGGGATGACATTGAGGTCGCCATAACGCATAGCAAAACACAATATAGCGAAGAGTACCATTCTTTTGTGAACGGTCAGCATACCACTCAAGGGGGAACACACCAAGCGGCCTTCAGGGAAGCTTTGGTAAAAACCATTAGGGATTTCTATGGAAAAAACTATGATGCCAGCGATATTCGTAAATCCATCATATCGGCTATTTCCATAAAGGTTATGGAGCCCGTTTTCGAAAGTCAGACCAAGACAAAACTAGGCTCGACCGATATGGGAGGTAAATTCCCGACGGTTCGCACCTATATCAATGATTTCGTTGGTAAATACCTAGACAATTATCTACATAAAAATCCGGAAACCGCTGAAAAATTACAGCGAAAGATCATGATGGCCGAAAAGGAGCGAAAAGATCTTTCCGGCATACGGAAATTGGCTCGTGACAGGGCAAAGAAAGCAAGCCTTCATAACAAAAAATTGAGGGATTGCAGGGTGCATTTGGGCGATATGAAAAACGATCGCCGATTAGACAGCACCCTCTTTATTACCGAAGGGGATTCAGCATCCGGTTCCATTACCAAATCTAGGGATGTAAATACCCAAGCCGTTTTTAGCTTACGTGGTAAACCTTTGAATTCTTACGGTATGTCCAAAAAGATCGTATACGAAAACGAGGAATTCAATTTACTACAGGCAGCTTTGAATATTGAGGAATCTATGGAAGATCTTCGATATAATAATATTGTAATAGCTACGGATGCCGATGTTGACGGTATGCACATTCGCCTGCTGTTGATCACGTTTTTCCTTCAATTTTTCCCTGAATTGATCAAGGAGAACCATTTATATATTTTACAGACACCCTTGTTCAGGGTTAGGAACAAAAAAGAGACTATTTACTGCTATAGCGAGGATGAACGAAGAAATGCCATATCCAAATTAACAGGGAAACCGGAAATAACCCGATTTAAAGGGCTAGGTGAGATTTCCCCTGATGAGTTCCAATATTTTATCGGAGAGGATATTCGATTGGAACCTGTGATGTTGGATAAAGCAATGTCTATCGAGAATCTATTACAATTCTACATGGGGAAAAATACCCCGGACCGACAGGAATTCATTATAAACAACCTTAAAGTAGAAATAGACCTTATAGAGGAAAATCAATTATAAATCAAGATAATACGAATCTTTCTTTATGGAAGAGAATGAAGAGCTGAACGAAGCACCAAACGAAAATTTGCCAACTGACGATACTACAGAAAATGATAATACCGGACATGCACTGACCAAAGTCACGGGCATGTACAAAGATTGGTTTTTGGATTATGCCTCATACGTAATCCTAGAGCGTGCGGTACCTGCCATCGAAGACGGATTTAAACCGGTACAACGAAGAATCTTGCATGCACTGAAGGAGCTCGATGATGGCCGTTATAACAAAGTCGCCAATGTCGTGGGTCACACCATGCAATATCACCCCCATGGTGATGCGAGTATTGCCGATGCCATGGTGCAGATCGGTCAAAAAGACCTTTTGATCGATACCCAGGGAAACTGGGGAAACATTCTTACAGGGGATAGGGCAGCGGCTTCTCGTTATATTGAAGCACGATTATCCAAATTTGCTTTGGAAGTGGTTTTCAGTCCAAAGATTACCGAATGGCAACTTTCCTATGACGGACGTAAAAAAGAACCCGTTAACCTTCCAGTTAAATTTCCGCTGTTATTGGCCCAAGGTGCGGAAGGTATCGCTGTTGGATTATCGACCAAGGTGTTGCCCCATAATTTCATTGAACTTATTGATGCTTCCATAAAACATTTAAAAGGACAACGTTTCACCCTATTTCCAGATTTCCCTACCGCGGGAATCATAGATGTAAGTTCGTATAATGATGGTATGCGAGGTGGCAAGATACGTGTTCGTGCTAAAATATCCCAAAAAGATAAAAACACGCTGGTAATCAATGAAATACCATACGGAACCAACACTTCTTCTTTAATTGATTCGATCCTTAAAGCTAACGAAAAAGGGAAGATTAAAATTAAAAAAATAGAGGACAACACAGCTGCCGACGTTGAAATCCTGGTACACTTACCAAGTGGTATTTCCCCGGATAAAACCATAGATGCCTTGTATGCCTTTACGGCTTGCGAATCGTCTATATCACCCTTGGGTTGTATCATCGAGGACAATAAACCACTTTTCACAGGTGTCTCGGACATGTTACGACAATCTACCGATCTAACGGTTGAATTATTGAAAGCCGAACTGGAAATAAAGTTATCGGAACTTGAGGAACAATGGCATTTTGCATCCTTGGAGCGCATATTTATCGAGAACCGTATCTATAGGGATATTGAAGAAGAAGAGACATGGGAAGGTGTTATTGCCGCTATTGACAAAGGCCTAAAGCCGCACACCAAACACCTGAAACGAGCAGTTACCGAGGAAGATATCGTACGGTTGACGGAAATACGGATTAAAAGAATTTCCAAATTCGATATCGACAAAGCCCAACAACATCTCGATAGTCTGGAAGAAAGCATAGCCGAAGTTAAACATCATTTGGATAACCTGATAGAATTCGCTATCGACTATTTCAAAAACCTTAAGACCAAATATGGCAAAGGACGTGAGCGTAAATCAGAAATTAGGATATTTGATGACATCGAAGCCACCAAAGTAGTCATCCGTAACACTAAATTGTACGTAAATCGCGAAGAAGGATTCGTGGGAACCTCCTTAAGACGCGATGAATATGTTACCGACTGTAGTGATATTGATGATATTATCGTTTTTACCGCAGATGGCAAAGCCATGGTGACCAAAGTGGACAGCAAAACATTCATTGGCAAGAACATTATACATGTCGCCGTATTCAAGAAAAAAGACAAACGCACCACCTACAATATGATATACAGGGACGGAAAAGGCGGCCCTACTTATATAAAGAGGTTCAATATCACCAGTGTAACACGTGACAGGCCTTACGACCTAACCGCCGGAAAACCAAATTCATTGGTTTATTATTTTTCAGCCAACCCCAATGGGGAAGCAGAAGTAGTAACCGTGAATTTAAGACAGGTTGGTAGTATTAAAAAATTAAAATGGGACATCGATTTTGCAGATGTATTGATTAAAGGAAGGGGCTCTAAAGGGAATATCGTAACAAAATACACTGTAAAACGAATTGAGTTAAAGGAAAAAGGTGTATCGACCCTTAAACCAAGGAAGATTTGGTTCGATGATGTCGTGAGACGTCTAAATGTAGATGGCAGGGGAGAGTTATTGGGAGAATTTAAAGGTGACGACCTTCTGTTGGTCGTCAATCAAAAAGGGATAGCCAAAACTATTTTACCTACCATGACTTGCCGTTTTGACGACGATATGATCATTCTTGAGAAATGGAATCCAAACAAACCCTTGTCCGCAATTTATTGGGAAGGGGAAAAAGAACGGTTTTACGTAAAACGTTTTTTAATAGAACACGAAAATAAGGAAGACCAATTTATTTCCGAGCACCCTAAATCCTATTTGGAACTGGTTTCTACCGATTGGCGTCCCGTCGCGGAAATAGAATTTTCCAAACCAAGGGGGAAAGATGCTAAACCAAACTTAACGATTGATTTAGAGGAATTTATATCAATTAAAGGAATAAAAGCTTTAGGTAATCAATTAACATCTGAAAAAGTTAAGAACATTAATTTGCTCGACCCTTTGCCTTACGTAGAACCTGAATCCAAGGAGACCAATGAAATGGAGGTGATTGACGAGGAAGATGTAAGTTCCACTGACAAAGCACCAAAAAGCAAAGAGGGTAGTAAGGGGAATGACAAAAAAGACCCTGATACCGATGATGAAGGCCAAACCGCTTTATTTTAGACAATTTTTGCCATGAAGAGTTTCTTTCAAGAATTCAAGGATTTTGCGATAAAGGGAAACATGATGGACATGGCCATTGGAATCATTATCGGTACAGCATTCAATAAAGTGGTCGATGTTCTGGTCAAGAAAGTGATCATGCCGCCATTATCACTAATGACAGAAGATGTTCATTTATCCGAAAAAAAGTATATCTTACGCGCTGCAGCGGAAAATGTTTCGGAAATTGCCATTGGCTACGGGGAACTTATAGAGGTTGTAATTGATTTCGGTATTATTGCACTTACGATTTTCGTTGTCATTAAATTCATGAACCGATTTAGAAGCAAAGCCGAGGACCCGAGCGACAAGGAAGAAAAAACCCCAAAGAATATTGAGCTATTGGCCAATTTGGAAAAACTAATGCAAGAACAAAACAATATTCTAAGAAAAAACAAAGAATAAACGTGCGTTTCATAAAGGTCGCACATAAAACGATACCTTTGATATAATTTAAAAAGATATATGGATTTTACCAACCCCCTGGTATACGGAGTACCTTGTTTTATTGCATTTATATTACTGGAATTAACCTACAGTAAAACCCACGGAGATGACGACCTATACGAATGGAAAGATCTTTTTGCCAGTGGTTTTATGGGAGTTGGATCCGCGATAATCGCCCCCTTGATCAAAGTTATTTCCGCAATTGTAATTTTTGAGTTTACTTATGAATTGTTCAATCCCCTTGTAGACGGGGTAAGAACCAATATCATGGGTTACGAATCTTTTGGCTACGCTTGGTATATTTGGCTCCTGTGCCAATTGGCCGATGATTTTACATACTACTGGTTCCATAGGGCTAATCATGAAGTGAGGATATTATGGGCCGCGCACATCGTACACCACTCATCGGACAATTTTAACCTGGGTACAGCTGTTAGAAATGGCTGGTTTACGATATTGTACAAGCCTTTATTTTATATGTGGATGCCAGCACTGGGTTTCCCTCCTGAAATGGTCGTAGTGTGCCTCGGTATAGAAGCCTTATGGCAATTTCAACTACATACGGTTTACGTACCTAAATTGGGATTTTTGGAAAAAATCTTCAATACCCACACTATGCATCAAGTGCATCATGCCCAAAATGTGGAGTATTTGGATAAAAACCATGGCGGATTTCTGAATATCTTCGATAAGATATTCGGCACTTGGAAAGAGTATGACGAAAATATAGATGTTAAATATGGTGTAATTCATGCACCGGACTCTTACAACCCGATCGTAATTCTGACACATGAATTCAAGGATATTTGGAACGATGTAAAAAAGTCCAAAAAACTCTCCCATGCATTAATGTATATTTTCGGCCCTCCCGGATGGAGTCATGACGGTAGTACCTTGACCGTAAAACAACAACAGCGACTCTTTAAGCAACAGAAAAAGAAGAATCCTAAAATAGCTTATTCCAGACCTAATTAATAAGATTATCCGGATTTTGGACCTAGCTAAATCTTTTATCCGAAAAAACACTCTGTTCACAAGGGCATAGCTAACTATTCCAGATATAAGTTTGTTTAAACTAAACTTAAACCAGACAAAGACATAAAGCCATCTTGTAGCGGTTATTGCTTCTTCAAAGGAATCATCATATCATTTAGGACACTAAGCCTTTTAGCTTAGTTGATGTCATCAGAAATCGTTTGTTTCGGATTTTTGTTTTTCTTCATTCGCATATTGAAGAATTCCACCATAAGTGAAAAAGCAATGGAAAAATAAAGATACCCTTTGGGTATGGTCCCTACTTCATTACCGAATACTACTAGATGTGATAAATGCGCCGATTCAGCAATCAACATAAATCCGATCAATATAAGGAAAGACAGGCCTAATACTTGGATTGAAGGGTGTTTATTCACAAATTCCCCAACAGGATTAGCGAACAACATCATAATTATAACAGAGACAACAACCGCAATGACCATTAAAATCAATGCATCATTGGGGTTAGGGGAGATACCATTGGTCATACCTATAGCGGTTAAAATGGAGTCGAACGAAAACACGATATTGATTACGGTAATCTGGACAATGGCATTCGTCAAAGATGTAGACCTATGACTTTTAACCTCTCGCTCATCATGCCCTTTATCCTCGATTTTCTCATGAATTTCACTCGTACTCTTATATAATAGGAACAATCCACCAGCGAACAATATCAATCCTTGCCCGCTAATCCCTCCAGACACCCATTCACCATCCAGAACCCAAAAAGGCTTTTTCATACTGGTCAACAAAGAAATACCGAACAACAACAAAATACGCATGACCATAGCGAGCACCAAACCAAGATTCGTTGCTTTTTTACGTTGCTTTTTTTCCAATTTGCCCGCAGCTATCGATATAAATATGATATTATCGATACCTAAGACTATTTCAAGGAAAGTTAGGGTAAGTAATGCCACCCAGGCATCAGGACTTGTTAAAATGTCGAACATGGTTAGTTGGTTTTTATAGCCGTTCCTCTAGATTTATTGTTATCACCCACAATATTGTATTCAAAGGTATATGAATTCCCTGTAGTTGTCAATATTTTCACATGAACCGACTTTTCCTCGGCTTTGTTCTTCGGATGCATTTTTTTCATGATATATTCACAGTCATTGATCCAGCGCACTGAAGAACTGTCTATCTTACCATCAAAATAATCGATTTCAAGGTCTCCATTTCGCTCAAAAACAGTACTCACTTCCTTATTATTGATTATAGAGGTAAAAGTAAATTTACCATCCTTAAAAGCCTTGCAATCCCTTTGTGGTTGATAGCAGGAAACAAGAAGCGAAAATGCGATAAATATTAGAATGAATCTTATTTGCATAATCACAAATTAAAGGATTTACCAGCAAATAGCACAACCGCATTCCAAATAAAATTACTTTACAAGCATAGTTTCATTCCCGATAAGATTTAAAACTCCCGTCAGAAAAGAAGATGACTATCCGGTCAATACTTTTCCCCTCCTTTGTTTTGGGAGGTTTTTTCATTTCTTGGTCTACCGGGGTCGGAGCGGGTAAAGGTTTTACAGACTTGATCTTGGTTTTAGACACAGGAAAATCACCTTCCCCTTTCAAGAGCCAATACAAATCAACTTCGGGAAAAGTATCCACAACCTTCATCACGAACTCTAAACTAGGCTTGTTTCTACCTGATAACAAATGGGAAATACTGGAGCGCTGTACTTTTATGCGATCAGCGAAAACCGACGCCGATAGGTCGTAATAGCGTAGAATTTCCTCCAGACGTTTTATAAAATCCTCTATGTTTACCATTGTAATTAAGTAGTGCGTAAAGGTAAGCAAAAAGTAACTTCAATCTTTAAAATTAAACAATATAAACGGTCCAATTATATATACTATCACTTTACTTAAAATACTTTATATAACTAGTATAATGTTAATTATAAATCTTTTTATACTGTTTAATACTTTTTAGGGGTTTTTGTTTACAATTGTTTATTCAAACGGGATGAAAACCTAATTTTTGAAGTTTACAAATGTAATTTTACGTTTTACATTTGTAACTTAAAGAGGTGTTACATTTGTATCCGCTTGAAAAACATTTAAATGAGATTATCCCATATAGATTACAATTCGATAAAAGAGAAAGCCTTAAAAGGAAGGTATATTACACATAACCACATTACCCCGATTCTTAAAGATCTTCCAGCTGTTTTTAAGGTGGAAGAAATTGGTCGATCAGTAAAAGACCTTCCTATTTATACCGTGACATTCGGAAATGGCCCTAAGAAAATTTTAATGTGGTCCCAAATGCACGGAAATGAATCTACAACCACAAAAGCCATTTTCGACCTTTTAAATTTTATCGTCGGTTCTTCTAAAATCAGCTCAACCATATTAAGTACCTGTACGATCAGGATCATACCTATTCTTAATCCGGATGGTGCAATGGCATATACCCGAATGAATGCGAACATTGTTGATCTGAATCGTGATGCACAAGAAAGAAGTCAGCCAGAAAGCAAAGTTCTTCGAAATTGCTATGAACATTTTAAACCTGATTTTTGTTTTAACCTTCATGGACAACGAACCATATTCAATGTAGGAAACTCATCAAAACCGGCAACAGTGTCATTTTTGGCCCCTGCTTTTGATAAGGAGAGAAATATTTCATTTACAAGGGCACAGAGTATGCGATTGATCGTTGCTATGAACCAAGAGCTTCAAGAATCGATTCCCGGACAAATAGGTCGTTACGATGATGGTTTCAATGCCAATTGCGTTGGTGATACCTTTCAAATGTTGAATATTCCGACTATTTTGTTCGAAGCCGGTCACTATCCAAATGATTATGACCGCGAGGAAACACGAAAATTCATATTCATTGCCATGTTTAAAGCTTTAGATGTCATTTCTAGCGACACCCTGGAAGAGTATGATCAATCCGCTTATTTTGAGATACCGGACAACAATAAATTATTTTACGATATCCTTATAAAAAATGTACACATTATTGATCCGATTAAATATAAAGAGGGTGATTCATTAGGCATTCTTTACAAGGAAGTTCTTAAAAATGAGCAAATTACTTTTGAGGCTTCATTAGAAAAATCAGGAAACCTAGAAGGTTATTTTGGACATAAAACATATGATTGCACTTCGGAAAATGATTTTTCTTACTTAAAATCAGCAACTTTCGCTAAACTTATTTAAAATATTTTTTGAGCATTAAACTCAAAAAAGAATGTTTAATTACATTTTTGTTAAAAAATAACAACTTTTATTAAGTTTAATTTCTTAATTACTTATTTTTGTACCAAATATTAAGTAACAATGACAAAAGTTAAATTAGACGAAATTGACCACCAGATTCTGGACATGCTGATTGATAACACCAGAACCCCTTTCACTGATATAGCCAAAAAACTATTAATCTCTGCCGGCACAGTTCATGTACGTGTTAAAAAAATGGAAGAAGCAGGAATCATACGTGGTTCTTCTTTGACATTGGATTACGTTAAACTAGGATATGCTTTTATAGCTTATGTTGGTGTATTCTTGGAAAAAACCCATCAGACAAAATTTGTTTTGGAGCGCTTAGAACAGATACCGAATGTTACCGTAGCCCATATAACTACTGGTAAATTCAACATATTCTGTAAAATCAGGGCGAAAGATACCAATCACGCTAAAAATATTATTTTCAAGATAGATGACATCGATGGCATCAGTAGAACCGAGACCATGATTTCACTTGAAGAAAGCATTAACGATAAAAAACGTTTAATGCATATGATTTTTAACGAACTATAACAAGATTTTTACTCTACAATACAAATCCCAAAAACGAAAGTCTTTGGGATTTTTCATTTTCACTTTATGAGAGTCACTGAACTGAAGACTGAAGAATATGGTTCTTTTTACAAAACCTACCTGGATGCATTGGGAGATGCTGAATTATTCAACATTCTTACCAACCAACTTTTAAACTTCCCACAATTTCTTGATAGTATCCCCGACGACAAATTGAACTATGCATATGCAGAGGGCAAATGGACCGTTAGTGAAGTTTTGGTTCACATCATGGATACGGAAAGGGTTATGCAATATAGGGCGTTGCGGTTTATGAGGGGAGACCTGACACCCTTGCCAGGATTTGATCAGGATATTTATGTGCCTAATTCCAATTCGGCCCTAAGAACCAAAGAAGATATTATTGAAGAATACAAGATTATAAGGCAATCAACAATCGCACTCTTTACCAATATGGATAAAAAAGCGCTTGGAAATGTTGGAACGGCAAGTAACAACCCTATGAGCGTAGCGGCATTGGGTTTTATTATTTGCGGTCACCAAAAGCACCATAGAAATATAATCAGGGAAAGATATTTAAACGGGAAAACTTAGACCCCGTCGCTGAGTTCTTCCTCTGATTGCATTCCCATTTCATTGGCAGATACTTCTTCTTCGAAAATAGGTTCTTCCCTAGTCTCAAGGCCTTTTTCAATATTTTCTTCAAAGTTAGAAATGAAATTCGAAAGACTTTTACTGATTTTCACTAAGTAGATGGTATCATCGGTTCTTAATTCGACCGTTTCAATGATCTCACCTCGGACATTCTTGAAAGTAATAATGTCTTCATCGCCATATCCATCGGAATAGGTTTCAATGAGTTTTGCCACTAAATTGTGATCTAACTTTTTGTAATCGACAAGTTTACGGATCATGATAGCTTGGTTTATTGGTTGTAATTCATTTATACATCCAAACTAACCAATAATACAACGTAAAATATCAAAGAGTTGTAAATCAATGATTTTAGTATACGAAGGGTTTAATCTTTGTAGTAAGCAAAAGCCGCCGTATATAAATCATTGGGGATTTTGACATCTATAACGGGTTCACCAATCGTTTTCAATAAGACAAAATTGATATTACCATGTGAATTTTTCTTATCAAACTTCAACATCGATAAAATAGTCTTTATGTCTTCGTCCGTGAAGGCTACTTTTGGATATCGGCTCAAAAAAGTGGATTTAATATCTTCTAGTTCACTTAAGGACAACCCTGTCAGTTGATGGGAAAGATACCCTTCCAGAACCATCCCAATAGCTATCGCCTCACCATGCAACAAGGTTTCTTTCTCATTGTTTTCAAGAAAATAAGACTCCACAGCATGCCCCAAAGTATGTCCAAAATTCAATATTTTTCTTAAATGTTGTTCCGTTGGGTCCTGAAGAACAACTTCATTCTTTATCGATACCGATGTTAAAATATGATCATCGATATCTTCGAAAGAATCCATCGCCTTTAATTCTTTCCAATAAGATGCATCTTTTATAAGTCCGTGTTTCAACATTTCGGCGAAACCACTGTGCATTTGGCGATCCTCAAGGGTATTTAAAAACATACTGGCTACCAGAACCATTTTAGGTTGGTTGATTACGCCGATCTGGTTTTTCAATGACCCAAGGTCAACACCAGTTTTACCACCGACCGATGCATCTACCATTGACAACAAGGTTGTGGGGATATTTATGAAATCGATGCCCCGTTTATAGGTAGAAGCGACAAACCCTCCTAAATCGGTCACAACGCCACCACCTAAATTGATCATGAGGCTTTTACGGTCAGCATCCATTTCCGATAAGGCCAACCATACCTTGTTACATGCCTCGATATTCTTATTTTCCTCCCCAGCTTGTATAGTAATCAATTCGAATGACAATGCATCCGCCATTAATTCTTCAAACACCGGCAAACAGTGCACTTTGGTGTTTTCATCCACTAAAACGAATACCTTGGAATAAGAATTCAATGTCAGGTATTTTTTTAATTCGAAAAACGCTTTATCACTAAAATGAACAGCGTAAGAAGTTGTCGTTATCGATTCCATGTTTCATTATATCTAAAGCACAAAATAAACGTTATTTTTAATCATTAGAATATAAAATCTGTGATTATATTTGATATGTTAAATTATGTCATAAAATGAAGCGAATTTTTGAGGATACCACAACGGCATTTGCTTTAAAATCAGATTCCGAATTAGAGAGAGCCTATTTTCTGTTTAAAATGATAGCCAATGAACCACTCGTTCGCATTGGTACGGCAATGACCAATTTTGCCCTAAAAGCACATCTCCCCGTTGACGGATTGATACGTGCCACGGTTTTTGATCATTTTTGCGGAGGTGTTAGTGAAAAAGACTGTATGCCGGTCGTGGACAAAATGTATGAAAAAGGGGTTTCTTCCGTACTTGATTATTCCGTAGAAGGCCAAGATGACGAAGACCCATTAGATCATGCACTTGCCAAAATATTGGAAATCCTGGATTTCGTGAAACTGAAAGATGGAATACCTTTTGCTGTTTTTAAGCCGACAGGATATGGTCGATTGGCTTTGTTCACTAAGGTTACAGAAGGTAAGCCGTTATCCGACAAAGAACAAGCAGAGTGGGAGAGGGTAATCAATCGATTTGACATAACCTGTAAAAAGGCACATGACCTAGGGGTTTCGTTATTGATCGATGCCGAGGAAAGTTGGATGCAAAGCGCTGCTGACGAATTGGTTGAGGATATGATGCGCAAATACAATAAAGAGAAAACCATTGTATTCAACACTTTACAGATGTACCGATGGGACCGAATGGAATATCTAGAAAATTTATATGCCCAAGCACAGAAAGAAGGCTTTAAAATCGGGGTAAAAACCGTTAGAGGGGCTTATATGGAAAAAGAAAATGAACGAGCTGAAGAAAAGGGGTATAAAACGCCTATTTGTGCCACCAAAAAAGAAACGGATGGGAATTATGATACTTGCACCAAGTATATTTTGGATCGAATGGATACCATTTCCTTGTTTGCAGGCACCCATAATGAAGAAAGCAGTTATTATTTAATGGATTTAATGGCAGAAAAGGGATTGAAACCTAATGATGAGCGCATATGGTTTGGGCAATTATACGGTATGAGCGACCATATTTCGTTTAATCTGGCCGCACATGGTTACAATGTGGCCAAATATCTTCCGTTTGGACCTGTACGTGATGTTATGCCATATTTGATACGTAGGGCTGAAGAGAATACTTCGGTGGCCGGGCAAACCAGTCGTGAACTAAACTTGCTGAAACAAGAAAGAAAACGCAGAAAAATATAATTTCTGGTTTGTTTAAAACCTTACGTTTTGAACAACCGCACTGTCCGGGCAATTTTGAACGGTCATTTTGGCAAGTACATCATTAACCTCTGACTCGATCAAATAGGTTTTACAAGGCGTTGACTTGGTATCACTATTTTTAAAATCGACCTCGCCATCATTCAGGAATCCCATTATCGTAAGGGAATCGAGTTGTTTGTCCCGAATCATTTGGTCTATTTCGTTAGAATAGGATATTTTTTTAGATCGAATATCCTTCAGGGTTCGGCAATTTGGGAAATAACAAAACTCAACACCGGTTTCCTCTGATTTGTTCTTAAGAAAAATAGTTAGAAAAACAAGCCCGATAGAAAGCCCGAAAAGATAAAATCCCAAACGTTTTAAAAATGCCATGTGAATTTAAAATGGTTTTTAATAAGCCCGCAAGATAGGGTTTTGTTCACAAAAGTCTTGGTATTAAGGTGAGGTCTTCCTTAAAAAATCAAGAAATTAATATCGCTGTATTGCAGGTCGAACCATTCTCCTACAGCCTTACTGGTAAGTATCCCATGGTAAATATAGAGTCCGTTCCTCAAACCTTTGTCAAATCGAAGGGAGTTTTCCAATCCACCATCTTCACCCAATTTTAAAAGGTAGGGTGTAAAAATATTGCTAATTGATATGGATGCCGTTTTTGGATAACGAGACGGAATATTGGGGACACCATAATGTATGACCCCGTATTTTTCTACAATGGGCTTAATGTGATCGGTAACTTCACTTGATTCGAAACAACCACCCATGTCTATACTAACATCTATGATAACCGCTCCTTTTTTCATATGTTCTACCATGGTGTTCGTTACCACGATCGGGGCCCTTTCTTTTCCTCTTACAGCTCCTATGGCAACATCACACCTTTTCAATGATTTCAATAGGTTTTTAGGTTGAATGGTGGAGGTGTAAACCGTCTGTCGAAGATTGGTCTGTATATTCCGAAGCTTCGTGATTGAATTATCGAATACCTTCACATTAGCCCCTAGACCGATTGCTGAACGGGCAGCAAATTCACCTACCGTACCAGCGCCGATAATAACTACTTCCACGGGAGGCACACCACTGATATTCCCGAACATTAATCCGTTACCCTTATTAGTTGCCGCCATTAACTCAGAGGCAATCAGAACAGAAGAAATCCCCGCAATCTCACTCAAGGAACGCACAGCGGGATACTTCCCGTCCTCATCCCTGATAAACTCAAAAGCTATAGCGGTTAGGCGCTTTTTCGCCATTTGTTCAAAATACGCTTTTTGTTGTGTTTTTATCTGAAGTGCTGAAATAACGGTTGTTTGCGGATTCAACATTTCAATCTCAGAAAGGGTAGGGGGCTCAACCTTTAGAATAATAGGGCATCCAAAAACTTTTTTTACGTCATTGGTTACCTCTGCTCCAGCATTTGTATATTCTATATCTGAGTAATCGGCTCCTTCTCCGGCTCCTGCCTCGATCAATACTCGATGGCCGTGTGCCGTAATGGCATTGACCGCATCTGGGGTTAAACAGATACGTTTTTCCTGGTATTGATTTTCTTTGGGAAGACCTATAAAAAGTTCCCCCTTTTGTTTAAGGACTTCTAAGGTCTCTTCTTGGGGCAACAATTGTTGTTTGCTAAACGGTGAGGTGGGTTGCTTCATAAAATATACTTCTTATCGCAAAAAAATGACGATAAAAGTAAATTTACAACTTTAAATTGAAAATAATAATGAATTGGGATTGTTCAAAGTGGGATTATGGGAATCTTGTTCTTATGCCCGACTTGTATCAACATTTTTCAACTCCCTCTGATTTTCCGAACTAATTGATTTTTTGGAATTCTTTAGATCTTCTTTTTCTTTCATTGCTTGTTGTTTATCTTTCAGACCTTTCAATTCGGCTTCCATAGCTTCCAAATCAATTCCATGTACATATTTATCATATAGCTTGATCCTGATAAAATATACGATGGGTATAATGACCATTAAAATCGGCAACAACCACCAGATATTTTCCGTATCTACATAATCATCAGAATCGAATACCACCTCAAAAACTTGAAATGCGTACATGGCTATTGGTATTAAAATAATGTGATACCACCAATTCTTTGCGGTCATAAACCAGAAAACCATTAAATAAAGGGGGATGATCTTGCTCATTAAGAACCAAAAATAGGTGGCAACATCTGAAAATCCATGATTGTCAATTACAAAACCAAATATTGAGATTGTTTCTTCAGGTTCCTTTGGCATAAAATCATAAATTTTATACAAAAAAGGGGAAATTGCAATAAAAAACACGAACACGGACTCAATGATAATCTTCCGTTTCACCCTTAATCTAGCCTTCGAATCGTTCATCTCCTTATTAAATTATATAAGGCGCTAACGTAAGAATTCTGTAAATAGTATAAAAAAAGGGACAACTTACATTGTCCCTCGATAAACGGTCAATATAACCGATTAAATTCTTCTATCAAGTTTATCTTTATGAATTCCTTGCTCAATTGATTGTCCTTCATCAGCACTAGAGCCGGTGTCATAAGTAACTGCTGCTAATGCAACAAAAGCCAAAATTCCAAAAATTAGATTTTTCATTTTCATTTTAGAGGGTTTTTTAGGTAATTATTCTCGTTTGATGTCTCGAATGTAGGAAAAAAAAACCAAACATGAAGTATTTCGTCGAAAAAAACTTACATTTCAACTTAAAAAATGTACTTTTTGTCGAATAACCCGCGTTTCATCGAATAATTATACTAAAAATTGGCGGGTTCCGTTGCATCTTCCCCCATCCTAACCAGGTAAAACCAAGGCTCTGGTCATTTTATCAACTATACTAATAGTGATTTCTGTTGTATCCTCCGGTAAGATATTCGATACTTTTTCTGCCCATTCCATAAAAATCCAAGCATCGGAATTAAAATAATCCTCAATACCCAAATCGTAGGCCTCATTTTCATCGTTTAATCGATAAAAATCAAAATGATAAGCCAAAATATGCTCGTTTTCATCTTGATATTCATTAACAATACCAAAAGTAGGACTACTTGCATCACCCACAACTCCCAATTCCTTAACGATAGCCTTTATAAGGGTCGTTTTACCAGCACCCATTGGACCATGAAAACATACGATTTTGGAAGGAAAGGCAGCAATCAATTTTTTGGCAACATCAATTATTTGGTCCTCGGTATAGGTTATTTTCATCTTTTAAAAGACTTATTTAGATTCAAAAACAATAAAAGGTATAATCATTTCCTCAAGGGAAACCCCACCATGTTGGTAGGTGTTTCGATAATAACCCACGTAATGGTTGTAATTATTGGGATAAGCGAAAAAGAGGTCGTTTTTGGCAAAAATGAACGAGCTGCTCATGTTAATACTGGGTAATTGTATATCAGCAGGGTTCTTTGCCTCTAAAACATCCTTATCTTCATAACTTAAACTACGTCCTGTTTTGTACCGAAGGTTTAAACTGGTTTCTTTATCCCCAATCACCTTAGATGGCTGTTTTACGTTAATGGTACCGTGATCTGTGGTAATAATCAATTTAAGCCCCATATGTTGGGCTTGCTGAATAATTTCCAATAACGGGGAGTTCTTGAACCAACTCTGGGTCAAGGAACGATACGCCTTATCGTTCGATGCCAGTTCCTTGATAACTTCCATTTCTGTTTTTGAGTGGGATAGCATATCCACAAAATTATAGACGATTACCGTTAAGTCATTGTCTTTTTGTGATTTGAAGTTTTGGGACAACTGTTTTCCCTGCTTTAAACTACTTATTTTATGGTATTCCCATTTAAGAGGTAAGTTCAAACGCTTAAGCTGCTCTTCTAAAAACCTATCTTCAAATAGGTTTTTCCCCCCTTCTTCCGTGTCATTTTTCCACCATTCGGGGAACCTTTTTTCCATGGCCAAAGGGGTTAGCCCTGAAAAAATTGCGTTACGTGCGTATTGCGTGGCCGTTGGCAAAATACTGGTATAGGACTTTTCTTTTGTTTTTTTGTAGAACGGACTAACCGTACTTTCAAAAGCCAGCCATTGATCATATCTTAAATTGTCGATAACGACTAGTAAGGTCGGAGTATCGATTATTTCTGGTTTAATCCATTTTTTGAATAGGGTATGGGACATTACCGGGCCGTCATTATCATTTAGCCATTCCTCATAATTACGCTCCACGAATTTACCGAACTGATTGTTGGCTTCGGTTTTTTGTGACTCCAATATTTCAATTAACCCGGTATCTTCGATATTCTCAAGACGCAACTCCCAGTGTATCAATTTTCGATACAACTCGACCCATTCATCATAAGAATTGACCATCGAAAGATCCATTGCTATTTTTCTGAATTCTTGTTGGTAATCAGCTGTAGTGCGTTCCGATACCAGTCGAGAATGGTCCAAATTCTTTTTTAGGGACAATAATATCTGATTAGGGTTAACAGGCTTAATTAGATAATCCGCTATTTTTGAACCAATGGCCTCTTCCATGATTAGCTCTTCCTCACTTTTGGTAATCATGACTACGGGGATTGAGGAGTTTATCAATTTGATCTCACTCAAGGTTTCCAGTCCTGAAAGACCGGGCATATTCTCATCCAAAAAAATAATATTGACAGGTGTTTTCTGGATCTCTTCCAACGCTTCCTGTCCACTTTGGCAAGTAACAACCTCATAATTCTTCTTTTCCAAAAACAGAATATGTGGTTTTAAAAGATCGATTTCATCATCGACCCAAAGGATTGTTATCTTGTTCATAGTATGATAAATGTATTATTTATGGCTCGAAAGGTTTAAAATAATCAGAAATACAGACTATTCAAATCCAAATACTAGGGCAACCCGGTTAAATGCTAGGGTTATCGTTTCAAATGTATAACTTTGATCTTTATTTAAAAAAAGCCATTTTGACAAATTCAAACAAGCTTAAAATATTCAATGATCCAATTTACGGATTTATTAGAATTCCCAGCACACTGATATTTAACCTCATTGAAGAACCTTATTTTCAGCGTTTACGCAGAATTTCACAAATGGGATTGTCCTATTTGGTATACCCTGGGGCCCATCACACACGTTTTCACCACGCCTTGGGCTGCATGCATTTAATGCAACATGCCGTACAAGTGCTTCGTTTTAAGGACATTGAAATAACAAAAGAAGAGGAAGAAGGTTTATTGATAGCTATTTTATTGCACGATATTGGTCACGGCCCTTTCTCACATGCGATGGAGAACAGTATCGTAGAGGGTATTTCCCACGAAGAAATCTCCTTGTTGTTCATGAAGGAACTTAATAAGAAGTTTAACGGAAGTTTAACGCTTGCCATTGATATCTTTCAAGGGGTTTACCATAAAAATTTCTTCCATCAATTAATGTCCAGTCAATTGGATATGGACAGAATGGATTATTTAAAACGTGATAGTTTCTATACAGGGGTTGCTGAAGGAAGCATAAATGCCGAAAGACTCATTAGCATGCTCAATGTTGTGGACAATGAACTTGTGGTCGAGGAAAAAGGGGTGTATTCTGTCGAAAAATTCTTGATGGCAAGGAGATTTATGTATTGGCAGGTATACTTACACAAAACCGGTCTAGCGGCCGAACAACTTTTAATTCGGATTTTAAAAAGGGCCAAAGAACTCTTGGTAAAAGGAGTACAACTGAATTGCAGTGAATCTTTATTGTTCTTCATGGAGAATAAGGTTGATGTGAATAACTTCTCCTCCAAAAATTTATATCAATTCTCCCAATTAGATGATACCGATATAATTTCAGCTTTAAAGCAATGGCAATATCATGATGATTTTATTCTTTCCAAATTAAGTGGAATGATCATCAATAGAAAGTTGCTTACGATTAAGTTGAAAAACAAAGCTATGTCATCTAGAAAGGTGCGCGAACAGTTCGACAAAACCAAAAATAAATGGGGACTTTCCGATGATGAAACCTCATATTTCGTGTTTACCGGGGAGATCACCAATAGGGCTTATAATATTGACAAACAGAATATTAACATCTTACGAAAGGATGGCAAACTTAAAGATGTAGCAAAGGCCTCCGATCATTTGAATTTAAAAACCCTCTCAAAAGAAGTAACGAAATATTATATCTGTTACCCTAAAGAAACTGTTTAACTATTTTTCTTACTTTTGTGGCCATGGTATTTACAGCAGGTCAGATTGCGGGCATTTTAGAGGGCGAAGTCGAGGGTAACCCCGAGATTTCAGTCCATAAACTCGCTAAGATAGAAGAGGGCGAGACAGGTTCGTTGACATTTTTGGCCAACCCCAAGTACACTTCTCATATTTACACTACGAAAGCTTCGGTAACTATTGTAAATAAGGATTTTATTCCCGAACAGCAGATTGAAACCACTATGATAAAGGTGGATGATGCTTATGAATCCTTTTCAAAATTATTGCAATATTACAATGAAGTAAAGAACAATAAAACAGGTATAGAATCACCTGTTTTCAAAGCCGAGGACGCAGTCTATGGAGACAATTTTTATCTCGGTGCGTTCGCATATATCGGTAATAAGGTAACTATTGGCAATAACGTGAAAATCTATCCGAATGCATTTATAGGCGACAATGTCAAAATCGATGACAACGTAACCATATTTGCAGGAGCCAGGATTTATTCTGAAACTGTCATAGGTAAAAATTGCATGATTCATAGTGGTGCCATCATAGGCGCCGATGGCTTTGGATATTCCCCTAATAAAGACGGTGAATTCATTAGGATACCCCAAACAGGAAATGTTGTTTTAGAAGATAATGTAGATGTGGGAGCGGGTACTACTATTGATCGGGCCACTCTGGGCTCCACCCTTATAAAAAAAGGGGTTAAATTAGATAACCAAATACAGATAGCACATAATGTCGAAATCGGGGAAAACACGGTCATTGCTGCCCAAACGGGAATTGCGGGCTCTGCCAAAATCGGCAAAAATTGCATGATCGGTGGGCAAGTAGGCATAGTTGGCCATATTACAATAGGTGACAATGTTAAAATTCAGGCTCAATCCGGTATTGGTAGAAATATAAAGGACAATGAGGTTTTGCAAGGATCACCTTCGTTGGCCTATGGAGATTTCAATAAATCCTATGTTCATTTTAAGAACTTACCAAAGATTATAAAGCAAATTGAAAAACTTGAAAAAAAGATTAACGGTGATCACAACAACGAATAAACAAAGAACCATTGCAAAGGAGGTTACACTAACAGGTGTAGGGCTACATACAGGGGGTAATGTTACTTTGAAATTCACACCTGCTCCCGAAAACCATGGTTATGCCTTTAAAAGAGTAGATTTAGAGGGTGAACCTATTATAGAAGCAGATGCCAATTATGTGGTCAACACCCAAAGAGGCACCAACTTAGAGAAAAGAGGGGTAAAGATCCAAACTTCAGAACATGTTTTGGCCGCTTTGGTCGGTTTGGAAATCGATAACGTTATTATTGAGCTAAATTCACCAGAACCCCCGATAATGGACGGATCTTCCAAATTTTTCGTTGAAGCTTTGGAAAATGCAGGAATTGTTGAGCAAGAAGCTGAAAGAGAAGAGTACGTCGTCAAAGATGTCATATCTTATAAGGACGAAGCCACTGGGAGTGAGATAACCATTATACCTTCAGACACTTATCAAATAACCGCAATGGTAGATTTTGGTACGAAGGTGTTGGGAACCCAAAATGCGAACTTGCAAAAATTATCCGATTTCAAGACGGAAATCTCCAATGCACGAACCTTTAGTTTCCTTCATGAATTGGAAACACTTTTGGAAAACGGTTTGATAAAAGGAGGGGATCTCAACAATGCCATCGTTTATGTGGATAAGGAGATTTCACCAGAAACCATGAGCAAACTGGAGAAAGCCTTCAATAAGAAGAAACTTTCCGTAAAACCAAATGGGATCTTAGATAATTTGACACTTCATCAACCCAATGAGGCAGCCCGTCATAAATTACTGGATGTAATCGGTGATTTGGCATTGGCCGGGATTAGGATTAGGGGTAAGGTCATTGCGAACAAGCCTGGACATTTTGTAAATACACAATTTGCCAAGAAATTATCGAAAATCATTAAAATGGAAAAAAGGAATAACATTCCTAAATATGACCTGAGTCAGCCGCCATTGATGGATATTCATCAGATCATGGCCATGCTGCCACACAGGCCCCCATTTTTATTGATCGATAGGATCTTGGAACTTTCAGAAACCCATGTTGTGGGCATGAAGAACGTCACCATGAACGAACCCTTCTTTGTAGGGCATTTTCCTGGGGCTCCCGTAATGCCAGGTGTGTTGCAAGTAGAGGCAATGGCTCAAACCGGAGGAATACTCGTCTTAAGTACGGTTCCGGATCCAGAAAATTACCTTACCTTGTTTATGAAAATAGACAATGTAAAATTCAAACAAAAAGTACTACCCGGAGATACACTTATTTTCCATTGTAGCTTAATTACTCCTATACGTAGGGGAATTTGTCATATGCAAGCGTATGCTTATGCCAATGATAAATTGGTATGTGAGGCCGAAATGATGGCCCAAATCATAAAAAAGAATTAATATGAACCAACCGCTTGCCTATATTCATCCGGGCGCTAAGATTGCAAAAAACGTTGTCGTTGAACCATTTACCACCATACATAATAATGTTACTATAGGTGATGGTACTTGGATCGGATCTAACGTAACCATAATGGAGGGGGCGCGTATCGGGAAAAATTGTAATATTTTTCCAGGTGCAGTAATCTCTGCTTCACCCCAAGATTTAAAATATGAAGGGGAAGAAACCGTGGTGATTATTGGGGATAATACTACAATTAGGGAATGTGCGACTATTCATAAAGGCACTTCTGACAGGATGAAAACAGTAATTGGCAATAATTGTCTTATTATGGCCTATTGCCATATTGCACACGACTGTCTTGTTGGGGATAATTGTATTTTCTCAAACAATTCTACACTGGCCGGTCACGTGACCATTGGAGATAATGTTATTTTGGCAGGTCTTGTGGCTGTGCATCAATTTGTATCCATAGGTGGTCACGCTTTCGTTACTGGGGGATCCTTGGTACGAAAAGACGTTCCTCCCTACGTAAAAGCGGCACGTGAACCATTATCCTATGTGGGTATAAATTCAGTAGGTTTACGAAGAAGAGGTTACACTTCAGAAAAAATACACGAGATACAGAACATATATAGAATACTGTATCAAAAACATTATAATAATACCCAAGCTGTCCAGATTATCGAAGCAGAAATGGAAGCAACTCCTGAACGGGATGAAATCCTTCAATTTATCAGGGATTCACAACGAGGTATTATGAAAGGATATTTCAGTACTAATTAAAATAAAATATGGCATCAACATCAGATATTAGAAAAGGACTTTGCATTAGATATAGTAATGATATTTATAAGGTTATAGAGTTCTTACACGTAAAACCGGGAAAAGGCCCTGCATTCGTAAGAACCAAACTTAAAAGTGTTACTACCGGAAAAGTAGTTGACAATACATTTTCTGCAGGTCACAAGATTGAGGATGTACGTGTTGAAACCCAATCTTTTCAATATTTATATGCGGAAGGGGACACCTTTCATTTTATGAATACTACGGACTATAATCAGATTACTCTTGAAAAAAGCTCTTTAGATGCTCCGGATTTGTTGAAAGAAGGAGAGGTTGTAACAATATTGTTCAATACGGAAGACAATATGCCTTTATCCGTAGATATGCCGGCCAGTGTAATATTGGAGGTAACCCATGCAGAACCGGGAGTAAAAGGTAATACTGCTACCAATGCAACCAAACCTGCAACGGTAGAAACAGGAGCTAGGGTCAATGTTCCTCTTTTTATTAACGAAGGTGATAAGATCAAGATCGATACCGAAAAGGGCAATTACATGGAAAGGGTAAAGGAATAATTTATATAATATTTCTTACCAAATGAGATTTCCAAACCCGCATACCTTAGAACAGATCGCTACCATTATCAATACCAAATTTGTTGGTCCCGCCGACTTTCAAGTATTGGGAATGAACGAGATTCACGTGATACAACAAGGTGAAATAGTTTTTGTTGATCACCCCAAATATTATGATAAAGCTCTAAACTCCAGGGCCTCTGTTGTTCTTATCAACAAAGAGGTGGAGTGCCCTGAAGGAAAAGCATTATTGATTTCGGATGATCCATTTAGGGATTTCAATAAATTATCTACATATTTCAAACCCTTTATTAAATCTACATCTTCCATATCCGAATCGGCAAAAATCGGTGAAGGAACGGTAATACAACCTAACGTATTCATAGGCAATAATGTTATCATCGGAAAAAACTGCCGTATTCATTCGAATGTAAGTATTTATGATAATTGTTTCATTGGAGACAATGTCAGTATTCACGCAGGAACCGTATTGGGAGCAGATGCATTTTATTATAAAAACAGACCTGAAGGATTTGATAAATTGATATCTTGTGGTCGTGTTGTCCTCGAAGACAATGTTGATTTGGGCGCCCTCTGTACAATTGATAAAGGGGTTACCGGTGACACGACTATAGGAAAAGGATCTAAGTTGGATAACCAAGTTCATGTAGGGCATGATACGGTAATTGGCAAAAAATGCCTTATAGCTTCCCAAACAGGAATTGCCGGTTGTGTAATTATCGAGGATGAAGTTACGATTTGGGGTCAAGTTGGTACTAACAGTGGAATAACCATTGGTTCAAAAGCCGTTATTATGGGGCAAACGGGAGTGACAAAATCCGTACCGGGAGGAAAAAGCTATTTTGGGACCCCTATTGAAGAATCCAGGGAAAAGCTAAAGCAATTGGCTTATGTGAAGAAAATTCCAGAAATAATTGAGAAATTAAAAGAATAACAACTTTAGTTTTTGAAATAATAATCAAAAACATATTTTTGTTTCCATATAATTAAAAAAAACTTACATGAGTGTTCTAGTCAACAAAAACTCCAAAATAATAGTTCAAGGATTTACCGGCAGTGAAGGTACCTTCCACGCAGAGCAAATGATAGATTACGGTACCAATATTGTTGGTGGTGTAACTCCAGGAAAAGGGGGGCAAGAACACTTGGGAAAGCCCGTTTTCAATACTGTTGAAGAGGCTGTTGAAAAAGTAGGTGCGGATACCACTATAATTTTTGTGCCGCCAGCTTTTGCTGCTGATGCCATAATGGAGGCGGCTAATGCCGGTATCAAGGTAATCATTACCATTACTGAAGGTATACCTGTGGCCGATATGGTAAAAGCTGCGGATTATATTAAAGATAAAGACTGCCGTTTAGTAGGTCCAAATTGCCCTGGAGTAATAACCCCGGGTGAGGCCAAAGTGGGTATAATGCCCGGTTTTGTTTTCAAAAAGGGAAATATAGGCATTGTTTCCAAATCAGGAACTTTAACTTATGAAGCTGCTGATCAAGTGGTTCGCCAAGGGTTAGGTATTACCACTGCTATTGGAATCGGTGGTGACCCGATTATCGGAACAACAACAAAGGATGCAGTAGAACTATTGATCAATGATCCTGAAACGGACTGCGTCGTGATGATCGGTGAAATTGGTGGGCAATTAGAGCCAGATGCAGCCAAATGGTACAAAGAAAGTGGTAGTAAGAAACCTATTGTCGGTTTTATCGCCGGTGAAACCGCACCAGCGGGAAGAACAATGGGACATGCCGGGGCTATTGTTGGAGGAAGTGACGATACCGCACAAGCCAAAAAACGTATAATGCGGGAATGTGGAATACATGTGGTGGATTCTCCCGCCGAAATCGGAATAAAAGTTAAGGAAGTAATGGGGTAACCCGTTTCAAAACTTATAAAAGTCAAATGGAATACTCCCGATTATTCTGAAGATAATTCAGGATTTTCGGGATTTTTTTCATCTTTGGATAAACATAGACTATCTTTGATAAACAACATAATAAAGAATTGACCAATGAAATTATTAGAAGGGAAAAACGTAATAATTACCGGGGCCAGTAGAGGAATTGGAAAAGGCATAGCTCAAATTTTTGCCGATCATGGGGCCAATGTTGCTTTTACTTTTAGTTCAAGTGAAGGTCCGGCATTGGAATTGGAAAAGGAATTGACCGCAAAAGGTGTAAAGGCAAAAGCTTATAAAAGTGATGCGGCCAGTTTTGAGGCTTCTGAGCAATTGGTGGCTGATGTATTAAAGGATTTCGGCGGTATAGACGTATTGATAAACAATGCAGGTATCACCAAGGACAACCTTCTTATGAGGATGGGTGAGAACGATTTTGACCAAGTAATCGAAACCAACCTAAAGTCGGTATTTAATATGACCAAGGCCGTACAACGCACCTTTTTAAAACAAAGAAACGGTTCCATAATAAATATGAGTAGTGTAGTGGGTGTTAAAGGAAATGCCGGACAATCAAATTATGCTGCTTCCAAAGCCGGGATGATCGGTTTCACCAAATCCATTGCTTTAGAACTAGGCTCTAGGAACATTCGTTGCAATGCAATAGCACCTGGTTTTATCGAGACAGAAATGACAGATAAATTGGATGATAAGGTTGTACAATCATGGCGCGATGAAATCCCTTTGAAAAGAGGAGGTACCCCAGAGGATATTGCGAATGCATGTCTATTCTTGGCATCGGACCTATCTTCTTATATCACAGGAGAGGTATTGCATGTAAACGGAGGAATGTTAACCTGATAATTGGGCAAACCACTCGTTCATTTACTTCTTGTTTAACATCGAAACAGGAAATAAAGCACTGAAAATTATAGTATAACGATAAATGCAAACAACAACGGTACTCGCCATTACATTAGCTGCAATAGCTGCTTTGTTACTTGTATTTTTTCAATATTATTACAAATCCGAATTAAAGGGAAAGCTACGTTTTTGGCTTTCCCTTTTACGTTTTATAGCTATTTTCGGTACATTGTTATTATTGGTCAATCCAAAATTCATTAAAAAGGATTTTTTTCTTGAAAAATCAAACTTGATAGTTTTGGCAGACAACTCGTCCTCGATAAATAATACCATTGGGGAGGGCCAGGTCAATTCTTCTTTGGAAAATATTAAGGGGTCTACCGAATTAGCCGAAAAATTCAATTTGCATTACTACAAATTCGGCAAAGAGACAAAACTATTAGACAGCCTTGACTTTAACGAAAAGGTTACCGATATAAGTAAAAGTCTAAAAACCCTAAATACGATTTTCGGCCATTCTGAAAGTGGCGTAGTTTTATTAAGCGATGGTAATGCGACATTAGGGGAGGATTATGAGTTTTATGGCAGAAAACAGAAGTTGCCTATCTTCCCGATTGTATTGGGTGATACGACCCATTATGAAGATTTGAAGATCGTTCAAATCAACAGCAATAAGTATGCTTTTCTGAAAAATAAGTTTCCTGTAGAGATTTTTGTTTCCTATGAAGGTAATAATGATGTTAAATCACTTTTAAATGTTACCATGAACGGGAAAAATGTGCATTCCCAACGAATGGATCTTTCAAATAAACAAAATTCTAAATCCGTTACGGTGCTCTTGAACGCTGCTACAGTGGGTCTAAAGACCCTTCGCGTAAGTTTGGAACCCTTGGAAAATGAAAAGAACACAGTAAATAACACTAAGAATATTGCCATCGAAGTTATAGATGAGAAGACCAATGTTGCTATTGTTTCCGATATTATTCACCCAGATATTGGTGTGCTTAAGAAATCCATAGAAAGTAATGAACAACGGTCGGTCACGATTATTAATCCAAAAAGTAAAGATAATGACCTAAAGGATATTGATTTGATGATTCTTTATCAACCAACTCCTTCTTTTCAGGGGATATATGATTTAATAGCAAAGTCGAACTTTCCGACATTCACTATCACGGGACCAAAAACTAATTGGAGTTTTCTCAATAAGGTCCAAAATTCGTTTACTAAAAATAGTTTCGGTCAATCCGAGGAAGTAATCCCATCACTAAACAACAGTTTTGGCAAATTCATCTTACCGGAAATTCCATTCGAAAATTATCCTCCACTGGAAACCAATTTGGGAGAGACCATGATCATCAAAAGTCATGAAGTACTGTTATCCCAAATTATAAAAGGAAACGATATTGGAGAACCTTTGCTTGCATTACTTGATATGGATAAAAGGAGGGAAGCCGTGCTTTTTGGGGAAAATATCTGGAAATGGAGGGTACAGAACTATAGGGAACGACAAAATTTTGAAGATTTTGATGAGTTGATCGGCAAAATTATTTTTTATCTCTCAATCAGTGAACCAAAGAATAGACTGGTATTGAATTATGAATCATTTTATGATCAAGGTAAAGAAGCGAAGATTTCCGTCACTTATTTTGACGAATCTTTTACCTTCGACCCCAATGCCCAGATTACATTAGAACTTAAGCGACGGGATGATGGTACTACACAGGAATTTCCCATGTTGTTGAAAGGACGTTCTTATGAGGCCGATTTAAACAACTTGTCTCCAGGGGAATATGATTTTACGGTCAAGGTCATTGACGGAAACTTGATGAAATCAGGTCGGTTCAGCATTATGGATTATAATGTGGAACAGCAATTTACAACGAGTGATCAACATAAATTGAAAAGACTGGCCGATGAAACAGGCGGCTCACTTTTTTATCCTTCGGAAATAGTTGGTTTGATTGGCAATTTGAAGGATAATGCTAAATTCAAACCTGTTCAGAAAAGCAATCAAAATGTCGTATCTTTGGTTGATTTCCGATTCTTATTGGGAATTATAATTGCTGCATTGGCAATTGAATGGATTATAAGAAAATATAACGGATTAACTTAAATAAAAATACAAATGGATAAATTACCAAAAATAGCACTGCCAGCAGTTTTTATATTGATCGTACTGGTCATATTATTTTCAAAATCGGCCATTACCATTGGCTCTGGAGAAGCCGGGGTACTTTACAAAACTTTTGGTGGCGGTGTCGTTACAGATGAACCACCATTAGGGGAAGGCTTTCATATCGTTGCACCTTGGAACAAGGTGTATATCTATGAAGTACGTCAACAAGAAGTGTTTGAGAAAATGCAGGTATTGTCATCGAACGGATTGGAAATCAAATTAGATGCCTCTGCTTGGTTTGAGCCTAAAAGAGAAGTACTTGGTAAACTACATCAGGAAAAAGGTGAAGCCTACGTTCAAAGGGTATTATTACCAACAATACGATCAGCAGCAAGAAGTGTTGTAGGGCGTTATACACCTGAACAATTGTATTCCAGTAAGAGAGATGCCATACAGGCTGAGATTTTTGAAGAAACTAAAAAAATCGTCGACGGTCAATATATTCAATTGAACGAGGTATTGGTTCGTGATGTAACATTACCAGCCACTATTAAAGAGGCGATTGAACGTAAATTAAAACAGGAGCAAGAATCTTTGGAGTATGAATTCAGATTGGTTACGGCCCAAAAGGAAGCTCAAAAAGTAACTATTGAAGCTCAAGGTAAGGCTGATGCGAACAGAATTCTTAGTGCTTCGTTGACCGATAAGATCTTACAGGACAAAGGTATCGATGCTACTTTGGAACTTTCAAAATCACCAAACGCCAAAATCATAGTTGTTGGTGGAGGTGAATCTGGACTACCTTTAATACTGGGTAACAACTAACCTGTTGAATATGATACGTTCTAAATAAAGAATTGTTCTATTTTCAACAATTCTTTTTGTGAATTGAAAATAAGTTATAATTTTACAACTGTAATGAAGAACATTAATACACGTCATCATCATTTTTATACTTGCTCTCAAGCGAGGTAAAAATGTATTGTAGTATTACAACATATTTAGAACCCGTTTGAGCAATCAAACGGGTTTTATTTTTAGAGCCTATTTGATTGCTCGGACCAAACCAATAAACAAAAATGACAAAAATTAGAATTGCTATCCAGAAATCGGGCCGATTAAATGAGGATTCCCTTGAAATCCTAAAAAATTGTGGCATATCAATAGACAATGGAAAAGACCAATTAAAGGCCTCTTCGCGTAATTTCCCTATGGAAGTTTTTTACTTGCGTAATGGGGATATTCCTCAATATCTTAGAGACGGAGTGGTAGACATTGCCATTATCGGAGAGAACGTATTAATTGAAAAAGGCCATGATATAGATATAGCCGTAAAATTGGGATTCTCTAAATGTAGGGTGTCCTTGGCTGTGCCAAAATCAGTAAAGTACAACTCGGTTCAAGATTTTGAAGGTAAGCGAATAGCTACTTCATATCCGAATACCGTTAAGAATTATTTAGAGGAAAAAGGGGTGAAAGCAGATTTGCATATTATTAATGGATCTGTTGAAATTGCTCCTAACATTGGTCTAGCAGATGGCATTTGTGATATTGTCTCTAGTGGCAGTACCCTTTTCAAAAACAATCTGAAAGAAGTTGAGGTTATGTTGAAAAGTGAAGCAGTATTAGCGGTTTCACAAAAAATAACGGAGGAGAGAAAAGCCATTCTTTCCAAATTACAATTCAGGATCAAATCGGTTCTACAGGCCAGACAATCAAAATATGTTTTATTGAACGCTCCGAATGATCGATTGGATGCCGTAATAAAATTATTACCCGGAATGAGAAGTCCAACGGTCTTACCGCTTGCCGAAGAAGGGTGGAGTTCGGTTCATACCGTTATCAATAAGGATAAATTCTGGGAAGTCATAGATGAATTGAAATTGGCCGGAGCTGAAGGCATTTTAGTTTGTCCTATAGAAAAAATGGTGTTGTAATGAATAAAATATACAATCCTGAGCGCAAAGATTGGCAAAGCATTTTAAAAAGGCCTACGCAAACTGTATCAGATATTGAAGATGTAGTTAATGAAGTGTTTGCCAAGGTCGAAATGGAAGGCGATTCAGTCTTAATGGAGTACACCCAAAAGTTTGATGGGGTTACCTTGAAAAGTTTGCAGGTTTCTGAATCAGAAATAGCTGAAGCTGCGGACTTAGTTGGTCAAGAATTAAAAACGGCTATTGCCTTGGCCAAAAGAAATATTGAGGCGTTCCACAAAGCACAGGAAACAGATAGAGTAGAGGTCGAGACTACTAATGGTGTTTTGTGTTGGCAGGAAAAAAGACCTATTCAAAAGGTTGGATTATATATTCCAGGAGGTTCTGCTCCTTTGTTTTCCACAATTTTAATGTTGGCTGTACCCGCAAATATTTCAGGATGTTCAGAGATAGTTTTATGTACACCACCGAATAAAGAAGGAAAAGTACACCCGGCCATTTTATATACAGCAAGCTTATGTGGTGTAACCCAAATTTATAAAGTTGGAGGAATTCAGGCAATAGCAGGAATGACCTTTGGTACTGAAAGCATTTCCAAAGTGTATAAGATTTTCGGGCCAGGCAACCAATATGTAACAGTGGCAAAACAGATAGCAACCAAACATGGTGTAGCCATTGATATGCCAGCGGGTCCCAGTGAACTTCTGGTAATGGCTGATGACACTGCCAATGCTGCATTTGTAGCATCAGACCTTTTGAGTCAAGCTGAACACGGTGCCGATAGTCAAGTCATTTTAGTGTCTACTTCAAAGAAAATGATTGATGATGTAGAAAAAGAGGTGGAAAATCAACTTGAACAATTGCCAAGAAAAGACATTGCGACCCAAGCCATAGAAAACAGTAAATTAATATTTGTTGATCAGGAGCAGATTGCCATTGATTTGATCAATGAATATGGTCCTGAGCATTATATCCTTTGCGTCGAAAAAGAAGAAGGATACTTAAACCAAATCATGAATGCTGGTTCGGTATTCATTGGCAATTACACTCCTGAAAGTGCAGGTGATTACGCATCGGGTACAAATCACACCTTACCCACAAATGGGTATGCCAAACAATATAGCGGTGTAAATCTTGATAGTTTTAAAAAGAGTATGACCTTTCAAAAAATATCTGAAGAGGGAATTAAAGAGATAGGTAATGCAATTGAGGTAATGGCAGATGCAGAGGGTCTACAAGCCCATAAAAATGCTGTAACACTTCGATTGAAAAGTTTAAAAGATTGACCCAAATAAATAGGAGATTGGTAAAATTCCTTAATGGTAGATAATTATAAAAATGTCGGGATTTAATATAAACAATATAATCAGGGAGAATATCAAAGGTTTACAACCGTATTCCTCTGCTAGGGATGAATATGTATCAGATGGTACTGAAATGGTATTCCTTGATGCCAATGAGAATCCATTTGAGAATGGGGTAAATAGGTATCCAGACCCACATCAGCGCAGTCTTAAGTCGGTTTTGGCAGAACAAAAGGGAGTAAAAGTTGATAATATCCTATTGGGAAATGGTAGCGATGAGGTTTTGGATTTGATTTTCAGGACTTTTTGTGAACCCAAAGTTGATAACATCATTACCCTGCCACCTACATACGGAATGTACAAGGTCTTATCAGGCATCAATGATATTGGGAATAGGGAAGTACTTTTGACGAAAGATTTTCAATTGGATACCGATGCTATTTTTGCTTCTGTTGATGAAAATAGTAAACTTATTTTTATCTGTTCCCCGAACAATCCCACAGGAAACAGTATTGAAGAAAAGGCCATCCTAAAGCTTCTAAAGAAATTCAACGGTTTGGTAGTTATCGATGAGGCATATATCGATTTTTCGGATAAAGAAAGTTGGTTGAAACGTTTGGATGAATTTCCGAATCTGATTGTTACCCAAACCTTGTCTAAAGCTTATGGGTTGGCGGGTATTCGTCTAGGACTCTGTTTTGCCTCCTCTAATATCATTACGGTATTGAATACGATAAAACCACCATACAATGTAAACGGATTAACCCAAAGACGGGCATTGGAGCAAGTACTGAAACCAGAGGTTTTAAAACATGAAGTGACCCAGATTCTTAAAGAGAAAGATCGACTGTTGAAAGTATTGGCAAAAGTGGATATTATTGAGAAGGTATATCCATCAGATGCGAATTTTATATTGGTAAAAGTGAATAATGCCAATGAGATGTATGATCTATTATTGAAAAAAGGAGTTGTAGTCAGAAATAGGACTACACAGCCCCTTTGTGAAAACACCTTACGTTTTACCATAGGTACCATAGAAGAAAATGAAAAATTGATTACCGCGTTAAAGGAAATAGCATAACATGAAAAAAGTATTATTTATAGATCGGGACGGTACCATCATCAAAGAAACGGCTGATGAGCAGATTGATGCGTTCGAGAAAATGGTTTTTTATCCAAAAGCCTTTACCTATTTAGGCAAAATTGCAAAGGAACTGGATTACGAACTGGTGATGATCACGAATCAAGACGGTCTTGGTACCGATGTTTTTCCTGAGGAAACATTTTGGCCCGTACACAATTTCATCCTAAAATCTTTTGAGAATGAGGGAGTGGTATTCGACAAGGTATTCCTTGACCGAACATTTCCCCATGAAAATGCAGATACCCGAAAACCGGGAACAGGGCTGTTGACCGAATATTTCTCCAAGGAATATGATTTGGCCAATTCTTTTGTAATCGGAGACCGTTTAACCGATATGGAACTAGCCAAGAACCTAGGTTCAAAAGGTATATTCATCAATGACAACACCAATTTGGGAACTGATGAAATTTCGGTAAAAAGGGATGAATTGAATAGCGTGATAGCATTGGAGAACAATGACTGGGAAAAGATATATGAGTTTCTGAAATTGAATGACCGCATCTCTGAAATCACGCGTAAAACCAATGAAACCGATATTTTCATCAAGTTAAATCTTGATGGGACCGGAATTGGAAATATTGATACAGGTCTATCTTTCTTTGATCATATGTTGGATCAATTGGCAAGACATGGGCAAATGGATTTGGAAATCAAGGTCAATGGTGATCTTGAAGTAGATGAGCACCATACCATAGAGGATACCGCCATCGCACTGGGTGAAGTTTTCAATAAAGCCTTAGGCAACAAATTGGGTATTGAGCGCTATGGTTTCTGTCTTCCCATGGATGATTGTTTGGCTCAAGTTGCCATTGATTTCGGAGGCCGTAACTGGTTGGTTTGGGAAACCGATTTTCAACGTGAAATGATCGGCAAAATGCCTACGGAAATGTTTTATCACTTTTTTAAATCGTTTACCGATGGTGCCAAAGCCAATCTGAATATAAAAGCCGAGGGTAAAAATGAACACCATAAGATCGAAGCCATTTTCAAGGCTTTTGCCAAAGCGATTAAAATGGCGGTGAAGCGCGATGTGGAAAAAATGGTTTTACCTTCAACAAAGGGTATGTTATGAAAATAGTAATCATAAATTATGGAGCAGGGAATATTCAAAGCATAAAATTCGCTTTTAAACGATTGGGATATGATGCCATATTGACCAACAATGTGGAAGAAATCAAAAATGCCGATAAGGTTATTTTCCCAGGGGTAGGCGAGGCAAGTAGTGCTATGAAAATGCTTAGGGAAAGTGGTTTGGATACCTTGATTCCCAATCTGAAGCAACCCGTTTTGGGAATTTGTCTGGGAATGCAGTTAATGTGCAATTATTCGGAAGAAGGAAATACGAAGGGGTTGGGAATTTTTGATTGTGATGTGGTCCGCTTTACGAATGACGTTAAAGTTCCGCAAATAGGTTGGAATGCCATCACTGATTTGAAAACAGGTTTGTTTAAGGATATAGTGAAGACAGAGTACATTTATATGGTTCACAGTTATTATGCCCCTAGTTGCGAAGAAACCATCGCTATTGCCGATTATGGAATTCCCTACAGTGCGGCATTGGCGAAGGACAATTTTTATGGGGTACAGTTCCATCCCGAGAAAAGTAGTATCGTGGGGGAACAAATATTAAAGAACTTTTTACAATTATAATATGCGAATAATACCTGCCATCGATATTATCGAAGGAAAATGTGTTAGACTCTCCAAAGGGGATTACAGTACTAAAAAGATATACAATGAAAATCCGTTGGAGATTGCCAAGGAGTTCGAGGCCCATGGAATCGAATACCTACATTTGGTAGATCTAGATGGGGCAAAATCACACCAAATCGTAAACCACAAGGTCTTGGAGCAACTAGCGACCAAAACCCATTTGAAAATAGATTTCGGTGGTGGATTAAAACGGGATGAGGATTTGAAAATTGCTTTTGAAAGTGGGGCCAATCAGGTAACAGGTGGTAGTATTGCAGTTAAGGATAAGGCAACTTTTTTAAGTTGGTTTGAAAAATATGGAGCCGATAAAATAATCTTAGGCGCAGATGCCATGAACGAGAAAGTAGCGGTTTCAGGCTGGTTAGAGGAGTCTGAAGAAAACCTGGTACCTTTTATACAATCGTACCAAAAAGAAGGAATTTCTTATGTTATTTGTACAGACATAAGCAAAGACGGTATGTTAGAAGGGCCTTCTTTCAATTTATACCAAAAAATATTAAAAGAGGTGCCGGATCTTAATTTAATTGCCTCTGGCGGAATCTCAACGTTTGATGAGCTTCCCAAATTGGCTGAAATCGGTTGTGAAGGTACTATTATCGGTAAAGCGATATATGAGAACAGAATCAGCTTAAAACAATTGGAAGAGTATATTTTAACCACCTGAGCATGGAAGAAATCATAAAAGAGGAGTTTGTGCAGAATTCATTGTACCGTTTAGACGAGAACACGAGAATGAATACTATTTCCTTGGAAAAACTGTCAGAGGCTGATGTATGGAAACGGCCCAACGAATCCCTGAACAGTATCGGTAATTTAATATTACATATATGTGGTAACATAAACCAATACGTTATTTCCTCATTGGGTCAACAAGAAGATACCCGTGAACGTGATTTGGAATTTGAAACTCGATCAGGCCATACAAAAACAGAACTTCTGGAAAAATTAAAAGAAACGGTAGAAACGGCTAAAAGAGTTATCAATGATGCCAGTATTGAACAATTTGTTAGAAAACGTGATGTACAAGGATTCTATTTTTCAGGAATAGGGGTTGTATTGCACGCCGTTGAACACTATTCGTACCATACCGGACAAATCGCGTTTTGGACCAAACAGTTGAAAAATACAGATTTGGGATTTTATGACGGAATGGATTTGAACATAAAAAATGAATAAAGGTTTTGGAACGATTACTTTGCCATATAAAGGCAAATAGTATAAGGCCAAAAACATAATATTAATCAAGAAATAGGACAAAGTGCTGACAAAAAGAATCATTCCTTGTTTGGATATAAAAGATGGCCGTACGGTAAAAGGTATCAACTTTGTTGATCTTCGCGATGCGGGAGATCCAGTAGAGCTAGCTGAAATTTACGCCCGGGAAGGTGCTGATGAATTGGTCTTTTTAGATATTTCGGCTACAGAAGAGAAACGCAGAACCCTTGCTGAACTAGTGTATCACGTGGCTGAAAAGGTGAATATTCCGTTTACCGTAGGTGGTGGTATTTCATCTGTGGCAGATGTTGATGTATTACTTCATAATGGGGCCGATAAGGTGTCCATTAACTCATCAGCCGTAAAAAATCCACAATTGATCAATGACTTGGTGGCAAAATTCGGATCCCAATGTGTTGTTGTTGCCATAGATGCCAAGGTTATAGATGGGGAATGGATCGTGCATTTGGTTGGAGGTAAGGTCCCTACGGAAATTAAACTGTTCGATTGGGCCAAGGAAGTAGAGGAACGTGGTGCAGGTGAAATTTTATTCACTTCGATGAACCATGACGGTACCAAAAATGGTTTTGCCAATGAAGCTTTGGCCAGATTGTCAACAGAATTGAACATTCCCATTATAGCTTCTGGAGGTGCCGGAAACATTCAGCATTTCGCTGATACATTTATCGATGGAAAAGCCGATGCGGCCCTAGCCGCAAGTGTTTTTCATTTTAAGGAAATAGAAATAAACGATTTAAAAAAGGAACTCCGATCAAAAGGGATTCCTGTACGATTATAAAAAACAAGTCCTTGCATAATAAAGTTATCCAAGGCATTTAAAACATTTAAAATGGATATTGATTTCAATAAGAATAACGACGGACTCGTACCTGCCATCATTCAAGATGCAACTACAAAAACAGTATTGATGTTGGGGTATATGAACAAAGAAGCCTATGAAAAAACCATGGATACCAAAAAGGTTACCTTTTATAGTAGAACCAAAGAACGTTTATGGACAAAAGGTGAGGAAAGTGGTAATTTTTTGAACCTTGTCGATGTTAAGAATGACTGTGACCAAGATACCCTTTTGATTCGGGTAAATCCTGTAGGGCCCACCTGTCACAAGGGTCCCGATACTTGTTGGGACGAAGATAACAATCAGGACTTCGGTTTTTTAACCGAATTAGAGAGTGTTATAGAGCAACGAAGAAAAGCTGCCGATGGCAGTAAATCCTATGTAGCCTCATTATTCGACAAAGGCATAAATAAAATAGCCCAAAAGGTCGGGGAGGAAGCCGTTGAAGTAGTGATCGAGGCCAAAGACGATAATGATGATCTGTTCTTGAACGAGAGTGCCGATCTTCTATTCCACTATTTAATTCTTTTACAAGCGAAAGGGTATGCCCTTAATGACATTGTAGAGGTCTTAAAAGGAAGACACTGAGATTACGCCCCTAACTGTTTTTTAAGGTAAGCGGTCTATTTATTCATGGGATTCGGCCCAAAGGTCCAAAATAGTAATCAACTCTTGAGTATTTAAATATACCTTTTTACTATAATAACGTCCACGTGCCCAATCTACAGGATCAGCGGCTTTTTTGGCATCCATGGTAATGTCTAGTATAAGCTCGACTGCGTTTTTACAGTCACACGCTTTCATGCCATCAGCTATTTTTTTATAAGCTTCCAAGGTTTTACCGGAATAATAAACCTGATGGTCAAAATTATGGGCTTTTAAGGCCTTCTTGGAATGGGACAAGGCATACGTTGCCCTATTATAAACAGCAGAGCAATCATCATCGTTGGTTCCAGGAACCATTGATACTATAAATAGGAAAAGTAAAATCAACTTGTTCATAGGTTATATAGATTGGGATCGATTTCATGTTTAACGATATAAACAAATCAATATTGTAAGAAATAACTTATAATTTAAGCTATCTAACCTTATCCATAATCCTTCTAAAAAAAGTCTGGAACGAAGTTTTTGGAAATTCGTACTATCGTTAAGTTTTTCTAAAAACGAATTACCTTCATTTTTAATACCTTAATTTTATGATATGGCTATGAATTTAAGAAAAGGATTTCGTTTTACAACCTACGAAGCTCCAGAGCAAACCCCGTTTGAAAAACTCTTCGAAATTTTTCAAGAGTTGATCACACATACATCCGGTGATGTGGATGAGGCCTTGGATTGGTTACGGGAGTTGGATAAGGAATATGAGCTTACAGATGAAAACTACACCATTGATGATTTTATAGAGGACCTAAAGGCAAAAGGATTCCTGAAGGAAGAATTTAAAGATGGTGGGGGTGAAGGTGAAGAAGAGGAAGGCCCCAAGGGGAACCTTTCGATTACGGCAAAAATGGAGCGTATAATACGACAACGTGCCTTGGACCAGATCTTCGGTAAGTTGAAACGTAAAGGTGCCGGTAACCATAGAACCAATAAGGCAGGCCAGGGAGACGAACATACTGGGGATTTTAGGGAGTACAGGTATGGTGATGGTTTAGAACACATTTCTATGACCGAAAGTTTAAAAAATGCCCAAATCAATAATGGTGTGGGTGATTTTTCGTTGACCGAAGATGACCTCGTTGTTGAGGACACCCATTTCAAGGCACAAATGAGTACGGTTCTAATGATCGACATTAGCCATAGTATGATTCTCTATGGTGAGGACCGGATTACACCTGCAAAGAAAGTAGCCATGGCATTGGCCGAATTGATTACCACGAGATACCCTAAAGATACATTGGACATTCTTGTTTTTGGAAATGACGCATGGCCCATACCCATAAAAGACCTTCCGTACTTAAAGGTGGGGCCTTACCATACCAATACCGTAGCCGGCCTACAATTGGCCATGGATATGCTCAGAAGAAAACGGAACACCAATAAACAGATTTTCATGATTACCGATGGTAAGCCAAGTTGTCTTCGTTTACAGGATGGCACATATTATAAGAACAGCGTAGGCCTTGATGATTATATTGTGGAAAAATGCTACAATATGGCCAGTCAGGCTAGAAAACTACATATTCCCATAACAACGTTCATGATTGCCCAAGACCCTTATTTAAAGCAATTTATTAGACACTTTACCGAAGCAAACAAAGGGAAGGCGTTCTTTACAGGGCTTACTGGTTTGGGAGAAATGATCTTTGAGGATTATGAAAGCAATAGAAGAAAAAAATTAAGAGGTTAAAAATTAATTTGAATTCCTATTCAATTGGGAATGCAATAAAAACATCAAAACTTGAAAAAGGAAAAAATAACAACACTAGGCGAGCTGAAAAAAGCGGGCTATGAAACCAAAAGCATCAAGGATGAACTGCGGGACAATCTACGTGATAAAATAAAAAGCGGGGAAGAGTCCTTTCAAGGTGTATGGGGTTATGAAAATTCGGTAATTCCCGAATTGGAACGTGCCATTTTATCCCGTCATAACATCAATTTATTGGGATTACGGGGGCAAGCCAAGACCAGGTTGGCCAGATTAATGGTAAATCTTCTCGATGAATACATTCCCATAGTCAAAGGTTCGGAAATAAACGATGACCCCTTGAATCCAATATCACGCTATGCCATTGAACTGATTAAAGAGCAAGGAGACAATACCCCGATAACATGGCTTCACAGGAGTGACCGTTTTTATGAAAAACTGGCCACACCAGATGTTACCGTTGCCGATTTAATAGGGGATGTGGATCCTATAAAAGCGGCAAACCTTAAGTTATCCTATGCTGACGACAGGGTTATACATTTTGGCATGATCCCGAGGGCAAATCGATGCATATTCGTAATCAACGAACTGCCCGACCTGCAATCCAGAATCCAGGTGTCTTTGTTCAATATTTTGGAAGAAGGAGACATTCAAATTCGGGGCTTTAAAATAAGAATGCCTCTAGACCTTCAATTTGTGTTTACTGCCAATCCTGAGGATTACACCAATCGGGGCAGTATTGTAACCCCTTTAAAAGATAGGATCGGCTCACAGATATTGACCCATTATCCCGATGACATTCCCACGGCAAGGAAAATCACCGAACAAGAATCGAACTTGGACAAAAGACAGACTGATACCGTTTATGTTCCTGAAATTGCCAGGGATTTATTGGAGCAAATCAGTTTCGAGGCGAGAAACAGTGAATATGTAGATGCCAAGAGTGGGGTTAGTGCGAGGACCAGCATAACTGCATTTGAAAATCTATTGAGTACTGCGGAACGTAGGGCACTATTGACCGGAGCTGAAAGAACAGCCATAAGATTGAGCGATTTTATGGGGGTTATTCCATCCATAACCGGGAAAATAGAGCTGGTCTATGAAGGTGAACAGGAGGGGGCCGATGGTGTCGCGGCAATTTTAATCGATGATGCCGTAAAAACGTTGTTCACTTCATATTTCCCCGAAATAAAGAAATTGGAACGTAAGGATGAAGAGAGTCCGTATGATGAACTTTTAAGTTGGTTTTTCCAAGGGGAAGGATTTGAGTTGTTGGATGATTATACGGATACGGAATACAAAAGAGCGTTGGATGATGTTCCTCCACTGAACCAATTGATCAAGGAATACAACCCAGAAGTTTCAAAAGAAGATGCTTATTTTTTGAAAGAGATACTGCTTTGGGGGTTGGTTGCCCATAGAAAATTGAGCAAACATAGGTTTTCTGAAGGATTTCAATTCAAGGATTTATATGGTAGTTATATCAGTGGCCTTTAATTACATAAAGATTTCCTAATATAAAAAGCCTTCTATGATAGAAGGCTTTTTATATTCATTACGCTGCATAATCTTTTATACTTGGTAAGCCGGCAATTGAAATATAAATGAACTTCCTTCAGTAGGTTTGCTCAATACCGTAATGGTGGTATCATGAAGATCCATAATTTTCTTCACAATGGCCAATCCTAAACCATGACCTTGTTTTTTGGAGCTTGTGACCACTTGCTTGTAGCGATCGAATATAAAAGGCTGTTCACTCAAAGGAATCCCAGTTCCCGTATCTTGAATACTGATTTCAACTTGATCATTTTTAGGATTAAGGGAAAGTGTAACCTTGCCACCTGATGGTGTATACTTTATGGCATTTTCCAAAAGATTCTGTAAGGCACGCTCAACAAGACCTACATCGGCAAATACGATAGAGTTATTTTGTGCATTGTTCAATTGAAGGTCGATTTGTTTCCGTTGGGCCAAAACCTTGAACTTAGCAATAAGATCATGTGATAATTCGGTAATGGAAAATGGTTCTTTAATGGGAGTGATCTGTTCGGCTTCCAACTTGGAGTACTCAAATAATTGATTGATCAGTTTGGAAAGTTTATCCGCATTATCATAGGTGATTTGAAGATATTCTTGTTTTTCCTCTTCCGTCAGGGAATCCTTCTTCATTTGCATGGTTTCAATATATCCCTTCAAAATGGCCAAAGGCGTCCTAAGATCATGGGAAACATTGGCGATAAGTTCTCTCCTTAATAAATCCACCGACTTCATCTTGTCCATATTCTCAACAATGGAATCGGCCATTTGGTTGAATGAATTTGCAAACACCTCTATATCAGAACCTTTTGGGTTTTCAATCCTAGCCTCAAGATCGCCTTCTTGGAATCTTTTGACCGTACCTGTCATAAGTCTAAGGTTCTTGGTAAGAAACCATATGCTTAAATAGCCTATTATTCCGGCAAAAAGAATGGCGAGTAAAAATCCCCCAATGCCCAGATTGGAATAATAACGACCTAGCAAGGTTTCACTTACCTGTTGTAGTTTTTGGCCGGCCAATACGATATATACATAGCCTTCTTTCCCATTCACATTATAGGGTGCCGCCGAAAATATATTTTTCTCATTAGGGTTTCTGGGATCGTCCCCAAGAATATGTTCCTGTCCATTTGAGTCAATAAAGGACTTTATGGGATCTAGTGATACTTGTTTGGTCCCGGAGCCATCTCCATGGTCCAAAACAACGGAATAAAGGATACTCCCTTTTTTATCCAACAAATAAACCTCTATACTTCGGTTTACCGCCATCATGTCGTGCATTAAATCTCCGAACAATGCTTTGTTCACGCTACCGTCCTCCAAGAATGGGGAGGCATTCTGAAACTTCTCCTCAATAAGATGTTCCGCTAAACTGGCATTGATCTTTTGAATGGTAGCCTCACTATGCTTATTACTGAAATAACCGGTTATAAAAATGTACGAAGTTCCTATTATCGCGATTAATACAATAAATGCCAGCCATAATTTCTTGACCAATCTTGGTGTTAAGGTTTTATCGGTATTCATTCTATAATCTCTTCATTAAATTTATATCCAACACCCCAAGTGGTCAAAATAAAAGTAGGATTTGCCATATCGGATTCGATTTTTGCCCGTAACCTATTTATATGTGAATTAACGGTATGTTCGTAACCTTCAAAATTATAACCCCATATCATATTCAATAATTCAGAACGGGTATAATTACGGCCGGGATTGGAAGCCATAAGCACCAAAAGTTCAAATTCCTTTGGGCTAAGCTCAATTTTTTGTCCGTTTAAGCCGACCTTTCGTTTGTCAACGTCTATTTTTAAGCCTTCTGCTATGATTGAGGATGTATCCTTTTCCTTGATTTCCTTTATATCGGCCCTACGCAGAACCGCCTTTACCCTTGCAAGTAGTTCACGAATACTGAATGGTTTGGTAATGTAATCATCCGCACCTATTTCCAACCCAAGTACCCTGTCTATCTCCTCTGATTTGGCAGTTAGCATAATTATGGGGGTATTTTTAACCGCCCTAAGTTTTTTACAGATTTCGACACCATCCATCGTAGGCAAGGTGAGGTCCAATAGAATCATATCGTAATCATTCTCAAGGGCCATTTGAAGTCCTAGTTCCCCATCCATCGCTTTGGATGTCTTATAAATTAAATCGGTTAGATGAATCTCCAATAATTTAATTATCTCGGGATCATCTTCTATTATTAAAATATTTTTCATAATTGCATTTACGAATAAAACCAAAAGTTATCACATAAATATCACAGCAAACCAATTTAATCCGAAAACAATTGTTTGTCGTTGAAATATGGTGATTAATCGAAACCTTTAACCCTGAAATAGTTGAATTCCACAGACGTTCCTTACAATAAACAAGTAGAAACGTGTCTAATTTTTCATGATATTACTCTGAACCGTGATCAATTCGTGATAATCCTATATAAAAAGTTTACTCTTCTGTGACCCAACTGTAACATGTTCTGTGTTAGTTTGTTGCATAACTAAAAAACATAAGAAATGAAAAAATTAAACCTTAAGTATGCGTTGATGCTGTTATCGGCTGTGCTGATTTCATCATGTAGTGTAAATGATGATGATGGCGATGAACCACAAAACTCCTCCATTTCATTGAATATAGATGGATTGGAGGATTTAGGCCCTGATTTTCTATATGAAGGTTGGATAATCGTAGATGGTGCCCCAGTAAGTACAGGAACCTTTTCCGTAAACTCCAACGGTGACCTTTCCCAAACTTCTTTTGAATTGGATGCAACGACTTTGGCGAGTGCCACAAAATTCGTGCTTTCCATTGAACCAAACCCAGATCCTTCGACCGACCCGGCCGACACTAAGTTGTTCGTAGGCGATTTCAATGGTAATTCGGCAACATTGGGTACTGGCACCGTAGCTCCTTCATTTGATATGATTGAAGGTAAATTCATTATTGCCGCACCAACAGGTACAGGGGCAGAGGACGAAAAATACAGTGGTATATGGTTTTTGGACAATAGTAGTGGAAGTGCGGTGAATGGTCTGGAATTACCTGCTTTGGAACCTGGATGGAAATACGAAGGGTGGGTCGTTATGGACGGCATTCCCGTAACAACAGGTACATTCACTTCTGTTACAGGGAGTGATGATGCAAGTCCGTTCAGTGGTACAAACCCAGGTCCACCGTTCCCAGGAGAGGACTTTTTGGTCGATGCTCCGGATGGACTTATGTTCCCAACCGATATTAGGGGCAAGGTAGCAGTAATAAGTATTGAACCCTATCCGGACAATAGTACCGCACCATTTGTTCTAAAACCTTTGGCAGGTATGATTCCAGCAGATGCCATGGGCGTACAAGAAATAGGTAGTAACGTTTCAGGTAGTTACCCAACAGGCACGGTAACGAGATAAAACCTACCGGTTCAATAAAAAAAGCTCCTTGAAATAAACCAAGGAGCTTTTTTTAATTGCTATTAAGAACTGACTAGTCCCAAGAATCTATCTCATCATTGATCCTATTGAAATTGTATGCACCTACGATAGTTTTTCTATGGGAAAATGATGTCACCGTAAGAAACAAGAGTATAACATAGAGTACAACGATCAAAATTCCTATAGGTATGAAGGTTGCGGGAATTACGTGACTCTCAAAATCACCATAACTCATCAATATCATGACCGTATCCACCAATTTATATAGATATAAAATAACGATTACATAAAGCGTGTACTCCAAATTACGCATTTGTGGATCCGCTATCTCATCCTCCATTATTTTAAACCGTAAAGCATATAGAAATGTAAAATGTATGAGGGTCAATACGGGAAAAATGTAATTATCTATTTTAAAAAAATAAAACTTATTGGTGTATAAACCATAAAAACTGAAAACATTCAATATTAAAAGTACTATTATAGAAAATACAATAGTCTTTTCCCACGACAAAAATCGCGATAATAACTTCATACCTACTTTTATTTCCGGGATTCGGGGGAACCCTAATTCATTAACAAATAAAACGTATTGAATTATTTATTATTCAAATTAATCGATGAACGACATTTAATGTTGACAACCATAAAAAAAGTGTGGCCAAAGCATATAAATCGCTTTGCCACACTCAATAGGAATCAAGTCAACTTCAATTGATCCAAGCCTTTTTTCGGGCAGAATTTGCGAAAAGAACCAATCCCACACCGATAAGGAGCAAAACAATGGGCATTACCATACCTTGTGCCGGCCCATAAACCTCTAAAGCATTGGTCATAAAAAAGGAATATCCCAATTGAACCAATAAGCCGACCAAGGAAATTACCAATACAGGTTTTGCCCATTTCTTACGTAAGAGTAAAGCTATGCAGCCCAAGACCCCTCCCCATACGGCAAACGCAAAGGCCGCTGTTACCCAAGCTGGGGTATTTTCCAATAAAGTTACCTGTTCAACAGGCATTGTTGCCTTAATTTCATCGGTAATAAAGGCTTGTCCCAAATAGGCCATTGCCCCTATAAGATTCCATATTAAGGCCAAAATACTAACAATCCAATACCATACGGGTACTTTAACTTTGTTCTTCATATCTAGAATGTTTAGGTTGTTTTAGTTTTTTAATATACAAAATTCAGCAATATTGTATTTTACGCAAATTTTAGCTGAAATTTGCTATCTATGAACGACAAGCGTTTTTATTATTTGGTAAACATCCAATATCTGGGGTTTAGATTCAGTGGTTGGCAAAAACAACCACAACAAAAAACCATTGAAGGCATGATTCATAAAACGTTGAAGTTCATTATGCCACATGTACAATTTAAAATCTTGGGAGCAGGCCGTACAGATGCCAAAGTATCGGCCTTGGATGCTGCTTTTGAACTTTTTTTGGATGATGGGCCCATAGAGGATCTAGATGCTTTCTTGGCTTTGTTCAATAAAAACCTACCATCGGACATTAGGGCTACGGCAATTAAACCGGTCAATGCAGAGTTTAACATCATCAAAGACCCAAAAATGAAAGAATATGTTTATCTGTTTTCATTCGGTTCAAAAAACCATCCTTATAGCGCTCCGTTTATTACCAATATCTTGGAACAGCTAGACTTGGATTCAATGAAAAAGGCAACTTCATATTTTGTTGGCACCCATGATTATACATCTTTCACCGTTAAATCCCAAAAGAACGCCCATAAGTTGAGAACCATTGAACTGTGTGAGATACGGAAAAACACCATTCTCGAAGCTAACTTTTTTCCTGAAAAATCCTATGCCCTCCATATAAAAGGAAAAGGGTTCATGCGATATCAAATTCGCATGATCATGGGTGCATTGATACAATTGGGAAAAGGTGAATTAACCTTAGCCGATATTGAAAATTCGCTGTCGTCACCAGGTGCCAAATTACTTACAAGCGTTGCCCCTGGATCGGGACTTATGCTAAAACACTTGGATTTCAGTTAATACCAAGGACCTTCATTTCTTTTAGTATATTTATATAAACATCCCGCTATGGCCAAGAAAAAGGACATTTTAAAAAGACAGTTCAAAAAGCACAAAAAAGTGGGTAAAGCTCCCGGGACCATTACCTATATGGGGCATCGGGAAGCGACGGAAACCAAGGTAACGATCATTGAATATACCGAGGACCTTCATAAAATCCATTATCCTGGTGAAATTGAGCAAATCGTTGCCCATAAAGATACACCAACCACATCATGGGTGAATATCGTTGGTTTAAGTGATGAATCCTTTATAGAGAAAGTGGGTAAGCACTTTGGCTTAAATGCATTGATATTGGAAGATATCGTGAATACCCAGCAACGGCCAAAAATAGATGAATATGAAGACTATATTTTTGGCACTTTCAGAATGCTGTATATAAATGATGACAATGAATTGATCGGGGAACATGTGGCCTTGGTCGTAATGCAAAATTGTGTTTTGGTATTCCAAGAATTGGATTACGATGTTTTCAATGGGGTACGAGATAGGATCAATGCCAAATCAGGACGCATAAGAACTAAAAATTCAGACTATTTGTTTTTTGCCTTATTGGACTCCATCATTGACAATTACTTTATAGTGTTGGAGAATGTCGGCCATAAAATAGAATCCTTGGAAGAGGAACTATATGAAAACCCTACTCCTGAAGTTGCCAAACAGATTCAGCAATTGAAAAAGGAAGTCCTTAAAATTAGGCAATGGATCTACCCGGTAAAAGAGCTCGTGAACCGATTGATTGATTCTGAAAGTCCACTAATGAGCAAGGATACTAAATTCTTTTTACGAGATGCCCTTGACCATTCTTACGAAATAAACGAAAGCCTCCAAATCTATCGGGAAATGGCCATGAGTTTAATGGAAATGTACATGAGCAATATGAGCAACAAAATGAACGAGGTAATGAAGGTGCTCACCATTATGTCTTCCATATTTATTCCCTTGACTTTTATAGCCGGAATCTATGGTATGAATTTCGTTCATATGCCCGAACTACAATGGGAAAACGGTTACTTTATGGTTTGGGGCCTAATGGTCGTTATTTTTATTGGCCTTTTGATCTTTTTTAAAAAGAAAGACTGGATTTAATGGCCATTCAATACTAGAACCTAATCGAACAAATCTGATGAAAGATAACGGTCCCCACGGTCACAAATAATGGATACTATAGTTCCTTTATCTATGGTCTTGGCTAATTTTAAAGCCGCCACCGTTGCACCACCGCTACTCATACCTGAAAAAATACCCTCTTCTTTGGCCAATCTTTTAGCCATTTCCCTCGCTTCTTCAGTATCCACTTCAATCACGTGGTCAACTTTTTTGGCATCGAATATCTTAGGTAAATAAGCTTCAGGCCATTTTCTAATTCCGGGAATACTGGAACCATCAGTAGGCTGAACCCCTACAATCTGAATATTAGGATCTTGTTCCTTTAAAAATGTTGAGGTGCCCATTATGGTTCCCGTAGTGCCCATTGCCGAAACGAAATGAGTTACCGCTCCTTCGGTATCGCGCCAAATTTCGGGCCCTGTTGTTTTATAATGTGCTTTCCAATTATCTTCATTTGCAAATTGATCGAGCATAATGAATCCTTCCTGCTTTACTTTATTCTCGGCGTAATCCCTTGCCCCTTCAATTCCGACATCGGAAGGCGTCAAAGTAACCTTTGCTCCATATGCCCGCATGGTCTGCACCCTTTCTTTTGTAGAGTTTTCGGGCATTACAAGCTCTATATCCAATCCATAAATACCAGCTATCATAGCAAGTGCAATTCCTGTATTACCACTTGTCGCTTCAATTAATCTCGAATTTTTTGAAATCGCACCTTTTTCCAATCCGGATTTGATCATATTGAAAGCTGCACGATCTTTAACGCTTCCTCCCGGATTATGGCCTTCCATCTTAAAAAGGAGTTTAACGTTGGGATTGGTATTTAGTACTTGTGAGGCTATTAAAGGGGTGTTCCCTATAATGTCGAATATTGTCCTAGACATTGGTTGCTGTTTTTATTTTAATTTCTGGTGTATGGAAAACGGTAGAGTTGGGAGGAACCGACTCGGTCACCCACGCATTACCACCGATAATACTGTTGGCCCCAATAACGGTTTCACCACCTAGTATAGTTGCATTCGCGTATATGGTCACATTATTTTCTATGGTCGGATGCCTTTTGGTTTCCTTTAAATCTTTGGCCACATATAGGGCTCCTAGGGTAACCCCTTGATAAACTTTTACATGGTCCTTTATTTCGGCAGATTCCCCAATAACGACTCCTGTGGCATGATCAATAAAGAACGATTTACCAATTTTTGCCCCTGGATTAATATCCACACCGGTCTTACTATGCGCGTACTCGGTCATAAGTCTAGGCACCAAAGGGAAACCTACCTTATATAATTCATGGGCCAATCGATAAATGGCAATCGCATAGAATCCGGGATATGCCATATAAACTTCCTCAATGGACAAGGAAGCAGGGTCACAATCAACAATTGCTTCCGCATCAAGGTTTAGACTTTCAAGTACGATCGGAAGTGATTCCAAATAGCCTTTCCAAACCTTACTACATGGGTTTTCGCATTCCCAACAAGCCAATTTGGCCAATTCCTCAAAATCGGTTTTCAAAATATCCAAGTTGCCTTCAACAGGAGTGTCTATATCAAAAAGTGTATAAAAAAGTTTATTGGTGAACGCCTCAACCCTTTCTTTTAAAGCAAACCTTAGATTAGGTTGTTTCTTGTGCTGCTTTATTTTATCGATTATTGCTTGCTGATCCATTACTTGCTGATTGTAAAAACGAAATTAATGAATATTTTAAAAGGAGTTCCTCCCATTTGGTTAACTTTAGCTTAAAATAACCTCAGTTAAGTCGTATGCAAAGTGCCGTAATTACTAAAGAAGTCTTTTTATTTTTAAAGGAATTGGAACAAAATAATACCAGAGAATGGTTTACCGCAAACAAAGACCGATTTAAAGCACTGGAGGCCAGTGTCAAAACTTTTTTCAGTACGGTCATGGAGAGAATGAAACAGCATGATGACATCGAAAAAATGAAGATGTTCCGTATTTATAGGGATGTCCGATTTTCAAAGGACAAAACACCTTATAAGACCCATTTTGCGGGTTCATACGCCAGGGCAGGGGCTAAGTTGCGAGGAGGATATTATGTACAGATAAAACCAGGGGACAGTTTTATTGCAACAGGATTTTGGAATCCGGAGAAAGAAGATCTGTTGCGCATTCGTAAAGAATTGGAGTTGGATGCAGAGGAATTCAAAACGATCATCAATAATAAAAAATTTGTTGATGTCTGGGGCAATTTGATAGGCGAGGAGCTGAAAACAGCACCAAAAGGATTTGATAAAGGCCATCCCGATATTGATCTTATCAGAAAGAAACAATACATTTTTATCCGAAAATTTACGGACAAGGAGGTTCTTTCACCAGATTTTGCAATGAAAATAAATGACTCCTTTAAAGCTATCAGGCCCTATTTTGACCTAATGAGCGATATTCTTACGACAAATCTCAACGGTGAATCACTATTGGACTAATTCAGGAACTTCAAAAACCTGTATTTGCCCTTTTAAACGTTCTACAACCATATTCATCATACGCTTGTTCAAGGCGGAAGAATTTTTTATATAATCATTATATTCTTCAACTGTAAATTGCCCAATGACCATGCCCTTTAATGAATTTCGGAATTTGATATCCTTTTGGATGGCATTTTCGATATACATTAACTTGTTTTCCAAACTCAAATCATAATATCTTTTCTTGTGTTTGTTGATGTAATTCTGGAAAGCCGCCAACAAAAGATCGTTCTGTAATTTTAAGACCGGTCTAATGGTTTTGTTCTGAAAATACTCATCGGAACTCATAGAATCATTAACCTTGGCCGAACCTATTTGAGGACGTATATGTAAGAGATTTTGGGATCTATCACTCATTTTACAAAGTTTTACTAAAGATACCCGTTTATATTACCTCGTTTTACCACTTTGGTTTAAGTTTTTAACGAGGTTATGAACAGAAAAGGCCATTGGCGTAATCGCCAATGGCCTTTTTAATACAATCCAAACTCTTTACTTGCTCTCTAAAAACTCTTGAAATGTCTTTACAGAAAAATCATCCTTGGTCTTAAACTTTTTCTTCAATTTCATAAAATCCGCTTTTGCCGTATCGAACCGTTCTGAGATTATACTCAAACTCTCCAATTCAGATTTGGTAGGCTTATCATAATTGTTGGCCAATTTACTATAAAGATCGGCCATTTTTTCCCGTAATTGGGGTTCTGCAGAGCCCACATAATTATCACCTGTGGTAATGACCAAAGTTTCTTTAAGGCCATTTAATTTAGAAACCATCTTGGTATTCTTATCACTTTCTGCCTTTACAATCATTTCGTCCAATTCATATACCAAATAGGCAAGTTCTTGGGTCATGTTGTACATTTTCATTGTGGTCTTGTTCTTAAAACCCCTTTCCTCTGCTGTTAATGATGATTTTTCGTCATAAACCAATTCAAAGGTCTGCTCATACGTTTCTTTACCTTTGGTCATAACGGCTTTATACGTACCAGCGGCTACATATGGGGAAGTAAACCCACCGAAAGAGAATGTTTTTCCTTTGGCGACTTTAGGTTGTCTTATTTTACCGGTCCAATTAACGATATTGATTCCTTTTGATTTTCCAGGACCCAATTCAAAAATGGTATTCCCTTCCATATCCTGAACTTCCATTTTCATCTTTCCAAACGTATGCCTTTTCTTTAAATAGTATTTTATTTGGGCATTTTTACTCTTGTTTCGGCCTACAAATTGCGTTTCAGCACCGAAACTGCCCGAAAAATTACTTTTTTCATTGATAACGGTTGGCTTGCTAGCAAAGAAATGAACGTTCTTGTTAAGCACTTCAGGTGTCAGTTCCCTTAAAGGTGAAATATCATCGATGATGATAACCCCGCGACCATGGGTTCCCATGACCAAATCATTGGTTTCTTTTTGTAGATCAATGAAGTGTACGGCCACCGATGGCATATTATTAGTGAACTTTTTCCAGTTTTTACCACCGTCCAAGGTTATGTAAAGTCCAAATTCAGTACCTAGGAACAATAAATCGGGATTTACATAATCTTCCTGGATATTTCGAACAAAACCAACCACATCATCGGTAATGATATTCGTCCAAGTCTTGCCAAAATCAGTTGTTTTGTAAGTATAAGGATTCATATCATTTTGTGTGTGGCCCTCAAACACAGCATAGGCCGTACCCTTATTGAAAACACTGGCCTCGATATGATAGGTCCATGTATTTTTTGGCAATCCGGAAATATTACCAATGGTATTCGTCCAAGTTTTACCACCATCTTGGGTAACTTGTACATTACCGTCATCGGTACCCACCCAAATCACATTTTCATCGAGAGGGGATTCCGCTATGGTAAAGATCGTCGTATGGTTTTCAGCTCCTGAGTTATCCTTCGACAATCCGCCTGAGTTTTCCTGAGCCTGTTTTGTTGGATCATTCGTGGTTAAATCGGGGGAGATGATTTCCCATGTATCCCCCATATCATCAGACTTGTGCAAAAATTGACTCCCCATGTAAAACCGGTCAGGTTGATGGGTACTAACCGCCATAGGAGCGTTCCAATTAAATCTCAATTTGGCAACACCTTTTGAGGGTAGAGGCTGTATGGTTTTAGAAAGGTTACGGTCTACATCAAAGCGCCAAACATTCTCCGCACCCTGCATTTCTGAATAAATAATATTTTTCGTCGGATGTTTTAATACACGGAACCCATCGCCATAACCCACAGAATTCCAATCCCTGGCCTCAACACCACCAGGAGAGGAGGAAGGTCCGTACCATGAACCATTATCCTGCAATCCGCCATATACATTATACGGACTGGCATCATCAACACTAATATGGTAAAACTGCGAAAGGGGAAGGTTTTCCACTATCTCCATATTGGTACCACCATCCCATGAACGATAAACCCCACCATCTGTACCTACGTACATAATATCCGAATCTTTGATACTAAAGGCAATATCATGTATATCACTGTGCATATTTCCTAGGTTCTTGAACGTTTTACCGCCGTCCCTGGAAATAGAACCGCTTAGTCCGCCTTTTACGATAACATTTTCATCAAGGGGGTCCACTACGATACGGGAAAAATAAAAAGGCCTAACCGTAATTCCGAAATCATTGTTCAATTGCTTCCAAGATTTTCCTGCATCATCACTTCGATACAACCCTTTACGCTCATCTTTTTCAGCCTCAATGACCGTATAAAGAACATTAGGGTTCGATGGGGCCACCGCTATTCCCAATCGCCCTAGTTTACCGGAAGGAAACCCATTATGGATTTTGGACCAATTTGCACCCCCGTCAGTTGATTTATACAATGCACTATTTTCCCCGCCGGATTCAAAACTCCAGCCCGTACGTCTAAATTCCCACATAGAAGCATAAAGCACATTGGGGTCATTAGGATCCATGGCCAAATCAGCACATCCCGTTTTTGGGTTTATATAAAGGAGTTTGTTCCATGTTTCACCGGCATCTGTTGATTTGTAGACACCCCTTTCCTCGCTATCTCCCCAAAGTGCACCTAAAACGGCTACATAAACTTCTTTTGGGTTCTTTGGATTCACAATGATATTGGCAATACGTTCTGATTTATCAAAACCGAGCTTTCTCCAGTTGGCACCACCATCTGTTGATTTATATAGACCGTCACCTACAGAAACACTATTTCTGGTCCAAGTCTCTCCCGTACCAACATATATGGTATTGTCCGGATCATTGGGATCTAAAGCAACTGCTCCGATCGATTGGCAATAATCATCAAAAATAGGGTTGAAGGTAGTACCGGCATCATTCGATTTCCAAACTCCGCCACCAGCCGTACCTGCATAAATGATTCTACTATTGGTAGGGTGCACCTCCATATCGTTGATACGACCACTCATAAGGGCAGGGCCAATATGCCTAGCGGTCATATCTCCAAACAAAGCCTTACCATCGTTATTCTTATCTTGTGCAACTATTGTATACGAGCTTACAAGCCCCAATAGGGCTATAAGGATATATATTTTTTTCATGATAAAAGATATTAAATAAAAAGGCCCTTTGAGAAGAAAGGGCCTTTAAAAATGTTGTTGTTATTTTTCGTCTACTGCTATTTCCTCTGGAAAAGCAAATATTCCATCTTCAACGGTGGGATTCAGCTCAATACTTTCTATAGTCAAAGGATTTCCTGGCTGGCCTTTTACCCCTTGGGTCATTGAAAAAGCAAAATATATACCATCAACCTCCTCATAGTCGCTGAATGTCATTTCTTGAACCATACCTTTTCCTTGCCCCGATTTAATTTCGGATTGAACGGCAATAGGGACAAAATTATCCGTATCGAAAAAATAGAAAGATACATCTTCTTCTTCTTTACCATCTACGGTAATAGGCTCTTTGACCAATTTTATCTTGAAAGTCTCCGTTCCACTTATGGTTTCTTTCCCCAATAATTCTACGGTATATCCCTTCTCTTTATAATCTATAAATGAATCAGGGAAATCATTTGAATTCAATTTAAAGTTTGCAGTGGCCTCCGCATCACTTTTTTCAGCCTTCATGGTCATGAAATTATGGCTCCATAAGGTTTCACCATCGAAAACACCTTGCTTTATTTCTTTTCCTTGAAAATTAATAGTGGTCATCTGTCGACCATCGCTCAATTGCAATACTTCCAGAGGAATCTCCATTCCCTGTTGATTTATTTTCGCTACCATTTTCATTCCCTCTACACTTTTGAGCTTTTCAAGCCCTCCGATATTTTCAAAATAGGTGTCCAGGATTTCATCCGCGGTCTGTGCGCTTAAAGGTGCAACAAAGGTCATGGCCAAAATTGCAATACATAGTTTTAGTGTTTTCATGTTCTGAGTTTATTGAATTAATTTTCTGATTAGTATCAAATATAAATGGAATGTTACATTATTTTATTACAAAAACATTAAATCGTAAGAATTATCTCCATTTAATCTTAAAAAAATTTCTTATTGTCAATTTCGGATAAGAAAGTACCCCTGAATTATAAATAATGGCATAAAAAAAAGGATAGAACTTATTTGAAGTCTATCCCTTTTATTTAAATATAAAATTATTGAATCGCTTACGTTGTTTTTTTACTAAGTTCATCAGCAACGGCCTGTACTTCATCAAGAACCCGAAGTAAGTTACCTCCCCAAAGTTTTTCAATCTCTTCTTCGGTATATCCTCTTTTTACAAGTTCAGCGGTCACGTTCATGGTTTCTGAGGCATCTGACCATCCTTCAATTCCGCCACCACCATCAAAATCGGAGCTGATACCCACATGGTCAATGCCTATTAAATCTACCATATAATCAATATGATCCACAAAATCGACCACACTCACATCTTCCGGAACATCGGTTTTTGTTTTGGCTATTTCGGTACCGATATCCATTACCTTTCGGTAATTATTGAAAAAATCTTCTTTCTGGCTCTCGGTCAGATCTTTGATCTGGGACCTTTCATACCAAGCTATCCCTAATGAATCTGCAACTTGGGTATATATGTTCTTCATGTAAGCCGTACGCTTATCGTTCTTTTCCGTATTCAAATAAGATCTGAAGGCAACGGTTTGTACAACCCCTCCATTTTCTTTCATCATCAACAGTTGTTCGTCATCTAAATTACGACTATGACCACAAAGCGCCCTTGCTGAAGAGTGGGAAGCAATAATCGGTGCCTTTGATAAATTGATCATTTGTACCATGGATTCTTTTGAAGGATGGGAAACATCTATCATAATGCCCAAACGGTTCATTTCTTTTACAGCTTCCTTGCCCAAGTCACTTAGCCCATTATAAAGCCAAATATCGTCCTCTTCCCCGGTGTTAGAATCACAGAATTGGCTATGCCCATTATGCGACAAGGAGATATATCTGGCCCCAAGGTTATAATATTCTTCAAAACCTGAAAGATCTTCCCCAATGGGATATGCATTTTCTACCCCGATCATGGCTACTTTTTTTCCTGAAGCGACGATTCTGCGTACATCATCCGAAGTAAGGGCCAACTCGATCTCATCCGGGGCAATTTCCTCGCAAAGTCTGTGTATGGCATCGAACTTGGCCATGGCATTTGCTTTGGCCTTGGCATAACCTTCGGCATTCAATGAATCTTGACCTGTATAAACGATAAGCCAAGAAACATCCAAACCGCCTTCGATCATCTTGGGAATGTTGATCTGGGTCGTTAGCCTTTGTGTATAATTAACCGAATCGGTAAAATTGTTGACATTGATATCGTCATGGGTATCAATTGTAATCACCTTTTCATGTATTTCCTTGACCTTGTCAATTCCGCTTATCTCTGCTTTTTTCACTGTCTCAGCGCAATTGAATAATAGAAAAAAAGAAGAGAGGTAAAGTAGTTTTTTCATATGGCAAATTATTTATACCTACAAATAAAGGAATTTGACAACAAATAAGGGTTATTCGAGAACAAATTATTGCAGATACTTCTGATTATGAAGAGCTTTAAAACGTCTAAGATCTATGTTAAAGACAATAACGTAAGAGTTTATCAACTTAGCACATATCATTAACCCAAATAAACCTACCTTTTGAAGGCAAGAAAATTACTTAACCAACTAGATAATATTGAATCTACACTCAACGAATATTCTTTTGAGGAACTAAATACAAAGAACAGTGCTCTTCTTAAAAAAAGCTTCGATGAATTCAAAGGACGCTTGGAGCAAATGGTTTTCCAAGGGGTCCCTGCTGTTTCACAACAGTGGACGCCCAATTCCAATGAGCAAGATATTTTAGAGGAAAATCCATTGCCTGTTGGTGGTAAAAGCAATGCGACCAAGCTTATTGCCAATGTTAGCCATGAAATTCGTACGCCTTTAAACGGAATTATTGGATTTACGGATTTACTTAAAGAGGAGAAATTGAGCCAAAATCAATTAGAAAAGGTCGAGGCTATTCAAGTTGCTTCAAATTCACTTCTTGAGATAATCAATGAGTTATTGGAATTTACCAAACTTTCAGAAGGTCTTGAAACAATAAACCAAGATGATTTTAATTTTGATGGTGTCATCGACAATATATTGTATCTATGCAACACTTTGATTACTAACGACAAAGTAGTACTGAGATCAAAAATTGACCCAAGTATACCCAAAGTGTTGAAAGGTGATGCCGCCAAACTTTCACAAGTTTTATTAAACCTCATTGGGAATGCCATTAAATTTGTTGAAGAAGGGGAGATTTTACTGGAGATATCCTTGAAAAACCACCGCAATGATACTATTAACCTGGAGTTTGTCGTATCTGATACAGGTATAGGAATATCCGAGGAAAACATTAAACACATATTCGGCTACTTTAGACAGGCAGATAATTATACCGCGGTCAATTATGGGGGTTCTGGCCTAGGTTTGAATATTGTTAAACAAATAATAGAACTCTTGAACGGAAACATTGAAGTTCAAAGTAAGTTAGGCAGAGGAACCGTCTTTAAATTCAATTTACCCTTTAAAAAAGGCAATGAATCCTCTATACCTCAAAAGAATCCTGAAATCAATGATCAAATTTCAGTCGATAATCCTTTAAAAGGCAAAAAAATCCTGGTTTTTGAGGACAATAGTATGAACCAACGCTTATTTAAGCAGCGATTAAAGGCATGGGGATGTAAGTCATATGTAACTGATGACGGACCAGCTGGACTAAAATTTCTTGAAGAGCATAATATTGATCTTATTCTAATGGATCTAAGAATGCCAGGTATGAGTGGTGTTGAGATTACCAAACAGATACGAGAAAGCAAATCTCCCCAAATAAAGAATATTCCAATTATTGTAGTTACAGCCGATATTACTGCCCATGAAAAAGAGGATTGTAGCGCATATGGCATAGATGATTTGATTTTAAAACCATTTAACCCTGAAGAACTCCTTATGAAACTGATTGATAATTGCGGTAGAGGACAGATTTCCCGTAAAGGTACATTAAACGAAGAAGAAATGCATCAAACAGCATTACCGTGCCCCAAAAGAATAAACCTCAAAACTTTACAGGATGATAGTTTCGGTGAACATGATTTTCTAGAAGAGCTCGTAGGACTTTTTAAACTCAACATACTCGAGTTTATTGGCGCTTATTCAGTTCACTTAAAAAATGAAGATTATGACAGCTTGGCTTTTGCCTCACACAAAATTAAATCTGGATTAAAAATGGTTCAAGCAACCACATTATTGAATATAGTTCTGAGGGTGCAAACGCTAAGCAAGGAAAAAAAGAATCTGGACGAATTGAAAGGCCTTTTAGTTTCCTTTACACAGGAATATGATTTAGTTGAAAGGGACATTGACAATGAACTGAAGAAACTTAAGAACGAGAAGTAAACCCAAATGGATACATATAAACTACTACTGGCAGAGGATGATGAATTATTGGCTTCATTACTTAAATTCCGCCTTCAAAAAGAGGGGTTTCAAGTTAATATAAGTAGCAATGGTAAAGAAGTAAAGGAACATTTGGAAAAGGAGGTCCCAGATTTAATCATTAGTGACATTATGATGCCATATTTTTCTGGACTAGAGCTTGTGGATTATGTTCGTAATGAGCTTAACTTCAAAATTCCCATAATAATAATTTCATCTGCAGGTAATGAAGAGAATGTATTGAAAGCATTTGATTTGGGGGCAAATGATTTTATTTCCAAACCAGTGAGTCCAGCGGAATTGATAATGAGAATAAACAGGGAATTAAGGAAAGTTTAGTAATTGACGTATAGCCTAACATATAGCATAAATTTACTGTTAAGTGCCCCAAAGATCCATACGGATCTTTTGTGGGATCTAACAATGCTGTTTGTTGGAATCGGTTTTATTTTCTTTGTCTGCATTTTCTTTTACAGAAATAAGATCTCAGCTCGTTCACGTAAAATTTTAGAAAAAAAGAGAGAGCTTTCCCCTATGATAAGTGAGTTTATTTTTTATTCCGAAAATGGTTCCAAGGAAGAAAAAAACACTTATATAGAGCACAAGATCCATATCAGGGAGTTATTGAACGATAATTTTAACCGTGAGGTGCTGGCGAGTACGCTTATGGAACTCAGAAGGGATGTTTCCGGTCAGGCCCTAAAACAGTTAATTGATCTCTATAAAAATTTAGGATTACATCTAGATGCCTACAAAAAACTCGAAAGTTGGCGTTGGGAGATGGTTTCCAAAGGGATTTTGGAGCTTTCCCATATGCAGGTGACCGAATCATATCAATATATTGTGCGCTTTATCAATGACAAAAGAAGTGTGATAAGAAAGCAGGCGGAAATTGCAACAATTACCCTTAAGAATGAAGGGATTTCATACTTCATGGACACCACAAAGTATAAGATATCAGAGTGGCAACAACTTAGTCTTTTAGAGATCTTACGTAACAATAAAGACTTCAAACCACCTCAATTCAAAACATGGCTCACCTCTAAAAACAAACATGTTGTTCTTTTCGCTCTTAGACTAATCAAACATTATAACCAAAATGATGCAAGGGCCTCTCTGATAGAATTATTGAAACATAGAAACGATCAAATCAAATTAGAGGCTATAGAATGTTTAAAAATCTTTAATGTCGTAGAAGCAAAAGACATGTTAAAGAAGGTTTTTTGGCGATGTTCAACTGAAGTCAAAATATCTATTCTTGGTGCCATTAGCTTATTAGGTGATCAGGGAGATATTGTGTTTTTAAGAAAAATTGAAAGAAAAAAACTCGATTTTACCGTAAAAAGCAAAGCGCTGAGCGCAATCAACACTATAGTTCCAGAAACTATAATGCCTACTGAAGGTATTGAGAATGTGACCAACAATGAAATGCCGGATGATATAATCGAAAAAAAGGAAATTGAAGAATTCAACGATGAGAGTCCAATTGAACATAGGGAAGAAACGTCAAAAGAAATCTTTCAAGAAGAATTGAATATTCCAGATTCAGGTTATGAATCAGAATCTAAAATTCCAAGTGAAAAGGAAGTGCATATAGAAGTGGGGCAAGAAAATCTGGATTTTTTACCGATTGTAGTGTCAGCATCAGAAGAAAATATTTTATACAATGCTATTGGGTCAGATGCATTTAAGGATGAAATAGAACTTAAAAATAAAGAAGAAATCGAGGGATTTGAAAGTTCTATGTTTGACCTATCAGAAACCGCCTTGGACTTCTTACCTATAGTGGTGTCCAATGAACCGAAAGAGGAAAAGCAGGAAGACAATACTGACTTTGATATTGTTAATAATGAGATAAACACTACAATAATGGATAGGGAAGAAAAAGAATCTGATAACCCAGAATTTGAATTTACCGTTCAAGACCTAACTTTTTTGCCTATCGTTGTTGAGGAAGAACTTAAGAACATAATTGACAATGATGAAGTCAAATTTCCAAAACCCGAAGAGGAAGTTGAAAATGATTTCAACGAAACAATAATAGAGGAGGGAAAAACCGTTATTGAGGAGATATTGGAAAATAACTTGGCCAATGAACAGTCAATGAATAAGGAGTTAATTGACGAAGAAGACAATGTATTCATTGATTGGCCTATATCACAAGAATTTCAACAAGATAATGTTAACCAGGCTCCAAAGGAAGATATCGAATCAATTTTGTCTTTGATACCTAAACCTTATGAATTCGATAATGAAACGGCAGTATTGATTAGATTGTTGTCCGATATTGAAGAATTGGGTGATCATCGGGAGATTCCCTTCTTACTCGATTTATTATTGGAAGAATCAAGACCACTGATTCAAGAGCGAATCCAAAACGTTGTTTATACCATAGAAAGAAGAATAGACCCTAAAGTCAAATCGGTAAGGCATAGCATTTTTGAAGAGTTGTTCCACTCCTGTGATACAGAATCAAAGTTGATCCTTTTGGATGAAATAGTTGCCGTTGGTGATAATAAGGAAATCTCATTCCTCACTGGATTATTAAAGGACCCCAATATTGAAATAAGTGCAAAAGCAGAATCAACTTTGGCCCAGCTTAAAGAACGGCTTTCTGAAAAGACACTTAAAGAAATGGATGTTGAAACAAATGTTCTTTCTGATTCCCATGAAAATTCTTTGGTCAATGAAGATGATGATCTATTGATTTTCACTGATGAATTCGCTTTAATTGGCCCTGGAGGGAATGCCATAAAGAATATGTCCCAATCCTTTTTGAATAAGAATCAAAACTTCGGGTTACTATTTCAACTAAGGTCAATACCTAATAGATTACTAGAGAAACTAAATGGATAACGATCTCTTAAATATAATCCTGGATTATATAAACATTGTGTTTTTAACATACACGGTAGTGTTGTTCACATTGTTTACCGCCATGGGATATTTAGCGTCCAGAAACTCTTTACACTATAAGCATAAAAATAGCTTTGATGATCTTAGTAAAATTGCAGGGTCACCTTTAGAGCCGGCAATTACAATAATTGCTCCTGCATATAATGAGGGATTGACGATTGTTGAAAACGTTAGGTCACTTTTATCCTTGCGCTATTCAAACTATGAGGTCATGGTTGTAAATGATGGCAGTAAGGATGAAACCTTGCAAAAGATGATAGATGCTTATAATCTAGAAAAAATACATCAACCAATCAATCCTGATTGGAAATCAAAACCCGTAAGGGGAATTTATAAATCAAAACAAAGCTCCTTTTCAAAATTAACCGTAGTCGATAAGGAAAATGGCGGTAAATCCGATGCCCTGAACACGGGTATGGCACTGTCAACCAACACTTATGTTGGCTGCATTGATGTGGACTGTCTTTTATTACCAGATGCATTATTACACGTGGCCAAATCATTTTACCAACGGTCAAAAAAGAAGGTGGTTGCGGTGGGTGGTGTAATCAGGGTGGCAAATTCTTGTACGATTACCGGTGGGCAATTAGAAGAGATTAGATTACCGAAAAATTGGCTCGCCAAATTTCAATTATTGGAATACACAAGGTCTTTCATTCTTGGTCGAATGGCATGGGGCCGTATTGATGGACTTTTGATTATTTCCGGGGCATTTGGTTTTTTTGATAGGAAAATCGCAATGGAAGTAGGCGGATACGACACGAATACCGTTGGCGAGGATATGGAGATTGTATTCAAAATGCGTAAATACATGCACGAACGCAAAGTTCCATACACCGTCGAATATATTCCAGATCCGTTATGTTGGACAGAGGTTCCAGAGGATTTAAAGATCTTGGTGAATCAAAGGGATAGGTGGAGCCGAGGAAACTTAGAGACCTTGTATAAACATCGCGAAATGTTCTTTAATCCTAGATATGGTAGGTTGGGAATGGTAAGTTTTCCCTATTGGTTCTTTTACGAGTGGTTATCCCCTTTATTGGAATTCTTCGGTTTTTTCTCAATAATTCTATTTATCTATTTAGGAATTTTAAACTTGGATTTTTTCATTGCCATAACAGCGACGGTTTACATGTTTTCGGTCATGTTCTCCTTTTTTGCCATTTTATGGGATGTCTATTCCTATAATGAATACCGAAAAACAAAGGATATTCTGACCCTAATGCTCTGCGCTGTAATAGAACCCTTCTTCTTTCACCCGATAGTCGTTTGGGCCGCAATCAGGGGTAATTACAAAAAACTGTTCAAAATTAAATCAGGTTGGGGATCCCAAGTACGAAAAGGATTTGCCAAAGCTTCATAGAATGCAAGGAAACAACAACATATCATCCAATTTAAAGCGTAAAAAGCTAAAGGATTTCATTCCCTTGGTGATTGCCTTCTTTGGTTGTATGGTATTGCTGTCATTATATCAAAATTTAAGGTTGTATTTTGACGGTGTATTGGATAGTTTCTTGAATAAAAGTTTCTTGTTGTTGATAATGCACCATACTGGTTTTGGAGCCCTGATGGCGTTCATATTGGCATTTTTGTTCAATTATTTAGAAAATAAAAAAGCCAACTTGGGTTACAATGTCTCCAAAATAGTTTTGGGGATTCTAATTGTTATCGAAGGGGCATTGATCGAGCATTATATTCAGAATTATGAAGTTCTGGACTATAATATGTTCAGATTTGTGGAAATCGTCAGGGAAGGCTATTCTGTTTTACCCATAGTAATCGTCTTAGTGGCAACCATATTATTATTTCTTTGGTTTGGTAAAGTTACCGAGTCATTGTACAATGTGGTGAGCAGAACGTTCCCACTAACGATTATTTTGTTCAGTATGTTCTTGGCCACCCTGAATTCTGAAAAGAAACCGATCAATGAGAATAAAACTCAACATTATATCGAAAGTGCCGTTAACAATATTTTCGATTTCAACAAATATGAAGGTGACGCTGAATATCCGTTAATTAAGAAAAGGGGGGGCAAAGGAAGATTGGACAACTATTTTAATCTTGCTGAAACGAAACCGAATATAGTGGTATTGATCGTTGACGGACTTGGTTCTGACTTCATTGGAAAAAACGCAAAATACAAAGGTTTCACTCCATTTTTAGAATCTCTTTCGAACCAATCACTCTACTGGAAAAACCATGTCAGTAATACGGGTGAGGGTTTTGCGGCTTTACCTTCAATTATGGGGTCCTTACCCTTTGGTAAAAACGGATTTACAAATCTTGAGAGTAAGGTAAACCGCCAAACAATGTTCAGCGTTCTTAAAGAAAATGGATATAGAACCTCATTTAGTTATGGGGGCAACAGCGCATTGAACGGCTTGGATAGATTTTTGGATGAAGAACGAGTTGATGAAATATTGGACAAAAAAGGATTTGGAGATGGGTATCGATTGCAAGACGAGGATGCTGCGGGTATATCATTGGGATATCCGGATAAAGAGCTTTTTAGAAAATGGCAATCATTGGATAAGTTTACAAGTATGCCAAGGTTGGATGTCTTCATGACCTTAAGCACAAAGAATCCATTTCTTATTCCTGACCAGAAAGAGTATGAGGAAAAAGTTGACCGGATACTCATGGCCTCTAAAATGGATAAAAGAACAAAGAAACTGGTGAACAGGAACAAGGAAGTGTTTGCCAGTTTATTGTATGCCGATCAGGCCATAGAGGATTTTTTAAAAGGCTATAGAAGGCAAGCCAATTACAACAACACCGTTTTTATCATTACAGGAAGTCATAATTTGAAAGATTTACCACAGGATGATAATCTGGGAAGATACAAAGTTCCCCTAATGGCTTTTGGGCCATTATTGAAATATCCAAAAAAAATAGATGCCTTAGTGTCCCATGCCGACATAGCCCCATCCCTCATTTCTATGTTAGATGGAAATTATAAAATGAAAGTCCCAAATAAAGTAGCCTGGTTGGGTGATGATCTTATTCATGAAGGGATTTTCAAAAAAACCAAACAAATCCCATTGTTTAGGAATAAGAAAAACGTACATGATTATATTCACGAAAACCTATTTGTTTCAGGTTCAAGAGTGTACCACATCAATAATGATCTAGTATTGGATAAACCAGGAGATAATGCCCCTGTTACCCAAGCAAAGGACAATTTCAGGTATTTTAAGGCGGTAAACAAATATGTAACGGCCAATAATAAAATCCTTCCTCGTTCAGAAGCTTTGTATGCTAAAGGGTCGAAAGAATTTACCAAGGCAGAAATGGTTTGGGTTCAAAGTGTCTTTAATGGCAATGATTTCGACAAGGCCTATAAGACCGCTAGAAATTTGGCAATTGATAATGATTGGGACAGAGCTTTATTGTTGGCAAATTATATTTTAAGTAAAATCCCCAGGCATGCAGATACCGAGGTTTTGATCGGGAGAATACATTCATGGAAGAAAGACTATAAAACTTCAATAGTTCTATTATCAGAAGTAATTAGAAAATACCCTACATATACCGACGCATATTCCGCTTTGCTGGACACCTATTATTGGGCGGATAAAAGTGAACAGGCCGATCAGCTATTCAAAACAATTGAACAAAAAGGTATTTCATCCCGAGAAATTAATGAAAAGATAACTAGGGCCAAAGAACAAATAAGAAAAAATGCTTTGAAAAAAGCAACCGAACATGTTAAAAAGGAAACTAATATCGTAGCCGTAGATATCAAATGAGAATTAAACGAACATATCTAATTTTATTGGGCTGTTTCTTTGGTTTCCTGGGTTTGGCACAAGAAAGGGAATATAAGGGTAACCCCGACGAATCTTTGCTCACAGCTCGGGAATTGGCATTTAATGGTAAACATGCCATTGCCCAAGACACTTTGAACCTTGTTTTAACCAAATATCCGAATTACAATGATGTCAGGAACTTATTGGCAAGTACTTACAGTTGGGATGGTGATTATGATGAAGCAAGAAAACAATTCAACAAAATAACATCTATAGATAAGAAGAACAAAGAAACCTGGATTGCCGCCATCAAAAATGAAATTTATGCCAAAGAGTATTACATAGCCTTAGGGTTGGCCAATAAGGCGATACGTTATATAAAGGATGATGATCAGTTGACAGCACTCAGGACTGAAATATTAAAACATACACCTGGATCTATTGAAACCCTTTCAGAAAAACCTGATGAAAATACCGGGAAATCCATTTTAGAAGAAAAAGTATATAAGAACAGTATAGCCATATCAAATAGTTACGATGTTTTTGACAAGGCCTATGATCCAATGATCTATTCTAGTCTAGAATATAAAAGAGCGACAAAAATAGGGAGCATCATACCCCGTATTAATTTCAGCAATCGTTTTCAAACCAATGGAATCCAATATGAATTGGATGCGTATCCAAAATTCTCTAAAAAAATATATGCCTATACCAATTATGCATTCTCAGATGCCCCGACTTTTCCAAATCATAGGGTAGGGGCTGAATTATATGCTAATTTGCCCAAATCCATTGAAATATCGGCAGGTGTTCGTTATCTAGATTTTAAAACTACGCAAGCGAACATTATCACCGGAAGCCTAGGTATGTACCGGGGCAATTATTATATTTCTGCAAGGCCCTACATATCTCTTAATAAAGATAAACCAGTAGGGGTTTCGGGAACGATCCTAGGGCGTAAATATTTAAAAGACGGTGAGAACTACTTCGGTGTAATGGCAGGTTATGGTTACTCTGCGGATTTAAGACAATTGAGGGATGGTGATGAACTATTGGCAGAGACCATTCTTTATGTAGAATCCCAACAGCTTAATCTAGAATATCAATTTTCAGGTAAAAAACAACCTCATTTATATAAAGCTAATTTAGGATTGACCCGTCAAGAGTTGGCCTATGATGCTGGAAATTTCTATTGGGCTGTTTCTGCCGGTTTTACTTACTACATGAAATTTTAAAGGATTTACCAAAATCATCGATAAACGGCAGGGTATCTTTTTCAGCAAAATTGGTATTCCATCAAAAAAGTAATTTTGACAACAGGAATAATTTGTTTCACCACAATTTATTGTAACAAGTGCTCGTTATGAATATGTTTACAGTATAAATTATAAACCAAATCACTCGTATGATGCGAGTTTAACCTAAACCATATGCTATACGATACCTACGGGGAAGAGTATTTGGCCTTCCTACAAGATCTAAACGAAATTTTAAGTTTAAACGAATTAGTTGAATTGGATTATATGTAGTCCCTTTCAAAAACCTTAAAAATCCCACACATTATGGCACATCAAAATGCAGACAACACAGCTTACTTGAATTTTATTGAGAATTTGAACGAAATCTTAATAGACGTGAATATCAATAAGCTAAGCTTTTCGTAAGAAAGCTGATAAAAAACTAAAAAGAGCCATGATTTAATTATCATGGCTCTTTTTTTGTGCTTTGAAAAGTAATTCCCTATCCCAAATACGTCTTTAGCAATTTACTTCTGGAATTGTGTCTTAATTTTCGAATTGCCTTTTCCCTTATCTGGCGTACGCGTTCCCGAGTAAGATCAAAGGTTTGTCCAATTTCTGCCAAGGTCATCGATTGCTGGTCACCTATACCATAATAAAGTTTTACCACATCGGCTTCTCTCGGGGATAAGGTTTCCAGTGCCCTGTTGATTTCCGTATTCAGCGACTGTTGCAACAATATTTTATCGGGCCGTGGCGATTCACCGGAACGCAGTACATCATAAAGGTTAGAATCCTCTCCCTCACGTAGGGGAGCATCCATAGAAACATGCCTACCGGTATTCTTCAATGACTGTTTAACCTCGGTTACGGTCATTTCCAACTCTTTGGCAATTTCCTCTGGGGATGGTGGACGTTCATGCGCTTGTTCCAAATAAGAAAATGTCTTTTTGATTTTATTGATCGAACCGATTTTGTTCAATGGGAGTCTTACCACACGTGACTGCTCGGCCAAGGCCTGTAGAATTGATTGTCTGATCCACCAAACCGCGTACGAGATGAACTTGAACCCTCGGGTTTCATCAAAACGCTTAGCGGCCTTAACGAGACCTAAATTGCCCTCATTAATCAAATCGGGCAACTTTAAGCCTTGATTTTGATATTGCTTTGCTACTGAAACTACGAATCGTAAATTGGCCGTCGTCAATTTTTCAAGGGCAACTTGGTCCCCCGTACGTATACGTTGCGCCAATTCTACCTCTTCTTGTGCATTTATCAATTCAATTTTACTGATATCTTGCAAGTATTTATCCAGTGATTTCGATTCTCTATTGGTTACCTGCTTGATAATCTTAAGTTGCCTCATATGTGTAAATCCTGTTTTAAATTGAACATTCCGTAAACATTCATAATACATTAATAATCTGTCTTTTCCAAAGGATATCAAGAATGTTATACATTATTTATGACAAGTTCTTGATTTTACCCTAAAGTCTAGAACATTTTACCGTCGCATAATGTATTTTTGAAACCCAACAGATAAACATGAGTAAAAGAGCCCTTAAAAAATATTTGGCCGAACTGAAAAAGAAAGAACTCGAAGAACAGCTAATGGATCTCTATTCCAGGTTCCCGATGGTAAAAGAATACTACGACTTCATCTTTAACCCAAAAGAGGACAAGATGGTACAAGAGGCCAAGGCAAGGATTTCAAACGAGTATTTCCCTTTAAAAAGAAAGAGGCCCAAAGCCAGGCGTTCCGTTGCCCAAAAATATATAAAGCATTTTTTGACCCTTGGCGTTGAACCGCATTTAATAGCGGATCTAATGCTGTATAATTTAGAAGTTGCCCAAACATTCTCAATGGATCGTAACGTTCCCGAGGCATTTTACAAAAGTATGCTCAATTCGTTCAATGAAATGGCCCAATTCATTTCCTTAAATGGATTATTGCCCAATTTTAAGGAACGTATTGTAAAGGTTTATAATTTTACCCAGGAAAACCATTGGAGTTACCAAGAGGGTTTTTCCAGAGGTTTGGATATACTGGATTGATATGGCCATCGTAATCATAAGGAAAGACGACAAGATAAATAGCTGGAAAGAGGCTTTAAACCTTTATGCCCCACAAATTCCGGTTTACGGTTATTTGGAGAAACATCCTAAGGAGGATATAAAAATGGCATTGGTATGGAAGCATCCTATCGGATCCCTCAAGGATTATCCAAACTTGGAATGTATTGCTTCCAGTGGTGCCGGGGTAGATTTTTTGTTCGAAGACAACCAACTTCCACTGCATATCCCCATAACCCGTGTGGTCGATGAATTCCTTGCCAAGGATATGTCCGAACACGTTACTGCCTTAATATTCAGTCAACTAAAAAACCTATACCACTACAAAGTGGATCAATTTAGAAAAATATGGAAACCCATTCCCTACAAACGCATAGCTGATGTAACAATCGGGATTATGGGACTTGGGGCATTGGGAACAGTCCTTGCCAAAGATTTAGTCCGTCTTGGATTTAAAGTACAGGGTTGGTCCGGTTCCGAAAAGCAGATCAAAGGAGTAAAAACATTTACAGCTTCTTCCAAGATATCTGCTTTTTTGAATTCTACACAGATTTTGGTTTGTCTATTACCCTTGACCAATGAAACCAGGGGAATCTTAAATGCCGAATTGTTTGAACAATTACCCAAAGGAGCACATATCATCAATGTAGCCCGTGGTGGCCATTTGGTAGACAATGACCTTTTGATAATGTTGGATAAAGGTCATCTTTCCGGGGCTTCCTTAGATGTTTACCACGAAGAGCCTTTACAGTTGGACCATCCTTTTTGGGAGCATCCTAAAATTCATATGACCCCACATTATGCGAGTGTTTCAGATACTGCTTCGGTTGTACCACAGATTGTAGAGAATTATAGAAGGTTGGCCAGTGGGGAAGAACTCCTGAATTTGGTGTCCGAAGATAAAAAGTATTGATTTATCCATACCATGTTTTTTACTTCCGATTAACACCATCGAAATGAAGATTACCTTCCACCGGAAAAAATAATACTGACTAAAGATAGGGTAGTGGAAATAAGCGTAAAAATAAGTTGAACCACAACCCCTTAACTACTACGTATTTACAAGTCATCATTTAGATTTTCAAAGGATTTCTGCTTTTAAATTTCGTACAGGTTTTTATTTCTGCTAATTTTGCAAAATTCGGATTTGCACTAACGTCCAATAGAAAAGAATTGTAAAATACCAGAAAACGACCGTTTGGAAGGACAAAAAAACTTAAAAGAAAAAACACTTTACGATTATCAATTAGATGATCTCAACAAGATATTCACGTATCTCGAAGAATCACCTGATAATGTAAACCTCCTTTATCAATTGCCCACAGGAGGAGGAAAGACCGTGGTTTTTTCCGAAATCGCAAAACGATATATTTCACAGAACAAAAAGAAGGTCGTTGTATTAACGCACCGAATTGAACTTAGTCAGCAAACTTCCCGCATGCTCGGAGGTTTTGGGGTTAAGAACAAAATCATCAACAGCGAGGTCAAAGAATTGCAAGACCAAGATGATTATATGTGCTTCGTTGCAATGGTCGAGACCTTGAACAATCGACTACAGGATGAGAAAATCGAGATCAATAACATTGGTCTTGTAATTATTGATGAGGCACATTACAATTCCTTCAGGAAATTATTCAAATATTTTGAACATGCCGTGATCCTTGGGGTAACGGCAACTCCTTTGAGTTCAAATATTAAACTTCCGATGAAGGATAATTATCAGAAGTTGATCGTAGGGGAATCTATTTCCTCATTGATCAAAAAGAAGTTCTTGGCCAAAGCCAATATGTACAATTACGACGTTAGCCTTCAGGGACTTAAACTCGGAATAAACGGTGATTACACGGTAAAATCTTCTGATGAGCTCTATGGGAACCAAAGTATGTTGGGTAAGTTATTGAATGCATACAATGAGATTTCCAAAGGTAAAAAGACCCTTATTTTCAATAATGGGATCAATACATCAATATATGTATATGAGACCTTTAAAAAAGCCGGACTCCCAATTCGTCATTTGGACAATAAGAATACGGCTTCTGAAAGGCGTGAGATTTTGCAATGGTTTTCAGAAACGCCAGATGCTATTCTAACTTCGGTTAGTATTTTAACCACTGGTTTTGACGAACCTACGGTAGAGACCATAATGCTCAATAGGGCTACGCGATCTTTGACCCTATATTTTCAAATGATCGGGCGTGGCTCACGTGTACTCCCCAATAAAGAAGAATTTACGGTTGTTGACCTTGGGAACAATGTCGCCCGTTTTGGTTTATGGAATGCCCCGATAGATTGGCAAGAGATCTTCCATTTTCCTGATTTTTATTTGGAGAACATTAAGAACGACGAGGAGATCGAAAGGGAATTCGTTTATGAAATGCCTCCTGATCTTCGTGCCCAATTTGCAAATTCGGAAAATATCAGTTTCGATGTAAAGGCCGAATATAAAAGGGTTTTCGCCCAAGGCTTAAAATCCAAGGTTGTTTTGGAAAACAGTATAGAGCAACATGCCCAGATCTGTGTTGAAAATTCAGAGGATGTTTTTGATGCCCGTATATTGGCAAAATCGTTGAAAGAGGAGATTGCCTATCGTGTGCGCCTTTATTCGTACTGCATCATGAACAACACCAAGAATTACAAGGAGTGGTTAGAAGAAGATTATGAACGAAAATTACGTTCAAAAATCTCAAAGATGTTCGCTGAGAAAATGTAGCGCTATTAAACGCTGAATTATATTCTGATTGATTTGTTATTGCAGATCTTTAATGGGATTTTATATGGAATGACCATGTTAGAGCATAATGGCTTCATATTCAATCAGAAATATTTTCAAATAGCGAAAATACTGGGGTAACATTACATAAATACCTTATTTTTGGATTGAACGATGCATAAGAAATCCCTCTTGATCATTGGTTACAATTGGCCGGAGCCTGCAACGACAGCTGCCGGAAACCGGATGATGCAATTAATTCATTTTTTTAAAGAAAGGGATTATACAATCACATTCGCCAGTACGGCCACCAAAGGCGAACACAGTTCACCGTTGCACGAACTTAAAATCCCTGAAGAAAACATTCTTTTAAACGATTCGGGTTTTGATGATTTCGTAAAAAATTTAAATCCGACAATCGTACTTTTTGACCGTTTTCTGACTGAAGAGCAATTCGGATGGCGTGTTGCGGAATTCGCTCCGAATGCCCTTCGAATATTGGACACCGAAGATTTACACTCCCTACGGGTTGTACGACAGGAGCTGTTTAGGAAACAAGTTGTATTTGCGCCGGAAAAATGGTTGGTAAGTGATATTACCAAACGGGAAATAGCCTCGATTTATCGCTGTGATCTTTCCCTGATCATATCTAGCTATGAAATGGAGTTACTATCGACTTTCATAAAGATAGATAAGCAAATGCTGCTGCATCTTCCTTTTCAGTTAGAGAAAACAAATCGTGAACAAACAACTAAATGGCCGTCTTTTTGCGACCGTAAGGATTTCATATGTATAGGCAATGGTAAACATGCTCCCAATGTAGATGCCGTTTTATGGCTGAAAAAGGAAATTTGGCCATTGATAAGAAAACAAATACCATCGGCCAATTTACATATCTATGGGAATTATATGCCCCAACAGGTAAAAGAAATGCATGACCCAAAAACGGGGTTTCTGATTGAAGGTTGGGCCAAATGTGCGCATACGGTAATGAAAACACACCGGGTTAACTTGGCCCCGATACGCTTTGGTGCGGGAATCAAAGGTAAATTAATCGATGCCATGCAATCAGGGACACCCAGTGTTACCACATCTATTGGAGCTGAAGGAATGCATGGTAGTTTACCTTGGAACGGGCATATTGCAGAAAGTGCAAAAGAAATAGCCGATTATGCCATTACATTGTACAGGAATGAGCCTGAATGGTCGTGTGCCCAACAAAATGGATTCACGATTATTGATACGTTCTACAATAAAGCAACCCTCGATAAATCTTTCGAGGAAACTATAGAAGCACTTCAAACCAAATTGGAACAGCATAGAACCTACAATTTTATCGGTGCCATGTTAAGGCATCAATCTATGGCAAGCACCAAGTTTTTATCCAAATGGATCCAAGAAAAGAATAAATAACATCTTTTTGGCGGCTAAAATACCGTTTAAATACCCTTTTTTACGGTAAGCTGTTTTAGAGGTACTTCCCGTTTACCGAGGTAATTTTACACTTCATCCCAATTCGTGTCAAATAACGATAAATAGGGACGTTCAGCGAATTGCAACCCTTCAAAATGCACTTGTTACGGTTATCATTATATAACAAAACAAGTCATGAAAGCAATAGTAACCATCATCTTCATCATCTTCTTCGGAATAACCGCACAAGCCCAAAACAACACAAAAGAGGTACAAGTAGAAACTATTGAAATGACAATCGTTACAACCACGGAAACCAAAAACGAGGTTAAGACCGAAACTACTACTGAAGTTGCCCGTTTATACAAATTCAAAAACTCTAGGGTAAAAAAAGCCCTTTCTTTTACCACAAAAAGGAACAAAGCCAAAATGGCTTAAGGAACTCCCTACCTATTTTGATGGATTTTTAATCTGATATTGTTTCACATAACTTCGATATATTCCATATAAAACATAAAATAAATCAATAATAAGAGAAAACAGGACTTGATTCAAACCTCGAAACACCGTTTAAATACCCTTTTTTTCGGTAAGCTGTTTTAGAGGGGCTTCCCGTTTACCGAGGTAATTTTACACTTCATCCCGATTCTTGTCAAATAACGATAAATAGGGACGTTCAGCGAATTGCAACCCTTTAAAATGCACTTGTTACGGTTATCATTATATAACAAAACAAGTCATGAAAGCAATAGTAACCATCATCTTCATCATCTTCTTCGGAATAACCGCACAAGCCCAAAACAATATAAAAGAGGTACAAGTAGAAACTATTGAAATGACAATCGTTACAACCACGGAAACCAAAAACGAGGTTAAGACCGAAACTACTACTGAAGTTGCCCGTTTATACAAATTCAAAAACTCTAGGGTAAAAAAAGCCCTTTCTTTTACGACAAAAAGGAACAAAGCCAAAATGGCTTAAGAAATTATGTCCCGTTGGTAGTTCATTATCCTGATTTTGTTATACCGAACTTCCCTAAATTTCATATTGTGGGATATTTAGCCAAGTTTTCCAATAAGCCCAGAAACCATTCCCAATTTAAAAAAGGAAGCGAACAATTCTTTACATCCCCTGTTTAAAGGTTAATGGCTGTTAAAATCATGGTTATACAATCCTATGCAATCCAAAATACACTGCTGTTACAAACAATAAGACTAGGCTGATTACCAAAAACCGAATGGATCGTTGTACGTTCCTAAATTTCCAGGCCGCTATTTTGGAATTGATATAAATCTGTTCCCCCAATTGCTCAAAAACCTCTTTTTCATTCATACTGACATCATAAAATTTCTTGGAAAATTCTTTAATGTTTCCAAACTTGTTGATTACATCCCCAAAATAGAATACATTATCATCATAATTACCCTCTAATTTTGGAATAAAACAGCGAACGCTATAAAAAACCGAAATTACGGTTGCTATGAACCATAGGGTTGTAAGGATGTATAATGGGGTAGGGTTGGCATCTGAACGCAATACGGTTTCGGCACTTTGATAAATGAAGTTCAGTATAATACCATAAAAGGATAAAATAAGTCCTGCCTTTAGCTCGGAAGCCTTAATAAGATTGGAAACATAGTTGATGGTACCCCAATAGTGATCCACCAATTCTTCAGCATGTCCTTTAGATTTAAGTTCGCTAAGGAGCCCTTTTTCGAAAGAGGATAACGGATTTTGTCCTTCCTTGGAGTTGGTGTTTTTCTGGTTTCCGGATTTTAAAGGTTTGGTCATAGTTTGTAATTTAAAGACTCCAAAAAAATTATTCTAAAACATTATTTACTGTAGGCGGTTGTGCTATATTCCTCATTTTAATACTCTCAAAGTTTTCACATTTAAAAGCTTCTTTTACCTCTATTCTCATGTATGTTTAGTTTTGATTTTATTGTTTTGTTGTTTGCTTTATAATCCAATTATTCACATTTACTTCCAAAACATCTAATGGAATGGTCCCACTTCCCAATACCACATCATGAAATGCCCTAATATCAAATTGATCAGTAAGAGCAGTCTCAGCCTTTTTTCTTAATTCTTTTATTTTTAATTCCCCGATTTTATAAGCCAACGCCTGTCCTGGCATTGCAATGTACCTGTCTATTTCTACAGTAATATCACCTATGCTTTTACCCGAATTCATTTTAAAATAGTCTATAGCTTCTTGCCTAGACCAACCGTAAGCGTGGATTCCCGTATCTACGACTAAGCGAATGGCACGCCACATCTCATACGTTAGTTGCCCATATTTGGAATAAGGGTCTTTATAGAAACCCAATTCTGGACCTAAACTTTCCGAATAAAGCCCCCAACCTTCAATAAATGCGGTGAAATTCAGCATAGATCTAAATTCAGGAACGTCTTCAAGCTCTGAAGCTAGCGCTATTTGTAGGTGATGACCGGGAACGGCTTCATGAATACTCAATGCTTCCATTTCCCATTTAGGTCTGGCATTTAAGTTATAGGTGTTTGCATAAAAATAACCAGGTACCCCAGATTGTAAAGAACCTGGGTAGTAATAAGCAGTTGTAGAAGCCTTTTCTGAGTAGGCGGGTACTTGCTTTACACCATAAGGTAATCTAGGTAGCTTGCCAAAGAGTTTAGGTAAAACAGGATCTATGCGCTTACAAATGTCACGGTAGGCTATAAGCAGCTCTTCTGGAGTTTCAAAGAAAAATTGAGGGTCTTCTCTTAAGAAATTATTAAATGCGGTAAGGTCTCCTTCGAAGCCAATATCCGACTTCAATTTTTCCATTTCTTTTTTAATTCTTGCTACCTCAGATAGTCCCAATGTGTGCACTTCTTTGGCTGTTATATTGGTGGATGTGTGGTATGTAATAAGTTCATTGTACCAAGCTTCGCCATTGGGTAACTGGTTAAGACCATAACTTTCACGTGCATTGGGCAGGTATTCTTTCTCCATAAAATCAGTAAACTTTATGAAAGCAGGATTTACTTTATTAGCTATAATCTTTAATGCATCATCGGTTATGGACGTTCTTCCTTCTATTATAATTCCTTCTTTAAGGTTGGCGAAGGGAGCATAGAAAACACTTTCTTCGGGAGTATTCGAGATGATTTGTTTTAATTGTTCGGGTACTTGAATGACCGTATTTCGGGGCATCACGATGCCTTTTTCAATTCCCTCGGTCAAGGTATTTTGAGCCTGTTGCAATAATTTAGGTAGTCCTTCTAATCTGGACAAAATATTTTTCACTCCAGTTGAAGAATTGGTAGGCATCATTTGTATAATTGCAGGAAGATATATGTGAAACCCATCTATTTGATCAATGATTACATACTTTTCAGGAAACTGACTTTCAAGAGAATATTGAATACCTACAGCTCTGTTGAAAATACCTAAGTTTTCGACCTCTTCTTCCGTCAATTCGTTGACATCAAACCACTTTTGAGCTTCATTGAACAATTTTAAATTAGCTAATTTAATTTTAACACCCTCAGTGGAAAGGTCATCCCATACATCATCATATCCTGGCTTGCCTAAGAATGTTGCCATTGCTGGGGATGCCGCTATTTGATTTTTCGCATAAGCTTCAAAAAAAGCTTTTAATCGTTCACCTTCATCTTCAAAATTAGATTTGTTTTTAATAAAGACCAGTTCCTCTTCAACCGACTGAATTGTCCTTTGCTTTACATTCTCTTGCTGATACCCAAAAAAAGGAATCATTAAGGCTATCATAAGTATTATGTTGAAAATTTTTGATTTTTTCATAATTTCTTTCTTTAGTAGTTCAATATCAAACCTGTATATTTTTATTTTCGCTCACTATTTTCTTTCTTTTTCAATCCAAGCTCGAACTTTCTGTTCTAATACGGCTAGCGGCATATTACCAGCATCAAGAATGGTATTGTGAAACGCCTTTATATCAAAGTCATCAGCTAATGCTTTTTCGGCTTCTTTTCTAAGATTCAAAATAGTTAGCTGTCCTAATTTATAGGATAATGCTTGTGCCGGCATCACCATGTATCGCTCAACCTCTGATACAATTTGTGCTTCTGGAAATGCTTCATTTTCCATCGAATACGCAATGGCTTCTTCACGTGTCCACCCTTTATGATGTAGCCCGGTATCTACGACCAAGCGTATAGCTCTGTGCATTTCAGCACTTAACATTCCAAAATATTGATATGGGTCATCGTATAATCCTAATTCTTTTCCTAAGGATTCAGCATACAGACCCCAGCCTTCTATATAAGCACCGGATTCTGTAAATAGCCTAAAAGCAGGAATGCTATCGTTTTCTGCGGCAAGCATTATTTGATAGTGATGACCGGGGATTGCTTCGTGCAAAAACAAGGACTCGTCAGAATATACATTGTAGGAAGTAACATCAGGAATAGGTACATAAAATATGCCAGGTCTTGAACCATCAGGATTACCAGGGTTGTATTGTGCACTTGCCGATTTTTCACGAAAAGCCTCAGTGCGTTTAACCATAAAGGGTGTTTTTGGTTTTTTATCGAACAACTTGGCTAATTGCGGTGCCATACGCTGTTGAATGGAATCAAAACTGCTTAACAATTGTTGTGGGTCTGTATAAGGCATTAAGTCTTTATTGGTACGAACGTGAATAAAAAAATCATCTAGGCTACCTTGGAAGCCCACCTCTTTTTTAACCAATTCCATTTCTGTTCTAATCCGTGCTACTTCAGATTTTCCTAAATCAAATATGGAATCTGCAGAAAGGTTTGTAGAGGTCATGTATTCAATTTGATTTTTATAGTATTCCGAACTTCCGGGTAATGGACCAATACCAGAAGTGGACCGGGCAGCTTTTAAATAATCCGTTTTAAAAAATTCTGCTAATTTTTGATACCTGGGTATAATCTCTTCTATAATCATTTTTTGATATGTGGCTTCAATGGCTGATTTTTCAGATTCTGTAAACCCCTCAGGTATATTTTTTACGGGCCTGTAAAATAAATGGTCTTCGGCCGGTCCTTTTGCCATTGCCTCAAATTGCGGAATTATTTTTTTTACAATGGCTTCTGGCTGCACATATCCTAATGTAATGCCTTCCTTCATGTTCATAAGCGCAGTGTCTAACCACACATTGTAATCTTCTAGTCTTTTTATCCAGTTTTCATAATCTGTTACGGTAGCAAAGGGTTGTATACTGCTACCCGAAGCCAGTTGCGCTGCATATAGGTTAATAGATTTTAGTTGGTCTATGGGCAAATACTTTGTGAAATTGTGATCGTAACCCAGTTTGTTTGTAGCATACCAAACCAAAATATCGTAATTCAATTGGTCCGATTGGTTTAGTTCTGTCCTGTTATACTTCTGAATTTTATCAAGGTGTGTTTGATAATGGGCTACTTCTTTAGCTCTATATTCATCTGTTAGGTTATTGGGTAGTGTGTCAAAATACCTATTAATACCATAAAAATTTCCATAGACAGGATTTAACGCCAAACTACCCTCATAATAACTTTCATAAACTTCTGAAATAGGGGGTAAGGTTGTTTTCTTTGTTGCTCGTTGTTCATCGGCACAGCTTGTAAATAAAAGTGCGAATATTAGTAGTTGTAAAATATTTTTCATTCTTTTTTATTTTTGGATGGTTTGGTTCTGGTTTACGTTTTCTTGTTGTATTTCATTATTATGGCTGTTACATATTTGATGTATCGGACAGCTTACTCTCTCGCTGTTTCTTTTTGTATGTTGGTTTGTTGATGGCTTTTAGTTTAATTTCAATGGCTATTCTATCACATTGTACACCGTAAGAGGTTGTGCTTTGTTCTTCATGTTAATACTACCTAGGTTCTCACATTTAAAAGCCTCTTTTACCTGTTCGTAACAACTTTCACAGATGATAATTTGATTTTCTTTAGCAGCATCTTGTAATCTAGCTGCAGTATTTACTGTATCCCCAATAACGGTGTAATCTAGACGTTTAAGAGTAGCGGAGCCAATATTGCCCGAAATCATTTCCCCACTTTTAATACCGATAGAAACCTTTGGCTGGTATGTTTCTTTGCCTTCCCCTTTAGGTAAGCTGTTCACTTGATTTCTAATGGCCAATGCGGCATCAATGGCACGATCCAAATGATATTCCCCTCTAAAAACGGCCATTACGGCATCGCCTATAAATTTATCTATAATGCCATTCTGTTCCATAATTTCTTTTACCATGGCATCAAAATAGGTATTGAGCATGGTGACGACTACATCTGGACTTGTGGTTTCACTGATTTTTGTGAATCCACATACATCAACGAACATGACCGTACCTTCAATGCTTTCGTTGGCCATGATCTTGGACTCGTACTCCTGTCCCCCCATAAAATTGAGTACGTTCTCATCCACATACATTTTAAGGATATTATTCTCCTTAATTGCCTGCAACGTTTTTTGAATTTCTTTGGCATGTTTTAAGGTTTTCTCCATAGTCACTGTAAGGTCCTCAAAATTGATGGGCTTGGTGATGAAGTCAAAAGCACCGCGGTTCATGGCCACACGAATATTTTCCATATCACCATAGGCAGATACAATGACCGCTTTGATAAGCGGACTGGATTCATGCAGCTCTGAGAGTAGGGTAAGACCGTCCATCTCTGGCATGTTGATATCGCTCAAAACAATATCCACCCCTGGATGTTCAGCAAGCTTATCCAAAGCATCCTTCCCATTTACGGCAAAGACAAACTCATACTCGTTTTGCCGTATTTGCTTTCTAAATTTTTGTTTGATGAGTATCTCCAAGTCCGTCTCATCATCTACTACCATTATTTTTGCCATAGTCTTATGTTAAGGTTATCAGCTTGTCTTTTAGAAGTGAAAAATCTAAAGGTTTTGTAAGAAAGTCATCTGCACCTAGATTTTTTGCCATTGTTCTATTTTCATCATCTCCATAGGCGGTAATCATCATAACCATTGGAGGCGGTTTCACATAATTTTTTTTGATGGTATCTAACAATTCCAGTCCGCTCATGCCCGGCATATTAATGTCAGATAAAATAAGTACAGCTTCATGTTCCATTGCTTTCATCAATTTTAAGGCTTCTTCCCCCGAGAAGGCAAAAACAAACTCTAATTCTTCTTTTCGTATTTCTTTTCTAAAACGCTGTTGAAAAAGTACTTTTACATCTTGTTCGTCATCTACAACTAATATTTTCATAAGGTGGTTTTTTGTAGTTTAATTTATTGGTAATGATATGGTGAAGGTGGTGCCTTCTCCCTGTTTGGTATCAACTGTTAATTCACCGCCATGTACTTTTACAATATCATAGCTTAGTGATAGTCCTAATCCGGTTCCTTCCCCAGAAGGTTTTGTAGTGAAAAAGGGTTGAAATATTTTATCCAATACCTCTTTAGGCACTCCATTGCCATTATCCGATACTTTTATGAGTATCATATTCCCTTTCTTTTCCGTACTTACCGAAACGGTAGGTTCGTAACCTTTAGGGTTTTCTTCTTTTTTCTTTTTTACCACATAAAAGGCATTGGTAATTAGGTTGAGAATAACCCTCCCTATATCTTGCCCAACTATATTTATTTTACCGATAGCATCATCAAAATCGGTATTTAAAGTGGCATTAAAGGATTTATCCTTTGCACGTAAACCATGGTAGGCTAGGCGTAGGTACTCATCTGATAAAGTATTGATATTGGTCAATTCTTTTTGACCGGTACTACTACGGCTATGTTGCAGCATTCCTTTTACGATACCATCGGCGCGCTTGCCATGAAAAATGATTTTATCCTCGTTATCAGAAACATCTTTGGCCAACGCTTTTACTTCGTCATAGTTGCCTTTCTCAATTTCTTCTTCCATTTCTTCCAGAAGTTCTTTGTTCACTTCAGAGAAGTTGTTGACGAAGTTTAACGGATTTTGAATTTCGTGGGCAATACCTGCGGTGAGTTCACCCAAACTGGCCATTTTCTCCGATTGGATCAATTTGGATTGGGTGGACTTTAACTCATCGATTTTTGTTTTAAGCTGAACCGTTCTATGACTAACACGCTCTTCTAAGATTCTATTCTCTTTAGTTAATTTTCTGGCCCTAAAAACAATATATGCCCTTAAAATACTAGCTGCAATTAAACCGAATATTAAGTATGCCCACCAAGTTTGCCACCATGGCGGATTTATTTTGAAAGATAGGCTATCGGGATCGGACCAATCGCCAATGGTATTTCTAACGGCAACTTTAAAGGTGTAATTACCGGGTTTTAAATTATAATAGTTCTTGGTTTTGGTTGCATTTGCAGCATAGCTCCAATCTTCATCTTCACCATCTAGAATAAAACGATAGGTTAATTTATCCTTGTTGAATATAGCATCACTACCATAGCTAAAACTAAGGCTGTTCTGGTCATAGGGTAGGGCAAGCCCTGCGGGAATATTATAAGGACGTGTAACAGAATCCCATTTAATACTATTATCAATGGCATAGGATGCCTTTTTGTTATTTGTAGAATCTGAAATATGTTGAGAGCCAAACCCAGGGGTTTCATCTTTTACGAAAATATTATTGATCTGAACCGTACTTATGGTAGTATCAATTTTAAGTTCCGTATTCAACACCATTAGCCTAAATTCACTAGATGAATTAATAACACCTGTCCAAAACTGTCCATTTTTTAGAAATCTAGGGGAACCTTGTAAATAGTCGTTATATTTAAAACCGAGTCCACCATTAAAATTATAGAAACCTTTATTTGTTTCTTTTACGGTGGCCTTCTCCATAGCAACCAAACCATTACTACTGCCAGCGTACATCATTCCTCCTTTTTCGGCCAGATCATAAAAATCTGTAGGGTATAGTCCGTTTTCTTTTGTTATTGTGGTAAGTGTATTTTGTTTTAAATCAAGTACGTTAACACCGTTCAAGGTAGCTATCCATAATTCACCTTCATTAGAAAATTTTGCTGTAGATACATTTTCATCGCTAAGACCTTGTTCTTTACTAAGATAACTAACAGTGTTCGATTTTATATTTACTTTGGCTAGTCCCTTCGTAGTAGGAATCCAAAGAATTTCTTTGTCATAAGCTATGACGGACCCGCTTCCTGCCTTTAGAATTTCTTGGCCATTTTTAGAGACTGCTTTTTTAACGGTGTTGTTTTCAATATTAAATATGTACAGTCCTGAACTAGAGTAGTTGGCAAAAGTATGTTCGTTTAAAATAAAAACACCTGCACCAAAAATGTTGGAAGAATTGGCATATACGGAAAGTTTATTTTTCTTTTTATCAAGGATGGAAAAGCCGGGCCTTGTACTTAAATAATACATGTCCGGTGATATTTCTTTGATAAAATTGATTGTATTGGGTACACTATGCAGTTGGGAAAAACTGAGGGATTTGACCGTATGTTTATTTAAGTCAATAATATTGATCCCCGCAGCCGTTCCTAGCCATATGTCACCTCTAGAGTCTTCTTCAATTTCCCACACTGCATCGTTGATCAAACCTCGAGAGGTATCAAAGTATTCCATTTTTAAGGTAAACTCATTGGCGATGAGCACCCCTTTATCTGTGGTGGCAATCCAAAGAGACCCATCCTTACGTTTTAAAGGGGTTGGTATCCTAAGAGAGCCTTGCAGAGCAGCGTTTAGGGCAATTGTTTTGGAAGCATCCCTATTTTCACTTAGTAGAAAGGCCTCTGTCGCCCCGAATATCCATAAGTTGCCTTGGGCATCTTCTTCTATTTTATCACCTGTAATGGTATACCCGTTTTCAGAACCTAAAACGCTAACTTTTTGCTTATCTATTGCTAATCTTAGAACACTGGAAGAAGCATTGGAACTACCATTGGGCGTTGGGTAAGGATAACTCAGCCAAATATTGTTATAGGCATCTTCTTTAATATCCCAAACTATAGAGTTAAGTTCAATTTCGGCAATATTGGAAATTGTTCTAAATTCTTTTCTGGAGGGGTCCAACACGCTCAAACCATCTTGATAACTGAGCCATAAATTATTTTTGCTGTCCTCAAATATCTTCCAAGGTTTATTGGAGCCTTCATTTATAATCTTTCGTAAACTTTTCATTTCCGCATCCATTACGTAGAATCCTTCAGTAAGGGAGTTCATGTAGATCGTTCCTGTATGGTCGCAAAGAATATCGAAAGGTGTAAAAATGTCTGTCTTGGTAATCGTATATGCCGTATCGTTCTTAAAATCCAATACCGTTAAAAAATTAGGCCCCGGACTTACCAACCAAAGCTTACCTTGTTGGTCAAAGGTCATTTTATACACCCCGGGGTAATCATATACAAAGGCGTTCTCACCATCATAGTAGGTTAGGGGTGTTGAGTTCATGGATGATCCCATCCAAATGGCCCCATCTTCGGTTTCCAAAAAGGAAGTAATATCATTAGTGGGTAATCCTTCATTGGTAGAAAGTTGTAGTAAGTTTACATGGGTACCGTCCATAATCCCTGGAGGTTTCATTTTAGTGATGGTCGGTTTTTTTATGGGCGCTTTGGTCACTGTAAAGGGTACGGAATCAAACTTTAATTCCCCCGTACGATAACTGTCCCAGTCCAAATCGTATTCCTTCATTGGGGACTTCAGCGGTTTAAACGTGTTTAGTTCAAATGGTTTGCTGGGCAAGGCATCTACGTTTAAATCATATGTGACGGGGGTTGTTAGCGTGTCGTTGGTTATGGTTTCCCATTCAAAAGGTTCTGGTTCCGTAAATTGTAAAGGAATAGTTTCTGGAACCTTAAAATCACCTACAGTAGTTTCCGTTTCAGACTTACTTTGTTTGTGGCAAGAAACCAAAAACAAGCAGCAGAAAAAGCCGATTAAAAGTACAAGTTTACTTAATTCTATATTTTTCATACTGGTTTGGTTGTTGGTTTAGTTTGGTAATTCTATAATGAATGTGGTTCCCTTTTTTTCTGCTGTTTCCACTTTTAGATTTCCATCATGTCCCTTTGTCACAATATCATAACTCATACTTAAGCCTAAGCCGGTACCTTGCCCAGTAGGTTTAGTGGTGAAAAAGGGTTGGAATATTTTCTCTTTAACTTTTTCAGGAATGCCATCACCATTGTCAGAAACACTAATGGTGATATGTTCATCCGTTTTTTTAGTGCTGACAGAAACTATGGGCTTAAAATTAACATCTCTTTGTTTTTTCTCGTTTACGGCATAAAAGGCATTGGTAATTAAATTGAGAATTACCCGCCCCATGTCTTGTGGTACAATATTTACTTTTCCAATGCTCTCGTCAAAATTTGTAATGAGTTCTACATTAAATGACTTATCCTTTGCCCGCAGACCATGATAAGCCAAGCGCAAATACTCATCTGCAAGGGCATTGATATCAGTTGGTTCTTTTGTGCCGCTGCTGCTTCTAGAATGTTGAAGCATACCTTTTACAATATTGTCCGCACGTTTGCCGTGATGGTTTATTTTTTCTAGATTTTGTTTGATATCCAATGAAATAGCTTTCACTTCTTCAAGATCTCCTTTATCCAATTCCTCATTCATTTCATCAACAAGTTCGTTGCTTACCTCAGAGAAATTATTGACGAAATTTAACGGATTTTGAATTTCATGGGCAATACCAGCAGTTAACTCTCCAAGGCTGGCCATTTTCTCGGATTGGATGAGTTGTGATTGTGTGGCTTTTAATTCTTCTAAAGATTGATTTAACTCTGATGTTCTTTCTTTTACTTTTAATTCTAACTTTTCATTTTGTGAAGTAATAAGCGCACTCTTTTCAGCTTCTACCTTTACAAGTTCCATTGCATTTTGCCGCATATCCTCATTTTTCTCTCTCATGCGATAAGCAACAAATGCCAACATGCCTAAAAAGAGAATGGCTTTACCGATCGTATCACTATAAACCATTATTAACCTTAGACTAAAATCATCGGTTAAATTCGAATACCTATAAATCAAGCCAGTAGCAGTTATGATATAAGATAATGTTAGACTGTATAGCAGTATTCTTACAGATAATTCTCTTTTTTTAGATTTGATTGACAAAAAGACTAAGAAAATAGCAATGAAAAAGTAAAGAGCAAAAGCAGCATAGTATGGAATAAAGATCAATATTATACTAGCCAGAATGAACCACTTTGAATGTTTACCGTAGAAAATTCTGTATCCAAATAAAAAGCAGAACAAGAAAAAATAAATATACAAAATGTCCCGTATGTATAAAAGTATAATCATATACTTAGAGGGCAACGTAAAGAACAAGCTGTCTGCACCGTTGAAAGCGATACAAATATTCAATAGTAACATCAAAGAGGAAAAAATTGCTATCATTAACAGTTCACTGTCCTCCCTGATCAGAAGATATAGAAGCCAAAAAAGTATAAAAAATATGAAAGATCCAATTAAGTCGAACAAAACTTTATATCCCAAAAAGTTCATATAATCAAAATAGTCATTGGTAACTATTCTGGTTGAACCCACTGGAACTACTTTGAATATGTTGCCATAGGTACTATAATCTACATAATGAATGACCAAAGTATGTATGGTATCAGGTTCTAAAAAGATTGGGTTGCGAATGTCAAAATCTTGAATGTGTTCTTTAAATGAGGCTCTATCGTTCCCTTTTTCTCCAAATTGACGGAATAACTTTCCATTTAAATAAATATCCTCTGCAGCATGATCCTCTTTATCTAAATAGAGTGGAAGCTTTGCGAAAGCACTATCAATGGTAAATTGCAATCTGAACCATCCTTCAAATTTGCCAGAACTATCTGCCATATCATTGGTTATCTGAGAGGGGTTTAATCGTTCCCAACCAGCTAAATCAATGTCTATAGATGACGCATCTTGCTTATTTCCTGATTTAAATATCCAACCTTCTTTATTTGTCAACCTTAAACCAAAAATTGAATCTAAATCTGCTTTCGTAAAATGCACGATTGTATCTAGTGCCAATCCATTTTTATCTATAGGGTTTTCTTGCCCACTTGCCGTAAATAGTATACAGAAAAATAGCGTGATGAATAGGAGGGATTGTTTAATCATGTATTCTTAAGTTAATTTTGAAAGTAGTGCCTTCACTTTCTTCAGTTTCCACTTGCAATTCGCCTCCGTGCCCCTTGGTCACAATATCATAGCTCATGCTTAACCCCAGACCAGTACCTTGACCTGTTGGTTTGGTAGTAAAAAAGGGTTGAAATATTTTCTCTTTGACCTTTTCAGGAATACCATCACCATTGTCAGAAACACTAATGCTAATATGGTTTCCTAGGCTTTTGGTACTTACAGAGACTATAGGTTTAAAATCTGTGTCTTTTTGCTTTTTCTCGTTAACGGCATAAAAGGCATTCGTAATTAAATTGAGAATAACCCGCCCCATGTCTTGCGGTATCATGTTTACTTTTCCAATATGCTCGTCAAAATCAGTTATCAGTTCGGCATTAAATGATTTATCCTTTGCCCGCAAACCATGATAGGCCAGACGTAAATACTCATCTGCAAGGGCATTGATATCAGTTGGTTCCTTTTTGCCACTACTACTTCTTGAATGTTGCAGCATACCCTTTACAATATTGTCTGCACGTTTACCGTGATGGTTTATTTTTTCAAGGTTTTGTTTGATGTCCGACGCAATGAACCTTGCTTCCTCCAAATCACCTTTATCCAGTTCCTCGTTCATTTCATCAATAAGTTCATTACTGACTTCACTAAAGTTGTTGACGAAGTTTAACGGATTCTGTATTTCATGAGCAATGCCAGCGGTTAGTTCTCCCAAACTTGCCATCTTTTCTGCTTGGATCAATTGCTTTTGTGTAGTTTGAAGATTGTAAAGTGTATCTTCCAATCTCTTTTTTTCGGTATGTAGGGCAGTGGCCTGTTCTTCTTTTACCTGTAGATCAAGAAATCTAGTATAGGTCTGTTCGAATACCGTGGCAAAACGCTTGAATATGTCATGGGATTTTGGTACTCTTTCATAGGTAATGAACATTACATAACCATATTTGAAATAACATATATGGAATATTTGAAAGGAGGGAAGTAGATGTCCTGCTTTTAGGACACCCTCGATTACTTCCCCAAAAACGGGAAGCGTACGCATAAACGCATAATGTTCTTTAATGAGTTCACCGCCTAGTTCACCAATATGAAAATTTTCCCCGTTTTTTAAAGGTGTATCAAAATCATAACCCACACCAACGTTGGGCAATACGAACGGCTTTTGAATAACGCCCTCACTACTCATAAATGCTGTAGCCCCTTTTTTATCATCTGTCCAAATACAATAGCCCGCACTCCAAGCTGGAATGCCCAGTTCCTGAACTTGTAAAAACAGGTCGTTGGCGGCCTCAGGAAGTTCGTTGCTGTGTTGCATGGCCATTGTACGTGTACGTACTCGCTCTAAAGCGGTTTCTATCTGTGATTCCCGTGCTTGCGCTTCGGCTTTTTGAAGGTCTATGAAACGTGTATAGGTTTGCTCAAAAACCTTTGCAAATCGTTTGAAAATATCATAGGCATCCGGTACCGGTTCCCTGGTGATAAATAACAAATACCCATATTTAAAATAGACGACATGGTCTATTTGATAGGTAGGGAAACCGTTATTGGTTTTCTTTAATTGTTTTAAAACGTCGCCAATTACAGGAAGGGAGCTCATAAATTCATAATGGGCCACACATTCATCACCTGAAAATTCTTGAATATATAGTGTTTCCCCGTTTTGACCTCTATCGTAATACTTCTTGAATATCCCGGCCCTTGGAACTGTGTAGGTGTGTAAAATCCCTGCTTCATTACCAAACCATTCGGTAGATTCGTTTTCCCCATAAATATTGAAAGCGCAACCCCAAGTCTTTATACCCAAATCTCTTACTTGTTGATCCAATAGAAATGATGTTTCCTGCAATTCATCACTATGATGCATGGCCATGGTTCTACTTCGTACTTTTTCCAATGCCAACTCGATCTGGACTTCACGCGCTTGTTTTTCAGATTTTTGAAGATCAAGAAATCTTTGGTGTACCAAATCAAAGGCTTCCGCAAATTTCACTAAGATTTTTTGGTCCTCCTTTGGAGGGTTTTCAACTACACCGGGTAGGCTATATCCAATTTCCCCATGGGTGGTGCGCGCCATGACAAAAGTGAGTCCCCCTATATGCCGAATATCATCATGGGTAGGGGCTTGGGGATCGATCTGTTGAAAATTGCCCAATGTGATCATTTTATCCACATAGTCAATGGCAGCTTCAGCGTCCATGGCATAAATAACTATGGGATCGGTACTTTTTTCCCATTGGGCCAATAACGGAATATCCCCGTGTAAATGTCTAGGGAGTTCCATTACCATACCAATTCGGGTACCATCACTCGAGGTCATGGCTTTCTCATAGGTTTCTGGCAACCACAACATATGCCAGAAATACTGTGCCTCGTAACCCAATTTGAGAAATTCAGTACGTAAGGTTACCACCACATCCAAAAGGTCCTCAGGGGCGATCATAGCCAAAGCCTTTGCACGAATACGCTCTAAGGCCCCTTCAATTTCAAGCTCCCTGTTTTTTTCTTCGAGTTCAATAGTCCGTCGTTTTATGGCTTCCCTTAACTCTAAGTTCTCCTTGCTTATCTTATCCAAGCCCAGCGTTTCCCCTTCTTGGGCCTTGCCATCGGGTGTGGAGTAGTGTTGGTACACAAAATGCCAACCTTCATTATTCTTCTCTAAAACATTACTGAATCGAAATCGATCATAAAAATTCCAAATTTCCCCATTCGAGAACCATGCATCGAAGATGTGGGTTAAAATTACCAGTTCCCCAAATTGTTCAATAATTTTGGTTTCATTGCGTAACTGGGTCTTTCCTGAAAATTGTTCAGCGGTATTCCTAAAAAAATCAGTGGTGTCCTTTCTGTTCAAAAACTCTTCATTATTTGTAGAACCTATAAAATGAAAGGCATTGTCAAAATAAGAATCATAGGTTTCAATATCCCCATTTAAGTAACTGTAAAGCCATTTGTCATAGACTTCGGTTACCTGTTGTTGGTTATGTTTGGTTGGTTTCATATATGGTTGTTCATTGGTACTAAAATGATGAACGTTGTATGATTTTCATAAAAGTTTCTCTCATAGGGATACAAGGGTGTTTAGGGTTGGATGATCTATAAAATTATGTTCGTCGAAACTGCTGTTATCGGTAAAGGGAAAAGCATCACTCTTCCCCTTCAATTTCAATTTTGGGGACTTCCCCCTCAACAGGTAGGTTTTCTTCTTTAAGGTATCGGTCCAAAAACTTCAATATTCGGCTATATGCTTCTATTTGATTTTTCTTTTTTACAAAGCCGTGACCTTCATCCTCGAATAAAACATATTCCACAGGAACATTGTTTTTCCGGACCCCTGCCACGATCTCATCGGATTCTACTTGTAAAACCCTTGGGTCTTGGGAACCTTGCAATACGATCAATGGTTTTGTTACTTTGTCTGTATGGAACAAAGGTGAAATACGTTTTAAACGAACAGAATCGGCCGAATAGGGATCACCCAATTCCAGGTATAGGGCTTCCCTAAACGATTCCCAATACGGAGGGATACTTTTCATGGTTCGCAACCAATTGGTAACACCGAATAAATTAACACCCACATCAAACTCCTCTGGAGTGTATGTTAATGCCGCCATCGTCATGTATCCGCCATATGACCCTCCTAAAATACCAATTTTTTCACCGTCGATTTCAGGCTGTTCGGCTAACCAGTTTTTACCCTCCACACAATCCTGGAGATCTTTTTCCCCATGGTTCCTATCATCCATTTTAAAAAAGGTCTTTCCATAGCCACTACTGCCTCGATTGTTCACGGCCAAAACGGCATAACCATGATTGACCATATACTGCATCAAAGAATTGAAATTTTGACGCGTTTGACCACCTGGGCCACCGTGTACCCATACCAAGGCCGGTACTTTATTGGTTTCGGAAGCCTGATGTGGTAAATAATAAATGGCAGGAATTTCCGTGCCATCAAACGATTTAAATCGAATAACTTCTGCATTTACCAAATCTTCAACATCAATTTCATCATTCAATACATGGGTCAATTTGTATTGTTCTTTGGTATTTAGGTTGTAGGTATACAAATCTGAAGGTGTATTAGAACCACCTACATACATCCGCATCCATTCTTCGTTATCACTAAAATTGACACTCGTAATACTCTTGTTATCAAAATCCGGCATATCAATAGGCTGCATTGTTTTGGCATCCAATATATCAATGGCATTCTTTCCGTCTTCATTGGTATAAACTACCATGTAATTTCCTTGCGAGGTAAAACCACTTCCCATAATGTCCCAAGACTTCTCAACGACCTTTTTCTTTTCCTTTGACTCCAGATCATAGGACATCAAATACGAAAATTCACCACCATCATCAGTGGTGTAGTAAAAAGTTGAATTATCCACCGAAAAATCCTGGGCGGAATTTGCACTTAGATTTTCATTGATTTTGGTTGTTTCCTTGGTTTTTACATTATAGATAAATAAATCACTGTCATTGGTGTTCATCACCTTTGACAAGGCGATATAATTCTCATCATCTGACATTTCACTATAATCCAACCCGTCATTATTTTGGTAGATCATTTCGGATGTATAGCCATCAATCGATAATTTATATACATCAAAAAACCGAGGGTCTCTTTTATTTGATCCGTAATACAAATGATTTTTATCCTTTGACCATCCATAAAAACCTGCTTTGGCACCTTCCGCAGGGGTTATGTCCTTGATTGAACCATCTAACTCCCTTACATAAAGATGATCTATTTCATCTCCATTGCCATCTGCGCTGTAAAGCATCCTATTATCATTTGGAAAGTATGATTCCGCAAAAACGGATGTACTATCCGATGCGGTAATCGCTGTCATTTCGCCCCCTTTAACAGGAATCGTATAGATATTATAAATCCCTGACCGATTACTGGAAACCAATAAATTGTTGTTGTCATAAGAAAAGCTTCCTCCACCTACAGACTCATTGTCCATGAACTGATCAATAGTGTATTGTTTGATTTCCCTTTGGACCATCTGAGGTTCTTCTTTGCAAGAAACCAATAACATTACCATTAATAAACCTAAAATTTTCGTTTTCATAAAAATGCATTTTTTTTAAAATTAGAGATAGGAGGTAAGTGAACCAAGTTCGCTTCCTTTTCCAAGCTGTGTTCTACTACTGCAATAGCTAATAAAAAATGGGGGAGTACTCAAATATAAATAATTTAGTCACACTTTTAACATTCATATATCGATTTCCGAAATTTGGTCTCTTTGTCAGAAAGACTGATGGTGAGCATTTTTTGGAAAAAGACGAAGACAACCGTTACCCATAATTTTATCAAATTGTGTTACTTTGCAATTGTTAATTTTGTTGCACATCAAAAACCGATACCATGCAAAAAGCCAGTTGGAAAACCGCTATAGAATTTGAGGACATCACCTATAAAAAAAGTAATGGGGTTGCCCGCATCGCCTTCAACAGGCCTAATGTGCGCAATGCCTTTCGGCCAAAGACAACGAGTGAACTCTACAAGGCATTTTATGACGCTCAGGAAGACACATCTATAGGGGTTGTTCTGCTTTCGGCGGAAGGCCCTTCAACCAAAGACGGGGTTTATTCTTTTTGCAGTGGTGGCGACCAAAAGGCACGTGGCCATAAGGGTTATGTAGGTGAGGACGGTATGCACAGATTGAATATCTTGGAAGTACAACGTTTGATACGTTTTATGCCCAAAGTGGTAATAGCCGTTGTCCCTGGTTGGGCCGTTGGTGGCGGGCATAGTCTACATGTAGTTTGTGACCTGACTTTAGCCAGTAAGGAGCATGCCCTTTTTAAACAGACCGATGCCGATGTTACCAGTTTTGATGGCGGGTATGGTTCTGCTTATTTGGCCAAAATGGTCGGACAGAAAAAAGCACGTGAGATTTTCTTTTTAGGTCGAAACTATACCGCACAGGATGCTTATGAAATGGGAATGGTAAATGCTGTGATCCCTCACGAAGAATTGGAAGATACCGCTTATGAATGGGCTCAGGAAATCCTGGAGAAATCACCCACCTCTATAAAAATGTTGAAGTTCGCCATGAACTTAACCGATGATGGTATGGTTGGGCAGCAGGTATTTGCCGGGGAAGCAACCCGATTGGCCTATATGACAGAAGAAGCGAAAGAAGGTCGAAATGCCTTTTTGGAGAAACGGAAGCCAAATTTTGACAAGAATAGCTGGATTCCTTGATTAGAACGAACTGAGTAAGAATGGCTGCGGGATTCAATAAAACTGTTGTAAACTAAAAAGAGTCCCACCGTTTACCGACAAGACCCTTTTACGAGAACACTATATGAAAATGAAAAAAATTATTTACTTGATTATTACAGGGTAAATATAGAACAGCTTTACAGAAAATTCGAATTATTGTTGTGTACCAAGCCAGAAATGTAGTGAACCTTCCCAAAAAGAGTATTTAGCTTTTACAACTTTTCAAAAAACAGTAAGTCATCTATTCTATAGCCTTGATGACTTCACTCAAGAAAGTATTGACATCAAACTCAGGATATTCTGCCAAACCTGTACGCACCACCACCAAATCTTTGGAGGGTATTATGAATACATACTGACCTTGATAACCATTGGCCGAGTAAAGATCTATGGGAACATCGGGGTAATTTCCCTGGGCATTTAGCCAAAAGTGTGCACCATAGGTGCCTTCGGATAGTTTTGTAGGTGTTGTAATATAATCTACCCAAGAAGCATCAAAAAGTTGTTCCCCATTCCAATTTCCCTTGTTCAAGTACAATAGACCGAATTTGGCCCAATCCCTCGTAGTGGCCCATCCATAAGAAGAACCTATATAATTACCTTTCATATCGGTTTCAATGATCATGGAGTGCATTCCTAACTTATCTACCAAGGCCGTATAGGGAAAATCCAAGTACTCCTGTTGGGTTTTGAATCGATCTCTTAAAATACCTGACAGTAGGTTCGTTGTGCCAGAGGAATAGTTCCAGATCTCTGTAGGTTGGGCAATGGCTTCTTTATCTTCTTGTGCAACTGTCATATCTTCATCCAAAAACAGCATTCTTGTCACATCGGATATTTTGGTATAGTCCTCTTCCCAGGCAAGTCCACTTTGCATGCGCAATAGATGGTTCAGGGTAATATTCTTTCTTTCATCATTTTGCCAAGAGGGGATAGGTGCCGGTTGTTGAACATCCAGTTCTCCCTTGTACTCTAAGATTCCATACAAGGTAGCCAAAACACTTTTGGTCATAGACCAACCCAGAATAGGGGTTTCCTTGGTAAAACCTTTTATATATTCCTCTGCAATGATATGGTTTTTATAAGCAACCAGGACGGTTCTGGTTTTTTGTGTTTCAGCATTCCCAAAGGCACCATCCACAGCTTTTTTAAGTTGCTTATAATCCACATTTTCAAAAATCGTATCCTTAGGTTCCAAATCCCCATAAGGGAAAGGTAAAAAGGTTTTTTTTATGTCACGATTAGGATGAAAATCAAACGATTCCATTTCGTGATCGTCATCAACAAGTATACAGCCTATTCCGTCATTGCATATGGCCTTCCGCTCCATTAACCCAAATACCGTAGCTACGGCCCCGTCTTTGATCGTTCCTGTCTTCGCCAATTTTATCATGGGTACATTATGATCGTTCATAGTTACAGATTCCGAACTGCGATGGGCAACAAATTGGTTTGAAGCCATGCTCTTAGCGGCAAAACCGGAAATAATATTAAGTTTTGGATAATTTAACCAGGCGACTACGACCAGAATTAAAAGGACTATTGTAAGTAAGCGTTTAACTATTTTCATTGCTTAAATTAGTTATAAAACAAATTTAATGTTTCTTTTCTCTTTTGTCCGAACAATATAGCTTTAGCTAAAACATATTTTTTAAATTGCTTGTTATATCCTACAAAAAACATTGGACTTGAATAAAGACCAAGGATAGTCCATACTGACTGAATATTCTTGAAACCATTAAAGAAGCGCTATGATCAACTTGTCCAAAGTCTTTGAGTTTTCGAATTACAAGGGTATTCCATCATATTCAGGACTTATTATTTTTTGTGCTTTATTAATTCAATCTTGCGGTCAAACCAAAGAAGAAAAGGGACTTGCCCTTTACGAGACCCGTTGTGCCGTTTGCCATATTGCCCCTTCCATACAATCCCTACCAAAAACAGTCTGGGAAAAAAGTGTTCTACCCGATATGGGGGCAAGGATGGGTATTCGAAACAGTGGCTATAGCCCGTACAACGGACGGCCGTTCAAAGAACAAGAGGCAATCATGAAATCGGGAATATACACCTTACCCCCAATGATCAGCAATGAAGATTGGCAATTACTGCAAGAATATATTATTCGGCAAGCACCTGATTCTCTCATAATGCCCAAAAAAGGGATTACAAATCAGGCGTTAAAGGGTTTTACCCCACGCCCCATAACCTTTGATACCTTACCCGGTTTAATGTTCACTTACCTTAATTACAGAAAAAATATTGGCAAGATAGAGCTTGCTGACATGTCGGGAAGGCTTTTGAATTTTGATTATAAGGAAGGAAAAGTGTCTTTTATAAATCATTATAAGCGGCCAATTACAAGCTATTTTACATCCGAAGATGTGTCCTATGCCACACTGGTAGGTAAACTGGACCCTTCTGAGATTCCATCGGGCAGTATACTTATCGAAAAAAAGGGGGAATCATTCAAAATACCGAAAATTCTGCATAGGCCAGTACATACCGCGATAAGCGACCTAAACGGAAACGGCAAGGACGAGCTTGTAGTTAGCGAATTCGGATATCTTACCGGTATGCTGAGTTTATTGAAACAGAACGATTCCTTGGCATTCGAAAAACAAGTACTTTCAAGGCTTCCCGGAGTCATCCGCTCGGTAGTCAAAGACATGAATGGCGATGGCAAAAAAGATATTGTGGCGTTATTTTCCCAAGGGGATGAGAATATTACCATTTTCTACCAAGAAGATGATTTAAAATTCAAAATGGACAAAGTGATTCGTTTTAGTCCTATTTACGGGAGTAGTTGGTTTGAATTATTGGATTATGATAATGATGGGGATGATGATATCATTACCGTAAATGGCGATAATGCGGACCTAACTTATATTCCTAAACCTTACCACGGAATGCGAATTTACATTAATGATGGTAACAATAATTTTAAAGAACAATATTTTTATCCAATGAATGGTGCGACCCGCGTGGTGTCAAGGGATTTTGATAAGGACGGGGATATAGATTTTGCGTTATTGTCAACCTTTCCGAACTATGACAATCCAAAAGAATCATCATTTGTATATTTGGAAAACAAGAATTCCCCAACATTCATTTTTGAGGATGCCACTCTTGAAGAAGCCAACTTTGCCCGTTGGTTACTAATAGATGCAGGGGATGTTGACGAAGATGGGGATGAGGATATAATACTCAGTTCGTTTTCCTATTCCTTTACTCCCGTTCCTTCTGAAAAATTAAAATTTTGGGAAGAAAAAGGTGTTGATGTATTGATACTTGAAAACAAAACAAATCCGTAATATGGCCAACAATAGTCTCATTGGTTTGCTTCTAGTTTCTTTTATATGGGGGTGTGAAGAAGAAAAAAAAGAAGACCCTTACATTTGGATGCCTATTGAGGTTACCGCCACCGCCTATAACTCGGTTCAGTCACAAACCAATGAAATGCCCACAGTTACTGCTTGGGGAGATACTTTGGTCCCGGGCTTAAAATCATTGGCCGTTTCGAGGGATTTGATTGCAAAGGGGCTGGATTATGGAACAATGGTACGCATCGATACCTTTCCTGATACTTTTTACATCAACGATAAAATGCATTCGAAATGGAAAAACAGAATTGATATTTATATGGGAAACAACATTGATAAGGCCAAAGATTGGGGTAGAAGAAAGGTCATTATCGAATATGCCATTTTAAAAGAAAAACTGGATTCTTTACCCTTGAACGATTAAAACCGAGAATAATGAAAAAGATCATCCCTATTTTATTTCTATTAGTTCTTTCAGCATGTTCAACCACTAAGAAAATAGTGGATAAGCCCGTCATTTTCAATGATGAACGTACTGAACTAACTTTAAATTATTTAAAGGAGAGGTATGGATTGGATCAAAAAGAGCCAACGATTGTTCCGAAAATGATCGTTTTGCATTGGACGGCCATTCCTACATTCGAAAAATCATTCGATGCGTTCCGTAATTCAAAATTACCGAATTGGCGCCCTGATATAGAGAACGTGAGCGGCCTCAATGTTTCAGCCCATTTTTTGGTTGATCGTGATGGGACTATTTATCAGCTTTTACCGGAAACCACTATGGGCAGACACGTAATAGGATTGAACCATTGTGCTATCGGGGTTGAGAATGTGGGCGGAACGTCAGAAACCCCACTGACCAAGGAACAATTGAAATCGAATATTTGGTTGGTAAAATATTTGGCAGAAAAGTATGATATTGCATATGTTATTGGCCATCACGAATATACTTTGTTCGAAGGTCACGAACTATGGTTGGAGAAAGACAAAGGATACCGAACAAAGAAAACCGATCCGGGTGAAGAATTTATGACCAAGGTTAGAAACGCAACAAAAGAGTATAAATTTAAACCGCTACCTAAAAACAGTAATTAAAATGAATATGAAGTTAAACACTTTTTTCCTTTTTCTCTTTTTCATCAATACCGGATTTTCACAAGATTATGATATTACATCAAAACTCTATGGCACCTATGAAAAATACAAGGAAGAGAAACTGGATAAGCGCCGAATAAAACATCATGAGATACAACCTCTGATCGCTAAACATGCCGCCAATCCCTTATTTACCGTAACGAAGGTGGGCGAATCTATAGAAGGTCGCGATTTGAAACTGATCAGTATCGGTACCGGGGATACCAATGTATTTCTTTGGTCCCAAATGCATGGGGATGAACCTACCGCGACACAAGCTATTTTTGATATTTTCAATTTTTTGGCAAGCAATGGGTTTAAGTCTGAAAAACAGGAAATCCTAAGTAATCTCACCCTTCATTTCTTGCCTATGTTGAATCCCGATGGGGCAGAACGGTATCAACGAAGAAACCTTTTGGGGGTAGATATCAATAGGGATGCCTTACGGCTACAATCTCCTGAAAGCAAAACATTAAAAAGAGTGAGGGATAGTTTGGAAGCCGATTTCGGATTTAACCTGCATGATCAAAGTACATACTACAATGCGGAACGCACTGAAAAGCCCGCGACCATTTCCTATTTGGCACCAGCGTTCAATTATGAAAAAGACATAAACGAAACCCGTGCAAATGCCATGAAAATCATTGTATTCATGAACAATGTCATACAAAAATATGCCCCCGGCCAAGTAGGGCGGTATAATGATGATTTTGAACCAAGGGCTTTTGGTGATAACATTCAAAAATGGGGTACCAGTACTATTTTAATTGAGTCGGGCGGATATTCCAATGATGTGGAAAAACAAGAGATAAGGAAGCTTAATTATGTGTCGATCCTTTCCGCCATTTATACGATCGCTGAAGAAAACTACAAAGAAATACCTATTGATGAATACAGTAAAATTCCTGAAAATGATCGCAAACTTTTCGATTTAAAAATAACCAATGCCACATATCACTTGTTGGATAAGGCCTATAAATTAGATATCGGGATCAATCGACTTGAGGTTGATAAAAAAGGGAATACAGATTTTTGGTACAGCAGTCGAATCCTTGAACTGGGCGACTTATCGACCTATTATGGCTATAAAACCTTGGATGCGACCGATTATACCATAAAACAAGGTAAAGTTTATCCCAACGAGTTACATACCTTGGATGACATCAACCAAATCAATGCAATCGATCTCTTAAAGCAGGGATACACCTATTTGCGCGTGGCCAGGCTTCCTTTGGAAAAACTGGAATCACCTATTCCCATGAACATTATAGGAAGTACCTATAAAGTACCGGAGTTGCAATTGCAGATCGGTATTAACCCTACATTTCTGTTAGAGAAAAACGGAAAACCTGAATATGCCGTTATCAATGGTTTTCTCCTCGACTTGAATACGGGGGAGGGAGTTTTTAATAACGCGATGATCTATAGATAATCCATAAAGCTCCTAATTGGGCTTTTAGTGATTTCTGCATCATCTCTAAATAGGGTTTGTGTACCATCAATATCCATAACGTATGGTCATATAAGGGCCATAAGTCAATAAGATCACCAACATTGTGAGTAATGTTGAAACAATTGTGGCGAACAATAGAAGAACAAGGCTTTTATACCCTTTTGATAAATGTCCTGCCGGACTCTCTTGAATAATTTCTTTGATTACATCCATGATTTTCAATCTTAATAGTTAACAGCATCATCATAGTCTTTAGGATGTAGGTATTCAATTAAAATGGGGTTGTTGGTTTTAGAACAATCAACTTTGAAAAAACCCTACCTTAATTCGTTTGAAAATTAATGTAAATAAAAAAGCGTCCTGAAAAGGACGCTTTGTATCTAGATTATATAAATGCATTTATTCACAACCTCCAGTGAAACCGTCGGCACTGAATTTGGTTTGTACTGCACCTTGTCGATTGCCATCGGTCAATTGTATTACTAAATTGTTATCTCCACTACCATCCCTTTTTGGGCTGCAATACTCAAAAAGATAAAAGCTATTGGCCCGTTCCGAAATTTTCAAGGAAATATCGTTGAACGTATTTTCCAATTCTTCCGCATTACCTGCAAAAACGCTATACGTCTTGCCGATATCGGATAAAATTTGCGTATCTATCTCGGCACCAAGACCAATGGTAAAGAACGATATATTGGCACTAGCATCGTTTACTTTCTTTAAAGCCGCCTCTTTGGTATATCGGGAAGCTTGATCGGTACCATCAGTGAATACAACCACCGAGGCCGCCCCGATAACCTCATTTTTTATACTCTCTTTCAATAGGTCCTCCGCAATATCGGTCGATTCAATTACCGCTCCATAAAGATCCGTTGATGGATCATTGCTGATATCATCTGTAATGGAATCTATAGCAGCGACCAATTCCTGTTTAGAACTTGTCAAATCATTCAATAGATGTAATCCATCTTCCCCATCAAACCAATAGATGGCCATTTTATAAGATTCCTCAGTTGTTGCCGGCATCACATTATTCACAAAACTTACCGAAGCCGTTTTCAATTCGTCTAAGCTACTGCTCAGGACACTATTGCTCAAATCCAAAACAAGAATTGTGTTCGCATTGAATATCTGTGAATTCGGCGAGATACGGGCGTATGACTCCGAGGATGAAATGGTATTGAAACATTCATCATTACGACCTTGTTCATATATAGTGAATTGATTTGCCGTTAAGCCTGCGACAGGACTCCCATTGGTATCCGAAACTTTGAACAATATCGAAACTTTTCCCGGTAGGGTAGTGTATTGCTCTTGAATGCTTAATATTAAATCGCTTTCTTCAAAATTTAAACAATCATCTACCGGTTCTCCTTTGCCTAGGCCATCACCGAAATTTATATCCAGATTAACATCATCATCTGCATTACCACATGCAAAGGCCAATAAAAGAAAGGCAAAAATACTAGAATATTTAAAAAGTGATTTCATTTTCGTCATTTTGAGGTTCAACACACAGAACGCTCATTTGGATCATAAATTATGCCACAAAAATAAAACTTTGTTAAATCTTGTTAAAGAAAACCATGTCACGCAAATCCGTTAAATTAGAAGGGATTTAAAATCCTCATCAACATGTATAAATCATCTGTTTTTCGATGCCTTTTGCAGAAAATCAGGTACTATCGATTTTAAACCTTAAATTACAGTTGTTTTAAATTTACGGCATGACCCATGAATTCAAAAATATCGTAAAAACCTATATTTCCGCGAAGGAAAAACAACTTAAAACCGTTTTGGCAACAGTTGTGGCCCTTGATGGTTCATCTTACCGAAGACCCGGCGTTCGAATGCTCATTTTAGAAGATGGGAGGGCCGTTGGTGCAGTAAGTGGCGGATGTGTTGAAAAAGAAGTAATTCGCCAAGCCCAAAGTGTGCTGGAAAACGGTATTCCAAAAATGATGACATATGATGGTCGCTATCGATTGGGTTGTGAAGGCCTCCTATACATTCTCATTGAACCCTTTGAACCAAATGAAGCCTTTTTGTCGGCTTTTGATCGACTCGGCCACAATAGGAATGTATTCACCTTACAATCCTATTACACCAAGACAGAAGGCACGAATTTCTCCTATGGATCAATAATGCGTACGGATAATAACGACTTTCCATTTGCTGCCATTTTACGCCCTGTAAAAGGATTGGAGGTATTTTCCCAAAAAATGAAACCATGTTTTAAGCTTTTGATCATTGGTGCCGAACATGACGCGGTACAACTAAGTGGTTATGCCTCATTGACAGGATGGGAAGTGACCATTGTGGCACCTCCTTCAGAACAAAAAAAATTAAAGGATTTTCCTGGGGCACAGGAAATGTTATGTGTAGATGCCGACGATTTGGATATTGACCAAATAGATAACCAAACCGCCGTTCTTGTAATGACCCATAATTATGTAAAGGACCTTAAATTCCTAATACGAATCAAGGAATCCAAACCTGCTTATATCGGTATTTTAGGACCTATGAAACGCCGGGAGAAGTTAATGGGGGAATTGATCGAGAGGTACCCGGAAATCGATGATGCCTTTTTTGACTCTATTTACGGTCCGTCAGGTCTTAACATCGGCGCAGAAACCGCACAGGAAATATGTATTGCAATTATGGCTGAAATATTATCCGTAACCCGCAAGCAAGAACCTATAATGCTCAAAGATAAGTTAAGTGCCATACATTGCTAGTGGGAAAATCAACGAACATAGCCATAGTTATCTTAGCGGCAGGGGAATCTTCCCGTATGCAACAACCCAAGCAATTGTTACCATGGGGAGAGACCACACTCTTGGGCCAAGCCATAGAAACGGCCAAAACCAGCAGTGCACATGAAGTATTCGTGGTTTTGGGAGCCAATTCGGAAATGATCTTGCGGCAAATCGACCGAACGCAAATAAATATTGTTCTGAACGATAATTGGAAAAAGGGTATGGGTTCTTCGATTTCATGTGCTGTAAAAGAACTTATTCAAAGTAAAAAACAATTTGACGGTTTGCTCTTTATGCTTTGCGATCAACCATTTATCGATACGGCCTATCTTAATACGATGATCAGTACTTTCATTGATGAATACAATGATATTGTAGCAACGGCCTATGAAAATGGGAACGGGGTGCCTGTGCTATATGATCAAAGGTTTATTCCAGATCTGGAAAAACTTGATGGTATTGTAGGTGCCAAGGAAATATTGTTGAAAAATACCCAAAGTACCACCAACCTAAAGCCAAAAGGAAAAGAAATTGATCTTGACACCTATGAAGAATATCTATATTACTTAAAACAATCTAAAAAATCCGTTTAGTTTATGAGAAAACAGTGCTTTTATATTTTTATGGCTTTAACCTTTACATCATTCCACATCCTTTTTGCCCAAGAAATGCAATTTGAGGAGTATAACCCCAAATCAACCTTGGTAGTACCGAAACATGAGGTAAAAAAAGCCAAATTCCCATTTATCGATGTCCATAGCCACCAGAGGGATATGTCTAAAGAAGCATTGCAATCATTAGTCAAGGATATGGATGCTATGAACGAAGGGGTAATGGTGAATTTAAGTGGTGGTTCAGGGGAACGACTATTGGGCATGTTACAAAGCATCAAGACCAACTATCCCAATCGTTTCGCTGTTTTTGCCAATGTGGATTTTAGTGGGGTGGGGAGCGAGAATTGGTCCGAAAAAGCAGCGAAACAACTTGAAACGGATATAAAAAATGGCGCTAAAGGACTTAAAATATTCAAAAGTCTCGGTTTACGATACAACGATATAAACGGAAAGCGTTTAGCCATAGATGACCCTAGATTAGACCCCATATGGGCCAAATGTGCCGAAATGGGTGTGCCTGTTTTGATCCATGCTGCCGATCCCAAATCATTCTGGGATCCTATGGATGCTGATAATGAACGCTGGCTGGAATTAAAGACCCACCCTCGCAGAAAAAGGTCGAATACCGATCCTGCTCCCTGGGAGCAGATTATTAAAGAACAACATAACGTGTTCAAAAAACACCCAAACACCAATTTTATAAATGCGCATATGGGTTGGCACGCCAATGACTTAACTACACTTGCTAAGCTATTGGATGCCATGCCGAACATGTATGTGGGTATTAGCGCGGTTATTGCCGAATTAGGAAGACAACCCCAAAATGCACATGCGTTTTTTCTTGAATATCAAGATCGGATACTATTTGGGAAGGATAGCTGGAAACCAGAGGAATTCCCTACCTATTTCAGGGTTTTGGAAACCAACGATGAATATTTCCCCTACTACAAGAAATATCATGCATTTTGGGCCATGTATGGTTTGAACCTACCGGATGAAGTCTTAAAGAAGGTATATTATAAAAATGCACTGAAACTTATTCCAGGATTGGATACTGAATTGTTCATGGAATAAGAAGATCGTTTAATCTACTTAAGATTCTTTCTGGAGTGTCTCCACTTCGGTCTGTTCTTCATATTCCTGGAAAATACCGCAAGAATAAACTTTTTTGACCAAGGGAGCTTTTTTCTTTATCTTCTTTTTAGATAAAGCTTCAATCTGTGGAGATAAATAGTTCATGGTATAACTTTTAGTGTTTATACAAAGAACGTAAGAAATGTGATTTTAATATACATTCTTAAGCGGATATAAGATTTATTTAACAAAAATGGATTTTTAAATTAACGAACGTCTGATATTTGAAGCCATATTCCGTTAATACATTTAGTGGATTAAACCATTAATGCTCATGGATAGATAGATAAAATGAAGGGATTCTTAATAAAACAATTTCAGTTTAAACTTTGGTGAGCTGTTTTTTAATATAATCCAAAATAAGCATCCAATTCATTTTTAGTACAAGTGCGGCGGTCGGCACATTATCGTCTTCAATGGCCGAAATAATACCATCATGTTGGTTGTCGGATTTTGCATAGATGGAATCGTCTGATAAAAACGCCCTTTCATAAAATATGATCCGGGTCTTTAAATCGGTCAAGATTTGTTGGGCCAAGGCATTTTTATAATGCTGTGTCAGTATTTTATGAAATTCAAGTTTGGCATGGATCCTCGTTAACGTATCCGAAGCATTTTTAAATTTATGCTGTGCTTGTTTCAAGTCCTCGATCGATGCCTCATCGAATAACGAATTCTCCAAGGCCAACACTTCAAGATCTGCGACCAATTCATAAAGATCCTTGGCTTCGGCATATTTTAATTCGGCAATAATAAAACCCCGATTGGGAATCGCCTTTATCAGCATGGATTGCTGTAATTGGGTCAGGGCTTCCCGTATCGGAGTTACACTAACATCGAGTTTACGGGCCAATGCCGCCAAATTTATGGTTTTACCCGGCTCTAATTTACCCTGGGTCATTTCACTCAATAAGTGCTCCCGTACCTGATCTCTAAGTATAAGTTTTGAAATCATTGTGCTAAAATAATATTTCGTATACGATTTAACGAAAAAAACGTTCAACTTCGTATTTATTCGCTTGTAAAAGATTAAAAACCAATGGCCTACTTTGACAATATTGAGCCATTATTAGTTTAAAAACAACTATATAATCTTTCAGCAAAAGGTTAAATTAGTACTGATTATGAAATACCTGTACACACTTATTTTTTTAATATTTCTGTGTTCGCATAGTTATGCACAAAAAAAGAATGCATCTTTTCAGTTACATATTAAAAGGGCTACATCACCCATTGTTATAGATGGTATTGCCGATGATCCTGCATGGCAAGATACGGATGTTGCAGATGATTTTTTTATGGTTTTACCCATGGATGGGCGTAAGGCTACGGAAAAGTCTGAAATTCGAATGGCATATGACGACAAATATATTTATCTGGTGGCCACTTTTTTCAATAGTACCAATGGAGACAATATCGTTGAATCCTTACGCCGCGATTTCAGTTTTGGAAACAATGATAATTTTCTACTCTTTCTTGACCCGTTCAACAACCAGACCACTGGATTCTCCTTTGGTTCAAATGCTGCAGGCGCACAATGGGACGGTACCATGTTCAGTGGTGGCAGTATTGATCTTAATTGGGATACCAAATGGGTATCCAAAGTAGTAAGAGATGAGGACAAATGGGTTTTTGAAATGGCAGTTCCCTTCAAATCCATACGGTACAAAGAAGGAGTAAAGGAATGGGGAATAAATTTTAGTCGTTTGGATTTAAAAGCTAGTGAAAAATCTAGCTGGACCCCCATTCCACGGCAGTTCCCAACAGCTTCCTTGGCCTATACCGGGGTTTTGGTATGGGATGTTCCTCCACCTCCACAAAGTACTAACCTTTCGTTAATCCCTTATGCGCTTTCAAGTGTAAATAATGATATTGAAGGGGAGACAGCTTTCGATAAAAAAGTAGGGGGTGATGTTAAAATAGGAATAACCTCTTCCTTAAACCTTGACTTAACGGTGAACCCTGATTTTTCACAGGTAGAAGTAGATCGTCAAGTCACGAATTTAGACCGATTTGAACTGTTTTTCCCAGAAAAAAGGCAATTTTTTCTCGAAAACGCGGATCTTTTTGCCAATTTCGGTTATTCCAGTATCCGACCTTTCTTTTCCAGACGAATTGGTTTGGGGGTTCCCATTAGGGCAGGGGCAAGGGTAAGTGGTAACATTAATGAGAAATGGCGTTTGGGCCTAATGGACATGCAAACGGCAGCTGTGGACGAAACGGGGCTTCCCAGTCAGAATTTTGGTGTTTTATCCATTCAACGTAAAGTATTTAGCCGGTCGAGTATCGGTATGATGGTGGTGAACAAAGAATCGATCAATTATCCGCAAGAGAACGATTCCCTGACCGCACTATATCCTAAATACAATCGAAATATAGGTCTTGAGTATAATTTGGCATCTTCCAATAACTTGTGGAACGGTAAAGCCTTCCTTCTAAAGTCTTTTTCGCCCAATAACGAAGGCAACGGTATTACCCAAGCTGCCCATTTAGAGTATACTAGCCGAAAATGGAACTGGCGCATACAGGAAGAATCCGTAGGCGAAAATTACAGGGCAGAGGTAGGTTATGTACCCAGAAATGGGTATATAAAAATCAACTCCTACCTCGGGTACCTTTTTTTCCCTAAAAAAGGTAAAATTCTAAGTCATGGACCCATTTTGAATACCAGTTATTACTTCAATGAAAATTTTGAAAGAACGGACAACACCAATTATTTACTTTATTCCTTTGACTTTAGGAATCGGAGTAGTCTCGACTTTTTCATTTCCGATGATTATGTTCAATTATTGTCCCCTTTTGACCCAACGAGATTGGGTATGGATGAATTGCCTATTGGTAGTGAACACCAATGGAATGCCTTCGGATGGATGTATGCCTCTAAACCCCAAAGTCTCTTTACATACACTTTCGATGGGCGGTTAGGTGGGTATTATCAAGATGGGAACAGAACAAGCCTAACATCCTCTTTAGGATACCGATTTCAGCCGTATGTAAGTTTAAGTGCAAATTTAAACTACAATCGAATTAAGATGCCCGCACCTTGGAACACCAATGAATTTTGGCTTATTGGCTCCGAAGTTGATATCACTTTTACCAATAAACTGTTCTTTTCCAATCTTTTTCAATATAATGAACAGTCAAAGAATTTTGATTTGAATTCCCGATTCCAATGGCGCTATAAACCTGCTTCGGATTTATTTATCGTCTATACAAACAATCATTTATTGGCACCATACACGGGCAGAACTTGGTCGCTCACGGTAAAACTTAATTATTGGTTCAACCCTTAAACCATTGACTCATATAACGTTATCATCTTCTTTTGGGTGTTTTATTTCCTTTTTTTGTAATTTTAGAGAAACCCCCTATAAAATCAACGATTTCGTAAAACTATAACGAAATTTAAAGAATACGATATTTTTTACATATAAAAGCTAACAAAAATCATGTTATTCCAATTACTGGAAGATTAGATTTGTAAGACATCTCAAAATCAATACTCCATGAAGGTATACGACGACAAACACATAAAAAATGTTGTTCTTGTAGGGGCTCATCACTCTGGTAAAACAACACTGGCCGAGACAATGCTTTTTGAAGCGGGATTGATTAACAGAAGAGGTACTATCGAAAACTTGAACACCGTATCCGACTATCACGAAATTGAACATGAAAGGGGAAACTCGGTTTTTGCGACACCCATGCATACCGAATGGCGGCAGTATAAGATAAACATCATGGACACTCCCGGTCTAGATGATTTCATTGGGGAAATCATTTCCTCGATTCGTGTGGCAGATACCATTGTTACGGTCATAAACGGGCAATATGGGGTTGAAGTAGGCACGGAGATCATTTGGAACTATATAGATAAATATCAAAAACCGACTTTATTCGTAATCAACCAAATAGACCATTTAGGTCTTAAATATGAAGAAAGTTACAATAGTCTAAAGAATCTGGTCGGGAATAATCTGGTTAAAATCCAATATCCATTAAAGGTCGATGGAGCCCAATGCATTATCGATGTACTAAAAATGAAAATGTACAAATTTGGCCCTGATGGAGGAAAACCTGAAAAACTTCCCATTCCCGATGACCAAAAAGAAATGGCTGCCCAACTTCACAATGAACTGGTTGAAAAAGCAGCGGAAAATGATGAGGAATTATTGGAGCTATACTTTGATAAGGGCTCATTGAACGAAGATGAAATGCGCCAAGGGATCAAGGCCGGTATGCTCAACCAAGAAGTTTTCCCTGTATTCTGCACCTCTGGTCTTAATGATATGGGAAGTGGCCGATTAATGGGATTTATTGACAATGTAGCACCTTCAGCAGCCGATTTAAAACCTGAACAAAGTGTTGAGGGGAATGCGATAGAACCCATAAAAGAAGCGCCTACCTCCTTGTTCGTTTTCAAGACCATTCACCAACCCAATTTAGGCCAGATAACCTTTTTTAAAGTAAAATCCGGAGAAGTACACCAAAATGACAAGTTGGTAAATTCCAGAAATGGGGAAACGGAAATATTGAACCAGTTGTTCATTATGGATGGTAAAAAAAGGGAACCCGTAACTAAATTGACCGTTGGGGATATCGGAGCTACTTTAAAATTAAAATATACTGAAACGAACGACACCCTCCACGTGGCAGGAAACCCTATCACCATTAAGCCCATTCAATTTCCTGAACCCAGAACACGAAAATCCATTTCTGCGGCAAATAAGAAGGAAGAGGAAAAATTAAGTGAGGCCTTAAAAAAAATACATAGTCAAGATCCAACGGTGGTCGTGTCTTACTCCAAAGAATTGAAGCAGTTGATCTTAGGGTGCCAAGGCGAATTACATTTAGCTACGATAGACTGGGCCTTAAAAAATATTTATGGCATAGAAGCAATTTTTGAACGTCCAAAAATTGCATACCGCGAAACCATACAACGCTCGGCAAATGCGAATTATAGGCATAAAAAACAATCGGGTGGGGCCGGACAGTTTGCCCAAGTACATTTGAAAATCGAACCATGGTATGAAGGAATGCCCGAACCGGAAGGCTTTAACATTAGGGGCAAGGAAGAAGTTGATTTACCCTGGGGAGGAAAACTGGTTTTCTATAATTGTATCGTAGGCGGTGTTATTGACCTTCGATATTTGCCTTCTGTAATGAAAGGCATATTGGAAGTAATGGAGTCAGGACCACTAACAAAATCCTATATCCGTGATGTTAGGGTAATGGTATACGACGGTAAAATGCATTCCGTAGATTCAAATGACATTTCTTTTAAAATAGCAGGGGCCCATGCCTTTAAAGAGGCATTTTTAAATGCCAATCCCAGTCTTTTGGAACCTGTGCAAGAGCTAACGGTCAAAGTACCGGAAGAAATGGTAGGTAGCGTAATGACAGACCTACAATCCCGACGTGCCATAATCCAAGGTATAGAAACCAAGGATCAATATCAAATTTTAAAAAGTACCGTGCCGGCAGCAGAGCTGTATGGCTATTCAACGAATTTAAGGTCAATGACCCAAGGTAGGGCAACCTTCAGTGCTGTTTTCTCATCCTTTCAAAACGTACCGACTAACGTACAGAAAGAATTGGTGAAACAGTCAGAATAATAAATTCCTAACCAACCGCAGAGAGGGCGCACTTTTTAAAAGTGTGCCCTCTCGTTTTTTATACCTATGCATAACGCGATGCAAATTATTTGAAATGTCGGTAAGTGGCCCAGCGAACCCTTTTACTGTTCTTGAAATTTGAAAAGTAAGTATGTGTACGGGATTCTGTTGGTGTTTCTAAGGTGATTGTTGTTCTCATGATGTTTTGTTTTTGGGTCCCGAAACAAGTTCAGGACATGATTGATGATGTTTGTTTTTTTCGTGGACTACCTATTATAACTTCTGTACTCTGCCCATCGAACTCGCTTACTGTTCTTGAAATTTGAAAAATAAGCGTACTTTCTTGCTTCTGTTGGTGATTTACTCATTGTTGCTTTCATGACTTTGTTTTTTATGACCTGATGATCAGATACGATTGTTTTTTGATTTGATGATGATTGTACTAGCGGTTATAATTCCTATAACCTGCCCATTGTACCCTTTTTGAATCCTTTAAGGTCGAAAAAAATGAATTGACCCTGGTTTCCGTTGCTGTTCTTCTGAATGATGCTTTCATGACTTTTGTTTATTTATGACCTGATGATCAGGTCGGATTGTTTTTTGATTTGATGATGATGATTTTAGCGGTTATAATTCCTATAACCTGCCCATTGTACCCTTTTTGAATCCTTTAAGGTCGAAAAAAATGAATTGACCCTGGTTTCCGTTGCTGTTCTTCTGAATGATGCTCTCATGACTTTTGTTTTTAGTTGTTGTTGTTTTGTATTCTTATATGATATAATCGATCGGTATGCCAACCACTGCCTATATTAAAATATATTCTAGGTCTTACTTGATGTGGATATAATGTTTCCATTTTTATACTTTTTAATTGACTTACACTAAACAGACGAGATGGTTGTAGTTTTGTTACAGTACTATGTATAAAAAGGTACTATTTTATATAATATTTAACAAAATAGCTTAGGGTAGAGTAAGCCCTAACAGCATCTATTAAATTGTATATCAGTTACTTATATTTTATTTTTAAAATTATTTGAATAAACTGTTAAAATTAATACCAGTGATTCAAGTCATTGTAGTAGCACATTCATTTTACTTTATTTGCCATAAAACGAATGATGGTATTGCTGATTGTTTGTTTGTTCATATGCACGGTAATAGTATATATACTTTACACAAAAGTGATTATATACGTAAATACGGTCACACAAGAATTTTATATCCGGGTTGTAGGCCTTTTGAAGGCATCAGTGGAAACCGATGTAGATAAATTGATTCGCGTTCGTATCGAAGCTTGGTTCATGAAGTTCGATGTATTACCATTAGATCATAAAAGAAAATCCAAAATGAAAAAATCAACCCCAAGACCTAAATCAGAAAACAAAAAAAAACTGACCGTGCATAAAATCCTTCAAGTAGTCAGGACTTTCAAGATAAAGGAATTTGTACTCAATATAGATACCGGTAATTGTATTACAAATGCAAAATTGTATCCTTTACTCTCAATCGCTCACCTTTGTAAAGGTCAATTCAATATTAATTTTCAAGGGCAGAACCAACTAATACTCCAAATAGAAAATAGACCAGTACGTATTCTAAAAGCATTTATTAACAATTAAAACCCAATACTATGGAACTACATTTTGAAGAATTATTAGGGCAGATTACAGACTTTATGAAGACCGAAGCCAATACAGAAACGGTTGTAGGGCAACAATTTGAACTTGGCGAATTTAAATGTGTACCTGTTATAAAAGTAGGTATGGGATTTGGATCGGGAGGTGGTGAAGGCACCGAAGCAAAAACTAAAAAAGGCCAAGGAATGGGTGCCGGGGCAGGTGTTGGTATAGAACCGATAGGTTTTTTGGTTACCAAAGATGACCAAATATCATTTTTAGAAGCCGGTAAGACCCATGGTCTGGCAGCCATTTTTGAAAAAATCCCGGATTTAATCGGAAAAATTGCCGATAATAGGAAAAAGGAAGAGGCCACTGCTTAAAAATTTCAGTTAAGGGAATTCAAGGTTGATATGTTCATAAAGTGCATGTCAACCTTGTTTTGTAAATCTCAACGTCACCCTCATTCCATTTAAAAGCAATATCTTATATTTGCATAAGTTTTTGAATAAGGGATTACTTCTCAATGACGTGATCATAGGTTTTCTTCTAGATTGTTTTTTTCATAGCACGATTTATCTAAGCCCTTTTTCTTAAATTGCAACAAAAAATTTATTGTTTTAAAATATGGCGAAGTCGCAACAGACATTTAACAAAAGTGAAAAAGAAAAGAAGCGTTTAAAAAAACGTGAGGAAAAACAAAAGAAAAAACTAGCTAGAAAAGCTGCTGCCAAAGAAAGTGGTGGTGGTATTCAGTTTGCATATGTAGATTACAATGGTAATCTTACCGATACTCCTCCAGACCCATCACAAAAAATTGAAATAGAAGCAGAGGATATTGTATTGGGAATTCCCAAAAAAGAGGAAAGTGATGAAGAAAAGTTCGACCCTGTAAGAACTGGGAAGGTTTCTTTTTATGATTCGTCCAAAGGGTTCGGTTTTATTATAGACAGTGTTGACCAAGAGAAATACTTTACCCACGTAAGCGGTTTAATCGATGAAATTGCCGAAAATGACAAAGTATCCTTCGAGTTGGAAAAAGGACAACGAGGCATGAATGCCGTAAGGGTAAAGAAGGTTTAGAACTTCTTCCTTAAATATATTTATTTAAAGACCGCAACCTTGTTGCGGTCTTTTTGTTTTAATAAAGGACTACTTTCCCACGGATAAAAAAAAACATAGAGTGGGAAAGGAATACTGTTATCTCGTCCTTTTTAATCAAAAAAAACATCATTTAGTTACTTAATTACCACAGAAAATGTGATGCAAAAACTGTAATCACTCCAAACAATCCAATACTGTAGTAAAATGAAAAAAGTAACAATCTTATCCTTTATCCTTTTCATGGCTTACGGATATTCGCAGAAGAAAAAAAACGGGAACATTTATTTAGAACATCCAGCATTGGAAATGGTCGATCAAATGCAACAAGCCTGGATGGCAGGCGATGATGCCAAAGTGGCCACCTTTTTATCCAATGATTTTAAATCCTACTATGGTTCAAATGTAAATAAAGATCGAAAGGGCCAAGATAAAGAAGCCTTTCTTAAGCAAGTAAAATCGCTACCCGAAATGTTGTCCTATGTTTCATTGAAACCAACCGAAGGGGCTTATCCCGATGCCATCGAATATAAAGAAAGTGGTACTTGGGTACAGACATGGGACCATATGAAGGCCATTCATAACAAGACCGGTGTAAAACTGGATATGCCTTTTCATAGACTGTACAAGTTAGATGATGATGGCAAGATCAATACATTGATCAATTATTATGAAAATAGGATGTTCTGGGAGATTGGCGAAAGTCAAACAGACAGGAAAAATGGCACCATATACAACCATCATGACAACATTAACAGCGTTAGAAGGATGATGGGGGCCTTTGAAAATTCAGATTTTGAAACTGCATACAGTTTCTTTGATGAAGATTGTCGTTTTATTTCCTTGGAATTACCTGAAGGGGAAACCATGGATCTTCAACAGATCAAAGAAAGGAATGAAGGCATGTGGCAGGCTTATGAGTTCAATAGTATCGATGTTATCGGTTACCCGGATTACCTGGAATACGACCTCGGTGATGCCAAAGTTGTGCAATCTTGGTGGAAGTTCAGATTAACTAGAAAATCTGACGGGAAAAAGTTGACATTGCCCGCACTGTACATTCATGACTTTAATGATGAAGGTAAAATAGTGAGCTCAAGTGCTTATTTAAGTACAAAAATTTTAGACTCTAAATAAACGGGGTTTAATTTGGATTAGTGAAAGAAAGAGGACCAAGGTCCTCTTTTTTAATTATATTATGTTTATGAACAACATACCTCTTGTTAAAAATGATAGAAGATATAATGTATTCAGCATTTTTTGTTGCAAAAAAAACATCAAAATTAAAATTTCATTATAGATAATTCAAAGTATATGTTTAATATTGGGGCTTAATTGGTTTTTTTAGAATGCTGATGACGAAAGATCAAAATCCATTATTGATTATCCTCGCTTTTTTTTCCATTTACGTCATTTGGGGGTCAACCTATTTATTGAATAAGATTGCCGTAACCGAACTACCGCCCTTTATGTTGGCAGGCATACGTTTTGTCATAGCAGGGGTTCTTATATTCATTATTGCCAAAATAATGGGAAAGAACATAAAAATTAGTTGGCGACAAATAAAAAACACTACCATTGCCGGTTTCTTGTTTTTGACCATTGGGAATGGGGTAGTGGTATGGGCGCTTAAATTCGTGGATAGTGGCTTCGCAGCATTGGAAATTTCGGCACAACCATTGGTCGTACTTCTACTTATGCGCATTTTTCAAGGAAAGAAGATACAAATGATGTCGATCGTTGGGGTAATTTTCGGATTGATCGGAATTTACTTACTCGTGAGCCAAAAACAAGTTCTCAACCAAGAGAATTCCGTTGTTGGTATGGCCATGATCTTTGCATGTATGCTAAGTTGGGGTTACGGGAGCCTATTTGTAGGTAAAGCCGATTTACCTAGGAATTATTTTGTGAATACCGGATATCAAATGGTTTCCGGGGGTATTATGTTGGTTATTTCCAGTTTCCTTTTTGGAGAAGAATGGTCATCCCCTACAACCTGGAGCAGTCCTGTACAATATTCCGTTATTTTACTTATTGTTTTTGGAAGTATCGTGGCTTTTACTGCATTCAATTATCTACTACAAGTAGTTTCTCCAGAGAAAGTGGCTACCTCAACCTATGTAAACCCCATAATCGCACTTGCCTTGGGCTGGCATTTTTTAGACGAGGATGTAACTTCTCAATCCATTATTGCCGCTGTTATACTGCTTACCGGGGTCTTTTTTATAAACACCAAAAGAAAATTCACGGTCTTTCCTCGTTTTTTTCGTTCTTGATTGTACTTTATGAATCGTACAAAGGATCAACAACCTCCTTCTGGTTTACGTTTTTTCTTTTTCTTTATAACGATGACCTTTTTAGTGGTTTCGGGAGCCATATGTTCTAATCCGTTGGAATTTTCTGGATTTCCTTTTTTAAATACATCCATATAATCAGGAATGGGTTGCTCTACATCGTATGGGGTTATTTTAAAATCATTGTCCACTAGCTCTGTTTGATTATTGAGGATTTTAATGTTTTCATATCCCAATTGATATAAAATCATCCAAGCACTGTTCGCTTCATCCGGATTTTTACCATAAAAAACGATATCCTTTCCGGCATCCTTCAATTCTTCGAATATTGAAATACTGGTTTCTTTCAAGATATCGGCAGTCGGTATATTATAGGCATTGTCTATATGGCTTTTAGAATATTCGAATTTGTCCCTAACATCTATTAACACGGTATTGGTTAGGTCTACTTCCGATATGGGCACCAAATATTCCTGGGTTCCCAACATGGTTAAAGTATCCTTGGCGGACTTTTCATAGACGTTAGTTGGTTTTTTAAAAGTCAGTATACCTATGATTATGACCAAAATGAACAGTACCGTAGAAATTGAGATGCGTTGGGTTTTTTCCAATTCTTTCATATGCATAGATTTTTAACAACCACCTTCTGGTTTTCTTTTTTTCTTTTTCATTACCGGAATTACAACTTTCCTCGCTTCGGGCTCATCGGCTACCGCACTTTCCCCAGTATTGTTCCCCACTCCGAAATACGAGGCAGCGGCCATCCTGAAATTATAGCGTTCAAAAGCCTCATTCGGCATATTCTCAGTAGGCTTCGGTGGATTTAATATAGTGTTGTACCACCCATTGATGCCCCCATTCAAAACATGTAGGTTCTTATAGTTCTTCCTTGTTAATAAAAGCCATGCTTGATCTGCTTTGAAATTGCCATTGGAGAACAATACGATATCATATTGATCCTGGTTTAAATAACCTTCAAAATCCGGTTCCAAAATCTTATCGAAAGGTATGTTCATGGCACCTGGTAAGGTATATGCCCCATATTCCGATGGCGTACGCAGGTCAATCAACAAAATCGAAGGATCTTTCGAAATGATCTTATCAGCCAAAATATCTACCGTTATGTACCTTTCAGGATTCACGACCTTTGCCAAAAGATCTTCCGCCGTTACATGTTCATTCTTTTTGTACTCAGGCAACAAGACCAAGCCCAAAGCGGCAATAAACAATAATGAAGCTAATATGATATACCTTTTAGCAAGGATTTTGGCTAGATTCCTATTGATCATGGTTTTCTTATTTAGTAAAATACTTTCTTAATACGCTTTCTTACGATATCAGAGACGAAAAAGGCAATTAGGGCCATCGCGGTTACCCCCAATATGATCCATTTTGCCGGGATATCAAAATTATCCATTAAGGTAATGTAACCTAAGAAGGAGCCATTATAAAGGTCTTCAAAAACGGTATAAGCCTCTGAGAATATAAAAACACCGATCAATATACCGAATACATAGACCCAAGCATCCAGTTTACCAATGGCAACGGCGCACAAACTGGTTCCGGGGCAAAATCCTCCTGCTACGAAACCAACACCCATAATAGCCCCTCCGACAATCGCGGCCCAAACATAGGTCGGGTGCACGTAAAGCATCCCCATATCTATCCATCCCAGATAATCCATATAATACAATCCGATTACCGAAACCACAGCTGCGGTGAAAAACACTTTCAACACGGCAAAATCATATCCATAAAAAACTCCGGCCAATTTTCGGGATGAGGAAAACCCCGAGGCTTCCAATATGAATCCGAAGGCCAACCCGATCAGTACTGCAATAATAATGTTCCATTCATCTGTTAAAATTCCATTTGGTATCAAGGGTCCCATTTGTTTCCAATTTTATCGTTAATCTAAATCCAATTTTTCCTAAAGAAATAAGCAAAGAGGTAGGCCGTTCCGAAAATCGCCAGCATTGTTATGAATCCTCCTGTTGATAATACTGCCATTCCGCTCAAGGCGGCCCCACTGGTACAACCCCTTGCTATCTGGGCGCCGAGCCCAAAAAGGACTCCACCACCCAAGGCGAAGACCAACCGTCTTCGTGAGGTGATTTTAGGTGAATGTTGTACCCTAAACCCAATTCGTCCGGAAATTGAACCGGAAATAAAGGCTCCTGCCAAAACCCCAAGACTTTCAAAAACCAACCAGGTGTTCATGGGAGACTCCCCATCCTTTACGAATTTGCTGTAATAACCATTATTGATCGTATGCTCATGCGACACCTTATCTACCAGGGTAACGACACTACTTTTCATGGCGCCACTTGCTCCAAGGCCCCTTCCTGTCATATAAAAAGTGAAAATGATCAAAAGGCCCAAAAGGAAACCTCCGAAATAGGGATTCCAATAAACATGTCGATTATCTTTATTTGCTTTATCCATTGTATATTATTTATATTAATATAGATATCTTGTTAATTGTCCTGCCTCGACCATTACAAACCGGAACACAAGTCCTCCGATAAGTATTAAAATAGCCGGCACCACTACAGGAACTTTATATCCTCTCAATTCCATTATCTCTAAAAGGCCAGGTAGCAATAAGCCCAGTATGATCACAAAAACAAAGAACATTACCGTAAACTCACCATTGACCAATAGCTCCATGGCTTCCAACTGTACCTCAGAACCTGCCCAATACCCCATGATCATGTGAACGATGAGGGCCAATTCGATAATAATAAGTCCTACATCGATCTTACTGAAAAGACTTCGTTCACTATGTGATTTGGAAAAGAGTATAATGGTGGCCGCTGCCGTTGATAGTCCGGAAACCAAAAACAAAGGCCCTAATATGGCGTTGTTCCAAAGTGGTCGTGCATTAAACGCCGAAAGTAATATCCCTGTATAGATTCCCAGTATTATCGATAGCGGAATTAAAACATAGGCCATTTTCATTCGGTTCTTGGCCAAGAACAATCGGAATTTTTCCAGAAATGACAACCTTAAATCCATTTTAGGAAAAATATCTTTCCAATAACTAAAAACCCAAAGCATGGATAGGGGAGTAATAAAAAGTAATACCCAAGCACCCCATGACATGGGGGATTCTATTCTTACAGTGGTATATAATTGCCAGAAAAATATTTTATGGGTTAGGTCATAAAACAGGGCCATAAGGCCAAGTACCAAAGCTATTGGGGCCACTATGATAGCATATTTGACCGTAGCCGGTGTTTCGTCCTCCTTTTTCAGAACAGTTGATAGCGCTGCGAAAAACAGGAGTCCGGCCGCCAAGCCCCCTAAAAAAAGATAGACGGAAATGGGCCAGTGCCAAATCTGTAAAGACGGGTCTATATTCGGTATGTTTCTACCACTAGTAAATAGTTCTTCTTCCATTTTTAGAGCTTATATTAAATAATAAACATGGGGTTTTGTACCCGCTTCCGGCGCCAGTGTTTTATGTTTTCTAGCCTTAAGTAATTGAGACACCTCACTATTCGGATTATCCAAATCCCCAAAATACATACATTTTGTAGGGCATACCGATACACACGCCGGTAGTTGACCTTTTTCCAATCGGTGATGGCAAAATGTACACTTATCCACATAACCATCGGGATGTTGGAACCTTGCATCATAGGGACATGATTCTATACATGCGCCACAACCGATACATTCGTTTGGGGTCACCAATACGATTCCACCATCGATTATATGGCTTGCACCTGTAGGGCAACAACGTACACAAGGGGCATTTTCACAATGATTACACCTTTCAGATCGTAATTCCAATTCTAAATTGGGATACGTACCTTCTACACGTTCCGTTATCCAATCCCTACAATAACCGATAGGAACATTGTTTTCTGTTTGACATGCAACTACGCAGTCACTACAACCTACACACTTTTTAGTGTCTATGACCATGGCATATCTCATACTTCTACGGTTTTAGCAGGGTTCTCGGTTAATATCTTCACAAAGTTTCCTCGCATACCTGTACCTCCCATTATGGGATCTATTGCGACTTGACTGATTAATTGGGTATCGCTGGCTCCTTTGCCATGTGCGCGTCCTAACTTTTTGTTGTTATGTCCAAAACCATGGACCATGTATACGGAATCCCACCGTATTCTTTCGGTAACACGTACCCTTATTGGAAATGATGACTGAACCCCATCTTGGTTCTCTAGCCAAACATATTGTCCTTTTTTCAGGTTCAATATGCGGGCTACTTTGGGATTGATCCATAAATCATTCTCACTTTTTAAATCGTTCAAATTGGGATTGTTCACCGTTCTACTAAAAGTATGCATGGGAGACCTTCCATAATTTAGGCGATAGTAACCTGGTTCGGGTTCAGGGTGTCTCGTATATTTTGGCATGGGGTCAAATCCTTGGCTTTCCAGAGCTGTTGAGTAAAACTCAATCTTGCCACTATCGGTATAGAATTCATGATCGTGACCTTCATCCAAATACATTGGACCCGATTCCCGCGGGAATTTTTTAACCCCGATTTTCTCCATTTCCTCTAAAGAGGTACCCATTTGTTTTAATTGCCACGCAATGACCTCCTTAAAATCTTCGTATTTAAAAAAGTCTTGCAGCCCTAGTCTTTCCCCTAATTGTTTGGCGATCCACCAAGCGGGTTTGGAATCGTACTTTGGTTCTACAGCCGGCATACGCAATGCTATGGATGGTTCCCGATTAGTTGCCGATCTTATTCCGTCATAGCGTTCCAGATAGGTACATTCGGGTAATACAACATCGGCATATCCTGTGATTTCCATGGGCATGGTATCTACCACCACCATAAAATCCAATGCTTCGATTGCTTCTTCGAGTAGCTTTTTGTTCGGGATTGAATTGTTCAAATTGGTGCCGGCTACCAACCAAGCCTTTATCGGATATTCATTTTCTTCAGATGGAATGGATGCCTGAATCAATTCATTGGTAATACCCATTTCCGCAAAGGGATATTTTTCCCCGATTTCTTCCCATCCCCATTTTGGAGTAGGATAGGGTGGATGTGGGTATTTAGGTATACTGATTTTTTCTTTAAAATAGAATCCGCCACGACGACCCCAAGAACCCAATAGTCCGTTTAAAATGGCCATCGCCCTCGCCCGTTGGGTATCGTCACCATACCATGTAACATGTCGTCCGGGGTGAATAATCGTTGCTGGGGCCGCTGCCGCCATAATACGGGCTGTTTTTCGTATTTCTTCCGGTTTTATAGTTGTAACCCCATAGGCCCATTCTGGGGTATATTGTTGCACGTGGGCTTTTAATTCATCAAATCCAAATCCATATTTCTCCACATACTCCTTATCATATAAGTTTTCATTGATCAATACGTTCATCCAAGCCAATAACAAAGCAATATCGGTAGAAGGTTTTATCGCCAACCAATGTTGTGATTTACTTGCCGCAGTGGACAAGCGAGGATCAACGGTTATTATCGTGGCACCATTATCAATGGCATCGGACATTTCCTGTACTTGGCTATTGTGCATATTCTCACCAATATGCGAACCGATCAACACCAAACATTTAGTGTCCCTTATATCTGTAGGTTCGGGAGAACCTACCCATGAACCGAAGGTAAGACCAAAACCTGTTTCCCTAGGTCCACGACATTGCGCATATGCAGGTTCGGCAATACTATCAGAACCATAAGCCTTGAACAAATGTTCAAAATGGGAACCAGGAGATCCATGTTTTAACAACCCAAAACTTTCCGCTCCGTATGCTGACTTGATATCCTTCATTTTTGTGGCAATCAAGGTCAAGGCTTCATCCCAACTGGTTTCCACGAATGTTTCTTCCCCATTAACAACCTTACGTACCAATGGCTTCTTCAATCTATCCGTATCCGTATACATACCAACACCACCAGTTCCGCGCGGGCATAACCTACCATTACAGTGGGGGTCTATATCATTACCTATTATTTTATGAATGTTTCCGTCATTATCGGAATGTACCCATCCGGCACATTTCCAAAAGCAAACCTCACAATATGTGGCAGTCTGTTTTAGTTTTTCCAAGGAATTTTCCAAGGCTAAACCTTCTAAATAAGCATTCACGCCCAACGACTCCATCGTGGATGCGGCAACGGCAACACCACCGAAACCTAAAGCGGAAATTTTAATGAACTTTCTTCTTGAAGTACCCATAAATCTTAAATCAATTACCAGGATGCAATATTGCATGTGTACTGGTGTAAATTTACATGGGAACAAACCACCAATTAATGATAATTGTCATGTTTACAGTAAGTTAAGTGTAACAATTGTTACATAAGGATGTAATTTAACACTAATTAATATTGTATTTTTGGGATTGAAAACCTTGTCTTATGAGGCAAAATTCCTTGAGTACCATAAAGAAAATTGCAATTGCATCCGTGATTGCAATCAGTCTTGTCTCACTGTTGTACATTAAATATCAAGGAGTTGACGAAATTGAAACTGAAACCACGACGGAATATGTGGATATTTCACCGGCCAAAGAGAGTTGCTTACAATGCCATAGCGACTCAAAAGGATTTTCAGATTATCATAATCCACAGTTTATAGGATGTGTCAGTTGTCACCTTGGAAATGGTGCGGAAACGGACAAGATCAAATCACATCAAGGCATGGTACTTATCCCAGGTAATTTAAGCAATGCATCGGAAACCTGTGGAAAATGCCACCCAAGTGAACTTTCCAAGGTTAAAGCCTCATTGATGACAACGAATAGTGGTATCGTTGCGGTTGACAAGTATATTTTTGGTGAAGCTGAAACTCCAAACGACCATTACCATATTCGAGATATAAAATCGACACCTTCAGAAAAACACTTAAGGGATTTATGTGCAAATTGCCACTTGGGTGCGGAAAAAACAGAGTTAGGTGAAATTACATCCTTGAGTAGGGGAGGTGGCTGCATTGCATGTCATTTAAACTACTCAGACGAAGCACATAGCGACTTGAACGATTACCTGTTTACAAATAAAAAGAACTTACCTAAAATACACCCTTCAACCGATATATTCGTTAACGATCAACATTGCTTCGGTTGCCATAGTAGATCGAGTAGAATTTCCACAAATTACGAGGGGTGGCAAGAAACCCTGCTGGATGAGGAGGAGATTAAAAACAAGGAGAATTACAGGGTTCTGGAAGATTTAAGGGTCTATGCCAAAAAGGAGGCCGATGTGCACCATACCAACAATATGTTATGCGTTGATTGCCACTCCAGTCATGAAGTTATGGGTACTGGCAAGTTATATACCCATGAAGAACAGGCCGTTACATTGCAGTGTTCCGATTGTCATTATAAAGAAAAACCACTAACTATTCCTTATGACTCTTTAGATAATGAGTCCCTTTTGGTTTATATGCATAGAAACTATTCCCATGCAGATAAACGCATTCTTATTGCTGAAAAGGACAGGCATCCGTTAGTAAACACCTATGTAGAAGGTGACCAAGCTTTTCTTATAGGTAAAAAGGATGGACAATTGCATGAATTGAAACCACAATCCAATAGCTGCTCCAGGGACAATGCCCACAAAGAGCTTGCTTGTGCGACTTGCCATTCCTCATGGACGAATAAATGCATCGGTTGCCATAATGTATTTGATAAAAACGACCCTAATGGTTTTGACCTATTGGATAAAAAAGAAGTTACCGGCCAATGGGTAGAGCATGTTGCTGAATTTTTGACCTCTTATCCATCGTTGGGTGTACGGGAATCTAGCGAAGGTAAAAAGTATGAACCAGCCATTCCCGGAATGATTATGACCATAGACAAAGGTAGTTTTGAAAATAACCGGAAGGGGGAAGATGTTGTTTTTCATCGATTGTACGCACCAAATTCACCCCATACCACTACAAAAGCGGTAAGGGACTGTAAATCTTGCCACTCAAACCCGGAGGCATTGGGTTATGGCAATGGCAAATTAACCTATGACACATCCACTGGTTCAGGTCAATGGAAATTTTCCCCTGAATATGCTGAAAACCCTAATGACGGTTTACCTGAAGATGCTTGGGTAGGCTTTTTGAATATGAAAAATCAGAATGAAATCAATACGACACGTACAGATTTTAGACCACTGAGTATTAAGGAACAGAAACAGATGCTTTTGGTCGGGGCGTGTTTGCAATGCCATTCGGATACATCACAGGTGATGCAAGAAAGTATGGATAACTTTCAATTTATACTCAAGAATCTTGACTCCCAGTGTATACTGCCTAACAACCCTTAATTATTGACTGTTTTTCTTCCTAGAAAAGACATTAACTATTTGTTCGGGTAATTCTAGGACTCAATTTCTACAGTTTAGATTAAATATTTTTTAGTGCAAAATTGAATGGTTTTAATCCATTTTTTAGATAAGCCTAAAAATATTTTATATTTTTGCCAAAAATTATAGCCATGTTATCCCAGGCCGAAGAAAACTATTTAAAGGAAATCTATGCACTAGGGGAAGAAACCCACGAATTGTTGAGTACCAACTCCATTGCGAAAAAGATGAAAACAAAGGCATCTTCAGCTACAGATATGCTCCAAAAACTCTCAAATAAGGGATTGGTCGACTATACAAAGTACAAAGGCGCAAGGCTTTCACGAAAAGGGGAAACCATTGCTATGACCATAGTTAGGAAACATCGGCTATGGGAGACCTTTTTAGTTGAAAAACTCGGTTATAATTGGGATGAGGTACATGACATTGCCGAGCAACTGGAACACATTCAGTCCAAGACCTTAACCAATAGATTAGATGCTTTTTTAGAATACCCGACCCGGGATCCCCATGGGCATCCAATCCCCAACATCAACGGTAAAATAGTCACATCGGAAAGTATTATCCTTGCCGATTTAAACATTAATGAAGAGGGTATTTTGATTGGTGTAAAGGATGCTTCTGACAATTTTTTGAAATACTTGAACAAAATCAATATTACCATTGGTGACAATATCAAGATTCTGGATATAGAACCTTTCGACAATTCGGTCACTATTAGTAGCGACACAAAGCAAATCACTATTTCAGGCAATGTGGCCAAAAACCTTTATATAAAAAACCAATGAACACCTATAACCCCCTTATCGCTCTTTTGATATTTCTTGGTCTGAGTCTTTTGGGCTATCTGTTTTTTAGACCTAACCGTGGTTGGTATTGGCTCATAAAAAATAGTTCACGTGCTACTGATAAAGTTATTGCGGAAGATATTCTAAAGCGTCTATACCATAATGAGAATGCTAGCAATTTCCTGAATATCAACGATGTTGTCCGAACCTTAAAGCAAGATGAGCAAATGGTAGTTGAAAGCATCAATAAAATGACCACACTTGGTTTAGTAAAAATGGAAGGCGACATTGTCAGATTGACGAAATCAGGCAGTGATTATGCCCTGCGAATCATACGGGCCCATAGATTATGGGAACGTTATCTTGCAGAAAAGACCGGATTCAATAAATCTGAATGGCATCAACGGGCAGAACGTAAGGAGCATGAATTAACTATGGATGATACCAATCTCTTGGCCAACACCTTGGGAAATCCCCAATTTGACCCACATGGCGATCCAATACCTACCATCTCAGGTAAAATGGCCAAACTAAAAGGGGTTCCGGTATCCGATTTAAAGGTGAATACCATAGGTCGTATCATTCACATCAAGGATAAACCGGATATCATTTATAAACAAATATTAGCAGAAAACATCCATATAGGATCCATCATTCGCATCGTTGAAAAATCATCGGAACGTATCGTCTTCCATTCGGAAGGGGAAGCTTTTAAATTAGCTCCGATCATGGCAGGGAACATAACGGTGTCCGTCCTAGAGAAGGATGTCGCCTTTGAAGAGGACGTTTTACGCCTTAATATCCTAAAGGAAAACGAAATGGCCAAAATCATTGGTATTTCCAAAGAATTAAGGGGAGAGAGTAGAAGACGATTATTGGATCTGGGGTTCGTAAAAGGTGCCGAGGTCAGTATTGACCTCTTGAATCCTTTGGGAGAGCCCAAGGCATATTTGATAAAGGGAACAAGTATCGCTTTGCGAAATAATCAGGCATCGAAAATATTAATAAAAAAATAGGCCATGGAAGTAAAACCAAAAAGTGCATGTGAAAGCTGTGCCCATTTTAATGAGGCCGGTTTAAAAAAATTGGGGGTAAACACTACCGCTTATGACCATGTTATTGCTTTGGCGGGTAATCCGAATACGGGGAAAAGTACGGTATTCAATGCCCTTACCGGTCTACGTCAACATACGGGTAATTGGCCGGGCAAGACCGTAACCAGGGCAGAAGGTGGCTTTGAGTACAATAAGGAAAAATACAAATTAGTGGATTTACCAGGCACCTACTCTTTATTATCTACCTCCGAAGATGAAGAAGTAGCCCGAAATTTCATTCTTTTCGGCAGGCCTACCGTAACGGTGATCGTGGTTGATGCAAGCCGATTGGAAAGAAACCTGAACTTGGTGCTACAAATATTGGAGATTACCGATCGTGCCGTGCTATGTCTAAATCTTATGGATGAGGCCAATCGCAACAAAATAGAGATAGATACCCGTTCCTTGGCAAGGGATTTGGGCATTCCCGTGGTACCCACCAGCGCCAGGTTCAATGAAGGTATACCCGAATTGATCCAAACCATTAGTGAGGTTGCAAGTGGCGCCATCGTCTGCAGGCCCCATCGTATTAAGAACATTCCAAAGAATATTGAAAATGCCGTTGAGGAATTAAGTGAGGAAATAAAAAAGGAATATCCGGACATCCCAAACAGCAGATGGATCGCTTTTCGACTTTTGGAAGGGGACCAACACATAATTGAACTACTCAAATCGGGTGAATTTGAAGAATACATCTCATGAAGCAGAAAAATATAGATAATATCATTGCATTGTCGAATGATTTAAGATGGCAGATCGGGGATGAATTCCACGATAACTTGGCCGAGGGTATTTATGCTGATGCCGCAGAAATCGTAAAAGGGGCCGTTCATAAGGAAAATGGCAATAAAAGACTCCGATTAGATGCGAAGATAGATAAGATCGTTACAAGTAAAGTATGGGGGTTCCCTTTAATGTTCCTTATTTTGGCCTTCGTTCTCTGGCTGACCATCATAGGTGCAAATTACCCATCGGCCATGTTAGCCGAATTATTGTTGAACACTGTTCACCCTGCTTTAAAAAGCTTTGCATCATCTGTTGGAATGCCCTGGTGGTTAGATGATTTCTTGATCGATGGTGTTTACTTGGCCGTTGCATGGGTCATTGCGGTAATGTTGCCTCCAATGGCCATATTTTTTCCATTATTCACCCTTTTGGAAGACTTTGGATATTTGCCCAGAATCGCTTTTAATTTGGATCATTTGTTCAAATTATCCGGGGCCCATGGTAAACAGGCCCTTACCATGAGTATGGGTTTCGGATGTAATGCCGCAGGGGTGGTTGCTACCCGTATAATCGACAGTCCCCGGGAACGGTTGATTGCCATTATCACCAACAATTTTTCACTCTGTAATGGTCGTTGGCCAACACAGATATTGATCGCTACCATTTTTATAGGTGCCGTGGTACCATCCTCTATGTCCGGCATCGCCTCTTTGGGAGCGGTAATCGGTGTAGCCGTGCTTGGTATCTGTTTTATGTTTCTGACCTCGTGGGCCTTGTCAAAAACCGTATTAAAGGGAGAGGTCTCTACCTTTAACCTTGAATTACCACCCTATCGTCCACCAAGATTCTGGAAAACCATTTACACCTCGATCATTGACAGAACATTGATCGTACTATGGAGGGCCATAGTATTTGCCGCACCTGCCGGTGCCGTGATCTGGCTGATTTCAAATATACATATTGGGGATTTGAGCATTGCTGCGTGGATGATCGATTCTTTTGACGGATTTGCTTTCCTTTTTGGATTGAACGGGGTGATTTTGGTCGCATATATCGTAGCGATACCCGCCAATGAGATCGTAATCCCTACCATATTGATGCTAACGGTATTGGTAACCGGTATTTCAGGCGGGGAAGGAGCAGGGGTAATGTTCGAATTGGAATCAGCAAGTGCAACCGGCGATATCCTTAGAGCTGGCGGATGGACGCTATTGACAGCGGTAAACCTAATGTTGTTCAGTTTGTTGCATAATCCCTGCAGTACTACGATTTATACCATTTATAAGGAAACCAAAAGTACCAAGTGGACAGTCATCGCATCAATTTTACCGGTAATCATGGGATTTGTAGTTACCTTCTTAGTAGCTCAAATATGGCGATTGTTCCTTTAAGTATTCTAGCTATACAATACTTGATGTTGAAATAATTCGGATGCGATGGTTTGGGATTGGTTATGCCAAAATACTTTCGTGTCCTGAATCCTTTACAAAAAGACAGGAACTTCCTGTTTTTTCACTTAATTCCTGCACGAACCCGAATCGCAGATTGGCTTCCATTCCGAAAATATTCAAATCGGCTGAAGGTGCCGTTTCTACGATTTCCTTAAAGTCCCCAACAAACACATTTGTAAGGGTTTGGGGCAAGCGGGCCAAGTTGATCAAAGTTTCAAGGAATTGCTGGGCATTTTCCCGCTCTGTCTCATTATCAATAACGATGATCAATCTAATATTGGCCCTCCAGTTTTTCTTGAGCTTATAAGCTACAAGGATAGACAAATCCAGATTACCGATATCCCAACCCAAATCCCAATTATCCTTTCTGTCCCTCACCCAAACATTGATCATATTCCGTTGGCCCAATTGGGCCTTTGGATGGGCCAAATATAAGAGAACGCCAATTTCCAAACGAATACATTCTTTGATCACGGGCCGCAATTCGGTCTCATAATCATCATGTTGTTGTAGATTAAGAAACACAATGTTGGGTTTAAAGAAAGCTCCTTGCAACGCCTGATTGCCGTAATTGACCCCTTGTGCAAAATCATCGCTATGAATAACCGTCCATGAAGAAAAAACCCCTTTGTTCCGAAAAGATTCGGATAAAGCGGCTAGCTTATTCCGAAAACCATCGTCTTCCGAAAAAGGTTCTATCCCCAAAAGTTTAATGGATCCTTTAGGCTTCGCAATATTCCGCAGGAATTGAAAATTACCCTTAGCACCATTGATATCCCTGATAGGCACCATCAGATTGGGTTTCCATGCCCTTTGTTGCATGGTTTTCATTCCCCAAGTATGTTTTGCCGCCCATTCCGCAAAGGATACGAACAATCCGGATCTTACATCTTCAAAAGGAGTTTCCAAATTCTGTCGTGATAAAAACCAATAAACAACAAAAACGATACTTATTGAAAAAAGGCTTATGGTCGGATTAATAATGAACATCGCCAAAACGGAAGAAGATAACCCCAACCAGGGAATCCATTTATAAACCTTGAAAATAGGTCTATAACTTATGAGACCCAATCGTTGTTCAATGATCACCACTATATTGATCATGGCATAAGTAATCAAGAAGAACAATGTAACCAAAGGGGCTATGGCATTAAGATCACGTAAGAGCATGGTACCGAAAATGACTATTCCCGTAACGATCATTGCATTTCTCGGTTGTCCATTCGCACTTTTACCTGAGAGAAATTCACCATACGGTAACACGCGATGTTCCCCCATAGCAAATAGGATCCTTGAAGAACCAACTAAAGATGCCAATGCCGATGAAAAGGTCGCACCCAATATACCGGCAATAATAAGCGGCCCCACATAGGACTTCTCAACGATTACATTATAATTGGTAATCAATTCTTGTTCCGAGGCGGTACGTGCCAGCCAAAATGCCAAAAGCATATAAATAACGAAACTTACACCTATGGCCCAGAGTGTCCCTTGGGGAATACTCTTTTTAGGGTTCTTGAGCTCTCCCGACATATTGGCCCCTGCCATGATTCCCGTGGCCGCAGGAAAAAATACGGCAAAAACCAACCAAAAGTCACTACCATTGAATCCATTTTCTATAGACCCTTTAAAGGTTCCCCAACGAACTGCTTCTTCCGTAGGTATGTACATAGATCCATGGTAGGCCGCCAAAACTATTGAGAACAATGAGAGAACAATGATGATTATGATGAAAAACTGTGTTTTTATAGCCAAATCCGCACTGATGTACGCAATAGTCAGCAATACAGCGAAAACGATAATATCTATAAGAAAAGCATCATGCGTCGGGAAGATACTCAACCATCCTTCCCTAAAACCAAAAATGTACATGGTTACCGCCAATCCTTGGGAAACATACCTCGGAATTCCCAGACTACCACCAACTTCCAATCCAAGGGCCTGTGAGATGATCGCATATGCGCCACCGGCACCAATTCTGATATTGGTCGTTATCGCCGACATGGACAAGGCGGTACAGAGGGTAATCAGGAATGAAACTATAATTATAAGCCAAGCGCCCAAAAGTCCGGCATTACCGACCACCCATCCAAGGCGTAGGTACATAATAACACCAAGAATGGTCAGTAAGGTCGGGGTAAAAACCCCTCCGAACGTACCAAACTTTTTAGTATTTTTCTCTTGTGGTTCCAAATGTGTTGGCTATCTTGTTTTTATCAACGGGTTTTACTGACAAATTCCGATGATTTACTAAATATAGAATAAATAACCCTATTTCCATGAAATATTTAAGCATCGTCCTATTTGCTGTTATCCTCGCTTCATGTTCTTCCCCAAGACAATACAAAAAACTGAAAAATCATACGTATATCAATCCGGTGGATACTAAGACAAGACCCATCGATTATCAAGAAAGAGGCACGTTCATGTATGGGGAAGTGGGGGTGACCAACGATTTTCCATCCGCACGTTTGAACAAATTCGAGAAGATAAACGATAGTCTGTACGCTGCCACGATAAATCCGGAAAATTCACCGATCAATCCAAGCCCTTGGTATGCCTTTAAAATTTGGTCGAACAAGACAAAGCATATCGATGTTGATTTACAATACGGTGATCACAAACATCGCTATTCCCCTAAAATCAGTAGGGATGGTGAACATTGGAAAATTTTGGATTCCTCCTTTGTTCATTTAGGAATCGATAGTACATCGGCAAAAATAAACCTGAAAATAGATCAGGATACCCTTTGGGTCGCCGCCCAAGAAATACAGGACACCAAACGTGTTGGACAATGGATTGATTCAATCGCACAAAACAGTTTCGTAACGGCTAATGATGTAGGGAAAAGTGCCCAAAACAGACCTTTGTTCCATATGAACATTACGAAGGGTAGCTATGATAAAAAGCCTACCATAATCGTTATAAGCAGGCAACATCCACCTGAGGTTACAGGCTTTTTTGCTATGAAAGCTTTTATTGAAACCATTATCGCCGAGGGTGGAACCAACGGATTTTTAGAAAAATACAGGGTTATGGTGTATCCTTTAATGAATCCTGATGGAGTGGACTTGGGACATTATAGGCACAATACCGGTGGAATAGACCTGAATAGGGACTGGAGTGCATACAACCAACCGGAAATTGCGCAAATCGCCAGCCACATGGTCAGGGAAACCAAAGCACATAAAAATAATGTGCTATTGGGGCTGGACTTTCATAGTACTTTTTATGATGTGTACTATACACCCGATGAATCGGTGAAACGTAAAATACCCGATTTTACAAAAACATGGCTGCAACAGATCAAAACCGACCTGCAGATCGAGGATATTAACGAAAGTCCAGGCAAGGGAACACGGCCAACCTCTAGTGCATGGTTCAACCGACAATTCGGGGCAACCGGCATTACCTATGAAATAGGCGATGACACCCCTAGGGATTTCATTCGACAAAAAGGTGAAGTATCCGCACACGCCATGATGGACTATTTCTTAAATGATGATTTAGGAAAATAATTCGTTTTTTAAGTAACAAATGAACCTATATCGTTACTTATACGAGTAAAAGAATTTATGGATACATTTAAAACAAATATCGAATATCTTAGAAAGAAATGGTGTCGATTTTATAAATGTGAGAAAAGGCAATTTCGAAAACTGCTTGGAATGAAAGGTTGATCTACATAGCAGTTAAAGTGTCGATTGCTTCAACCTCCCCTTCACTAAGTCCTTTCAAATAAACAGGACCTATTCGAACCCGGACCAGCCGTAACGTTGGAAAACCAACGGCAGCGGTCATCTTACGTATTTGGCGAAACTTACCTTCAGTTACGGTAATACCGATCCAGGAGTTGGGACGATGCCTGCCAATTCGAATTTTTTTGCTGGCTACGGGTAAAAATTGGGGTGCTTCAAGCGTTTTTACTTTACATGGTTTTGTTGTATATCTTTTTCCTTCAAACCCGATTTCGACACCTTTTTGTAACGTTTCCATGGCTTTTGTGGTAATTTCACCATCCAACAGGGCATAATATTCCTTTTCCGTTCCAGAACGGTTGATCGTATCGCTCAATTTTCCATCAGTGGTCATAAGCAATAATCCCTCAGACTTTTCATCCAATCTTCCAATGGGCATAATTCTTTCAGGAAAATTATATAATTCACCCAAAAACCGTTTGGTTCGATGCTGCCGGGCCTCATTGGAGGATAATTGACTGAGCATCCCAAATGGTTTATAAAGTTTAAAATGTTGGTGTTCTTTTATGGGCATCTAATTACAAAAATAGCAAAGGTTGTTATATCGTAACTTTATAAGTTAAATCTTAGGTAATTTATTTGGATAACTGAGGTTTCATATTGTAATTTCAAACTTTATTTCATCAAAAACAGCGGCAAGTCCCTGCTTGGAAAGTAATCTATTAAAAGCCAATACATTGTCCTAAAAAATTTAGAAGGGTAAGAATTCCCCAGCAGCTGCTGAACAAAATAAAACAACACAATTGAAGAAATGAAACTTATATTCAAAACAATTCACTTAAAAAAAAGATTTCCGCTACGAATTAGTCGTGGATTGGTCACCGGATCGGACAACCTCTTTGTGGGGGTAACCAAGAACGGAGTTACCGGTTGGGGTGAAATGGCACCATCTTCTACCCTTGGAAATGAATCCGCCGAAGAAGGTCAACAGTTACTTGAGCAGTTTTTCAATACTGGAATCGATCAACTATCCATAACTGAAATTTATGAGAAGGGGAGGGAATTCGGTTTACCAATGTGCGTGTTGGCTGCTTTGGATATTGCGATGTGGGACGAACTGGCAAAAACGGCCAAGCTACCCTTATACCGACTATTCGGAATTCCCTTGCCTAAAGTGGCCACTTCGGTGACCATAGGGATAAATCCCCCTGAAGTCGTAAAAGAACGCATTCCATTATTACTTGAAGGAACGGGAGTGCGCTTTTTAAAGGTGAAATTGGGATCTAAAGATGGTATTGAAGCTGATAAAGCCATGTTTTCGCAAGTTATAGAAAGTACAAAGGATTATAATGTTGGATTACGCGTTGATGCCAATGGTGGTTGGGATGTTGACCAGTCTATTCATATGATGAAGTGGTTGGCCGATCTAGGCACCGATTATGTGGAACAACCTTTGGTTCATGGAAGGGAAGAAGACCTTCCTTTCATTTTCAAAAACAGACCGCTACCTATTTTTGTGGATGAGTCCTGCTATTTTTCATCCGACATTCCCCAATGGGCCGATTCGGTCGATGGGGTAAATTTAAAGTTGATGAAATGCGGTGGTCTAACAGAGGCCCTGAGAATCATTGCTACGGCCAAAGCCTTTGGTCTTAAGACCATGATAGGCTGTATGGGGGAATCCTCGTTATCCATATCGGCAGGAGCGGCCATAACCGGACTTTTGGACCATGTGGATTTGGATTCCCACCTTAATTTGGACCCCGATCCTTTTTCAGGTGCACAAATGATAGATGGGGTGATTATGCCAACAGAACGCTACGGTCATGGAGCTATTTTAAAAGAAGAATTTTAGATTATGATAGGAAAAGAAAAGAAATTGGCCATTTATATGGAAGGTAATTTAGACTCCATTTATGCCAAAATGGGGTATGGGGTTATGCGTTATTCGGAAAACCCGATTGTATGTGTCATCGATTCTGATTATTCAGGTAAAAAAGTGAATGAGGTCACAGACCAACCTTTCCAAATCCCGATTGTTGCCTCAGTAGAGAAAGCCATAGAGATGGGTGCGGAAGTCATGGTTTTAGGACTGGCCCCAACAGGTGGCAAGCTACCCGATACCTGGGTCAACGATGTTGAGAAGGCGTTGACATTGGGTATGTCATTGGTTAATGGACTTCATGATCTTCTTGGTGAGCGTTTTGCCCATCTTTTGAATACCGATAAACCCGAACAGGTTATTTGGGATGTACGCAAACCATTGACCGACTACGCCATTGCTAGGGCAAGGGCAAGTGCTTTGACCAACAAAAGGGTACTTATGGTAGGCACTGATATGGCCGTGGGTAAAATGACCGCAGGCCTGGAAGTCTATAAATGGATTAGGGAACAAGGGATTTCCTCTGATTTTCTTGCTACGGGCCAAATCGGTATAACCGTCACAGGCAAGGGTATTCCTTTAGATGCGATCAAAGTTGATCAAGCTTGTGGTGCTGTTGAACATTTGGTCCTTGAAGCCCAAGACAAGGATATTGTTTTCATTGAAGGACAAGGTTCATTATTGCACCCCGGAAGCACGGCTACCCTGCCCTTAATGCGGGGAAGTTGCCCTACACATCTTATTTTATGCCATAGAGGGGAAATGTCAACCTTACGGGATGTAACCGATATAAAAATCCCTCCCTTTAATGAAGTCATAAAATTGAATGAGGCCGTAGCACATGCCTGTGGCTCCTTTCCAAAGGCAAAAACGGTCGGAATTGCCGTGAACACAAGTAAACTCAATGAAAGTGAGGCACTTCAGGTTATTGATAAGATAGAGAAAGACACGGGTTTACCGGTAACCGATGTCGTGCGCTTCGGAGCGGAAAAGATTGGTCGGGCATTATTGTAATTCAAATTAATGGAAGCCACAAAGAAGTAATATAGCTTCATAGCGATTTGATTACTCAAGATTTTTTGATCGCATTGATGTTTTTGGTTTGTAGATAAATGAGCTGAATACCATTACTTATATGTAACTTCGATATTCTTTTTCGACGTAATTATGAACATAAGAACCAAAAGAAGGTGGAAGATCATTAGAAATTATATGATTAGCTGGACTTTGGCCTTTCTTTTCCTGGCCATAATTCGGGGTGTGGGTACGATTGAATTAGGTTCCATTAATTTTGAATTAAAGGAAGCATTGATTATTTCCTTTACTTTCGGCCCTTTTTTCGGTGCAATATCAGGATATGTCCAAAATATGACCGAAAAACGATACAATCAACGGGTTTCTGTTTATAGATTGATAGGTTTTCGGTTACTCTACGCGGTTTTGTTTCTGTTCTTTTTGGTCTTTATGGCCTATATCATGGTTACCCAACTTTTTGGTGAAGCACAAGGATTTATGGCCTTTGCCTTTGAACCGGGTATTATCCCAATTTACTTCTACATCCTGACCATTGATATCTTTATGCTTATTTTAAGACAGGTTAATTTAATGCTAGGGGAGAATAACCTTTGGAAATTATTGCAGGGTAAATTCTACACCCCTAGGGAAGAGGATCGTATTTTTATGTTTTTGGACCTACAATCATCAACAGTGCATGCCGAAACCCTAGGCCATATTTTGTACAGTCAATTAATTCAGGATTGCTTTAATGATTTGGGGGTGGTCGTTGAAAATGAAGCGGAAATTTACCAATATGTAGGTGATGAAGTAATCCTTACGTGGGAATTGAAAAAAGGGTTGCGCCATCAAAACTGCCTTAATGCTTATTTTAATTTCAAACACAGACTCAACAAAAGGAAGACCCATTACCAAACCAAATATAATTGTTTACCTTTCTTTAAAGCGGGAATGCATTCGGGTAAAATTACGGTCACGGAGGTAGGTAAATACAAAAAAGAGATTGCTTATCACGGGGACACCATCAATACAACCTCACGTATTCAAGGTCAATGCAATGCGCTTCAACAAGAGTTATTGGTGTCCCAACAATTAAAGGATCAATTGAATCCTATTGGATTCGAATTCAATGACTTAGGTAGCATACCGCTAAGGGGAAAGGAAAAAGAAGTGGTCGTATACGGGGTAACGCAGACTTCCTTAAATCAAAAAGTCCCGACGTTACCGTCAGGACTTTAATAAACCAACCACTAAACTTAATGTAATCTGTAGAATTAAAATTCTTTTTCATAGCAAATTACCTCTCTAATAGTCGTGCTTTTTTCATACACCTTACAAATTATACGATTAAATACCCGCTTAATTTATGATTACCTATCAAAATAGATATTTCCAAAGAACATAAAACGCTATATATAAAAGAATTAACAGATTTTTGAGAATCGATTTACCTAAAATAATGTAATTTAATAGGATAAGATATCCGATAATAAGTAAAAAATGAAACGAAGAAGTTTTCATGTGATATTAGGCTTTGTGATAATTTTATTATGCGGTTGTGGTGGCACTAAAAATGCAGAAAAGATCAGCCTCAGAACCCAACAAATTGAGACCCTTAAAAATGTCGTGGATGCTAAATCTTACACGATTGAAGTAAATACGGCATATCCTATGCAAACTTATGCGGTAACCCGAGTTACCAATGCCTTATTGCAAAATACAGGAAATTCAGCTTCGCGAATAAATGTCAATGGCAATTTTATAGAAATAAAGAACGACAGCATAAAAGGGGTATTATCCTATTTTGGGGAGGTAAGGACCGTTAATTCATACAACCCCAGGGATGGTGGAATAAATTTTGAAGGCCTACCTACCACCTATGAAGTTACTGAAAATGAAAAGAAACAAACCTTGAACATAGAGTTCGATATCAAGAATAAGATTGAGCCTTATAATGTTATTATCCAATTATATCCTGATAAAAGCGCAACTGTAATTGTAAACAGTCCTTATCGTACTTCTATACGGTACGATGGCACCTTAAAACCATCCGAGGTCGAAGAAAATCTTTAGTTCGGGTGATCGTACTTTGTTGCAGTGTGTTAGTGCAGTATTAAATCTTCCTGCAGTGATATATTTCAATATTTTTTGTGATACTTTAGCTTAAGATCAACTCAAACCAAAAACAAAACCGACTTAAACAAAATGACTACACTTACACGCCCCAAAATCCTGTTCTTTGACGTAAACGAATCCCTATTGGATTTAGGTGGTTTAAAAAAAAGCGTTGGTAAGGCACTTGAAGGCCGTGAAGATTTAATGCCGTTATGGTTTACGACCATGTTACAGTATTCCCTTGTAATGACAAGCAGTCGTCAATTCACCGATTTTGGAACTATTGGTGCAGCGACCTTGAAAATGGTAGCCGCGAACCACGGCATTCAGTTGTCGGAAGAAAAATCCAAAGAGGCTTTAAACCCGATGTTGTCCTTACCCGCACATCCAGAGGTAAAGGAAGCTTTGAAAAACCTTAAGAATGCAGGGTATACTTTGGTTTCGTTGACCAACTCTTCAAATGATGGTGTAAAGGCACAATTCGCAAATGCTGGGTTAAACGGTTATTTCGACGAAATGTTAAGCGTTGAGACGGTTGGGAAATACAAACCGGATAGCACGGTTTATGATTGGGCCGCTAAAAAAGTTGGGGCACAACCCCATGAATGTTTAATGATCACTGCCCACGGATGGGATATTGCCGGAGCAATTTGGGCTGGTTGGAGAGGGGCTTTCATCGCCAGACCGGGCCAACAATTGTTCCCCCTGGCACCTTTGCCCGAAATCAATGAACCGGACCTTTTGAAAATTTCGGAAAAACTTATCGCCTTGGACAATTAGCCCAATACTCCCTAATTTCAGGAAAAACACCCAATTAAATTCGATACGTAAGGAATTACGCTACACAGGAATTTCTTTTCAAGAGCATATATTCCCCATTTTTCTTGAATTCCCTGATTGAAGTACCAACATAGCGCTTAAAGGTCTTGGACAGGTGACTAACATCGGTAAACCCCAAGTCATCCGCAATTTCGGTTAACGTATAATCAGAATTCAGCAATCTGATTTCCACTAATTTCAATTTTGCTTTGAGTATATATTCCCTCAGTGACATATGCACCTGCTTCCTAAAATACTCACTTACATAAGTGGGGGACATTAGAAAGGTCTTGGCCAAGTTTTCAACCTTTAAAAGTTCAGGCTTATCCAAATGCTCGTTGATATAAGCCAATATTCGTGTAATTCGATCATCGGTATTGGCCTTGGGTAAATCAAAATAAGTACTTTTCTTAATGTTTCTGATCAATATCTCAAGAATACTGGTCATAAGGCTAGTTATTAAATTAATGGATTCATCCCCATAATTCCTCGACTCCTGTAAAATCATCCCGATAAGGTTCTCCATATATTGCCTATCCATATCATTTTTTATGATATCACCGGGCAATTGGTTATAGTTGGACAAAATATAGGAAGCTTCTTTAAACCATTCATCCCTATCTATGGTGGATCTACCAACATTCTTAAAAAACGAATCGGTAAACTTTAGAAATACAAACTTAGTAGGCTTTTCTATTGTAAATGAATGACACTTTAATGGAGGCAAAAGAAAAAAATCATTCTTTGCATAAGTGTATTCATTATAGTTGATACATTGGGTTCCCTTTCCTTCTTTGATGAAAACCAATTCGAAAAAACTATTCTTAACCGGACGTTGTTTCCAGTCATTTAACTCAATTTCTTGTATATCAAAAGGTTTTTTTGCCTCAACAAACTCCATTTCTATCAATTTAATAGCCAAAATTAAGGTTAAAATCTCTAAAAGTTCTGTTAAATCACATCACAAACCTTTTAATGTACATAAGTAACCTCGATTTATACAATTTATGGGATGAGGGTGCTATTTATATTTGCCCTATAATTAAACAGTAATAAGCATAAATACTTTATTTAATGAATACTCCAAACATTTCAAAAGAAGAAATACTGAACGCATTTCAATTTAGACATGCGACCAAAGAATTTGACCCTACCAAAACCATTTCGGACGAGGATATGAGGTTTATCCTGGAAACCGCACATTTATCCCCAAGCTCATTTGGTTTTGAACCTTGGCATTTCATTGTGGTACAAGACAAGGAATTACGTGAATCGTTAAAGCCGGTGGCTTGGGGAGCCCCTTTAAAATTGGACACGGCGAGCCATTTTGTATTGGGATTGAGCATGAAAGCCCCAATGGTAAAACATGATTCGAAATACATCATGCACATGATGAAAGACGTAAAACAATTGCCCGAAGATGTTATTGAAATGTATTCCAAATTTTATAGGGAATTTCAGGAGCGCGACTTCAATCTCGACAGTGATAAAAAGTTATTCGACTGGGCTTCAAAACAAACCTATATCTCCTTGGGTAATATGATGACCGCTGCCGCCTTAACAGGTATAGATAGTTGCCCCATCGAAGGTTTCCACCAAGAAAAAGCGGAAGCCCTTTTAAAGGACAAATTCGGTGTAGATACAAATAAGTACGGGTTGTCGTTCATGGTAGCTTTCGGTTATAGAAAAGCGAATCCTGAATTTGGAAAATCTAGAAGAAACTTTGAGGATATCGTTACTTGGAAGTAAACACATCCATCTAAAATAGAACTACCATGAAAGCAATAGGATACAAAGAGAATCTTCCGATAGAAAATAGTAAATCGTTACAAGACGTGGAACTGGCCATGCCAAAGGCCACGGGTCACGATATACTGGTCGAGATAAAGGCCATTTCGGTCAATCCGGCCGATTATAAGGTACGTGCCGGAATGCCCGTTGAAGGCGACGACTGGAAAATTATTGGCTGGGATGCTACCGGAACCGTAAAGGAAGTAGGAGAGGACGTTAGCCTGTTCAAGGTGGGGGACGAAGTTTGGTATGCTGGCGATTTTACACGGCAAGGAAGCTACGCACAGTTTCAAGTCGTCGATGAGCGCATTGTGGGCAAAAAACCGCTAAGCTTGTCTTATGCAGAAGCTGCGGCACTGCCCCTGACTTCGCTTACGGCTTGGGAAATGTTGTTCGATAGATTGGAAGTGGCCAAAACCGATGCCAACAAATCCATTTTAGTCATAGGTGCCGCCGGTGGTGTGGGGTCCATTTTGGTACAATTGGCCAAAAAGCTGACAAAACTGAACATTATCGCTACCGCTTCACGTGAGGAAACTACAGCTTGGTTAAAAGAATTGGGTGCGGAAACCGTAATCAACCACAGGAATAAATTAAGTGAGGAATTTGAAAAATTCTCACTTCCCGCCCCGGAATACGTGGTAAGCTTAAATGCAACGGAGCAACATGTCGACGAAATTGCAAAGCTGATCAAACCCCAAGGTAAATTTGGATTTATAGACGACCCAAAATCATTGAACGTGATGCCTTTTAAAGGGAAGGCGGTTTCTACACATATCGAGTTGATGTTTACCCGTTCTATGTTCCAAACAGAGGATATGATCGAGCAGCACCACATTCTTGATAAAGTTTCCGAATTGATTGACAACGGCACTATAAAAACCACTTTGGGGGAAAACTTCGGAACCATAAATGCCGAAAACCTTCGTAAGGCCCACGTGTTTTTGGAAACGGGAAAGGCAAAAGGAAAGATTGTTTTAGAGGGATTTTAAAAATCGATTATAAAAATGAAAAAGAATATTTTAGTTGCATTCGCACTACTTGTTGGGGCATATGCAAACGCTCAAACACCAACGACAGACGATATTAAGTCTAAAAACGAAGTTGTAACCGCAGACCAAGTAGAATGGGGATGGCTAAATCCCTTACGAGGCGATAAGAGTCCGGCTGCGGGTAAACTATGGGGAGACCGTACCAAAAATGGTCCAGCGGGATTTTTAGTAAAATTCAAAAAAGGATTTTCATCGCCGCCTCATATTCATAACATAACGTATAGGGGAGTAGTCATTAAGGGGCTATTGCACAACGATGATGAAAATGCCGAAAAACAATGGCTTCCGGCAGGTTCATATTGGCAACAACCAGCAGGTGAAGCCCACATTACTGCTGCTGATGGAGAAGATAACTTAGCATTTTTAGACATTCAAGAAGGTCCGTATTTGGTGAAACCAACATCCGAAGCTTATGATAATGGAGAAAGACCCATCAATGTCGATAAGACAAATATGGTTTGGCTAAATGCCAACGATATCCAATGGGTGTCCGACAAAAGTAATGTAAAAACCGCATTTTTATGGGGAAGCCATGAAGCTAATCAGCTACGGGCAACACTTATAAAATTGCCTGCAGATTTTAAGGGAAGTATCAAAAACTTAAGTCCCAATTTTAGAGCAGTTGTTATTTCTGGCAAGGTAACCCACCAATTTTCTAAAAAGGAGGCTGAAAATGCCTTAGAACCAGGTTCTTATTTCGGTGCCGAGGAAGATGCAGAGCCTTTGTTGGGTACAGATACAGAAACCGTTATTTACATCCGCTCTAATGGGGATTTTGAAGTGAAATAAACCATAAGAATTATTATGAAAAGTAAAGAAGGGGAAGACAAGTAGGTATTTCCCCTTTTTTGTTTTAATTTTTAAGCAATGGCAAGAACTATTTTAGAGAACATCGTTATACAACAATACAAAGACCAAACTTTCTTTTCGTTTTGTGAGTATACCAACATTCGTTTTTTTGAAATCCTATATTTCGAGAAGGGTAGTGGCAGTATAAAAATAAATGGAAAAACCGTTAGTTATTCTCCCGACAGTGTTTTTGTATTTATACCGGATGATATTTACATCGTAGAACCGAAAACCGCTACAAGTACCATTGCCATTAAATTCTTAAAGAGTTTTTTTAGAAATACCAGTGCGGTAAACCAAGAACTTCCTGTAAACGATTGGTTTCGTAAAATCGAAGAAATCTTGAACAGCGAAAGCCATCAATTACGAGAAATGCAGTTTGAAACGGCTTCGGATAGAGCGCATCTTATATCGCTTACCAATATGGTTGCTACCGAGTATTTAAATAAATCATCCCATGATATTTTTATCATTCAAAATTCATTGTCTGTAATTCTGCATTTAATTGCACGCAATATTAAGTATTTAAACGCTTCTGAAGTAAAGGAAGTTAAGTCCTCCAAAATTCAGCAAATCATCAATTACATTCATTCCAACATTTATAATGCTGATTTGTTGACGACCAAAAGTTTGGCCAATGAGTTTCATATGGCCGATAATTACATTAGTGAGTACTTCAAAAAACATACGGATGTATCGCTCAAAAAATACATCATCAATTACAAATTGAAGTTGGTAGAGACACGTTTAAAGTACACCGATGCACAAGATTCGGAAATTGCTATCGATCTTGGTTTTACCGATTCTAGCCATTTAAACAAGATCTTTAAAACCTACCGAGGCATTAGTTTAAGTGCATTTAAGGCCAATCTGGCCTAAGTCATTACCAGAAACCTTATTTTTTACCAATACCTCTGGTTTTTCTACCAAAATAAAGCTTGGGTACCCAGGTAACTTTGTCCTGTAATCATAACAGAACAATAAATAACCTAAAACTCAAGAATCATGGAATACAAGAATTTTCAAACATTTACGGCAGAACAAAAAGGAGGAATTTTAACAGTGACTATCAACTTTGGTCCTGTAAACGTACAAGGGCAAGAAATGCTGGCAGACTTAAGCAGTCTTTGTTTGCGATTAGAACGGGATAGAAGCGTAAAAGTAGTAGTTTTTGAATCTTCAAATCCAGGATATTGGGTATGTCATTATGATACCAACTTGCTTAGGGACATGTCTACAGAGGCCGTACCAAGAAACGAAGTACAGCTATTGGACTTACAGTCTGTTTTAGAAAGATTGAGCAATTTACCACAAGCAACCATAGCAAAAATTGAAGGTTTTGCACGTGGTGGCGGACACGAAATGGCGTTGGCGTTGGATATGCGTTTTGCGGCGAGGGAAAAAGCAAAGTTTATGCAAATGGAAGTAGGTATGGGCATTTTACCTTGTGGTGGAGGCGCTTCACGTATGGCAAGACAAACCGGTTTAGGAAAAGCACTGGAAATTATTTTAGGTGCAAAAGATTGGGATGCAGACGAAGCTGAAAAATTCGGAACTATTAACAAGGCATTAAATGCAGATGAGATCGGACCTTATGTAGATGCCTTGGCTGAACGTATCTCCAAATTTCCAGCAGATTCTATTGCAGCTAGCAAACGTGCGGTTTATGCGTCTATAGACTTGCCAATTAAAGAAGCATTAAAAGAAGAAGCTTACCAGTTATTTCAGGCAACAAGCAAAACGCCTGCCATCAAAAGATTCACCTATGCAGATGAAAATGGCGCTCAGTTTGACCATAACAATCAAAAGAACTGGGAACAAATGGTGATGGATATTCAAGAAGTAAATTAATAATGCTGAGCGCATTGCGCAATGCGCTTTACGCCAAACGCTTTCCAGTTTTTACATAGAACGGGAAGCGAGTAGCGCACAACGAAAAACAAACAACAATTAACGAACAACGATTAACGATTAACGATTAACGAATAACGAATAACGAAAAATAAAAGAAGATTAGATATGAAAGCAATGTTATTGAACAGTTACGGAGAAAATGCAAAATTCGAGGTTTCAGAAATTGACAAACCGCAAGTAAAGGCCAACCACGTATTGGTAAAGATAGCGGCATCTAGCGTAAATACGATAGACACGATGATAAAGAACATGGGCTCCGATTTGCCCTTATCTCCTGCTACACCAGCCTTATTGGGAATGGATTTCTCAGGAACTGTGGAGTCTGTTGGCGATGGAGTAGAAGGTTTTAAGGTAGGCGATGAAGTGTACGGTTGTGCTGGCGGATTAGCCGATTTACCAGGAACCTTAACCGAATATATTGTAGCGGATAGTAAGCTTGTAGCGCACAAACCAAAAGGGCTAACCATGCGCGAAACCGCAGCCTTGCCATTGGTGGCCATTACAGCTTACGAGGGTTTGACTAGGGCTGGCGCAAAAGCAGGACAAAAAGTATTGGTACACGGTGGTTCCGGCGGTGTTGGTCACTTAGCGGTACAGTTGGCAAAGTATTTTGGAGCAGAAGTTTATGCAACAGGAACTGGCGAAAACCAAAAGGAAATCGTCGAGAAATTTGGCGCCACGTTCATCGATTTTAAAACTGAAAAAGTAACTGATTATACCGCAAAATATACCGATGGTGGTTTTGATGTGGTTTTTGATACCGTGGGTGGTGCAAACCTGAACAATTCTATTGAAGCAGTTGCCTTAAACGGACATATTTCTACTACAGTGTCATTATGTGAGTTAGATTTAACTCCGTTGCACTTTAAAGGAGCATCATTACACGTGGTATTTATGCTAATACCCATGTTGCACAATTTTAAAAGAGAGGAACACGGCAATATTTTAGAGCGTTTAGCTGAAATTTCCAACGAAGGATATTTAACTCCAATAGTAGATGAAAACAAGTTTTCGTTAGAACAAGTGGGTGACGCTTACGCACATTTACAAAGCGGCAAAGCTATTGGCAAAATAGTAGTTGAGAACTAAAACAAATAAGGATTTGCAATGTATCCTTATGGTTGATTGGTTGTGCTAAATGCCTCTTCTTAGAGGCATTTTTCTTTGAGGGATATCAAAACCTTATTTTTTACCAAAACAACCCTTTTTACTACCAAAGGCAAGCAGCTGTTCGTGCTTAATTTTGTTATAGATAAAAACAATAGCAGTAGCTATTCTTAAAAATAGATATTATGAAAACAATGGAACATACAAATGCACTTGCAGAAGCTCGTGCTCTAGAAGTACCATCACGAGAATTATCATTACGACGAGATCCATCCGTTTCTCAATTTTGGAATGAAAACCGTAAATTGTTAGAAGCTGCTTGGGCAGAGTGGGAAATAGAAAATAAGGACGATTTACTAGTTCCTGACGAAACTTTGCTTGACCCGCGTTTACGTAAAGCAATTAAAGACGCTTGGGAAAATCCTGAAAAAGAAGCTGCTGTAGCCGATTTATGGGAAGAAATTATTCCTGGAGTTTATGAAACGCAATTTTTCGATTTAGAGCGTTTGGCAGATTTTAGAAAGTATTTAGAGGATGCTGTAATTTCAGGAATTCCAAAACGTGCACCTTACGGTATTCAATTAAATCGTTACGGGATGATGTTGGATCCTCGTTCTGAAGGTCACTTTGCGGCACCTAATTTTCAGGCATTTTATAACGATATGATGGACCGTTTTATGCGTCCGATAGCACGTTTGTTATTGGGAACTTATGGTTATGACAACCAAACATTTGGTTTCTCGATCCAGTACAATCCAGATAAGGACAAGGATTTACATGCTCATACCGATGCTTCATCAGCAACTTTAAATATCAATACCAATTTACCTGATGAAAAATTTACAGGTTCGGTAGTAGATTTTTATGATAAAGCTTCTGGTAAAACGGTACAAACTAAGTTTCAACCTGGTAAAGCTATTATCCACAGAGGCAATGTACCACACGCAACACATCCAATAGAAAGTGGGCAACGCAGTAATTTAGTAGTTTGGTTGTATGGTGATAATATGCAAATTCCTAGAGGAAGTACCAGCAGTTATGGAAACATCAGTAGTAATACCATTAAAGATGTCGCTCTGGAAAGCGTTACAGCTCGCCAACGGTGGAGTTTGCCTGATGGTCCTAAAGATACCGTTGCACCGTTTTAACGGAGTAGGAGTAGTGCACTAAGTAATTTTAATAAGCAGTTCACTATATTAGAGAATCAATAAAAATGGAAAAACTGGCAATACCATTGTTGCCAGTTTTCATCATCATAAAAAAACACCATGAAACATATATTAATAACAGGAAGCACGGACGGCATAGGCAAATTATTGGCCTTGCGTTTAGCCAAAGAAGGGCACTTTATAGCCATTCACGGTAGAAGTGATGTAAAATTAGCCGCTACAATAAAAGAAATCAAAGAGCAATCTAACAATGAAAATGTTATAGGCTTTTTAGCGGATTTTTCAGACTTAAATGCAGTGAAAAAAATGGCTAAAGAAGTTGCCGGGAAGATGCCGATAATTGATGTTTTGGTCAACAATGCAGGTGTCTTAATTACAAACAACAATAGTGGTACTACAGATATACGATTTACAGTAAATTACTTTGCACCTTATGTATTAACTAACGGATTGTTGTCTAACATTAAAGCATCAGAAATAGCACGAATTGTAAATCTAAGTTCTGCAGCGCAATCTACCATAAATATACAGGCGTTAGAAGGTAAAACAGCTTTGGGTGCCAACGAAGCTTATGCCCAGAGTAAACTGGCATTGACCATGTGGAGTTTTTATTTAGCGGAACAAGAACCGTCAATTATAGTAGTGGCGGTAAATCCGGGTTCATTATTAAATACCAAAATGGCCAAAGAAGCTTACGGGCAGCATTGGTCTCCTGCAGAAAAAGGGATTGACATTTTGTACAATTTAAGCATGACAGATTTAGTAAAAACTGGTCAGTACTTTGACAACGATAAAGGCTTTTATTCAGATGCACATCCCGATGCCCACAATAAGGAGGAAATTAAAAAATTGATAGATACAACAGAAACTATTGTAGTCCATTAGGGATAATGAACTAGTGGTTACTTCTCAAAATAACCGACTGTTTATCGCACTGCAAATTCAACCAATTCATGTTATGTTAATATTTTTCAACCTTAAATGATATGTATCCAAATAAAAACACAAGAGCTTGCAAACCTAATTAGGCAAGCAAGCTCTCTTCCCATAAACAACCAAAACTTCCTAATTCAAGGAAGCCAATAATTTTTCAGCAACCAATTCAGATGAAGCCGGATTCTGACCGGTAATCAAGTTACAATCTTGAATGGCATATGGTGCCCAATCATCGGTATTGGAATAAGAAGCTCCGTTTTCAATAAGCATATTTTCAAGTAAGAAGGGAACAACCTCGGACAATCCTACCGCTGATTCTTCTGAATTTGAAAATCCGGTTACTTTTTTCCCTTTTACCAATCGGGTACCATCTGCGTTTTTAACGTCTTTCAGTACCGCTGGGGCATGACATACAAAAGCAATCGGTTTTTCCTGGCTATTGAATTTCTCAATCAAGGCAATGGAATTTTTATCTTTGGTCAAATCCCACAATGGTCCATGTCCGCCTGGATAAAAGACAGCATCAAAATCATCCGGATCCATATCGGCCAAAACTTTTGTATTTGCTATTTTATCTTTGGCAACAGCGTCATTATTGAATCTGTCCGTAGCAGCAGTTGCGGCATCAGGAGCGTCGCTACTTGGGTCAATCGGGGCAGCACCCCCTTTTGGGGTAGCAATCGTTATATCGGCACCTTTATCCAAAAGTTTGTAATATGGACTTGCGAATTCTTCAACCCAAAAGCCTGTTTTCTTTCCTGTATCCCCTAATTTATCATGGGATGTTAATACGAACAATATTTTCATTTCTTTTTCTTTTTTAATTTTTTTCCCACCTATAATTCCACACGCAGATCGTGTGCTATCAATAAGCCATTTTTACGATTTTTTCAACTTTATCCGGACTTAAGGATTGATGTTCCCCTAGGCCCAACCAACCACGATTTGTAAAGCGTTCCGCTATTTTTTCGGCAGTTCCTTCATAATCCTTGGTATAATCAGAAAGTTTGGTATCAATTCCCAATTCCTTGAAAAAGCCTTCTGTTTTTTCAATAGCGGCATAAGCCTTATCATCGATACTACCTTCAGATATGTTCCATACCCTCTCGGCGTATTGTGCCAATTTTTCTTTTTTGTCCTCAAAATTGAATTTGTAATGGCTTGGTGCAATCACGGCCAACGTACGAGCATGGTCAATACCGAACAAAGCGGTTAGTTCATGTCCCATGGCATGTACGGCCCAATCTGTGGGTACTCCTTTCTGAATCAATCCGTTTAAGGCCATTGTACAACTCCACATAAAGTTCGCAGCGGCATTATAATCTGTGGGATCCTTTAGGACTTTAGGCGCTACCTCAATCAAAGTTTGTAAAATGCTTTCGGCAAAACGATCCTGTAACAAAGCGCCAACAGGGTAGGTCATATATTGCTCCAACACGTGCGTGAAAGCATCGGTAATACCATTTACCAATTGCCGTTCGGGAATGGAAGTGATGACTTTTGGGTCTAAAATGGAAAATTCCGGAAACAATCCTGGTCCGCCCATAGCCAATTTCTCTTTAGTCTCGGCTCGGGTAATCACCGCTCCTGAATTCATTTCCGAACCAGTTGCGGGCAAGGTCAATACCGTTCCAAAAGGCATCCCTTTTGCAGTTCTGATATTCTTGGTCAAAATTTCCCAAGGAGTATCCCCATCATAAACCGCGGCAGCGGAGAGAAACTTGGTGCCATCAATTACAGATCCACCACCCACTGCCAAAAGGTAATTGATATTCTCCTCTTTAATCACCTTTAGTGCTTGCATTAAAACGGCATATTCCGGATTCGCCGGTATTCCTCCGAACTCAATGGTATCTATTTTAGATAAAGCTGTTTTTACTTGGTCGTAAATACCGTTTTTCTTAATACTACCACCTCCGTAGAGCATTAAAACTTTGGCATTTGCAGGAATTTCTTCCTTAAGTTTTTCAATCGTATCCTTGCCAAAAATTATTTTGGTAGGGTTTTTAAAATCAAAATTATTCATCTTCTTTTTCTTTTTTTCTGATTATATATTTGGCGACAAATTGACTAATCAATAACGGTAACCAAATCTTCGGTAGGTTTTCTCACTTTTACAAGATTTACCAACCAATCCTTGTCTTCTTCCCTATACCCTAATGGCAACAATACTGCACTGCGTAATCCTTTTTCACGTAGTCCTAGGATTTCATCAACTGCATTGGGGTCGAAGCCTTCGATTGGGGTGGCATCAACACCTTCAAAAGCTGCTGCGGCAATAGCTTGGGAAAAAGCGATATACGCTTGTTTTGCTGCATGGTTGAAATTTTCTTCCGTATCTTTTTGAGGATAAGAGCTTAAAAGCATCTGACGATAATTTTCCCATCCCTCATTTTTGAATCCACGAATTTCATTCGTTAAATCGAACATATAATTAATGCGTTCCTCGGTGTAAGTATCCCAAGCCGCAAACACCAAAAGGTGTGAACAGTCGGTAATAACGGACTGGTTCCAAGCGACGGGTTTAATTTTTTCCTTAATTTCTTGATTGGTAACAACAAAAATCTCAAAAGGTTGCAAACCACTTGAAGTAGGGGCCAACCGAGCCGCTTCTAGAATGCGGTCCACCTTTTCTTGTGGTACTTTTTTACCGTTCATCGCTTTAGCGGCGTATCTCCAATTCAATTTATCTAATAATTCCATTCTTTAGTTTATTTATCGGGTTTATTCTATTTTTATAAGTTATCTGTATCAGTCTAATTTAATACTGTCCCAAGCTGCCCTATAGGCTTCTTCTAAATCCATTTTATCAATGGCACAAGCACCACGTTGTTGCATGATCATTAAAAATGACAATGGGTTTATGGCGTATGCATAGAGTAGATAGTCCGAAATGGGCTTTATTATGCCCTCTTTTTTTCCACGATCCCATAATTCAAGTAGGGGCTGTAAATGTTTTATTCCCTCCTTACGGCTAGGTTCATCGATCATTGGTGTATTATCACATTGCGCCAAGAAAAGGGCTTCTTCACATTGTTTCAACTTAAAATCGGCGATACGTTTCCATATCATTTCAAACCCTGTGCTTACGGACATTTCTTCCGAATAGGTCGCAAAGGCATAATCGGTAAAAGCACTTTTGACTTCCAAATAGGCTTTGTTCACCAAATCCTGTTTGTTTTCAAAATATAAATAGATCGTAGCAGGGGAGACCTTCGCCATTTTTGCGATTTTGGACATGGGCGTTGCATGGAACCCATTGTTGTTCACCAAATTAATGGTTGCCCTGATCAAGGCATTACGTTTGTCTATGCTTTTTTGAAGTTTAGCCATCTTTTTGATTTACCCTACAAAGGTATAAAAAATGAACGTTCATTCTTTTTTTTAACAAAGATTTACAAATTCTTCTAATTGAAAACATTTTAAAAAAGTAAATATGTTCTTTACTCAATTGAATATTAACCCTTTATCAAATTTTCCATAAAAATTCAATGAACATTGTTCATAAATTGATGACGGAAAGCTTAAACCAAAAGGACCAAACCTATTACTTTTGCGGCCTTTAATAATCATGGAGAAACTCAAGATAGGTGACAAACTATATAATACCAGACAGGACGGATTTTCCGATTTTGTCCGTTATACCTTTTCTGAAGTTGTAGCACTTACAAAGACCTTGGCCGTGTTAAAAAATGGAGTAAAACTAATTAATCAGCCCAAAGAATCATATATAACAGAGGATGTTGGTTATTCAGTTAACCGTAAGAAAGGGGTGCATTGGCACTTGGTCTCCATTGAAGCAATACGAAATGCCCAGGTGGAAAATGAAAAAATAGCAGCCCATGATTGGTTCGAAAACAAAGAATTCTCACTAGAAGAAAAGGTATGGGTCTACAAGCATTTCAAGAAAAGAAACTCCTAGAATTGGTTTAAACCCTATCGGAATTATTACTGTCCTTTGTTTTAATCAATTGATAGAAAACTAGAAAACTTTCAAATCTGAAAATGGGTATGTTTTTTGGGTGTTTCAATTATATAATGAATGATTTCCATTACGTATACAGGATCAATTATCACATTCACTTTTCACCTTCACAGAAGTAATTCCCGTTCTTATGAACTATTCCGGTCATAGGGTCACCTTACTTCAATTCCTGTAAGTCCATTTTACAAACCGGACAGGTTCCTGGTTCATCGTATGTTTTACCATCCTCACAATCCATCGGACATTGATAGGCCGTCGAAGCATGAAGTTCTTCATGGGTTTCTGACTTAGGTTCGGCTTTTTTGTCCTTGCACGAGGTAAGTACCATCGCGATGAATGCCATTAATATAAGTGATAAGGCGGTTGACTTGATTTTCATGGTATTTGTTTTATCAAATGTACACTATTTTAATCTTGTGCCCATTTAACCCAAGATCGCAAAGGTTCAATCACTATAAAAACTGTTATAATGCCAAATAAATTAACGGTGCTGGCAGATATATTCGATAGAGTAGGGGCCACATCAAATTTACCTAGTTAAACCAAGGGTTTACTAACTTTTTTTCTTTTTTGCTTCAATTTATTCCACCATATAAGGGTTCCGGTAATGGGCAAACTCGTCCCGATCAAACAAGCCAAAAAGTAGAGTGTTTTTGAAAACATACCTAAAACCTCCCCGGTATGTATGGGCCGTATTAAAGAGGCTATTTTAACATTCATGGGTTTATCTTGGAAAACATCTACGAATAATATTTCCCCACCTGTATCCATATATAATCGATCGGCGGTTACCGGCGACCAATTGTTATTGTTATATTTTCTAAAACTGTAGTAATTGTTCTTTTTGTTCGGCAAGGAAACTGACAACTCCCCCTCATATTCTAACTTTTCATTGGCCAAAGCTATGGCTTGATCAATGGTTATATTTTCACTTTTGGACAATGCCCCTGTTTCGATCTTTGGTCCGGATCTATCAAAAATAGGAACGCCCATGAGATTACCCAAGCCCTCCCTATACCCATCAAAAGACCAGCATAGTCCCGTTATGCACATAATGACCAAAAAAATACATGAATAGAATCCCAAAGTATTGTGAATATCATGGTTAATACGTTTCCAGTTAGCACTGGTTTTAATGGTAAATCCTCTTTTGAACTGTTTCCACTTAAATTTTCTGGGAAACCAAAGTACAATGCCGGAGATCGATAAAACTAAGAATATTATGGTCGCAACACCCACAATAGGTCTTCCCACGGGTATATCCAACAACAACCATCGATGTAATCTGAACATAGACATCAGAAATGCATCGGCACCGGACTTTTTAATCGTATGCATACTTGCCGTAAATGGATCTACCATTATTTGCGAGCCCCTGCGTTCCTTAGGGTCTTTCTTTACGGTAAAGACATATGGTTCCGTTTCAATATCAGGCAAGGTTACCCCAGTAACGAAACCTTGATCGGATTCCTCTAATAACTTGGACAAATTCTCTATTGAATGTTTTGCCGTACCGACCTCAACATGGACTTCTTCAGCAAAAAAATCTTTTATTTCATGTTCAAAGGCCAATATGGTGCCGCTAAGACAGACCAAAAACAATATAATTCCGCTTCCAAGGCCCAACCATAAATGAATATCGTTGACAAATTTTCTGATACTAAACTTTTTGTTTTTCATATTTATAAATATAAAAACCACAAAACATACAATCCATAAGGTTGTACTTTTGTGGTTCAACTTAAACTAACACATTAAAACATATAGGTTACTACGGCCTCAAGGTTCCTAGGGTCCGTTTGGTTTATATAAGAAGTCCTATAGGCATTGTGCCCTATTTCATTAAATAAGTTATTAACCAAGAACCTTGGACCCCTTTGATCGTTATGCGTATTGGCCAGTTGTGCATAGGCTTTTGGTTCATTATCCGTATTTTTTACATATCCTTCAATCCGGGACTGGGCAAATGATAACTGGATTGCCAATAAAAAAAACAGACATAACTTATTGCACATAATTTTTATTTAGATTGGTTAAAAATAGAAACACAAATTTAAATATCGGATTTGAAATAGCAAATTTATTTAGATTGAATTTAAATAATATTTCCAAATAACTGTTTTTCAAGGTTTTAAAGAAGTTTTTCTTTATTTATGAAAATATCTATTGGATGCAACACATTATTATTAAGCTGTTTATAATGTAAAACTGTTTGTTTTAATGACGTTCAAATAAAGGTGTTCTTTTAATGATTGTTTATTGTTTCAAAAAAACCGAACACTTAGAATTCATTGAAACTTTAAATAATGAATTGAAAAAATTCGCATAAATCGTTATTCCAAGTGATGATTCCTTTTATATTCTATCAGTTTTTGATTTTTTCATGACATCTATACTAGATTTTACTTCATATCTTAATCCCTTGAAACAAACCGACCAAATGTCAGAAAACGAGAAAATTGATCAAGAAGGGATTTTGGATCCAATAAAACTGAAGGAGAAAATAGGATACGGACTGGGGGATTTAGGTTTCAATTTCTATTGGGCCAATATTTCGGCATTTCTATTGATCTTTTATACGGATGTTTTTGGAATTTCAGCAGCAGCAGCGGGTACCATGATGTTGGTCACAAAGATTGTGGATGCTTTTACCGATCCCATTATGGGGGCCATCGCCGATCGCACAAAAACACGTTTTGGTAAATTTAGACCCTACTTATTATGGGGTGGACTTCCCATGGCCGCTGCAGGGGTAATCACTTATACCACACCCGATTTGGCCGAAGGCGGCAAAGTCATTTGGGCCTATGGCACCTATACGCTAATGATGATGATGTACACTGTTCTAAGTGTGCCTTATTCCGCTCTTTCAGGAGTAATTACCGGTAGGAGCCAAGATCGCACGGAGCTCATCAGTTTTCGATTTATCGCCGCTTTTACAGGCACCACCTTAGTCAACTTCTTTACTTTGGATTTGGTGGAATTCCTAGGAAACGGAAACGAAACCTTAGGATGGCAATTGACCATGGGAGTTTACGGGATTCTTGCAGCAATGCTGTTCGCCATCGTTTTTTATACTACCAAGGAAAGGATTTCACCTCCCGCCCAACAAAGAACAAATGCCTTTAGCGACTTAAAGGATTTAACAAAAAATAGGCCATGGTTAGTCCTATTCAGTATCGCTTTGATCATTATGATTACCATCACCATGCGAGCAGGCGCTTCTATTTATTACATCAAATATTATGTGAACCGGCCTGACCTGATAAAATACTTCCTTACTGCATATGGACTGGCATTGGCTGCCGGGGCGGCAATAACCCCCTTATTGACAAGGTTTATTGACAAGAAGAACTTACTTATCCTATTAATGACAATGACCGGGATATTATCGATCCTTTTCTATTTCATTCCCAGTGATGCCATTTGGTTAATGTTCACCGTACATATTCTCATAGGTCTTGCCTTAGGCCCAAAATCGCCCTTGGCATTTTCGATGTATGCCGATACGGCCGATTATACCGAATGGAAAACCGGACGAAGGGCCACTGCGATGACATTTTCCGCAGCAATATTTTCCCAAAAATTGGGAGGGGCCTTAGCTTCTTTTGCTATCGGAGCCGTATTGGCTACCATGGGTTATGTGGCCAATGAAGCCCAATCAGATGCCTCACAAACGGGTATTATACTTACGATTAGCGTTATGCCCGGAATTGTAGCGTTATTGGCAGCATTTGTTATGCGATATTATACCTTGGACAATGCCATGCTCAAAAAAGTGCAAAGTGATTTAAAAGAACGAAAGATTGCCGAAAAACAATGATACGATCTGTTGAAAATGGAGCCCGATTAGAACTCGATACCGCTGTAAAAATACCCAATGCATCCGCATTTTTATGGAACAAGAAAATGATGGTACATATGAATTGCCGTGGATATGCAGTTGCACAGTTCATGCAGCCCGAACCTGCAAAATATGCACATGCGCCCAATCTGGAGGCCAAAACCTTTATGCAACCGGAACAACCTTATTATGCACATCATCCCGGGCGGTTTTTTTATGTTAAGGATGAAGAGACCGATCGTTTGTTTTCGGCTCCCTATGCTCCGGCCAAAACCCCTTTGGATAGTTTTGTTTTTTCCGCTGGAAAAAGTGATATCCTTTGGAAAATAGAGCATGACGGACTCTTTATTGAAATGTGTTTAAGCCTTCCTACCAATGAAGCTATGGAACAATGGAGCTTTACCGTTAAAAACAATTCTCCCAAAACCCGAAAAATAAGTGTATATCCCTATTTTCCTGTGGGTTACATGTCATGGATGAACCAATCAGGACAATACGATGCTAACTTGAATGCCATAATATGTTCTTCGATTACACCGTATCAAAAGTATAGGGAATATGACAAGATCAAAACATTAAAGGACAAAACTTATCTGCTAGCGGATACTATCCCTACTTCTTGGGAAGTGAACCAAGCTACTTTTGAAGGAGATGGCGGATTGCATTATCCTACTGGAATCACAGGGATAGAGCTTCTCAAAGGCGATGCACTTTATGAAACCCCGGCATGTGTTTTTCAATACCGGGAAGAATTACAGCCCGGTCAGGAAAAGACGTATAGATTCCTTTTTGGTCCGGCCAAAGATGAAACGGAAATTTCGGATATAAAAAATAGATACTTTATTGAAAGGATTGAAGATAAGGTTACCGGATTTGAAAAAACCAAAAGGGAATATGATGATTATATAGCAAAGGGAAAGGGATGTTTACAAATCAAAACCCCGGATGCGGCCTTGGATAATTTCGTAAACAACTGGCTCCCACGACAAATTTATTACCATGGGGAAACGAATCGCTTAAGCACCGATCCCCAAACCCGTAACTATCTACAGGATAATATGGGCACAGGTTACATTCAAAAAGAAGTGGCAAGACAGGCCTATATCAAAGCTTTATGTCAACAAGAGGAAAGTGGTGCCATGCCCGATGGTATATTGATTCATGAAGACGCCGTTCTAAAATACATTAACCAAGTACCCCATACAGACCATTGTGTCTGGTTGCCCATTTGCTTAAAAGCTTATTTGGATGAAACCAATGATTATGGACTATTACAAGAAATAATTCCTTATAAGGGTAATAGAAAATCAGCAACGGTATCGGAACACATTAATCTGGCTATGCTATGGTTATATAAAACTAGGGACAAAAGAGGCCTGAGTTATATTGAACAAGGGGATTGGTGCGACCCCATGAACATGGTCGGGCCAAAAGGAATAGGTGTTTCGGGCTGGTTGACCATGGCAAGTAGTTACGCCTTTAAAACATGGGCGCAAATATGCATCAATAACAATACAGAGGATATCGCCAAGGATTTTTTAATAAAGGCAGAAGAACTCAACTCTTCCATCAATGAACATTTATGGGATGGTGATCGGTATGCAAGGGGAATTACCGATGACAATGTGGTTTTTGGGGTAAAGAAAGATCCGGAAGGACGTATTTTCCTGAACACCCAAAGTTGGGCCTTACTATCGGGAAGTGCCAACGTTGATAAAAGTAAAAAGATCATCGACACGGTAAAAAATGAATTGGAAAGTCCTTATGGCGTGGAGATGCTGGCTCCATCATTCACAAAAATGCGCGAAGATATTGGCCGTGTTACCCAAAAATTTCCAGGTTCCGCTGAAAATGGCGCGGTTTACAACCATGCTGCGGCATTTTATATTTTTGGCCTTTATGAAGTCGGTTATACAGAAAAAGCCTTTGAAATACTTCGAAGAATGATTCCTGGCCCCGATGAAAAAGACCTTATCCAAAGAGGACAGCTACCCGTATTCGTCCCAAATTATTATCGAGGGGCCTATAGACAATTTCCACGTACGGCGGGTAGATCTAGTCAATTGTTCAATACAGGAGCAGCGCCATGGTTATACCGTTGTCTCATCGACGGACTTTTTGGTCTTAGAGGTGATGTTGACGGACTCCATATAAACCCACGATTACCCAAGGAATGGAATAGGGCAGAGGCCATTCGTGAATTCCGGGGAGCTACTTTTAAAGTGAACATACAACGAGAATCAGGTATTTCAAAAACAAGGGTAAAAGTTGATGATTCATTATTACATGGGCAAGTAATCAAAGACATTCAAACAAGGATCTATAGAGTCGACATTCGTATTCCTTAGGTTAGTACAATTAATGATGTGGTTTTCTCGGTTGCTATTGTGACCAAACAATTTAACATCCATTCTTATTTATTTTGTATACTTCCATACGATTATCATGATGTTGGTTTTATGCTAGCCAATTTTCAATTAAGTTCGCAAAATGAAAAAAATACTGATACTTTTCTCACATCCTAAGTTCGAAAGTTCCAGGGCCAATGCCGTTCTAATCGACCATATCAAGGATAAAGAGGGGGTAACCTTTCATGATCTCTATGAACAATACCCAGATTTTCATATTGATGTACCGGCAGAAAAAGCATTATTGCAACAGCACGATGTAATTATATGGCACCATCCTTTGTATTGGTATAGTTGCCCGCCTTTAATGAAACAGTGGATAGATATGGTTTTGGAATTCAACTGGGCCTATGGCCCCAAGGGGAAGGCCCTGCATTCCAAAATATGCCTTAACGTGATTACGGCTGGTGGTACTCGTGATCTATATTGCTCAGACGGGACCAATAGTTTTTCCGTAAATGAATTTTTAAGACCTTTTGAACAAACCGCGAATTTATGCGGCATGACATTTTATCCTCCATTCGCCGTCATGGGAACCCACAGACTACCAGATGACTCCTTAAAGAAGCATGCTGTGCAATATAGTGCCTTGATCGATTTATTACAACAGGATATAAACCTGGGTGAGATTAAAGGTTGTTCTTTTCTAAACGATATCCCCCATTTAAAAACCGAATAACAAATGACAGGAAGTATACTTTTTCAGGCCATAGTTTTTTTAGCGGGTGCGATTATTTGTGTATCCATTGCTAAACGTTTGGGTTTAAGTTCGGTTCTGGGGTACCTGTTGGCAGGCGTTATGATCGGTCCGTTTGTACTAGGGTATATTGGTGAAGATGGTCAGGATATCCTGCATTTTGCAGAATTCGGGGTTGTGGTCATGTTGTTTTTGATAGGACTCGAAATTGAACCGAAAAACTTCTGGAAGATGCGAAAAACCATTCTTGGTATGGGAGGTATTCAGGTTGCGGGTACCATGTTGCTATCGTACGTGTTCTTTGTTTTTTTGGGATTTGAATGGAAGGTATCCTTGGTCATTTCAATGGCCGTTGCTTTATCATCCACTGCCATTGCATTACAGACCACCAAGGAAAAAGGCTTAATGGATACTACATTTGGCACCTCTTCCTTTTCAATCTTGCTTTTTCAGGATATCATTGTAATCTTTATGTTAGGTGCTATTCCTTTATTATCAAATAATAAGAACGGAACAGTTTCGGAAAACCAGACCGATCACGCGAGTTTAATAGACACATTGCCTTTGGGATTGCAAACATTGGCCATTATCTTATCTGTAGTACTTATAATTGTCGCTGGTAAATATTTGATCGTACCCATGTTAAGAAAAGTTGCCAATACGGGTGTTCGTGAGCTATTGATCGCAGCTGCTTTCTTAATTGTATTCGGTATTTCATTTCTAATGGAATATGTTGGGTTAAGTCCTGCTCTTGGAGCTTTTTTAGGTGGAGTAGTGCTTTCTAACAGTGAATTTAAACACGAATTGGAAAGTACACTGGAACCCTTTAAAAATTTGCTCTTGGGGTTGTTCTTTATGGCCGTAGGAGCATCTATTAATTTCCTCGTCATTGCGGAAAGCCCCTTGACCATCGGGGGAATATTGATTGCAATCGTTATAATCAAAGCTATTGTCTTATTTGTGACGGGACATATTTTCAAATTAAAATTGGACCAAAAGATTTTGTTGACCTTCAGTTTGGCCCAAATCGGTGAATTTGCCTTTGTATTACTGTCATTCGCCTTTAATCTGAATATCCTTGATCAGGAACAAATGGATATGATGTTGGTCATAACTGCCCTGACCATGACCTTAACCCCAATCATAGGGATAATCAATGAACGTATCATTCTTCCGAAAGTTGGCACCAAAGAATCGATCAAAAGACCTATGGACCATATCGCGAAATCCCATAAAATAATCCTCGTGGGTTTTGGACATTTTGGAAACACCGTAGGTCGTTTTTTACGATCTCATGGCGTAGAGGCCACGATTTTGGACCAAGACTCCAACCGTGTCGATTTTTTGCGTAAAATGGGTTTCGAGGTTTACTATGGTGATGCCACCCGTATAGATCTGTTGGAAGCGGCGGGTATAGCCGATGCAAAAATACTGATCTGTGCCATAGACAATCCAAACGTGACCAAACAGGTAACCAAGCTCGTAAAATCAAAATACCCACATGTAGAATTAATGATAAGGGCCAAAAACCGTTACGATGCCTATGAACTACTGAACATGGGTATAGAGAACATTTATAGGGAATCATTGGAAACCTCCCTGACATTGGCCAAGGATGTTTTGAGTAAAATGGGCTTTAGAAAATATACCCTGAACAGGCAGGTACAAAAATTCATTAAGTACGATGAAGATATCTTAAGGCGCTTGGCTACGGAGCCAAAAGACGACAAAAACTATATTTTTAAGGCTAGACAGGAATTGGAGCAACAAGAAAAGTTCCTGAATGAGGATTTTGAAAGGGGTATCGTTGAGTACGACAAGCATTGGGATAGCGAAGCTATAAGACAAACGTTAATGAAAAACCAAGACTAATTGATCTTGCTGTAATTTTCCGTCCTTTATTACTTAATACAGTGTATAACCAATTTGTTTCTAAATTCTTAAAAACATAAAAATGGTAATTATAGCTCTGTGCATTCCTGACTTATCCTACTTAAAAACCTAGTTTGCGCTTCATCGAAAAACAATATTGAAATAAAATATCAAGGATAATAAAAGGTTATTGATTATATAAAAATGATAATCGAAAACCTAAATTTTCGCTGATGAAAAACCGAACTAAATACAATCTCATACTACTTATGCTCCTTTTCGGTACCGTAATTTCATGTGTAAACAATGAAGGATCCGATGATTTGGATATTTTGGACCCAACGGAAGAAAATACCTCTAGTGAAGAAGATGGGGATATTATAGAAGCTGAGGGTTCTGGTGATGAGCAGACCAACACAACAGGTTGCTCCAAAGAGAATAGTGTATACAATGAAGCTGATGGAATCGTTAGCATTGAATTCGAAAGTGCCCAATTCGGTGATAATTGGGAGCTAAAATCCGAAGGGAACAATTATACCGGAGAAGGTTATATGGTCTGGACAGGTGACCAATTTTTGGGCAACCCGGGTAATGGTTTGGCCACTTTCAAAATTAACATAACGACCCCTGGAACGTATAGGTTTGAATGGCGTTCATCGGTTACCATTGGTGATTTAGGCACTGAACATAACGACACCTGGTTGCGTTTTGCTGATGCTGATGATTATTATGGGGAGAAAGACGAAAGTCGTGTCTACCCAAGTGGAACAGGCAAAACCCCGAACCCCAATGGATCCTCGAAAGATGGCTGGTTTAAAATCTACCGAAGCGGTAATGACCTTGACTTTAAATGGAGTACTTCGACGAGCGACAATGATGCCCACAAGATTTATGTGACATTCAATTCGGCAAAAACCTATACTATGGAGGTTTCTGCTCGATCTTCTGGACACGCCATTGATAAGTTCGTTCTTTTCAAAGATCCATGGACCTTGAATGAAGCAACATCCGCTAACAATACCATGAGTTCGATAACTTGTGACTAGTTTTTTAAGAACATGCGTAGGTAAGATCAATGGTAAAGTAAAGAACCATCCTATTTATCGATCAATTATTAGTGTTCGACGAGACCTACCCTATATTCGTATATATTCTTTTAAAGTACTTTTTGATAAAGTTAATTTTGGCAAAAGAAATTTTACTAAATAAAAAGAATGAAAAAAGTACTCTTATCATTGGTCTTTGTAGCTGCTTTTACAAGCTGCAATAGTGTAAAAAACATGAATACATCCAACGTTGCAGACGCAGCGACACTATTAAGTTCATTAAGTTCTAACTCCACCGTACAACAGGTGGCCAGTCTGTTTACTTTATTGGATACCAACAAAAGCGAAGCTATCGAGTCATCGGAAGCCATCGGGTCAGTTGCCGAAAACTTCAATGTTCTGGACAAGGACAATAATTCAAGTCTTAACCTTACCGAATTGGAAGGTATACTTTCCTTGTTAAATTAATAAAACCGTATTATTGAAAAAAGGGCATATTCAATTGAATATGCCCTTTTTTAGTGCTATAAATTAACCTTTTCAGTAATATGTATACATGAATCCTTGAAATGTATACGTCAGCATCAAATCATCGCAGTACTTTTACCCCCTAAAGATTTTTTTCGATTTAGGAAAGGTTTATATTTAAAAGCATGACAACTTTCATTACCATAAATTCAATCACCAAGGTCCACAAGCTCCTGGGATTAAAACCACCTAAGCACCCTTTGGTGTCTGTTATTTCGGTTGAGGACATGCAACATCATATCGATTTGGGCAATGCTCGCATTTCTTTGGATTTATTCGTTATCAGCTTAAAGGAAGATGTACAATGTAATTTCGGTTACGGAAGAAACTCCTATGATTTTACCAATGGCACAATGGTTTTCTCGAAACCAGGGCAAGTCTTAACCCCTCAAAGTGCTACAGTTTCCGAAAATCCCACCGGTTGGATGCTTTTTTTTCACCCAGATCTAATCCGTAAGTCAGGATTAGGTAAGAGCATTGATAACTATTCATTCTTTTCCTATGAGGTTTTTGAAGCGCTTCATCTTTCTGAAGAAGAAAAAATGACCCTAACAGACCTTATATCCAAAATTGAGAAAGAATACCAGCAGCAAATAGATAAGCATAGTCAAAAGTTGATCATCTCCAATATTGAACTATTGTTGGATTATTGCCTTCGGTATTATGATAGGCAGTTTTATGTGCGCACCAATTTAAACCAAGATCATGTAACCAAATTCGAGGCTTTCCTAAGAACATATTTTCAATCGGACAAACCTTCAGAATTAGGTCTTCCAACCGTAAAATATTGTGGGGAACAACTTCATATGTCCTCTAATTATTTGAGTGACCTACTTAAGAAAGAAACTGGGAAAAGCGCAAAGGACCATATCGATACGTTCGTTGTTAACAAGGCCAAGAACAAGCTTATGGGCAGCACGGCTTCAATCAGCAAAATTGCCTTTGACCTTGGTTTCGATTATCCGCAACATTTCAGTACGTTATTCAAAAAGAAGACCGGTATTAGTCCGGCCAAATACCGAACCCTCAACTAAAAAATATTGAAACGATTCCTAAAATACATTAAACGAATGATATTAGCCATATTTCTCCTGGCGGCCTTTTTGATAGGAGCCTACTTTTTATTCAACGCCTATTACCCATCGTTTGGTGGTGACGTATCGAATGAACGACAAACCCAATATGCCTCCTCGACCCAATTCGAAGATGGGAAATTCGTAAACATCAACCGTGTTAATATGGATATGGGGTTTACACAAACCATGTCCATGCTCAAGAAATTCTTTTTCGAAAAAGTTGAAAACGGAAGACCCAAGAACGACATAACCGTTCAGAAAATAGATTCTTCGAACATAGCCGATTATGCGAGTCCGACCCGCTTTGTATGGTTTGGGCATTCCTCTTTTTTAATACAGATGAACCATAAAAACATCTTATTAGATCCAATGTTCGGTGACGTTCCCGCACCTCACCCTTTATTGGGAGGTAAGCGTTTTAGTTCCGAATTACCCATAGAGATCCAAAAACTTCCTAAGATCGATGCCGTTTTGATTTCCCATGACCATTATGACCATTTGGATTACGAATCCATTTCCTTATTAAAGAATAAGGTAGGAACATTTTACACTCCCCTTGGTGTTGGTGTGCATTTAGAAGCTTGGGGTGTTCCTAAAGAACATATCGTTGAGCTCGACTGGTGGCAAGAGACGACATTTGACGATCTGCAGTTTGTCTGTACACCAGCGAGACATTTTTCGGGCCGAAAATTATCGAACAGGCAGAGTACATTATGGTCATCATGGGTAATCAGCTCCCAAACAGAAAACATATTTTTCAGTGGTGACAGTGGTTATGACGACCATTTCAAGGAAATCGGGGAAAAATATGGGCCTTTTGATTTTGCAATGGTGGAATGTGGACAATACAACAAAATGTGGCCAGATATACATATGTTCCCGGAAGAAACGGCACAAGCGGGATTGGATTTAAAAGCGAGTAAGATTATGCCCATTCATTGGGGGGCATTTAAATTGGCCTTACACTCATGGACAGACCCTGTTGAACGGGTTACAAAAAGAGCAACTGAGTTGAATTTACCGATAATAACACCAAAAATAGGAGAGGCTTTTTTATTAAAACAAGAGAAAATCGAAAACCAGGATTGGTGGCAATAATTTCCCAAAAGCCAAAAGATTTGTAAAAATTCAAAACCCTGTTTTCGCTTTGAAAACAGGGTTTTTTATGTATGAACAAATCCACAACAAAAGAATTGTACAACCAACACCAAAACGATTCAACTAAACCTTAATTATATTCAAAAAAAATGGGGAAATGATAAAAATTCTTCAACTCTTGTGCGTTTCACTTGGTCTTTTAGTAATTTTAGGCGAGACCAATCTATATAAAGCCTAAATGAAAACACATTTACTACCGATTATCACCTTATTTTCCTTATTCATCACAACAAGTATATTCGCTCAAGATTTTTCAGCCTTTCAGTATAGGACCGTTGGTCCGGAAAGGGGAGGTCGTGTAACGACCGTTACGGGAACCCCTTTGTTACCGGGTACGTTTTATTTGGGCGCTTCGGGAGGTGGCGTATGGAAATCCGATGATTATGGTACAACTTGGAACAATGTCTCCGATGGTTTTTTCGATACACCATCCATAGGGGCCATAGAAATAGCCGCCAATGACCCCAATATCGTTTATGTGGGAACCGGCTCAGACGGACTTCGAAGTAATGTAATAAGTGGTAAAGGAATGTACAAATCCATAGATGCCGGAAAAACATGGAAACATATAGGTTTGCCCAATGTTGGGCAAATAGGTGCCGTAGAAATAGACCCAACCAACCATAATATCGTTTGGGTAGCCGCAATTGGGAATGCCTTTAAACCCAATAAGGAACGGGGTATTTACAAGACCATGGACGGGGGCAAAAACTGGGAAAAGGTTTTATTCATTTCCGAACAGGTAGGCTTCGCAGATTTGGAGTTATTACCGGGCAATCCGAATATCGTGTATGCCGCCGCATGGAAAGCGGAACGTAAACCATGGACCATCATTTCCGGTGGTACCTCGAAAGAAGGGGGAATTTACAAATCCGTCAATGGGGGTAAAGACTGGTTTAAATTGAAGGAAGGATTACCGGAAGACTTGATTGGAAAGATAGACTTGGCCGTATCCCCTTCAGATTCCAGCATTTTATATGCGGTAATAGAGGCTCCGGATAAAGAAGGTGGTGTGTATAAATCCATAGACCAAGGAAAGACTTTTGTACAAACCTCTAACAATAAGGGTTTGGTCAACCGCCCTTTTTACTATACCAATATTGAAGTGGACCCAACAAATCCCGATATCGTTTATTCCAATGCCAATCCATTATTAAAATCGGTCGACGGTGGTAAAACATGGAAGCGCATGAGTGTACCCCACGGTGACAATCATGATATATGGCTTAACCCTAATAATCCCGAATTACTTATACAAGCCAATGACGGAGGAGCCAATGTTTCCCATAATGGGGGAAAAACGTGGTCTACCCAATTCAACCAACCTACATCGGAATTGTATCAGGTAGAGGTAGATGACCAATATCCCTATTGGTTGTATGCAGGACAACAAGACAACATGACCACTATTGCCGTTCCTAGTTTTCCGCCTTATGCCATACAGGATGCCGGTCGTGGTTTCATCATCAACACCGGGGGTTGTGAAACAGGTCCGGCAGTACCAAAACCGGGAAACCACAATATCGTTTATGCCAATTGCAAAGGTAGGTTCGGGGTTTTCAATAAGTTAACAGGTACCGAAAAAGCCTATTATGTAGGAGCTTCGAATATTTACGGACATAACCCCAAAGATTTAAAATATCGTTTTCAGCGGGTATCCCCAGTTCATGTTTCCCCCCATAATCCGGATGTAGTGTACCATGGATCCCAATACCTGCACAAGACCGATTCTGATGGTTATAGTTGGGAAACCATTTCCCCTGACCTTACCGCCTTTGAAGAGGATAAACAGGTGATCTCGGGAAGTCCCATTACACGTGATATCACAGGGGAGGAATATTATAGCACCTTATATTCCATTCAAGAATCGAAATTGGTCGAAGGATTGATTTGGACAGGGTCCAATGACGGAGTAATCTCGGTGACCAAGGATGGAGGAAAGACTTGGACAAACGTAACGCCGAACAAACTTCCCAAAGGAGGAAGGGTAGAATCCGTTGCACCTTCACAATTTAACCCTGCAAAAGCTTATATCGCCGTAGACCGGCATTTATTGGGAGACCCAAAACCTTATTTTTACAAAACCACTGATTATGGTGAAAGTTGGGAACTGCTGAGTGTAGATGGCAATGGTATCCCTGCCGATTACACCAGTCGTGTATTACGTGAAGACCCTGTTCGTGAGGGTTTGCTTTACGCAGGTACAGAATATGGAATGTTCGTTTCCCTTGATGATGGTAAATCATGGAAATCCTTTCAACAAAACCTTCCGGTAACACCGATTACGGATATCAAAATATTTCGGGGGGATTTGGTTTTGAGCACCATGGGAAGGGGATTCTGGATTTTGGATAATATCACCAGCCTACGTCAACCAAAAATCGAAGAACTCACCAATGAACCTATTTTGTTTAAACCAGATACCACGATTAGGTACCGATTTCCGATGATGCGGAACATTAAGTTCCCGAAATATCCCAGAACAGCGGTATATATCGATTATTATGTGCCAGAGGGAAGCCAAGGAGGTATTACCCTTGAGATACAAGATACCAAAGGGAATCCAGTTACGGCAATTGTAAGCGATAGCACAATGGTAGACAGTAAGTTGGAGGAAGAGAACATGAACCTAAGTCGTACCTTGCGTTATGTAGATACCAAGTTAAATGGTAATCCGGGACTGCACCGTTTTGCTTGGAACCTAAAACAAAAGGGAGCGTGGGATAAGGATGCCAAAAAAAGCTATAAAAATGGACCCATGGTCGCACCGGGAACCTACAAGGCACAATTGACCGTTAATGGAAAATCGGTTATGCAGGAGTTTGAGATTACGATGGATCCCAGAATCATTGCCCAAGGCATATCCGAAAGCGATATCCAGGAACAATTGACCATGCAGAACCAAGTGATCAATTTACTCTCCGATGCTCGAAAACTTGAGGCCGACCTTGAAGAACAGGTCAAGGATTTAGAAGGAAAAAAAGGGAAGAAAGCTACTAGCCGATTGGAAGGCTTACAAAGCATCCTTAAAAAATTAAAGAACGATGAAGGTGCTTATCCCCAACAGATGTTGGTTTCCCAAATTTCATATTTGTATTATATGATAGGGCAAGCCGATCAACTTCCCGGTAAGGATGCACAAGACCGTTATAAAGAATTGACCACTGCTTTTAATGCCATAAAACAGGAGGTTGCTGCATTCTAGAATTTGTTCCGGATACGAACTTTAAAAAGATTGACTGGAGGTTTCCTACTCGGCTATAGTTGTATTATTTTGGAATACTCCATAAAATAGGACTCAAAGCGTTTCAATTTTGGGTGCAGTTTTTCCGAATAGAGCACGTACTGGCATTTTTGAATACTCTGTGTAATGGAAATAATCGCACTTGTATCTGACTTTTGAATCAGGAAATCAGCATCATCAATACTGAATATCTTTAATTGTGAAGTGCTCACCCCATTCAATAAAAACAGCTTGTTCATGGTTTTCGGTGTGGAAATAAGAATATCAACCCCCTCGAAAATTTCTGATTTCTGTATATCGATATGCAGTTCTTCGTACCCTACATAAACGCGTAGCGAATTGTATTTGGTATATAGCAAAAATGCCTGGTATATTTCCATTGCCCTTTCTTTGTTCTCAACAAGAACTACTGCTCTGGGTGCTTTCCCCACAGCCTCACATTTTAATTTTTGCAAGGTCGTTAGGATAAGGGTCGTTGTCTTGCCCGCATCTTTTGGTGCCGTGCAAAAGACATTGGAACCACTTTTAATTACAGGAATACTTTTTTTCTGAAAAGGGGTCGGCTCAGAAATATTCATGCGTTCCAAGCTCTCAAGTAAATTGGCATGTAATTTTTTAAAAGGCATACGCTTATAGAAGATGACGGTTTATAATAGGATTCATTTTCAAAGGAACAAATATACCACCTAGAAACGGAAAGGGACATTGTTCATAAAATAGTTGTTTTTATACATAATGGTCGATTCTTGTATCAAGGTCATTCTGACCATCCAAAAAAACAAGTTAATAACGCTAAGTGGTTCAGAATAAAGGTGTAGTTTCGCGCCTCGTAAAAAAACTATGAAACGTATAAACCAATATAAGAAGCTGTTCGGTGTTGAAAAGGATATCGACCTAAAGACATTAAAGTCCACATACCGTAATTTGGTCAAGGAATGGCACCCCGATAAGTTTCAAGAAGGTGATGCCAAAAGGGAAGAGGCCGAAGTGAACAGTCGTACTATTATTGACGGTTATCATTTCTTGGTGAGTATCGCCCCGGAAACCCTGGCAGCGAACTTAGATGCCTATACCGAAACCATTACAAATTCAGGAATTGCCGATTTCGTTCATAACGGATTGGTGTTGGAGATCACTTTTTTGGACGGAACGACTTACGAATATTTTGGGGTAACCAAACCCATTTATATAAAGATGGTAAATGCCAACAAATTGAATCGTTTCGCAAAGCGTACAATCTATCCTAAATACACGTACAGAAAATCAAAGCGTACTCTTCAAGAAGCTTAAATGATTCTTATTGATAAGCTAAGCCTTTAGGTATTCATCAACCTAATAAAAAGAATTAATGCACCAGTTTAGGCTTTTGCCCATTTGGTGTCGTTATCTTTGCCTAAATCCATTTTATGTCAAAACAATTCTCCGCTTTAGGAATCAAGGAACAACTTCTAGAAAGTCTGATCGATTTAAAGATTTCCGTTCCAACGGATATTCAAAAAAAGACCATTCCAATACTTCTAAACCAAAAAGACGATGTAGTCGCTTTGGCAAAAACCGGAACCGGTAAAACGGCAGCTTTCGGCCTACCTCTGTTACAATTGATAAATCCTGAAAACGCCGATGTACAGGCAGTAATATTGTCCCCAACACGGGAATTGGGACAACAGATATATGCAAATCTAGTTTCGTATGCAGCTCATTGCCCAGGGATTTCGATAGCTTCAGTTTGTGGCGGCATACCCATAAAGCCCCAAATAGATCGTCTAAAAGAAGCTACGCATATTATTGTGGCCACCCCGGGCCGATTGATAGATCTGATACAGCGAGAAGCAGTAAGCATCAAAAAAATAAAGTATCTAGTTTTGGATGAGGCCGATGAAATGGTCACAGCCTTAAAGTCGGATTTGGATAAGCTCGGCCCTGAAATGCCGAAATCCAGAAGAACACTATTGTTTACGGCAACCATGCCGGGAACCGTGAAGCAATTGGTACAAAACTATATGTCCAAAAACGTGGTGCACTTAGAAGCCGATATGGCACAGATGGGCCACCAAGGCATAGACCATGAATATATTGTGGTAGAGCCTATTGAAAAATTAGAGGTTTTACTTCATTTTCTTAATAGCAAAGAAGGACAAAGGGGAATTATTTTCTGTAAGACCAAAGCGGCCGTGAATAAATTGGCAAAGAAATTGGCCATTAATAAATTCTCGTCCGGTGCTATCCACGGTAGTCTTACCCAAGGAATCCGTGATCGGATCATGGGACAGTTCAGGGAAGGATATATCGATATTCTCGTGGCCACCGATTTAGCTGCCCGTGGCATTGATGTTAAGGAAGTCTCCTATGTCGTCAATTACCATTTACCCGATACTTATGAAGCCTATGTACACAGAAGTGGCAGAACGGCAAGGGCAGGGGCGAAGGGACTCTCCTTAAGTATCATACAAGTAGACGAGCTTGCCGATATTCCCGAGTTTGAAAAAGAGTTGGGATTGGTTTTCACTGAAATGAAGAAGGAAAGTGAAGCGGATAAGGAAGAAATCAATTTGTTGCTTTGGGCCAAGAGAATATTCAAGACAAAAACCAACCGTACCGTATCCGATGACACCAAAGAAAAAATAAAGACCATTTTCCATCATTTGACCAAAGAGGAATTGATTGAAAAAGTTTTGGCCGATCATTTAATAAAGGGTACCACCCATGCTAAAACAGAGGCTTTCCAAAAGAAGTAAGATCTATGGCCAATACAATACGTAATCAACAGGATATTTTAGATAAGTTAAGGATTTCCGCATTGAATCCGATGCAGGAGGAAGCACTGGATGTGATTCAGCAATCAGACAATATCGTTTTACTTTCCCCCACGGGAACTGGTAAAACCCTTGCCTTTCTATTGCCTTTGATCAAGACACTAAATCCGGAATGTTCCGAAGTTCAGGCATTGGTACTCGTACCTTCACGGGAGTTGGCCATTCAGATTGAGCAAGTTGTCCGTGATATGGGGTCGGGCTTTAAGGTAAATGCCGTATATGGAGGCCGATCAATCTCCAAGGACAAAATAGAACTGAAACATACGCCGGCTATTTTAATCGGTACACCTGGTAGGATCGCAGATCATTTCAGAAGTGATCGTTTTCCAAAAACGGAAATCAAAACCTTGGTTTTGGATGAGTTCGACAAATCGTTGGAAACCGGTTTTGAAGGAGAAATGAGTGAAATAATACCACAATTACCCAATCTTAGGAAACGTATTTTAACTTCGGCCACACAGGGTGTTGAAATTCCACCTTTTGTGCAATTGGATTCACCAACTATCATTAATTACCTAAAAGACAAGAAAACCTCCCGACTGACCATAAAAAAAGTGATTGCAAAAGAAAAGGATAAATTACAGACTTTGGCAGATTTGTTACACCATATAGGCAATGAACCGGGAATCATTTTTTGCAACTTTAAGGATAGTATTGAACGTGTAAGCACGTTTTTGAACAACGAACGAATCAACCATACCTGTTTTTCCGGGGGAATGGAACAGCGCGATAGGGAACGCTCGTTGATCAAGTTCAGAAACGGTACTTGCCAAGTGTTGGTCGCGACCGATTTGGCGGCTAGGGGAATCGATATTCCGGAAATGAAATTTATTATTCATTATGAGCTTCCTAGGGCAGTGGAGGAGTTTACCCACCGTAATGGGCGCACGGCCCGAGTAAACGAAAAAGGAACCGCATATGTTTTGCAAGGGAAGAAAGAATTTGTTCCCGAGTTTATTAGGGATTTAGAAACTATGGATATTTCAAACAAAGCTCCCCGTAAACCCCTATCCAATTCCCAATCTTGGGAAACCCTCTTTATTTCAGGTGGTAGAAAAGATAAAATCTCAAAAGGTGATATTGCCGGACTTTTCTTTAAACAAGGCGGGATCAAGAAAGACCAATTGGGTGTAATTGAATTAAAACAGGACTGTGCCTTTGTCTCTGTTCCTTTACCAATCGCCAATCAATTGGTGCACAAACTGAACAATTCCCGATTAAAAAATAAAAAAGTGCGTGTTACGGTGTTATAATATTCTAAAACCATCACTTTTAACAACACCTTGGTATTGTTTTATCCTGTGAATCTTATTTTTGCGAAAATTTATAAGGAAGTATTGTATTGATTATACAACTGGGAACCGTGTATCATATACATCTTTTTCAAATTGAATACTATTAAAAGTAATTATGGATAAAAGTCCTAAACTAAGTGCTAAAAAATCTAGAATAAGGTTGTTACACCAATACTATTCCTATACTGGTTTTTACGCATTTGTAAAATCCAGTTTAGGCAAGGTAGTTGTACCCATATCATTATTTATCATAGGGTTATGGCTTGTTCATTTATATGTGATCGATTTTCATGATCTTTTTACTTCGATTACGACTACTTATAGCCCTATAGTGATCTTAAGTGTTTTCCTTGCTACGGAATCACTTTTGGGACTCGTACCCCCTGAAATTTTCATTGCATGGGCAGGTAAGACCGATACACCTATTTTCTATTTGTCCGTACTGGCATTTTTATCCTATCTAGGTGGTATAATTTCCTTTTTTATGGGAAAGGCGGTTTCGAAAATCCCATCGATGAAGGCCTATTTTGAAGTGAAAATGGCCAAACATATGAAGATGATCCGAAAATGGGGTGGATTCTTGATCATTGTCGGGGCCCTGCTACCCATTCCTTTTGCCATGACAAGTATTGCGGCCGGACTCATACATTACAGATTCAGGAATTACCTACTATTCGGTTTATTACGTTTTGTACGTTTCTACCTCTATGCGTTGGTAATTTTCAATATTTTTTAAGGATACATTTCTTTAGGTTCGATAGATTACATGGTTTTTTCGAAAAACACTAAAGGAAAGAAGGTTAATATCCAGAATATCAAGCCATAAAATCCCTTTAAAAAACTTAGGAAATAGCATTTCAACTATTTTTAGTGCTTCGCATGGTACATCTTAATAAAAATCAACTAAAATTCTTTAGTATAGTATAAAAATGAAGTACCTACGAAAGTACTTGATTTTCAACACCATTATTAACGTAAATTAATGGTTCAAAAACTTAACACTACATTATAACTATGCATGCATACCTATTCCCTGGTCAAGGCACCCAATTTCCTGGTATGGGAAAAGAGTTATATGCCAAATCAGATCTAGCGAGAGACTATTTTGAAAAAGCCAATGACATTCTAGGTTTTTCGATCACCGATGTTATGTTCAAAGGTTCGGCAGAAGATTTGAAACAGACACAGTTTTCACAACCCGCCATTTTTTTACATTCCTATATTCTGACCAAAACCCTTGGAAACGCTTTTAAACCGGATATGGTTGCCGGACATTCATTAGGCGAGATCACTGCTTTGGCTGCAGTTGGCTCCTTGGATTTTGAATCGGCCCTGAAATTGATATCCAAACGGGCCGCTCTTATGCAAAAAGTGTGTGATGATGAAAATACAGGTATGGCAGTAGTGGTCGGGCTTTACGATGTAATCGTTAAGGATATCTGTAACCATGTTGATGGTATCGTAGTACCTGCCAATTACAATGCTCTTAAACAGGTAGTCATTTCAGGGGAAAAGAAAGCTTTGAAAGAAGCCTGTGATAAGCTCCGCCCTGCGGCTCTCGCAATCATAGATTTACCGGTTAGTGGGGCTTTTCACTCCCCATTTATGGAGCCCATAGTCGAGGGTTTTAGTTTGGCGGTAAATGAAACGGGGTTCAAAACACCCAATTGCCCAATTTATCAGAATATTGCCGGGAGACCTTGTGGCGAAATTGAAAAAATCAAGAAAAACCTGATCGATCAATTAACACATCCGGTAATGTGGCGGCATACAATGCTCCATATGGAAGAGGATGGGGCTACTGAATTCACAGAGATCGGTCCAGGGAATTTTTTAAGGGGACTCGTACGTCAGATTCATAAAAATATAAAAATAAATGGGATTTCGTAAGTAGCAAAAACACTTTTCAAACCATATAAAATATAACCTTTTGGGGACTGCCTATGTCTTATTCGGTTTCCGAATCAAACCACCACAGAATAATCCGACTTGTCTTATTCCCTTGATCCATAGGTACAATATGGTAATCCGCTTTTGCCTTTTTTAGTTGCTTTTCAATTTTTGGAAGATTGTCAGTCTTGGCGACCAGACTTGTGAACACCCTAACTTGGTCTTTGAACAAAACACTCTCCTTAATCAGTCTTTTAATGAAAAGTGCTTCCCCGCCATTGCACCAAAGTTCATTCGCTTGTCCCTCGAAATTAAGTTTAAGTTCATCGGTGTTACTGGTTCCTTCCAAATTATTAAGTTTTCTGCGTGAACCTCTTTGGGCTTCTTCTTTTGTACTATGGAATGGTGGATTGCAAACCGTAAAATCGAATTGTTCCCCGGATTGGATAATTCCCTTAAATAGAAAACTCTTATTCGTTTGGTGACGTACCTGAACACGGTCCTCTAAGGTTTTGGTGGCTTGTATGTTCGCCTTTACGATTCCTATGGCTTTGGCATCACATTCAGAACCTATCATGGACCATTTAAAATATTGGGCTCCCAGAATACAATAGATTCCGTTCGCCCCTGTGCCAATATCCAGTCCACGAAATTCGGCATCTACATCCATTCCTAATTTTTCCGAAACAAAATCACGTATATACAAGAGATAATCCAATCGTCCGGGAATAGGGGGAATGAGGTAGCCTTGGGGCAAATGGTAATCCGTTACATTGAAATCTGCAAGTAATATCGCTTTATTCAATGCATATACCGCTTTGGAAGACCCAAAATCAATGGTTGCTTCCCCAGCCGGATTCAAAACCAAGTAGTTCTTCAAATCGGCATAGTGGGCTGCCAGTCTATTAAGATCATACCTCTTACAATATGGATTTTCTGCATGCATAACGGTAAAGGTATGGGATTTTAAAAATTCAATCCCAATAGTAAAGTCGAAATGATCTGTTAAACCATTAAATCTTCAAATTACCTGTAAAACCTTATGTTTTTTAAGATTTTCCGTTAATTATTCTTTGAGCCGATTTAAAGCCCTTAACTTTGCGGCCAATAAAAAAATAAGTTAAATAACTGAAATTTAAGTACATGAGTAAAGTAAAGGCTAACGATACGGTCAAAGTTCACTACACGGGAAAATTAAGCAACGGTCAAGTTTTTGATAGTTCGGAAGGCAGAGACCCATTAGAGATAACCTTGGGCCAAGGTGCTTTGATACCAGGTTTTGAAAAAGGCCTTATCGACATGGAAGTCAATGAGAACAAAACCATTAACATACCCAAAGAAGAGGCTTATGGAGAGGTTCAAGAAGAACTTTTTCAACGCGTAAATAAAGAAGAATTGCCAGAAGGTATGACCCCTGAAGTAGGTATGGGCCTTGTAGCAAAAAGCCCTGATGGTACAGAGCAACAATTAAGGGTTGCTGAGGTTAACGAAGCCGATATTGTTATTGATGCCAATCACCCATTGGCCGGTCATGATTTAATTTTTGACCTACAATTGGTTGAAATAAAATAAATCAGTTTCCAAAATAAATATTCTCAATAAAAAAGGGGAGGCCAAAAGCCTCCCCTTTTTTATATATATCTTTTACGGATTATCCCCTTTTGTCAATTGAATGGTGAAAATACGACCTACCAACCGTCTAACACGCATTGCATAGTATATGGTTCGGTTTCCGACAAGGGCAATTCCTCTAGTTGATCGCCTAAATAATTGCCACCGGCGAATCCTGTGGTATTTTTAAAACGATACGACCAACAGTATCTCAAATTCGTGAATTCCTCTGAATAGGTAACCAGGTTATCTATTAAAATGGCATTCTCAAAATCGGAAAATGCCAAAAAATAACCCAGGAATTTATTCCGCCTTACATCGGCATCTGAGCTTTTGTACATATACATACCACAGTTGTTCATTACATTGTCATGTACGAACGTTGCCCTGTTATGCCCTTTATCACCACCGTTTGAATATTGAATATAGCCTAATCGACCATTGGCCGACCCACTGATCATGGTAATCGTATTCCGGGCAATAATATTATGTGTTTTATGCCAACTAACAATGGGTCCGTCTGTATATTCACTATCATCACCTTGCTCCATCACATTCTCTAAAATATAGACATTCGTACCCGTGGCATTCACGATATCACCACCGGAATTATGATGAAAATAATTGTCCTGTATCAAAATATCCTCATCTACACGACCAGGGCCTTCAATATCGATACCAAATTGAGGGGATGTACCCTTAATATGATGTATCTCATTGTCCTTTATTTCAATACGTACGCCACCGACAATCGAAATTCCTTGACGTCTATTATTATAGATGTTATTGTCCAAAAAAGTAACATCGTTGGAATCAAGTACTAAACTGCCATCACCCGTTAAACTATGCATTTCCATGTTTTGGATCAAGATATTGTTATTGCCCCAAACACAAATACCGTGTCCTTCATCATGGGCGGTATTACCGTCCTCACGTGGGGTAAAGATATGTGAATCACGTTCCCCTTTGATCACACCGTCACGTACAATAATATTATCGCCGTTCAAGCGCAATACGCAGTAGTTCCATTTATCATTGGTATCGATGGCCAATACCGCACCTTCACTGAAGACGAATTCCGTATTATCATAAATATCTATTCCCCCGAAATATATATCATTGATATCCTCACCCACCAAATATTCACCTGTAGGCAAGACTACCCGTGTATATCCTTCCTCATGCGCCCAATCAATCGCCGCCTGTAAGTTTGTCGTGGTCTTGGCCGCGTCGATATTGGTATTCGGAATTTCCCAACGGTCCAATTCAATCGTATATTCATTGGATGTGGGTATTTGCGGCAATTGGGCACTAAACAGGCGGGTAGGTAACCCGTCTACATCCAAATCTTCCTGATCGGCACCATAAACAGGTTCCGATCCATTAGTGTCGGAATCATCTTGACTGCAAGAAACAATTAAAACAAGAACGAGAATCAGCAGGAAACAATTAGGCTTCTTCATTGGGGCTATTATCTAGTTTAATCAAAATGGTTATACTTTGATCATTATCCTTTAGGTAACGAATTCCGTTACTCATTCTAAACGGTTGCCAAACCTGTATAGTGTGGGATACCCTGTTTTTTCGTTTAGATGTAAAAATGGCCATGACCATGATAAGATCAAGTATCTTGAAAATGAACGAACACTATCACCCTTGGGAAGTAATTAATATGCAATGAAAAAAGGCCACCAGTTACCCTTATTCGATATTATTTCAAAAGAAATGAATTAATATATTGTTTATCAATAAATTGGCACCATCTTTGCAAACAATAAATTATAATAAATTAAATTACATTACAATGAGTAAAGGAACAGTAAAATTTTTCAACGACACAAAAGGTTTTGGATTCATAACTGAAGAAGGAGTTGAAAAAGACCACTTTGTACACGTATCAGGATTGGTTGACGAGATTCGTGAAGGCGATGAAGTTGAGTTTGAGCTTCAAGAAGGAAACAAAGGGTTAAATGCAGTAAACGTAAAAGTTATCTAATACATACACTTCAAGTTTCATAAAAGCCCTGGCATATTTGTCAGGGCTTTTTTTATGCCCGTTTCAAAATGAATTGAATTCATGAAAAACCGGATAATTTTTGTTTCCCGATATGATAAAGCCATCCATATAAAAGCTATCAAAAACAACTTATTCCATTTTATCAGAAATTCATAATAGATCTTTTAGTTTTACGGCATGGTAAGAAACGTACAGATTAGATTATCACTAAAGGAGGAAGGTGATCCCAACGGACTTCAAAAGAGGGTGGCAACCTATCTTGGCCTACCGGAGAAGGAACTGACCATACATGTTTTACGTAAATCAATTGATGCACGTAAGCCCAAAATCTATTTTAACTATAAGCTGGCGGTTTATATAAATGAAATTCCCGAGAATAGGGAAACCTATAATTTTGATTACAAAGATGTTTCCCAGGCTAAGGAAATCCATATCATTGGCTTTGGCCCTGCAGGTATGTGGGCCGCATTGCGGTGTTTGGAGCTCGGTTATAAACCCATTGTTTATGAACGTGGCAAAAATGTAAAGGATCGCAGACGTGATCTGCGGGCCATAAACATTAACCACATTGTAAATAGCGAAAGTAACTATTGTTTTGGTGAAGGTGGTGCCGGAACATATTCTGACGGAAAACTTTATACCCGAAGTTTAAAACGTGGGGACGTAAAACGCATTTTCAAAAGCTTAGTGCATCACGGGGCTACGCCACAGATTTTGATCGATGCCCATCCGCATATAGGTACCAATAAATTACCCAAGGTAGTCAAGAACATACGTGAAACCATTTTAAAATATGGTGGTGAAATACATTTCAATACGAAAGTAACAGATTTCATTATCGAGAATAACCAATTGAATGCTTTGGTGCTGAACAATGAAACCGAAACCAAAGTAAATCGGGTTATTTTAGCGACGGGACATTCGGCCCGTGACATTTTCGAACTACTGCATAAAAAGGAAATCTTGCTCAAAGCCAAATCCTTTGCCATGGGAGTTCGGGTTGAGCATCCCCAGCACATAATAGATTCCATTCAATATCATTGTAAGGGTGAACGTAATGAATTACTGCCTCCTGCCGCATACAGTTTAGTTGAGCAGGTAAAAGGTCGGGGCGTATATTCGTTTTGTATGTGTCCCGGCGGATTTATAGTACCTGCCGCAACGGCCCCTGGAGAGATCGTGGTTAACGGCATGTCTCCTTCAAAGCGGAACAACCTTTTCGCCAATTCGGGAATCGTAGTAGAAATCAATGTAGAAAAGGATATTCCAAAATATGAACGTTTTGGACCCTTAAAAGGATTGGCCTACCAAAAAGATTTGGAACGATTGGCATTTACCTCTGGCGGAAGATCACAGGTGGCCCCTGCCCAGCGATTAACCGATTTTGTAGAGGGTAAACTTTCACCAGACCTGAATCCGACCTCATACAGACCAGGTTTAAGATCGGTACCTTTACATTCCTTAATGCCTAAAATCATCGGAAGTAGATTACGTAATGGCTTTGCAGCTTTCGGGAAGAAAATGAACGGTTTTTATACTTCTGAAGCCAATGTTATCGGGGTAGAATCACGAACTTCTTCGCCAGTGAACATCCCCCGTAATGACAGCTTGGAACACCCAGATGTAAAAGGTCTTTTCCCTTGTGGTGAAGGTGGGGGTTATGCTGGGGGCATAGTTTCTGCCGCTATGGACGGTGAGCGTTGTGCCGAAGCTGCCATTGTTGGCTTGTAGGTACCTCTCCTATAGATCCACTTTTATCATACGCAATTCTAAGAATCAACATTCATTTGTTTTTCCAATACTTTTTTAGCCGGAAGGAATTAGGATTTTCCAAAGAGTATTTTCAATAATAGCCTTGTCTTATTTTATAATAATGTAATGCGTTATGTACCTTTGTTCGGTTAGATTATAATCATTCATGAAAAATCAAAATACAGCATATTCAATTTTAGATCTTGTATTGGTTTCAAAAGGTCATTCCCTTGAACAAACCTTTAATAACGCCCTGAAATTGGCACAACAAGCCGAAATTTTCGGTTACACGCGCTATTGGTTGGCCGAGCACCATAATGCATCCAATATCGGTAGTAGTGCAACTTCTGTTTTAATCGGTTATGTTGCCCAAGGCACCCAAACACTTCGTATCGGTTCAGGCGGAATCATGCTCCCTAACCATTCCCCATTGATCATTGCAGAGCAGTTTGGAACCTTGGCATCTTTATATCCAGACCGAATAGATCTAGGGTTAGGAAGGGCTCCCGGAACAGATAAGGAAACTGCCTTGGCCATACGATCCGATTTTATGAAAGCCGCCCACTCTTTTCCAGTTGAATTGGAAAAGTTGGAAACGTACTTTTCTAAAAAAAATGCCGACTCCAAGGTACGTGCCACCGTTGCCGAAGGTGTTGATGTTCCTTTATATATTTTGGGTTCAAGTACCGATAGCGCCCATTTAGCGGCAAAAAAAGGTTTACCTTATGCATTCGCCAGCCACTTTGCAACCACGTATTTGTGGGAGGCGTTGAAAATTTACCGTAAAGAATTTCAGCCATCAAGTCATTTGAAAAAACCGTATGTAATGGCCGGTGTAAATATCATTATTGCGGATACCGACAAAGAAGCCAAACGTTTATCAACATCCTTGATCCGTATGATCGTTGGTATATTTACAGGTAAACGTGATTATGTTCAGCCGCCGACGGATATGACCCCTGACTTAATGGAAGTTATGCAAAATCCACAGGTACACCAAATGCTAAAATATTCATTTATAGGGAGCAAATCCACGGTAAAGGCACAGGTTAAGGAATTTTTGGAACAAACCAAAGCGGACGAATTGATTGCCGTCACCAACATCTTTGATATAAAGGACAGGATCAAGTCATATCGATTATTTGCTGAAATCATGAAGGAGTTGAAATAAACTTCGTATTCCCTTTAATTTCCCATATTAAAGAATTGCTAAAACCACTGGGTAAAACAAACTGCGTACGAATCATTTTAGCATCTTTGCATCGTGTATACATCAATAACCAAACACATATATGACCATATTGACCCTACGAAGGACGATATGCAGCTATTTCGTAGCGTTTTAAATGAAGTTGTCGTTTCCAAAGGTCAATTCTTATTAAAACCGGGTACGGTTGTCAAACACGAATATTTTGTAGTTAAGGGTTGTCTAAAAGCCTATTATCAAGATGCAAAGGGCAATAGGCATATTATCCAATTCGCCATAGAAAATTGGTGGATCGGGGATTTCGATGCATTTTTGAATCAAATTCCTTCAAAATTATATATTGAGGCTATTGAGGATGCTGAATTACTCTCCATACAGTATGATAACCTTCAGAAAATATATAATGAAGCACCTATATTCAATAGATATTTCAGGATTTTAACCACCAAGGCCTTTATCGCCCAACAAAAGCGTATTTTGTCTACACTTGAAAAAAATACGAAAGACCGTTATATCGAATTCTGTACTTCATATCCGAATATTGAACTTAGGGTTGCCAATTACGATATTGCCAATTATTTAGGGGTTACCCCTGAAAATTTGAGTAGGGTCAGAAAAACCTTTAAAGGTTAAATCTATCTTAATTGATATAGGTCAATAGGATTGATTAAAACCTAATGTAATTTTGTTCATGAAATAGTTGGAAACAATTATACCCTATGAGCAAGAAATATTTATTGCAGCCTTATAAAAACAACAACCTAAACCTAAAAAACAGGATCGTTATGGCGCCTATGACAAGAAGTAGGGCCAATAATGAAGATAAAGTGGCAACTGACGGGTTACAAGGCTTATATTATGCCCAGCGTTCTTCGGCAGGACTTATAATTACCGAAGGTTCGCAGGTTTCAAAAAAAGCTGTAGGCTATATCAATACCCCAGGAATACATACCGATGCGCAAGTGGAAGGTTGGAAAAAAGTTACCCAACGTGTACATGACAATGATGGCAAAATCTTTATTCAATTATGGCATGTGGGACGCATATCCCATCCTGATTTCCATAATGGTGAATTACCATGGGCACCGTCAGCTATAAACCCTAACGCAAAATCATATACACCGGAAGGGTTCAAAGATACCGTTACACCAAAACAAATGACCATCGAAGAAATAAAAACCACCGTCAACGAATTTAAAAAGGCTGCTTCCAATGCCATGAAAGCAGGGTTTGATGGGGTTGAGATCCATTCTTCCAACGGTTATTTATTCCACCAGTTCTTCAGTAAATGTTCCAATAGGAGAACCGATGCTTACGGGGGTAGTATTGAAAACAGGGCCAGGTTCTTCTTTGAGGTTTTAGAAGCTATGAAAACAGTGATTCCACAGGGAAAAATAGGAGTACGGTTTAATCCGTCATTACATGGGATGATGGGGATTACGATTGACGAGGAAACCATTCCCACCTTTGAATACATCATTGATAAATTAAACGATTACGATTTGGCTTATCTACATTTATCAGAGCCATTTACAGATGTATCCGAGGTTCCTTTCGCTGTTACGAGTATTGCAAAGCATTTTCGTCCTTTATATAACGGCACATTGATAATCAATACGGCTTTTGACCAAGAAAAGGGGAACAAGGTGATTACAGATGGCGATGCCGATTTAGTGGCCTTCGGTAAGCCCTATATTTCCAATCCGGATCTGGTTGAACGTTTTGAGAATGATTTAGCATTGGCTCCATGGGATCAAGAAACATTTTACACATCGGGCATAAAAGGATATACAGACTATCCAAAAGCCACAGCGCACTGATTATTAACTTAATATAAAACAGAAACATTATGAAATTTACAAGAAAAGCAAACGCGGAATGGAAAGGAAGTGGTAAAAAAGGGCAAGGCAATTTAACCACGGCAAGTAAAGTGCTTGATAAAACGGCCTATTCTTTTCATACGAGGTTTGAAGATGGGGAAAAAGGTACCAATCCTGAAGAGTTGATAGGGGCCGCACATGCTGGCTGTTTTGCCATGCAATTAAGCTTTTTATTGAACGAAGCGAATTTTACGGCAACCACTTTGGATGTGGACGCCACAGTTACTTTCGAGGATGGCGTCATTACAAAAATAACTTTGGACCTAGAAGGTGATGTACCTGAGATCGATGCGGAAAAATTTCAACAGATAGCACATAAGGCCAAAGAAGTTTGTCCGGTTTCCAAATTATTGAATACGGAAATCGAATTAAAAGTGACCTTGAAAACCGCATAACATAGATCATGTATCGAAAATCGAAAGTGCTGGTCTATACGAATTAATTGGTAAGAACCTGTTTGTTCGTGGGTACCAATGTTCGGTTTATGTTTAAATTTTCATGCTTATGCATGCATAGGACCAATTTGGAACCCCGATTTCCTATACTGTTAAGAGGGCATTCAAAATGCCGATTTAGACCAAAATAAGCTTCATTTAGACTAACGTTTTTCGATACATATCTTATATCTTAGAATGTAATACAATTACCTGACTTATGAGTATTTTAGTTGCTACGAATTTTTCCAAAACATCTGAAAATGCGGTGGAATATGCTGCTTGTTTAGCTAAAGAATTCAAAACAAGACTGATTCTTTTCAATGCCTTTAAGATTCCTATCCATGCCTCCAATGCAAGATTATCGGCAAGCTTTGTTGAGAACTTAATGAACAAGAACAAAAATAAATTAAAGGAAATAGCATTAGGACTTAAACGAAAATTCGGTATTGAGACAGAAACGGAATGTAGTTTTGTAGGTTTGGATCAAGAGGCAGACCGATTAATGCAAGGGTATGATTGTCGATTTTTGGTCATCGGGATGTCTTCCAAGTCCATGGAACAGAATTTATTGGGAAATCCTACTACGACCTTAATAAGTATGAAACGTTTTCCCGTTTTGGCCATTCCGGTAAATGCCAAATTCACTGGTATTAAACGCATCTTGTTCGCCTGTGACCTTTTGCAGGACATTCCTTTGAAAACCTTGGCCAAATTACGACGTATAGCGGCCGATTTAAAATCGGAGGTCACTGTATTTTATGCCGATCAGAAAATAAGTGAATTAGATGATATTTCGCATGATTCCATTGACAAAGGATTAGAAAATCTAACCCTCTTATATAAGAACGTAGAATCGAATAAAGTAATTGAGGCATTGGAAAAGGAAATCACAAGGTCAAAATCCGAACTGCTGGTGATGATGCCCAAAAAATATGGTTTTTGGGAATCACTTGTTCATAAAAGTAAGACAAGGGTCATGGCGTCAGGATTGAATATCCCGTTGCTTTCAATCCCTATTGAATAAGGATTGAATGGCTTTTTTTTACTACCTAAAAAAAGAGCATTAAACCGAATGTAAAATTTTTAAACCAAAAAAGGCTGCCTTTTTATTTGTGTATATGCGCAGTAGACTACTCTTCTTCACCTGATAGGACATCGGCCATTTCCATAGCTTCATCCATGTCGTTATTTACAGGTACGGAGTCTTTTAATGCCGTGAACTTCTCCAAGCGTTCCATCTCATCCTCATCTCCTGAAAAATAGGGGAATACATCCATTATAGGGGATTCCGAAATTGCAGGGATCGTATAATCGCCCATGGTATCTTTCATTACCACAATGGTATTCTCATAGGCTTCCTTAACATCATTGGCCTGCACCAATAGATACATATTCGTTTTGCGCTCCTTACCACTTTCCTCATCAAAGGCTATTAAGGATACACGGGATTTAAACCATCTATCCGAATTCTCAAAAGGATGTATTTCAGCATAATTGGCCACTTTGATATTCGTGATCTTAATTTCCTCACTATCGCTCAAATAGGCCGACATTTCTTCGGTAATCCTACTTTCTGCTTCGGTATAGGAAACGGCATCGACCAAGAAAGGTTCGGTCTTTACCTTTAGCATACCCGAAGCTTCATCCAATTTTCTATATTTTACTTTACACTCATACCACGTTGCACTCATTTCTTTTTGTTTTAGGGGTGCCAAATATAGGTGTAAGCTTTTGCTGAAAAAGTGAAAACCTAAAATAGATATTCACAATTTTCGCTCAAATTTTGTACCCTTCGGATTGTAAGTGAGTTAGCTTTTTATCATTCTAAATTTTAACTTTTTTAATCGCATATCTTATTCAGATAAGGCATTAAAGTAATTGCCTTATACAAGAATTAGTCTAAGGTTATATTTCAAATGGGTAACGTACGGTACATTGGTATGTATAAAAGAGAGGATGGGGTTCCACCACACCGTTTTAAGCTTAAAGCTCGGGTAACAAGAATCATTTATAACAGTGCTTTCTCCTCTAATGTTTCTTTAAGAATATCATGATTCTCCCAAAAACGGTCTTCGATTTTTTGCATTACCTGCTCAAATTCAGGATGTTTTTTTAACGGGGCTATGGCCGGATCCAATTCCATGAACAACAAGATCCAGTATTGAAAATGGTTTTTAGCTGAGAACTCCTTCAATTGGTCTATGGCTAAATCAAATTGCCTTTGATGGGTATACATGACCGCCATACTTGCCGGTTTATAAATGGATTGGTCCTTTTCACAATAGTCCGCATACGATGTAAACAATCTGGAAGCTTCCTCGTCAAAGCCCATTTTTTCGAACACGAAGCCGATTTTAATATCCTCTTGGGGATAGATCTCCAAACCTTTCGATTTTCGAATATCATTAAACTGTTTGTAATAATGATAAGCACTATCGTATTCCTTTTTAAAATAATGCAGTTTCGCGGTTTCCTGTAGAATATCCAACCGGGTGGTGTCTTTTCTCAATTCCTTTTTAATAAGTGTCAACGTTTGTTGCAGGTCTTTGTTTTTGGCATATAAAATATAGGCCTTGACATAAGGGGCATAATAATTCTGCGGATTGAAATCCAATGACCTATCTATATAATTAAGTGCCTCATCGGTGAATCCGGACTGGATCAGGGCATTCCCCAAATTTAAATAGATATAACTTTTTCCTACTGAATCATTGGCCGCTATATCCAATTGCACTCCTTTAAGGGCATATTCCAGATACTTCCCGGTATTGGGAACGAAATTGGAATATAAGAGCGCCAACATCTGTACTACCGCCGACGAATTCGGGTTATACTCCAACGCTTTTAGAAGGTGAGGTAATGCCAAGCGATAATCGCCCGTATGTTGGTAGTAGAGGGATTTGGCGATAAGGCTTTCCGTTAGCTTGGAATCGTAAAGCAAGGCATTATCCGCATAATTATTGATTTTTTCCGTGTATCTCTTTTCTTTCTTATACAGATCCAAATAGTAATAGGCTATGGCCAAATCGGCATAGACCAAAGCAAATTCGGGATCTTCTTCCAAAGCTTTCTCAAACAACGGAATAGCTTCTAACAATCCTTCTTCGGTTCGCTGTAAAAAAGGTTCCTGTGCCTTTAGGTAATAATCATAGGCCACAAGGTTGTCGGTAGGCTTTTTATCTATTTGCTCCAATTCGGAAGGGGTGACATTGGCTTCAACTGCACTAGCTATCTTTTTGGCCACTTCGTTTTGCAAAGCAAAAATATCTACGACCTCATGGGTATATTGCTGTCCCCAAATGCGGGAATCGGTCACCGCATCTATCAATTGTATATTGAGCAGAACCTGATCACCGACTTTTTGTCCACTACCTTCCACAATATAATTAACCCCAAGGTCGGAAGCTATTTCCTGGATGTTCTTATCTGAGTTCCGGTATTTTTCAACCGATGTACGGCTGATAACCCTTAAATCCTTGATTTTTTGCAGGTTCCCTAGAGATGCTTCCATTAAACCGTTAACAAAATACAGATTCGTTGAATCGCTACTCTCATTTTTAAAAGGAAGCACCGCGATTGACTTTTCGATTTTCGGAACATCAGAAATATCCGTTTTAGGGGAGGAGGGCATCAGTACATATACTAAGCCTGCCAGTAAAAAACCTACTACAGCCATTAGGGGCCATTGGTACCGCCTAAAAAATGGAAGCTTATCGGTTTCCGTTATCTCCTTAAAACCTTCTTCGCCCACTACCCCCGGTGGATGCCCATACTGTTCCCGAAAGCATTTGATAAAATAGGAAGTACTTCCAAAACCTACACGATACGAAACCTCGGATACCGTTAGTTCGGATTCCTTTAATAACTCCATTGCCTGCTCCAGTCGAATTTTTCGTATGAACTGACTTGCCGAAAGCTGCGTATACTTTTTGCATTTGCGCAACAAATTAGACCTACTCATATACATGGCATCGGCCAACTCAGCTACCCCGAATTGTTCATCACCGAGACGCTCTAGAATAATCGCCTCCGCCTCTCTTGTAAATTTCTGTCCTTTTAAATTATCCGACATGGGTTTTCAGGTTGGTAGGTACACTTGTTCAACAAAGATAAACGATTAAGCTTCATGGTGAAAATGCAGTTCTTGCCGCATAATTTATATCGTTGCGCCATAATTTTTATCGCATCCGCAATGCTTATATACAAAGCGGCATAGGTTATTGGTGCTGCATCAGCGTTTGTGGGATCTTTGGACTATCAAAATTAATGTTCAACAAATAATAATTAAAACCATGAGAAAATTAGAATTAAAATCAGTAAAAAAAATCACTTACGTCTTATTCATTTTAGCATTGACCCTTTCCGCATGTGGGCAACAAAAAAAGAAATCGAACACCAAGGAGACCGCCCAAACCGAAGTAAAGGTTCCCGATATCGAATTGATGGCAGCCGTGGTCAGTGGCAATCTTGAAGCGGTAAAACAACATATCGAGGCAGGGACCGACCTTAATAAAAAAGATGCCATGAGCGGAGCTACCGCTTTAATGTCTGCCATTACCTTCGACAAGACGGAAATCACCAAAGCACTTATAGATGCGGATGCCGATCTATCGATAAAGAACAACGATGGGTCTACAGCCCTACATGTTGCCGCATTTTTCGGTAGGGTAGAGGCGGTTCAAATGTTGATCGATGCCAAGGCGGATAAATCCGTAAAAAACAATTTCGGAGCAACAGCAAGGGAAAGTGTTCTAGCTCCCTTTGCGGATATGAAACCTATTTATGACATGATGCAACAACAATTGGGACCAATAGGTTTACAACTCGATTTTGATGAGCTTGAAAAATCCCGTCCAGTGATTGCCATGATGCTGCAATAAACCAAACTAAAACAAAGAAACAATGAAATCAGCACGACGACACGACATTGATTGGCTACGGGTCATTTCCATAGCCTTGCTCTTGATCTACCATATCGCCATCGTTTTTCAACCCTGGGCCATGTTCGTAGGGTTTATTAAAAGTGAAAAATCGGTAGAGGAATTATGGGTACCGATGACCATGCTTAACGTTTGGCGCATACCTATCCTATTCTTCGTATCGGGTATGGGGCTCTTCTTTGCCATGCGTAAACGCAACTGGAAACAACTCATAGGTGAACGTACTCAGCGTATCTTATTACCATTTGTTTTTGGATTCTTGGCCATTGCTCCCCTGCATATGTTCATTTTCCAAAAATTCTACAACCTGCCGTTGGGTTATTATCCGCATGCAGGCCACCTATGGTTCCTAGGCAATATCTTTGTCTACGTGCTGCTTTTTCTACCGATTTTCTACATATTAAAACATCGGGAAAACAAAAAGTTAAAGAATATCCTTGATAAAGTGATGTCGAATCCTGTCGGACCTCTATTGATCTCTATTTTCTTTATGTTGGAAGCGGTACTTGTAAAACCCCAGATTTATTCGCTTTATGCAGAAACCTGGCATGGTTTCTTCTTAGGGGCTTTGGCATTCTTCTTCGGTTACCTATTCGTTTACAGTGGCAATAATTTCTGGAGAACCGTAAAAAAATGGAAATGGGGTTATCTAACACTAGCGCTGATATTGTACATTATTCGATATTTTGAATTCAATACGGAAGCACCAGGATATTTAATGGCCTTGGAATCAAATTGTTGGATTTTCGGCATCTTTGGCATGGTACACCATTACATGAACCGTCCAGGTAAATTGCTGAACTATTTAAGTCAGGCCGCATATCCCGTTTACATCATACACATGTTCGTACTGTATTTAGGGGCCTTGCTCATCTTGCCCTTAAAGATCGATCCCTTCTTGCAATTTTTTGCCATTACGGTATTCACCTTTGCCGGTTGCTATTTATTGTACGGGTTACTTATTCGTAGGATTTGGTTCATAAGGCCGTTTTTCGGTCTAAAAAAGAAGAAATCCAATAAAACAAGACAAGTTTCGGTAAGTCAAGAACCGATCGTACAAAAGTAAAACCATTGGTATCAATATTGATTCAGGGAGCCATAGCAAGGTATCCCTGAATTTTTTTCATTTTAATAGGATTCAATGGTAAGCAGATAAATATCTAAACATATATCAAGGATAATGGTGCTGAACCTTTAACACCTTTCGGGTAAAACCTTCCATTATAAATTGATAAAAAAAAGATACATTCAACAAATATTCCTTAATACCAAACCTTTGAAATACTCATTTTATAATAACAACTATAAATCAGTATCATAATGTGAAAAAAAAATTGGAAATCATTAACTTAATCCAACTTGAGTGCCAATTTAAGATTTAAACGAGTGAAATTCAGAATATGAGTATACCGAAAAACCTATATCCCTTCCTTATACTATTCTTAGCTTGCATAGGATGTAAAGAAGAACCAAAAACCACAAATCCTCTTGATATTTCGGAATTGACCATTTCTAAAATCCATAATGGGTATGAACAAAACGATTTAACGAGTGTACAATTAGTACAGGCTTATTTAAACCGAATTCGATTATTGGATACGGTCATAAATTCCATAACGGCCGTAAATCCTAAGGCAATCGAAATTGCGCAAGCATTGGACGATGAATTTTTGGAAACAGGAAAACTAAGACCTTTGCACGGTATTCCAATTCTAGTAAAGGACAACATCAATACAGCAGGACTCCCGACCACGGCAGGTGCATTGGCCTTAAAGGATTTTATTCCCCAAGAAGACGCCTTTATCATTAAAAAACTTGTTGGTGCAGGAGCCATCATCATTGCCAAGACCAATATGGCCGAATGGGCCTTTAGCCCCATGCATACTGAAAGTTCTACTTTCGGTACGACCAGAAACCCATATAATATAGCCCATGTGCCTGCGGGTTCAAGTGGAGGTACGGCAGCTTCCGTTGCAGCAAATTTCGGTACCATAGGATTGGGCACTGACACCGGGAATTCTATTAGAGGCCCTTCTTCACATTGCGCCCTAGTGGGTTTTCGTACTACTTTGGGACTTATAAGCAGAAGTGCCATCGTACCCCTTTATTTAAGAAACGATGTGGTTGGACCCATGGGCAGGACCGTAGAAGATGCCACCAAATTATTGGAAGTCATGGCAGGTTATGACCCAAATGATTCCATCACCACCTATTCAAAAGGAAAAATACCCGGGAATTACACCCAATACTTAAGAAAGGATGGATTAAAAAACGCTAGGATTGGCGTATTGAGGACTTTGAGCGATAACGCCCCACACCCAGAAATAAAAGCTTTGTTCGGGCAGGCCCTTTCAGATTTAGACACACTGGGTGCAACGGTTATTGACCCCATAACCATTCCTGATTTTGAGGCTTTAAGGCAAAATCAATGGTGTGCCACATTCACCGAAGATCTGGAAGATTACCTAACCGAATATGTAAAAAACGACACTATAAAGACCATAGAGGACATTATACGTATCGGCAGTAATTCCGAGTTCGCTAAAGAAAGGGTGAAACGCAATGCGGCCAATAGTGGAAGATGGGAAGATTCTGAAATACCTTGTTTAAATGCGTATACCGATATTCGTCGTGTTGCATACCGCGAAGCTATCGAAAAAGTTATGGATTCCTTAAACTTGGATGCCATTGTTTACCCTTCATGGAACCACCCACCGGCAAAGATCGATTTGTTTTCAGAGGAGTACAAAGGAGATAACAATCAAGTTATAAGTCCTCATACCGGTCAACCCGCTTTTACCGTTCCGATGGGATATACCAGTGAAAACCTTCCTGCGGGATTGCAATTTTTAGGCAGAATGTACGATGAACCTACTTTGATCCGACTGTCTTATTCCTATGAACAAGGAACTAAACATAGAAAGGTGCCGAAATTATAACCCTGAATTAAAACTTTTCGCCTTTTTTGATGGTTCATTTTAATGAATTCGACAAATATATCTTTCAATAAAAAAACATTTCCACTTTGTAAAGGGAAAAAATAGGCCGTTTTTAGAAAAATTTACAATGTTTTCCATCCCATATCCCTTTAACTCCATATGCAAAATTACCGCTAAACTATTCTATATTATCCCTCTCTAAAAAAAGTGGAAAATATTTTATTTCCGCACCTCTTGATTTTAGACGCTTCCGCCGTAAACCCCCGTATAAAAGGGCATTTAATGACATTTGTCAGTTTTATCCGGTTTCATAAGTCATAATTTTGGAGCTGTTAAACAATCATTCAAAAACAGAATATTAAACAGATTGATGTGGAAGTAAAACAATTAAAAAGCGGAGTTTGGACAGAGAGTGTCAACGTAAGGGATTTTGTATTCAACAACATTACCCCTTATCATGGAACCCACGATTTTTTAGTAGGACCAAGTGAAAGAACCCAAAGACTTTGGGAAATTTGTAAAGAAGCAACACAAGAAGAAAGACAAAACAATGGTGTTCGTTCTGTAGATACGGAAACGATCTCTACCGTAAGTGCTTTTGAGGCCGGTTATATAGATAAAGAAAATGAAGTAATCGTAGGGCTTCAAACAGATGAGCTGCTAAAAAGGACCATGAAACCGTTCGGCGGATTCAAAGTGGTTCAAAAAGCATTGTCTGAACAAGGGCTTGAACCCAATAAAAGTTTAACGAATTTATTCTCTAAATACGTTAAAACGCATAACGATGGTGTTTTTGATGCCTACACTTCGGAAATCAAAAAATTCCGTTCTTTAGGTTTCTTAACAGGATTACCTGACAACTATGCAAGGGGAAGGATCATTGGTGATTATCGCCGTGTAGCGTTATACGGAATCAATTTCTTGATCGAATCCAAAAAAGCGGACTTGGAAAATATTACAGGCCCTATGAGCGATGCCGTAATCCGTTTACGTGAAGAGGTAGCTGAGCAGATCAAGGCGCTTAAGGAAATGATCGAGTTGGGAGCTAAATACGATTTGGATTTGGCGCGTCCTGCCCAAAATGCGCAAGAAGCCGTACAATGGACTTACATGGCTTATTTAGCCGCTGTTAAGTCTCAAGATGGCGCTGCAATGTCATTGGGTAATGTATCTACTTTCCTTGATATTTTTATTGAGAAAGATTTAGAGGAAGGTTTAATCACCGAAGTGGAAGCCCAGGAATATATTGACCAATTCGTAATGAAATTACGTATGGTTCGCCACTTGAGAATGGGAGCTTATGACGAGATATTCGCCGGGGACCCAACTTGGGTTACCGAAGCAATCGGAGGTATGTTGGCAGATGGAAGAAGTAAAGTGACCAAAACATCTTTCCGTTTCTTGAACACCTTATATAATTTAGGCCCTTCACCTGAACCTAACATTACCATTCTTTGGTCAGAATCCTTACCACAGAACTTTAAGGACTATTGTGCCAAGGTTTCTATCGACACATCTTCCATTCAGTTTGAAAATGATAATTTAATGCGTGAGAATCGCGGTTCTGATGATTATGGGATCGCATGTTGTGTATCTTACCAAGAATTAGGAAAATCAATCCAGTTCTTCGGTGCACGTACCAACCTTGCCAAAACGTTATTATTGGCACTTAATGGCGGACGTTGTGAGTTTACCGGACAACAAGTTGTTGATGGTATTCCTGAGTATACTGATGAGTATTTGGATTTCGATAAAGTAATGGCCAATTTTAAGATCGCCATGAAAGAAGTTGCACGTGTTTATAATGACTCTATGAACATTATTCACTACATGCATGATAAGTATTATTATGAAAAGGCCCAAATGGCTTTGATAGATACCAATCCGAGCATCAACCTTGCATATGGTATAGCAGGTTTATCCATTGTTGCCGATTCACTTTCTGCTATAAAACATGCCAAAGTAAAACCTATTAGGAATGAGGAAGGGTTAACTGTCGATTTTAAAATCGAAGGTGAATTCCCATGTTATGGAAATGATGACGATAGGGTGGATCTATTGGCAAGACAAGCGGTAGCTGATTTCAACAACGAACTAAAACAACTACCGGTTTACAAAAATGCAGAACCAACCATGTCTGTTTTAACCATCACATCCAATGTTTCTTATGGTAAGAAAACAGGCGCAACTCCCGATGGCAGGGCACATGGTATACCTTTTGCACCAGGAGCCAACCCAATGCACGGTCGCGATAAGAACGGAGCCATCGCTTCATTGAACTCCGTATCCAAAATCGACTATAAAGATTCTTTGGACGGTATTTCGAATACATTCTCCATTGTTCCTAAATCCTTAGGTTCATCGGAACAGGATAGGATAGACAACCTAGCAACGACCCTTGATGGATATTTCTCTAGAAATGCACAGCATTTGAACGTGAATGTCCTAAACAAGGAAACATTGTTGGATGCTATGGAAAATCCAGGGGAATACCCACAATTGACCATTCGTGTATCTGGTTATGCTGTCAACTTTGTTCGTTTGACCAAAGAGCAGCAAATGGAAGTTATTACACGTTCTTTCCACGAATCCATGTAATTTTTTTAATATTTGCATTGAACGCATTTGGGATCAGAAGCATAAAGCTTCTTTTCCCAAATGCTCAATATAAATAACTGCCATATCAAAAATCTAGATAACACATTAAGGGTACATTCCATAGAATCGTTCGGAACGCATGACGGGCCGGGAATTCGCATGGTCGTTTTCTTACAGGGATGTAAACTTAAATGCCTGTATTGCCATAATCCGGACACCATTCAAACCTCAGGAGGAACAGAATACCAGATTGAGGAATTGGTAGGTATGGCTTTGAAGATGAAACCTTATTTTGGCAAAAAAGGTGGGGTTACCGTTTCAGGTGGGGAACCTTTGCTACAGTCCAAAGAATTGGTTCCATTCTTTAAACGTTTAAAAGAAGAAGGCATCCACACCAATATCGATACCAATGGCAGGGTATTGAATCATTTCACGAAGGAATTGCTAGATGAATATGCAGATCTGGTCATGTTGGATATAAAGCACATGACAGAAGATGGGTACGAGTTTTTGACAGGAATGCGGAATAAAGAAACCACTTTCACATTCGCAAAACACAGGGAAGCTTCAGGAAAAGCCATGTGGTTGCGCTATGTTTTGATTCCCGATATTACCAATAAACCGGAGCTTTTGCATGCCATGGGGCAATATTTCAAAGATTACAAGACCATTGAAAAGATTGAGATTCAACCCTATCATAAATTGGGCATTCACAAATGGGAAAACTTGGGTTGGGAATATCAATTAAAAGATGCCCGTGAAAACACGGAGGAAGAAATAAATGCCGCTTCGGAAATATTGAAAAACTACTTTAAAGAAGTAAAAATAAATTAAGTGTTGTAGAAAACAACATAGCCATTACACATGAACAACCCTCAAGAAGTCATAACCATAGTAAATAAACTAGCCCTTAAAAAAGGAAGTTACCAGGCGAATAAAACCTTAATGTTGGCTTTCTTGGCAGGAGCTTATATTGCCTTTGGCGGACTTTTAGCCATCATAGTCGGTGGTGGATCACCCGGTATTGCTGCAGAAAACCCAGGTATCACGAAGTTTCTTTTCGGAGCTACCTTCCCCATAGGCCTAATACTCGTTGTTGTGGTAGGTGCCGAACTTTTTACCGGGAACAATGCCTACTTTATTCCCAATGTCATCAATAAAAAACAAGGGGTAGGCGCAGTACTGAAAAATTGGGGATTGGTATATTTCGGTAATTTTATCGGAGCTGTTTTCGTAGCCTACGTAATTACACATTTAACGCACATTGTTCACAACTCCCCATTTATAGATTCGGTATTCAGTATAGCCATTGGAAAAACCAGTCATACTTTTTTAGTGACGTTCATAAAGGGTATCGGTGCCAATTGGTTAGTGTGCTTGGCCGTATGGCAAGGAATGGCGGCAAAAGATACGACAGGGAAAATATTCGCCATCTGGTTGCCGGTAATGGCCTTTGTAGCGATGGGTTTTGAACACAGTATCGCCAATATGTTTTTTATTCCATTGGCCATTTTCGAAGGTGCCCAAATCACTTGGGAAACATTTGTCATTAAAAACCTGATTCCCGCTACTTTAGGTAATATTGTAGGAGGTGTAGTTTTTGTCGGTATGTTTTACGGCTACCTATTCGGAAAGGAGAAATAATATCCATCCAAAGAGCATATAACCACTTATAATAGGCCATGTACCTTTCTTACATCATGATACAACACTCTATTTAATAAAAAAAGGGGAGGAGTGATGCCTATATTGTACATCTACATTAAGTGATAAGAAAAGAAGAAAAAGATAGGGCAGATTTAAATGTATACCTTAATTTTATAAAAAGTTTTAAAAAAGCCCATCGCTCTAGATGAGCTTTTTTTATGTAAACGAGAAAGTACTTTTTATCCTATTAAAATAGATTTAAGATGATCAAGGAAAAGTTTATGCAAGAGGCTGTAAATGCGGCCTTAAAAGGAATGCAAAACAACGAAGGAGGACCATTTGGTTGTGTAATTGTCAAAGATGGAAAAATCATCGGAAGAGGTAACAACAAAGTAACATCTACCAACGACCCTACGGCCCATGCAGAAGTTATAGCTATCAGGGATGCGTGCAAAAACCTTGATTCTTTTCAATTGGAAGGTTGTGAGATCTATACGTCTTGCGAACCATGCCCTATGTGCTTGGGAGCTATTTATTGGGCCCGACCAGATAAAGTATACTTTGGCAGTAACCAGGCAGATGCCGCCAATATTGGTTTTGATGATGCCTTTATCTACAAAGAGATTCCTTTACCCTATAAGGAAAGAAGTATACCCTTTGAACAATTGTTACCGGACATAGCGATCACCCCCTTTAAAGAATGGGAGAAAAAAGAGGATAAAACGGAGTATTAGTTTAAAATGCCCGGTGTTTTAACCCCTCTTTGTTTTCATTCCGAATAACATTCTTGGGATTTTAAAAGGATGTATCAGCAATTTATAAATTGCAATGATCAATGGGAAGGAAGTTAAAATCAAGACCATTATCTTTAATGCAATTCCCCAATCCATCTGAATGATGTAATACCCCAGAACAATAATGACAGTTTGATGAAGAATATAAAAAGGATATATTGCTTCATTACTCTTTATAAGCAATGTACTTTTTTTATTGAACCAAACCTGTCCATAACCAAGTAATGTGGTAACGAGGGTCCAGCTGACCAGTGCACAGACCAAATACCAAATATCCCATCTATTACTTATCGTAAAATAAGGTTCAACATACGCATTGGGCAGAAGATAATACCCATAGAACAGTATGAAACTTATTATGAAAGCCCTGAAATTAAAACTTCTATAACCTTTCAGGTAATTCCAGATGTTTTTCGAAGTGGTGAAGAACATTCCTGAAACGAAAAAATATCCATAATAAAAAGTAGACGACAAATTTGTTATGTCTTTTGAATCATCGGGGTAAATTTTCTTCAATAGAACGGTTATTGTTATTAAAGGTAGAACCCATAGCAAGATTCCATATTTTCTAGAGGCCACTGTATCGATTAAATGAACGAATCTATCCAATTTAGATGATTTCAATGCCAAAATTAAAGGAATCAGTAGTATTGACATGATAAATAGATTCTCGATAAACCATAGATGATTGGTATCGAAAGAGCCTTTTTTATAAACATCGATATAAGAGGTATACGCATTTATATTTTCATAATATGTTTGTGGGGGAACGATAAGGAGGGTGCCAAAAATGAGCGGAACCATTAAACGGATACTGCGCTCTTTAATAAAATGGACCCATGTTCTTTTCGAAAAAGCGAATATGGTTCCCGTACCCGATATCAAAAACAATAGTGGTAACCGTAATTGCTCAAAAAACACCATAATATCATCAAGCAATTTGCTATTTTCCGAGTTCATGATATGAAATTCATCACCATTAAAAGGCATTCCAATATGGTGTAGATATACAGCCAATATGGCAATTACTCGTAGCCAGTCTAAATCGTACCTTCGTTTTTTTTCTATCAAAATGTTTGTTTTTATGTCTAAGGGCAAACATAAAAACAATTTAAAGCGCCTTAATTTTTATGTGATGGATGACAGACAAAAGTGACGAAATACAAAGCTGTTCATAAATGGGAATAAACCGAATTGAATTCAACAATTCTAGAACGGGAAACGGGAACAATGGTAGAACAGTTTTTGAACACCAATCGGTAACCTTGCGCATTTCCTGAAATAGATTCAATAGCGTTCAAGTTCACCAAATATGAGCGATGTGTTTTAAATATTTGATGTGAAACAGGTTCTAATTGTTCCTCTAATTCTTTTAGGGTTATACGAATCAAGGTTTTGTTGGTTTCATTAGATGAAGAAGTGAATATTTCGGTATAATTACCTTCAACTTTAGCAAAAAGGAAATCTTCGATTTTCAATTGTATTCCCTCATCCGATATAGGACTTTGTATAGGGATTAAAAGGCTATTTGTTCTGTGCTCGTTTATAGACGGTAACTTTTTTGAACTTAAATTATATTTATAAATAAGCCTTTCCAAATTCAAGGGCAGCACGACCACCAATAAAAGAAAACCAATTAAGAAAGTATTTCGGATTTCTTCCCAGAAATAGCGAAAAGACCAATTATCCGGATTTGTATAAATGAGATCACGAATCAAAAAACCGACCACACCGATAATCAAAAGGATAATCGATAGATGAAAAACTTCTTTTCCCAATGTCCAACTTACATCATCCTGTTTATTTCGGTTCACCAAAGTTAAATATAGATAAGCGATGGGAAAAGGTGTAAATGCGTGGATCAGCAAAATCCAAACAGAACTGATTTTATGCTCTGTCTCATTAACATCGAAAGGCTCAAAAAAATAAGAGAAAATAAAACTTAAGAAAGATATCACTAACAACAAAGAGAACAACCTTTTTTTGTTTTCATAATAAAAGGGATAAGGCTCGTTTAAATATTCCCTTATTTGTCTCGGTACCGATTTCATCTATCGGCTAATTTAGCTTATTAATTGATTTAATCCGCTTCAAAATGTACAAAGTCCGAAAGTCGAGTTCATTGAAGTAAACCGAAACTTACAGGCGTTTCCCCAAGTTCCCATTGCCTATGCTCATGAAAAAACGGAGGTAATTGTGTTACCTTTGCAATGGCCTTTAGAAAGTTGGTCAACCCTATTGAACCAAGGGATAGGCATTGAGAAAAAATCTGAAAAATTTGGGTTACATTTAAATAATAAGGGCATCGCTTTTAAAATGGTACTGAAAAAGTCTTTTACTTACTCCACATTCGTTGGCCTTTTTTTATTAGGTTGTTCATCGACCAAAATGAATAAGGAGGAAATAATCGCTTCGAACCCTATTCAAAATACCACATTAGATATTGGCAGCAATAGTAATACAGGGGCTACGAAAGAGGAAATAGATATTCAAAACCATGAACGTATTAGCCAAATAACAGGTCAAAATGCCCCCATATTGGCCCATACTATCGATTCATTGACTCTCATTGATTTGGGTAAAGAGGAAAATGAAATGGTATCCCAGCCTATTTCAGGGGAAGAAATTTCGAATACCAATACAATGGACGTTAAAAGCCCAGTGGCCGAAAAGATAGTAGCCAATTATCTGGCAAGCGACAATAAAGAGCCCGGAGGTCATTGCCTTGCGGTAAGTAAAGGTCGTTTTGAGCAAGCGTATAAACAAGTCCATGGACATTTACCCTATCTGGACCTACCGGATAGCATGGCAACAAAATTAAATACCCCAAAACAAGTATTCAATTTGCTTTACGATTCCGCTTCTAGTCCAACCCCGGAATGGCGAAACCTTCCAGAAAAATATAGGGGTAGGGGCAATGCGGGTGCCATTGCATATGCCGGAATGGGTAATTTGGTAGACACAGCCGGAATATGGAGTGGCGAATTAAGACCTGGGGCACTCATCCAAGTTTGGCGATATAAAGAGGACTACGAACAAGTAGTGCAAGGTGCAAATGTCAAAAAACTCGATCCTTACGGACATTCCTTTATTTTTATAAGTTATATCCGCGATGAAAAAAATGAAATTATCGGGCTCAAAATTGCCGATCAAGGTTTTCAAAGTTACAGACCTTTAATACCTAGGGATTACGAAGTGTGGTGGGCAGTGAACCTTACTATCTAAAGGGAACAATCAAAATAAAACAAAAATTTAACATTTTCAATGTAATTTCCTCTTACTTAATACGTTCCAACCAAAGAGTACGATTCCCAAATCTTTAAAAAGTTACATATTGTTTTTTTCTTTACTACTTACTTTAGGGTTACTGAATGATCCTCCACCTAAAATCGATAAGGTGGTAAATCATGGGGTTGCTACTGAAAAGCCCTTACCCTTAAAAGAGATCAATAGTATTAATGTTAGCCCGAACTACATCTATAAAACCGATTTGGACAGTATCGTTGCATCTTACGCCAGTACCAAGGTAGATGCCGATCAACTTCGTTTACGTTTAAAGGAAGGCCTTCGTATGGGCACTATTTCTTTTGACAACATCAAAACAGCTTTCACCAATCAATTAGTAGATAAGATCATACCTCACTGGTACGGCACCCCTTGGAGTTTTGGGGGCCATACCACGATTCCCAACCAAGGAAAAATTGCTTGCGGTTATTTTATATCGACCACTTTGCGTGATATGGGCATCAACCTCAACCGTTATAAATTGGCTCAAAAATCACCTTTTGACGAAGCCAAAATGATAAGTTGCGGCTCCGAAATAAACCAGATCGTTCAAGATACCCCGGAAAAAGCATTGGAGGAGATCAATGGCTTAACGAAAGAAGGACTCTATTTCATAGGTTTTGACGAAGGTCATGTGGGCTATCTTTTAAAACGCGAAGGGGAACTGTTTCTGATCCATTCCAACTATCTTGCCCCAGTTGCCGTTTGTATGGAAACACTCAAAGAATCCCGTGTTTTTAAGCGTTTTACTAAATTTCACCTTGTGGCTATTTCCCATAACGAGGCCCTTTTGCAACGTTGGTTAGACAATGGTACGGTGTTGTAAGGTGCCACCGACAAACAACAGGAATTGCAAGCCGTGATTCAGCTTTATCGGGCCCTTGGGGGAGGTTGGCTCAATTAACATGTGAACCTTATGACCAAAGGAATAGGTGGGCGAAAGGGGTGATTACTTCTTCAGCCCACCTATTTGGATTTGGTATGGGGCTTTACCAAAACTTCACTCTGGTATATCTTTACCGTTTGTAGAAAGAACAGAAATGTAGTAACTTGTTTGGGTAATTCATTGATTTCCTATTCCTTAAACGGAACGAACCACCACCAAACGAACATTACATCATGAAAATCCATCTAATTATTGCTTCCCTTGTCCTTCTATTCTTTACTGATTCCTACGCCCAAAAAACAAATCCCGAAACCCAAATCTCATGGGATACTTGGGGAGTTCCGCATATTACATCGGACAATATCAAAGATCTGTTTTATGCACAAGGTTGGGCACAGATGCACAATCATGCCAATTTGATACTGGAACTCTATGGTAGTTCCAGGGGCAAGGGTTCTGAATATTGGGGCAGTACAAAACTTGAGAACGATATGCTGATCCATACGTTAGGGTTCGAAGCGTTGGCCGATCAATGGGAAAAGGAACAAGACCCAGAAACCAAAATAATTTTCAGCTCTTTTGTTGCAGGCCTAAATGCCTATGCTAAAGCCCATCCGGAGGCCTTGGATGAAAAAAACAAAATAGTTTTGCCCTTAACGACAAAGGATATAAACATGCACCTTATGTATGTTGTTTTTACACGGTTTATCGGAGGCAGCGATTTAGGGCGTATACAACAATGGCCAGACATGGGAAGCAATACCTATGCTATCGCCCCAAAACGATCTTCTTCAGGTAATGCTATGTTGGTGCAGAATCCACACTTACCTTGGTGGCGAGAATTTCTATTTTTTGAATCCCACCTTAACCTAGATGGTAAAAACATGTACGGAAGTACTTTAGTGGGTTTCCCCGGTATCGCCATTGGGTTTAATGAACATTTAGGTTGGAGCCATACAGACAACACCATAGATAATGCGGACACCTATGAATTGGAATTAAAAGAAAATGGCTACTTGCTAGACGGGATGGTAAAAGCCTTTGAAAGCTCTAAAAAAACGATTAAAATAAAACAAGAAGATGGATCCCTGGTCGAACAGGAAATACCATTGCTAAAAACCGTACATGGCCCTGTTGTAAATCGTAAAGAAGGTAAGGTTCTGGCGTTGCGCATGGTTGGGCTAGACCGGCCCAACATGGTATTACAATGGTGGAGAATGATCAATAGCTCTAGTTTTGATGAGTTTGAAACCGCTTTGAAAATGGCACAGATCCCATTTTGGAATGTCATGTATGCCGATAAGGCAGGAAGCATTTTCTATCTCTTCAATGGTCTTGTACCCAAACGGACAGAAGATTCCTGGGCGTATTGGAACCGTATAATTCCCGGTGGAAAATCTGCCGATATATGGACAGAGGTACATGATTATGCAGATTTACCAAAAGTAAAGAACCCTTCGAACGGATGGCTTCAAAACGCCAACGACCCACCATGGACAAGTACCATACCCATGACCTTGAACCCTGATGACTATCCGGGTTATATGGCCCCAAAAAGTATGGCTTTTAGACCCCAACGCTCGGCAAGGATGTTAATAGAAGACGAATCGATCAACTTTGAGGAGTTGGTGGACTACAAGCTCTCTACACGCCTTGAATTTGCCGATAGGATCTTGGATGATTTATTTGCCGCGGTGGATGCCTCGGGTTCCGAAAAAGCAAAAGAGGCCAAGATTGTTTTGGAAAATTGGGACCGTGAGGCGGACGCCGATAGCAAGGGAATGCTCTTGTTTTATAATTGGGCCAATAAATTCAATGTCCGGAAAAAATCGAATTATGCGGAGCCATGGAGTATGGATAAGCCCAACACGACGCCGGATGGTTTTGCTGACCAAACAACCGCCGTTCAACTCTTGGAACAATCAGCCCAAGAGATCAAGACCAAATTTGGTCGATTGGATATCCCTTGGGGAGATTTTTATAGGATTAACTATAACGGAAAGAATCTACCGGCCAATGGCATTGATGGTTCTATGGGCGTTTTTCGTGTCGCATGGCCAGGAGGGAAGGATGAAAACCATATGTTTGTGGGTGGCGGTGATTCTTGGGTAGGTATCATAGAGTTTGGTGAAGAAGTAAAAGCCAAAGTGTTGTTGTCGTATGGTAATGCCACCCAAAAAAGTTCGCCACATAATGGGGATCAGTTGGCATTATTCTCCAAAAAGGAATTGCGCGATGCCTGGTTTACCAAAGAAGAGGTTAAGGCCCATACAGTAGAGGTAGAAGTGCTTACAGCAAGTGGGTTTGTCTCAAAAACCGATAAGGACTAGCATTACGACCTGTGGGTTGCTTCAAAGGTTATATGTAAAACCATTACCAAATAATGGATAAACACTTATTAACTGACTGATGTTAGGAGGGAAGGGTAAAGTGTGTTGAATGAGTTTAATGTTTAATTCTTTTAAATAAGTTATTCTATTTCTTTAATTTAGCTGTAATCTAACTTTCTGAAAGAATCAATGATAGTAAAACTTCAAATTAAGGGATTTAAGTCTATAAGAGATATTACGATAGAATTAAGACCTTTAAATATACTAATTGGCTCAAATGGTGTTGGAAAGTCTAATTTTATATCCTTTTTTAAACTTTTGCACAATATCTACGAACAGAGATTGGAGAATTTTTCTTTACAACAAGGCGCAAATAATCTGTTATATTTTGGCAAAAAGGAAACTGAATTAATTTATGGAAAGTTATTCTTCAAGGACTCACCTGATTCCACTAATAGCAATAGCTATTATTTCACTGCGAAACCTACAGAAAATGATACATTATTCATTGAAAAAGAGGGAAGTGGTTATTTAGCAAATTGGGATGATGACACTAATAATTATTTTTATAACAGAGACCAAAAAGAAAGTCATGTTAAAGACTCCAACTCATTTAGGGATATATACTTGAGGTATTATTTTGAATCTTTCAAAATTTATCATTTTCATGACACAAGTTCTTCTGCTCCTTTAAGAAGTTCATGTCCAATAGACGATAATGTTGCTTTAAAGGAAAATGGTTCAAACTTACCTGCTTTCCTGTATTATTTGCAAGAAAGGCATCTAAATAATTTTAAAAGAATTGAAAAAACTATCAGGTCTATAGCTCCTTTTTTTGAGAAATTTGAATTAAAACCTGATAGGTTAAACCCAGATAGGATTAAATTAGAGTGGATAGAAATCAATCAACCTGATAGTTATTTCAATGCAACTCATTTTTCTGATGGAACTATAAGGTTTATAGCTTTAGCTACTTTATTGATGCAACCCAATCTTCCAAAAACAATATTAATTGATGAACCAGAACTAGGATTACATCCGGTTGCAATAAAAAAACTTGCAGGTATAATTAGAAAAACATCTGCAAAAACACAAGTAATAATTTCTACGCAATCTGTTACACTTGTAGATAATTTTAATCCAGAGGATATAGTTACAGTAGACAGAGAAGAAAATCAATCTGTTTTTTCTAGGCTAGATGAAAATAATCTAACAAACTGGTTAGAAGATTACAGTTTAGGTGATTTATGGAATAAAAATGTAATAAAAGGACAGCCTTGAAAAGATTATATTTTGTAGTAGAAGGATTTACAGAAAGAGAGTTTGTTAACAAAACTTTACTTCCATATTTTGTGTCAAAAGGTATTTATGATGTACGAGCTGTTGAAATTACAACAAGTAAAGGTCATAAAGGTGGTCTTGCTAATTATCAACATTTGAAAACAGATATTGATAATATTCTTAAAAGTGAGAGAGAAATTATAGTAACTACTTTTATTGACTTTTTTAGAATTCCAAGCTCAATGCCTAAATATTTAGAGCTTAATTCGAAGCCTACAATTGATAGTAAAATAGATTTATTGGAATTGGGTATGTCCCAAAGTATAAATGATCATAGGTTTGTGCCTTATATTCAAAAGCATGAGTTTGAAGCATTATTATTTTCTAGCAAAGAAGGATTTAAATTGATGTATGATGACCCTAGAATTGTTAAGGATTTATGTGACATAGTTGATGAGTTTGAAAACCCTGAAGATATCAATACCAGACCAGAATTTGCACCATCAAAGCGGTTAATAAATACTTTAGCAAATAGAGGAGAAAAATATGACAAGGTTGCTGAAGGAAACTTAATTGCAGATGAAATAGGTTTAGAAATAATTATGGAAAAATGTCTAAGATTTAAAAACTGGATTGATAAATTGGTGAATTTAGTCCTTACATGACCTCATAAAATTTTTGCTAAAACAATTGGGGGGAGAAGAACGTAATATTTTAGGGGTTTAGTAACTGTTTTTCTTGGTATTTCTGCGTTTTAAGGCATTTTCTTTAGTTATTTTGGTTAGTTACAATGTTTCCTAGTTTCCTAAAATATAGTGACTGAGGGCCAACGCGCCAGCTGGCTCCATCGCTAAAAATGTACTTTGAGTACATTTTTTTGACGCTCTGGCCTGTTCCAAAATTAACTACATGACAAAAGAAATTAGCCAATGGCTGGTTGCTTTTGGCGAATTTGACACCACATTTTCTAAGCACCTAGCTAAACACTTTTATGCAACCCTAGGCTGTCCTGAACAAAGTCGAAGGGATAGGAGGGGAGTGGCGTGGATTCGTTGCCCTGACTGTTAGATAAAGCAGGCGGTTTGCCCATAGAGTTGATTGTAAACCATATCAATTGAATGGTGGAATTCAGTTTTTGTAAAGGGTTTTTTGATAAAATCCGCACACCCAAGTTCCCTAGCTATAGGCTCAAAGCCATGTTTGGTAGAACTGGATATAAAAGGCACGCGGTTTCCGAACATTTCAAGAAAAGAAAATCCATTCATACCCGGCATTTCAATATCGGACAACACCACCTGTGGTTTTGCGGTTTGTAAATATACCCAAGCATCATAAGAATCAAGAAAAGATGTTGTGCGACCAATTAAAGGGTGGGTTTTGGCTAGCTTTTCAGCCAAGGATAACCATAGATAAGGGTCATCTACGATGATCAGGTCAAGTTTCATAAATTTTGATTTAGGAACTGTAAATCTATCCTATTGTTTCAGAATGATGAATTAAATTGGACGAAATGAGCCTAAGTGTCTTTAAAGTCCATAGATTTTGGTGGCGGGTCGGGGCGTTGGCGTATTTGGCGCAACTTTTCTATGGCCCTGAACACTTATATATGATCCAAGTCTGTCTGTCCTTGGCGTTGTCGAAGGGATAGGAGAGGAGTGACATCGAAACAGGAGAAGCATATATCACTATAACACAAAATAACTAGCGATGTATAAATATGAGTGGAAGGGTATTTTCTTTGAAAACGCTGAAAAACTAGAAGCGTTACCCTAATTTTGTGTTTAATATAATTTCAGAAACTTGTTAGAGAAAAGAAAACAATTACCCCAAGAACAATGTATAGATGCAGCAAATTTCATTTATTGTTTGGAAGCGGTTCATGAAATAGAAACGGAAAAGGTTACCGAAGCACAAGAAAGCTTGGAACAATTGGCCAAGAAATATGGCATAGCAAGCATATATAAAACCTGTGAAACTATTGAGGGACTGGAAGATAGCCTAAATGCACTTGTTTTGGATGATCATAATTTTAAAGACTATGAAATCATCTACTTGGTTATAACCGGTGAATCAAATAGCATTTGCCTAAACGACTACTATTATAGTTTACAGGAAATTGCGGAAATTTTTGAAGGAAGGTTAAAAGGAAAGATCTTACATTTTTCGAATGCAAAAATCCTGGATTTAGACGAGGAGGAAGCACAATATTTTTTGGATATCACTGGTGCAAAAGGTATTTCTGGCTATGGAAATGCATTTAATGGAATAAGTAGTGCAAATCTTGATAAGGCATTCTTCAACTTATTCAAGGAAGATGATAATATGTTGGACGTTGTAGAAGAGTTGCACCAAAGACATTATAATGTCTGCAAATTGCTTGATTTTAGGTTGTATTATTAGAGCTAGGCAAAAAGGTTCTTCGCAAAAGGTAATGGAATACGCTGCCGCCCAGACGACGATAGGAGCGAAGAGTAATGTGTATGGAATGATTAAAATGCCTTTGCACAGCCATTGCATCTAGAATTTAATATATTACCACCTCATGATAATCCTGTCTTTCCTGAAATTATGCACCCACAGATGGTTTTATATTTCAGTGTAGGACTTATTATTAAACCATTTGGAAACGAAGACCACGATTAATTATGGAAACAATTGAACAATTTTTAGAATCAAAAAATATTCGTGTTACAGCCATGCGATTATTAATATATAAGTTTCTTTCCGAAAACAATGCAGCTGTAACACTAAGTAATATTGAAAATGCTTTTGAAAAGGCAGATAGAACTACCCTATACAGAACTATAAAAACCTTTGAGGAAAATGATATTGTACATCAGATTGATGATGGCACGGGAATAACCAAATATGCACTATGTGAACAAGGCTGTTACTGTGATATAAAAACCGATTTACACTTGCACTTCCATTGTAATAGTTGCAATGAAACCGTTTGCTTAACAGACCATAAGATACCTCAAATAAAAGTTCCTGAAGGCTTTGTTTCGGAAAATGTAAACTTGGTTGTAAAAGGTATTTGCGATAAGTGTAGTGGGCTATAAATGCACTTCCATTGCACTAGCTATTAAACTAATTTTATCCGAAAAATAAATTGGATATGAAGTTTAATACTAAAATACCTAAACATCTTAAGCAGGCATATAATGAAGAATTAATACAATACAGTTCCTGTTTAGAAAATAAGCAATATAGTAGTGCTTGGTATCATTTAGAGCGTAGTCATATCATAGGTCAATCTTACCCAATTGAGCATACCTATTCACATTGGTTGATGCTAAAGTTTGGGGTGATGGACAAGAATACGAAAGAAGTATTTGGACAAATCCTTAGATTAATTGTTGGCGGTTGGAAATCGTTCATTAACCACATACCGCTAGGCAATACAGGAGGTACAAATGTACCACCATTAAGACCTATGCCTATTCCTGATGATATAAAAGAATTATTCAATACAAAATGAGAAAAAAGAAAGTCAATTTAAGAGATTTAAAACCAGATTCAGAAAAAGAGCATAGTCACGATGATGGGCATAATCATAATAGCACTGAGAGTGTTTCCAGATTAAAAACCTATATTCCTGCTATCATAAGTTTTATAATGCTTATCGTAGGTATTACCATTGATTATTTTGATGCTTTACCATTTTTTGAAGGTTGGGTGAGAATTATTTGGTATACCATTGCTTACATACCCGTTGGATTTCCAGTAATAAGTGAAGGTTGGAATAGTATTAAAAATGGAGAATTCTTCACGGAATTTTTTCTAATGTCCATAGCAACCTTGGGTGCTTTCGCCATAGGCGAATATCCAGAAGGTGTGGCTGTAATGTTGTTTTATGCCGTGGGCGAATTATTTCAACATGCAGCAGTCAATCGAGCAAAAGGAAATATAAAAGCATTGCTCGATGTTCGGCCTAATGAAGCGCTGGTGAATCGTAACGATGACTTTATTTCGGTTAACCCTGAAACTGTAGAAATAGGAGAAAAGATTCAGGTGCGTGTCGGGGAAAAAGTGCCATTAGATGGCATTTTACTTTCAGATAAAGGTTCTTTTAATACTGCTGCCCTTACGGGGGAAAGTAAACCTGATACTGTCCAGAAAGGAGCGTCTGTTTTTGCAGGAAGTATTAATCTTGATGGTGTTGTAGAAATTGAAACGACTAAAGAGTTCAAAAACAGCTCGATTGCTCGAATACTGGATATGGTTCAAAATGCCACAGCTCGAAAATCCAAAACAGAACTATTTATTAGAAAATTTGCACGTATTTACACGCCTATTGTGGTTTTTCTAGCTATAGGACTCACGTTGTTGCCTTATTTCTTTGTTGATGATTACGTTTTTAGAGACTGGCTCTATCGAGCTTTAATCTTTCTTGTAATCTCTTGTCCCTGTGCACTTGTTATTTCAATTCCCTTAGGATATTTCGGTGGACTTGGTGCAGCATCCCGTAACGGTATTTTATTCAAAGGAGCCTCTTTTCTTGATACTATGACCAAAGTTAATTCTATGGTTATGGATAAGACCGGAACGGTTACCAAGGGAGTTTTTAAAATAAAAGAGGTTGTAAATGATTCAGCTTACGAGAAAGCGGACTTTATGAAGTACCTAATGGCAATGGAAGAACAATCTACACATCCCATAGCAAAGGCCATTATGGAATACAAAGCCGAAGGCGCAGACTATGATGCCAGCGAAGTATCTGAAATTGCAGGAAAGGGACTGAAAGGAACGGTAAACGGAAAAACCGTGCTTGTAGGAAACAAAGCTTTAATGACTTCAAATGCTATTGCCGTTCCATCGGAGACAGATATTATTGTTGAATCAATAGTTATGGTAGGAATAGAAGGCAAATTTGCTGGCTATGTTACCATTGCAGATGAGTTGAAAGAAGATGCACAACAAGCTATCAAGGAAATCCGCAAATCAGGCATTTCTAAAATCATAATGCTTTCGGGCGATAAAGATTCCATTACGCAACAAGTTGCAAAAGAATTAGGTATCGATTGGGCAAAAGGCGGATTACTCCCGGAATATAAGCTCAACGAAGTAGAAAAACTCAAAGCACAACCAGATACAAAGGTTGCTTTTATAGGTGATGGTATCAACGATGCACCTGTATTGGCTGCAAGTGATGTCGGCATAGCAATGGGAGGTCTAGGAAGTGATGTTGCCATAGAAACGGCAGATGTAATTATTCAAAATGACCAACCATCAAGGATTGCTCGTGCCATTAAAATAGGACGCTCTACAAGACGTATCGTTTGGCAAAATATCGCATTGGCTTTCGGAATAAAAATCATAGTTCTTATTCTTGGTGCTGGTGGACTTGCTACAATGTGGGAAGCTGTGTTTGCTGATGTGGGTGTAGCATTGTTAGCTATTTTGAATGCAGTTAGATTGCAGAGAATGAATTGGAGTTAGCACATACATCAATTAATAATTGGGTAAAAGATTAGTACTTTGTTTCAAATAGAATCTCGATGTTAAACTCGGTCTAAGAGAATTTTGGCAAAACACGCGAGAAAATAAATGCGACCCACGAAGTATTTATTTTTAGGCGAGACGGAGCGCTGGCAATTCAACTAAAAGTTCTCTTAAAATAATACAACTTAATAGAGTAGCCGAACGGTTTCTCCCTAGGGTTTCTAAAAATTTGAAATTTTCGAATTTTTTTTTTGTGTAGAAATATTGAAACTACGTAAATTAAAGTTGATGACCCGCTTGTAAGTTTTAATCGATTCTCAAAGCTTGAGGGATATTTTACATAATAGAATTATAGCTTACACGTGACAATTGAAATTATCCTATGGATGATTTTAATTGGCGGCGAGATGGCGCGTTGGTAAAAGAACACTCCAGTAAAACGGCTTTGACATAATTATTGACGATATAGAACACTGGCGTGTCGCTATATCTATAATTATATCAAATACGCGGTATGCGCCGTTTAACGATATAAACATATTTGTACTATAATTTATATTATGTAAAATAGTATATTTTGGAACTTATGTGTAATACCGTTTATCGAATAACCGGGTATTCCACCGTTCAAACCTATTTACATCCCCTCCGACTGATTCTTATCAGTTCATATCACCCAATTCCAAAATAAATTTGTTTCCTAAATAATTAAATCATGAAAAATGTAAGTTCCCTTTCCTTCTTCGCATTACTTTGCGTTTTCCTAGTACTAAGTTGTAACGATGATGATGTTACCGAAGCCGTAATCCTCCAAAGTGTTGAATATCCCATTTATGATATTTCCGGCTCCAATATATCCGGCACGGCAACTTTTACCCAAGAAGATAACGGCTCTACCCATGTATTGATTGAGCTTGTGGGTGCCTATACCTCAGAAAACCCGGCCTATATCAGATATAACAGCGCTGCTGAGGGCGGTACTGTTGCTATAACCTTAATGACCTGTGAATGTGCAATTAGCAACACCACCATAACCCAATTAAATAATGGTAGCTATATCTCCTATGACGGATTAACCCATCTCGACGGACATATTACCATTCATAACGGCCAAGGGTCCACTGCCCCTATCGTTGCCGTCGCCGATATCGGTGCCAATGCCAATTAACGATTTTTACATAAAATGGGCCGTATCATTCCATTGATATTGCCATCACATTTATGAATTATAGGAAAGTGTTTTGGACCCAAACTATATACCTATAATTTGGATTCAATGGTTTTGATGATTCCCAATTCTTGTTTTTTTGAATAAATTAACATTTAAAAAGTGTTCTACGTCGGAATTTTCCACCTTTTGGTAGAAAAGTCATATTCAAACACAATATCATTAAAACCTATTTTACATCTTTGATACAAATATTTAACACTTACTATATATGAAAATTAAAAGTTCCCTCGCAGTCTTAAGCTTGCTATGCCTATTGGTTTTTACTGGTTGTAAAAAAGACAACGTAGCAGAAGCGGTTATTCTTCAAAGCGTTGAATACCAAATTTATGATGTATCCGGTTCCGGTGTTACAGGAACTGCCACATTTACCCAAGAAGACAACGGTTCTACCCACGTTTTAATCGAATTGGATGGGGCGTCTACTGCCACCAATCCTGCTTACATTCGCTTTAACAGTGCTGCTGAAGGTGGCGATATTGCTATTACACTTGCAGTTTGTGAATGTTCTATAAGTAATACCACCATTACCCAGCTGAACAATGGAAACAGCCTTACTTATGAAGGTTTATTGGCCTTAAACGGACATATAACCATTCACGATACCAACAATAACATTGTAGCCGTAGCGGATATTGGTGCCAATGCCAATTCATAAGAGAGAACATAGTTATATATTAAAAAAGCCTGGAATATGATCCAGGCTTTTTTTATTCTTTCTGATTACCCTTCCTCATTGCGTATATTTTGAACGGGCCAATCCCATATACTCTTCCACTCCACTTTTTAGGGCATTGAATTCCGAATATTGATCCTTTACTTTTTTTATAAAACCGTTCAAAGGTTCCGCTTGTTTTTTTATAGAGTCGATAATCTGCTTATTACGCTCCTTAAAAGTATCCAACCCATTTTTTAAAGCCTCTATACGGGTATATTCATTATAAGTTTGAGGTTCGCAATTGTAGGAATTCAAATTCTTTCGTAATTGGTTAACATCCCTTAAATTACGTTCCAATCGATGTACCAATGTGTTTTCTTTAGGTTCAAGACCTGCTGAACCCCTTGAATTTAATAATGTTCTCATAGGCTTTGATTTTTGGGGTTAAACAAAAACTATTTCAATTCCCTTAAATTACGAAATAATCAGTAATTCCATTGAATTTAAATTACTGATTATCAATATTTAACTGTTTTTTAGTATTCACTTAATATTCTCTAATAAAAAAGCATAAAAAAACCTTCTCGAAAGAAGGTTTTACATCCTGTTTGGTTAAAAGGTTTATTGATTGTCGGTTTCGTCCTCAAACTCAATATCGGCCATAGCCTTGTTCAATTCATTTGAAAACGGACTTTTGGAAAGGACTCGCAATAGTCGCTGTCTACGCCTCTCGGAAATATCCAGCGTGTCCAATACACTTTTCCTCTTGGCAATTAAATTTTTGTGTTTTTCCTTTAACTGTTCACGCTCATCTACACTTAAAATCATATCCGGCTCATATTGTTCCATGACCGTATGTTTTTTTACCAGTTCTTTGGTAGGTTCGTAATTCTGCGCTAACATTCCATTGGTTCCCAATACAAAGCACAGGAAACCCACTGCATTTAGTGTTCTTTTTTTCATTTTTATGTACATAGTGTCTCGCAGAACAAGTTACCAAAAATATGTTCTGCCGTTGAAACCCTTAGATTGTTTACAACGGAAATTAATGCCATACATCGATAAACTTACTTAAAATAGGCCGAGTAAGAGTCTATATGACCGATCTTTCAATTAGGAATACAATCAAAATTGCATAAAAAAGCCGATACAATCGCTTCATTAATGAAACGGTTAATATCGGCACTTTATCCTAACCTAAAATACTTCTTATGGCTGCAACTTCATTTTGGCCTTCAAGTATTTTTTATATTGCCCTTTATGCAGTAAAGCGGCCATATCTTCATTTTCCTGACCGTTCAATTGCTTTAACATGACCGTTTTATCCGCTGGGGATAAGTTCATCTTTCCGATTTTGGATTTCTTCAATAAATATCCGGCAATGGTTTGTTCAAAATCGGCCATTTGTCCGGCTTCAAGTCCCAATTCCGCTGTATACTTTTTAGTCAATTCCTTTGCCTTGGCCTTAATAAGGCCTTCCCCATCTTGAGGTAGATTGTTGGCACTTCCCAATTGGGTCATCAATAAAGCGGTAAATAAAAAAATAACATGTTTCATTTTGCTGATTTTTATGGTATGTGTTTAATAATCCGTCATTTTATAGTGATGAAAAGGTATAAAAAAAACGGGTTATGATAGTGGCGATTCCACCATTTTTTATTCCAAGTACAATATTCACGCCAAAAATTGATAACTGCAAAGGTATTATTATCCAATTTGAAAAATACTACTTAACTTCGTCTCTTGTAAAAATTGAAATATTATGCTAGTTTGGGGATTGTTCATTGCCTTGGTTATCGTGTTTCTGGCACTTGACCTTGGTGTTTTCCATAAAACGGAACATGTTATAAAAAGTAAGGAAGCTGGTTTGTGGACAGCTGTTTGGGTTACCGTTGCTCTTGGCTTTAGTGGAGTGATCTACTGGTTGTTTTCCTCGGGAATGGTTGAAAACCCTACTGGTTTAACACCGAACAATGCGGTTCTTAAATACATTACCGGATACCTTATAGAATTATCATTGAGTATCGATAACGTTTTTGTCATTGCCGTAATCTTCCAGGCTTTTAAAATTCCGGCCCTCTATCAACATCGGGTCTTGTTCTGGGGTATTCTTGGGGCCATAGTCTTTCGCGGACTTATGATTCTGTTCGGGGTTGCATTGATCACTAAATTCGATTGGATCATCTACGTTTTCGGGGTCTTTCTACTTTATACGGCGTTTAAGATGTTGAAATCCGATGATTCACATTTTGATCCTAAAAATTCTTGGATATTCAGACAGATAAAAAAAATCTACCCGATAACTTCTACCATCAACAACCATGATTTCTTTGTGAAACGTATGGGAATCAATGCGGCCACTCCCCTATTCGTGGCCTTGATCATTATTGAGTTGACCGATGTTTTGTTTGCCTTGGATAGTATCCCGGCCATTCTAGCGATTACGGCAGACCCCTTTATCGTATTCAGTTCAAATATCTTGGCCATTTTAGGATTACGATCTATGTACTTCCTTATTTCCCGTATGTTGGAAAAATTCAGGTACATCAATTACAGTCTTGTTGTAATCCTGGCTTTTGTGGGACTTAAGATGTTGTTCTCACACCATATAGAATTGCCCGAATGGGTTTCTTTGACCGTTATCTCGGTATCATTGGTTGCCGGTATCATTGCATCATTGGCCATACCAGAGGAAAAGAAATAAAAAATCCCGACACTTTTGTGTCGGGATTTTTTTATTTAAGTCCTTTACGTATTTACCCTTTGGTATTCTGTTGGGCCTCTTCCTTAAGTTCCTCACTGGCAACAATGGCCAATTCTACCCTACGGTTTTTAGATTTACCCTCTGCCGTGGCATTATCTGCCTTTGGTTGGTTTTCACCATACCATTTTGTGCTAAACCGTGTTGCACTTATTCCTTGCGCAATTAAGTAATTGGTAACCGATTCTGCACGTTGTTGCGAAAGTTTCATATTGTAATCCTCAGGTCCTGCACTATCTGTATGGCCTTCTACCAAAATGTTACTTTTAGGATACTCTTTGAAAATTCCGGCCAATTTATCCAATGTCGCAGCGGATGTTCCTTTTACATTCGATTTATTCGTATCGAAATAAACCCCTGCATCCTCGGTAAAAGTTACATTGATTCCCTCTCCTACCCGAGTCACTTCCGCGCCTGGTATTTCTTCCTCGATTCGTTCGGCTTGGCGATCCATACGATCTCCGATATAACCTCCGGCAACACCACCGACTACAGCCCCGATAATGGCACCTAAAGCGGTATTGTTCCCTTTTCCTATATTATTACCTAGGACGCCACCTATTACAGCTCCTCCACTGGCGCCGATTACGGCCCCTTTTTGCTTATTGTTCGCATTTCGGGTAACACTGCAGCCCGATGTGATCAAAGCCATACACAATAATACATAAACGCTTTTTCTTGCAATATTTTTCATCTGTAAACTATTTTGATTTAATTAATGACTACCTCTTTAGGTTCTTTAAATACCTGAAAATGGTTAGTCCATTATATTTGTTTTATTTTTTGGTGAATTTATATACGATGGTAACTTGTTCACCATCTACCTGATTGTTCGATTTCAAGGTCATATCGGTAGCGGTCAAATAATCTATATTCAACCGATATCCCAAACCACCATCAATATCCTTATTCTTTTCATCAATGAATTTAAACTGTAATTGACTGGTATAATTCTCTTCCCGATCTACTACCGACCATCGAATATACCGATCGCCACCATTACACAGACTCGACGGGGCAATCGTATACCGACCGGTACTATTATTGTCCCTAAAAAACCAATTACTGCCTTCAAAACAGATATCCTTGGCATCATTAAAAAGAATCGAGGAAAAATTACCGGTGTTGTTCTCATAGGATACGTCTTCCAATATCCAAGTACCGCTTAATAGATTTCGTTTTTCACGTGCTACTTTTGAAACGGAACAGGATGATATAAGCAATGCTACCACCCCAAAGAATACTATTGATTTTTTCATGTTTATATTTTTGGGTTACAGCATATATATACGTTCCCAAAAAGGTCTTGGATGTAATTTTTGATTGAATTTTTAACGCAATCGATAAAATGCAATGCCCGTATTTTAATATGCAAGCAGCTCTAACAGGACACTTTCGAACCTACCTTTGGACAAGTAATTGTCTTCCAATGTTTTGGCAAATGGTATCGGGGTTTCTAAACTTGCTACACGTTTAACGGGTGCATCAAGGTGTTCAAAACAATTTTCCATCACCATGGCTGAAATATCGCTCGCAATTCCACCAAAGAGACTATCCTCTTGAAGAATAATGAGTTTTCCCGTCTTTTTCACGGACTCATACACCGCGTTTATATCCAAAGGTTGTAATGAACGTAGATCAATGACATCCGCTTTGATATCTTTATTGTTTTGCAAGGTTTCCAAGACCCAATGTACTCCCGCTCCATAACTCGCAATACTAATATCGTCTCCTTCTTGCAATAAACTGGCTTTGCCAAGCGGAAGGGTATAATAATCGGTTGGTACATTTTGATATATACTACGGTATAATCCCTTATGTTCAAAAAACAATACCGGATTTGGATCATTGATTGCTGTGGCCAACAACCCTTTCGCATCATAAGGAAAAGCAGGGTACACTACCTTTAAGCCCGGGGTATTGGTAAACCAAGCTTCATTCGTCTGTGAATGGAAAGGGCCAGCTGCCACACCTCCGCCACAAGGCATACGAATGACCACGTCGGCATTCTCACCCCAACGGTAATGCGATTTGGCCAAATAATTGACAATGGGATTGAAACCCGAGCTCACAAAATCGGCAAATTGCATCTCCATAACGGCTTTCATACCATGGATTGAAAGTCCCATAGCCGCAGAGACAATGGCCGACTCGCAAATCGGCGTGTTTCTGACCCGTTCCTTCCCGAAGGCCTCGACAAACCCTTCGGTTATTTTGAAAACACCACCATATTCCGCGATGTCCTGCCCCATGATAACCAGATTGTCATGGCGTTCCATAGATTGCCTTAGGCTTTCCGATATAGCATCGACCAATCGTATGTTCTTTATAACAGGACTTGGTTCAAATGATTTGTAATCAACATTTTTATATACGTCATTTAATTCCTTACTTTGATCAAAAACGACCTCATCTTCCGCAAAAGCCATTTTCAAATTTTCGTCTATTTCAGCAATAATCCTTTTTTTATACACTACATCCTGCTCTTCGCTAAGTATGTTTTCATCCCGCAAATATTCTGAATAATTTTCAAGGGGATCTTTAGCCGCCCAGCGATCCATCAATTCCTGCGGAACATATTTGGTACCACTGGCCTCTTCATGGCCACGCATGCGAAAGGTTTTGAACTCTACCAAAACGGGACGTGGATGCTCCCGAATACTTTTACACAATGCATCGATCTTCGTATACACCTCAAGTATATTGTTCCCATCCACAATATGCGACTCCATTCCGTATCCCTTGCCTTTATCGGCCAAATGTTCACACTTGAATTGCTCGGAAGTCGGTGTTGAGAGTCCATACCCATTGTTTTCTATGCAAAACAACACGGGTAACCCCCAAACCGCTGCAACGTTCAGTGCTTCATGAAAATCCCCTTCACTGGTAGCTCCTTCCCCTGTAAACACAGCGGTTACCTGCTTTTTATCCTGTAAACGACCGGCTAAGGCAATCCCATCGGCAACCCCCAATTGTGGACCCAAATGCGATATCATACCAACGATCTTATATTCTTGGGTGCCAAAGTGAAAACTGCGGTCTCGCCCATTGGTAAACCCATTGGCCTTTCCCTGCCATTGTGAAAAAAGTCGGTTCAATGGCAAGTTCCGGGTCGTAAACACCCCAAGGTTACGGTGCATGGGTAAAATATATTCCTCATTGTCCATCGCAGCTGTGACGCCAACTGAGATCGCTTCTTGTCCTATACCGCTGAACCACTTTGATATTTTGCCCTGACGTAATAAAATCAACATTTTCTCCTCGATTATACGAGGTTTCAACATCGAAACATATAGCTTCAGTTTCAATGCATCACTTAGATCATATTTAGCGTAATCCATAGATTTAAAAACAAGAGGTTGATGATTATCCGTATAAATGTAACAAAAAAGAAAGGAGGACCATCATAACGGACAACCCTTTCAATTCAACATTAATTTGTAATTTTGATTTCAGCAAAAAACTCAACTATGAACGCAATACCCAGTGTGGATTTACAGGATTTTGTTTCCGATGACCCTCAGAGAAAGCAGAAATTCATCACGGAAATCGGCAATGCCTTTGAGCAAATCGGCTTTGTAGCCTTAAGTGGACACTTTCTTTCCGATGCCTTGGTCGATGACCTATATAAAGAGGTAAAGAACTTCTTTGACCTACCCCAAGAAACAAAGGATAAGTATGAGATTGAAGGTATTGGCGGGCAACGTGGCTATACTTCCTTCGGAAAGGAACATGCCAAAGGCCGAAAAGAAGGTGACTTAAAGGAATTTTGGCATTTTGGCCAATATGTGGTCGATAACCCAAAATTGGAAGCCGAATATCCGGATAATATTATGGTGACCGAACTGGAGAAATTCAATACCGTAGGAAAAGAGACGTTTAAGATGCTCGAGAAAACGGCTAAATACGTTTTAAGGGCTTTGGCCTTACATTTAGATTTGGATGAATATTACTTTGACGAATTTATATTGAACGGCAACTCCATTTTAAGGCCTATCCACTATCCACCTATTACAACAGAACCTAAAAATGCCGTCAGGGCAGCTGCCCATGGGGATATTAACCTCATCACCTTATTAATGGGCGCCCATGGCCGTGGATTACAGGTAAAGAACCATGAAGGGGAATGGATCGATGCCATTGCAAAGCCCGATCAATTGATGATCAATGTGGGCGATATGCTATCCCGGCACACAAACAACAAATTAAAATCAACCATACACCAAGTTGTCAACCCTCCGAAAGAACTATGGGGTACCTCCAGATATTCCATTCCCTTCTTTATGCATCCTATCAGTGAAATGCCTTTGAACTGTTTGGAAAACTGTGTAGATGACGAAAACCCCAAACAATTCGAGGATATTACCGCTGGGGAATTCCTCCATCAAAGATTGATAGAATTGGGATTGATAAAAGAATAGTATATGGATTTAAGCGATCAACTCAAGAATCTTTTTCCTGATCATAAACCATCGGAAATTGAACCCGAAAAGCCAAAATCGGATATTTGGATGCAAGAAGATCCAATCATTTGCAAGTATGAAAAGCGAAAGGGAAAACCTATTACCATTCTGGAAGGCTACTCCGGTGCGGACAGTGATTTCAAGAAATTGACCAAGGAGCTTAAAACGAAATTAAGCGTGGGCGGTTCGTACAAGGATGAACGAATAATAATCCAAGGTGATTATCGCGACAAGATTATGCAAATGCTTAAAAACAAAGGGTTTAATGTGAAGCGCGTGGGAGGATAACCCCCGTAACACCCAAAGTTAATTTTGGGGGGTTGCGTACTTTACTGTTAATTTTTTTTGTAATTTTCAATTTAATATTACTTTTATTCGCCAAAACCTAAAACGAAACCTAAAGATGAGTTCCCTATTACATATAACTAATGGTGATAGCCTGACCGATAGGTTAAGGTCCATAGACCTGAAAGGAGATATAATAACGTGGCGCGAAATGCTATGTGAAGGTAAGACCTTGACCAATGTTGGAAGCGAAACTTTCTGGAAAACCCGATTCGAATTCCTGAATAAAAACTACAAGGTTTCCAAATCCTGGTTCATTGAAAAGACTTTAAAAGAATACCGTTCCCTTTGTAACCATAAACAACAAGATGAAATCGTACTTTGGTTCGAATACGACCTGTTCTGCCAAATAAACATGCTGGCGGTCATCAGTTGGTTGAAAACCCATCGCAAATACGCTAAAATTTCATTGGTTAGTTGTGGCAAAGAGGACAATACCGATAAAATGTACAATTTCGGGGAACTGAAAGATGATTACCTAGTGCATCTTTATGAACAGCGGACCGAATTAAAACAAGACGATATCGAATATGCCGATTATGTATGGCAATTATATTGTAGCGACAACCCAATACGTTTAGAAAACCTTACGGATTTTGACAACTATAGGTTCGACTATCTTTCCGGGGCCATAACGGCTCATTTGAAAAGATTCCCGACCATTAGGAACGGCCTCAACGATCTTGAAAACCATATTTTGCAACTATCGGTCGACCAAAAGCCAAAATCAAAGAAAGAATTGGTTACCACCGTACTGTCCGACCAAGGATTATACGGTTTCGGGGACACCCAGATCGATAGGATCATAACTACCTTAAAACCCTTGTACCACACCTTCAACCCCGTTCGTTTAACTAAAAAAGGAAAGGAAATATTAGAAGCGCAAACAAGTTATTATGCCTGTATACAAGATAACGATGCGTATTTGGGAGGTGCACTGAAATACAACTACCTTTACAACACTGAATCTAACAGAATTCTAAAATTATAACATGTTAGAAGCTTCCGAGCTCATCCTGAATGCTGATAACAGCATTTACCACCTCAATTTATTGCCAGAAGATATAGCGGATACCATTATAGTCGTGGGCGATCAGAATCGTGTTGCCCAGGTTTCCAAACATTTTGATATCATTGAGCTCAAAAAAGAAAAAAGGGAATTCGTTACCCATACCGGAAAGCTGAACGGTAAACGATTGACCGTTTTATCTACGGGAATAGGAACGGACAATATAGATATCGTATTGAATGAATTGGATGCCCTTGCCAATATAGATTTTAAGACCCGTAAGATCAAAAAACAGTTCAAACAACTGAAAATCATACGTGTAGGAACATCTGGCGCCGTTCAAAAAGACATTCCGGTCGATTCCTATGTTTTAAGTGATTACGCCTTGGGATTTGATGGGGTTTTACATTTTTATGAGCATGAAGGACTGTGTGACGACGAATTTTCAAAGGCATTTGTAAAACACACCAACTGGTCAGATAAAAAACCATGGCCCTACCTCGTCCAATGTGATACGGCGTTACGTAAAACCTTAGCTTCCAATCGTATACGATATGGCGTAACCGGAACAAATTCAGGATTTTACGGGCCACAAGGTCGTAAACTTCGTTTAAACTTGCAAGACGACACCTTAAATGATAAAATGACCTCTTTCCAATACAAGGATTTGAAGATAACAAATCTGGAAATGGAATCTTCGGCCATATACGGACTAAGTAAACTCCTAGGACACCAAGCCGTTTCCCTAAATTGCATTATTGCCAATAGGGTGTTGGGCGAATTTTCCGAGAATCCACGAAAAACCATTAACGGTTTGATCAAGTACACTTTGGACAAGTTGACAAAATAACCATTGGTTATTTACCTAAAAGCTACAACTGAAGTTCCAAAAAGATAATATCTTTGAAAAGAAAGGATATCTTTCGTTATAATAATTGCACTTCATAGCCATCTAAAATGAAAAAAGTAAAGATCGTCGGCGTTCCCGAACATTTCAATATGCCTTGGCACTTGGCCATCGAAGAAGGGGCCTTTGAAGAACGGGGAATTGACCTGGAATGGACGGATATTCCTGAGGGAACCGGTAAAATGTGCCAAATGCTTCAAAATGAAGATACCGATTTGGCCATTATCTTAACAGAAGGACTTGTTAAAAGCATTACCGAGGGGAATCCCTCAAAAATAGTTCAGGAATATATTGCCTCGCCCCTACGCTGGGGCATACATGTGGGTGCTAAGAGCTCCTATACATCCATTGACGATTTGGTAGGCAGTAAGGCTGCGATAAGTAGATTTGGTAGCGGAAGCCACCTCATGGCCTATGTCAATGCACAAAACGAAGGTTGGGATACCGAAAAACTTCAATTTGAGGTCATCAACAACCTCAATGGTGCCATTGAAGCCTTAACAGAAGGTACGGCCGATTATTTTATGTGGGAACACTTCACCACCAAACCCTTGGTAGATAAGCAAATATTCAGGAGATTGGGCGATTGCCCCACCCCTTGGCCCTGTTTCGTCATTGCCGCTACGGATAGGTTCATTGAAGAAAACACTTCCACCTTAAAACACATTCTGGAAATCATAAACATCTACACGGCAGATTTTAAACGCATTCCCAGTATTGACCGCACTTTGGCCAACCGATATGAACAACAGCTGGAAGATATTCAGGAATGGTTATCACTGACCCGCTGGAGCCAATCTCAAATCAGCGAAGAAACCATAAAAGGCGTACAAGAAACATTGCTTCAACTACAATTGATCCAGGAACAAAAACCTTTTCACGACATTACATTTACCAAAAGCTAGCTCATTATTTAGCCACGGGCATCTTTAAATACCAGTGTTGCAACCTACATTAATGGCCATATTGAAATCTCAAATAATTGAATTTAATATATTTTACAATCAATTGATTTTGTGATAGTTAATGTGATTGAATAAAGTTTTAATTTAAGATTTAAATCAAAAATTTTAAACTATTTTTAATAATTAAGGACTTGACAGGCCACTGATGGGTTATTAATTTTGTGGTAGAATTGTAACTGTTTGTTTATTCATTTAATTTCTTTCTATCATGAAGAACAAAGACATTTCACCACTTAGGTTTTTATCCGTATTGTTTTTTCTATTACTTGCCCCCTCCCTATTTTCACAGACTTATTATGCCTTACAAATAGACCGCAATATTCGCTTCAAGGCAGCTGACATTACCGCAAAATACCAACCGAGATTGGTTATGGGGCCAGAACAGGCATTGGAATTCCAATCAACTGTAGCACGTTTTCTGGTCAAGAAAAAAGCGGTTGAGGAAGATGATACCCTTTCCCCAATGGCCAAATATGAATTATTAAAACAATTATCCAGTAGGGAAACCTCGGAAATGGCGGATGTATTGGAAGCATATCGTTGGCAGGAATACATGCGTATCAAAAATGAGATTCAACCCATTCCTAAACCTGAAAAAGCAATTGAATTAAAGGATGCCATTGTCATTCATTGACCGCAATCATTTCAATTTGGATAGCAAGGCGTTCACCAGTCAATCGGAGATTTACCCATTTGCCGTAATAGCGTATTCGTGGCACTGAAATGTTTGTTGCCGAACCAATATCCGCGGTTTGCACTTAGAGGGGAAGGATGCCCCGAGGTAAGGATGTGATGCTTGTCTACATCGATCAATTTTGATTTCTTCTTGGCATAGCCTCCCCAAAGCAGAAAAACAATATCTTCCCTTTCTTTGGATATTGCCTTGATCACGTTATCCGTAAAGGTTTCCCAGCCTTTTCTTTGATGGCTACCCGCTTCATGGGCCCTGACGGTCAAGGTTGCATTCAAGAGCAACACTCCTTGATCCGCCCAACGTTCCAGATTACCACTTTTAGGATAAGGTTTCCCTAAATCGGCCTCTATTTCCTTAAAGATATTAATTAATGAAGGTGGGTGCTGAATACCATCGGTTACGGAAAAACAGAGTCCGTTGGCTTGGTTGGGTCCATGATAAGGATCTTGCCCGATAATAACCACCTTGGTCTTTTCGAACGGACTATGGTCAAAGGCCGCAAAAATCTGTTTACCCGGTGGGTAGCAGGTATAATGCAGATATTCTTCTTTGACAAACTTGACCAACCCTTTAAAATAAGGCTCTTCAAATTCGTGCTCTAAAGGTTTTTTCCAACTTTCCTCTATGCTTACGGTCATAAAAATCGGTTTCTGTCCATACCGTACCAGATACGGATAATGGTTTTAAACAATTCCAAAATTAGACAAAATTGTAGGAAACCTGTGCAGCAATGACCAATCCAATAGAAAGAAAGAACCCATTACCAACTCATTGATTGTCTGCCAATCTCAAACTCACACAAGTATTTAAGAAAAAATATACCACCCAGTATTTAAATAGAATAATAAAGCTGTTGCTCCCTGAAACCCTAATTACATGACAAAAACAACAGCTACAATGAATCTCGGAATAGGCTACCTTATTTCGAAACTTGTTGATCCAAACGTCTTTTTTGGTTTGCTCTATACTTTAATGTCTTCAAATACCGTAAAGCATCGTTTATTTCGTAATCAGTATAGGATTTTGAGGCCCATTGTATAGCAGATTCCAAATCCCCGTTGATCTCATTGCTTATGGCCATATTGTAACAGGCACGTCCTGCGACTTTCTGGTCTCTATTCTGGGTTTCCAATTGCCAAAGTTCAGCAGCACCATCCCAATCACCGGCTTGGGCCCTTCGCTGGGCGATTTTAAAGTTATCGGTCCCGCGCACAAAATAGTCCCTATTCACCCGATGTTTATAAGGCAAAATACGCTCGGCATATTCCATTCCCATATATTTACTCCTATCCAAAACCGCTTCTTTTCTTCCCATAATCGCCTCATAGGCTTTCATGGGGTTTATGCCTTTTCCTACAGAGACCACTGGATTGTTATAAACCAACTCATCGGCTATACGACGGCTATAAGGATCATAGATCCGCCATCCGTTCTTCACCAAGGTATTCAAAGTTAGTTCATGTGCAGGTACCATGGCTTTGATACCCAATTCATTGGGCAACTCCATCGTACTGGCCTTATAAGTTACCTTAGTGTCGGTATCGTAGAATGCCAGGGAATAAATGGCATCAACCTTAAACTCCTCACATAACGATTCTATTTCTTGCCAGTCCAAAGTAGACGGGAACACCCCTAAACCTTTCTGCAAACCTGTTTTCCCTTCAATAATCACGACTTGGTCAAAATTCGGGTTTTGCTGTAGTTTCTCCTTTAGGGCGAGAATTGCGGCTTTGGAACCTTCTTCATCCAAATGCAGTCCCTCCACAGATAACAATTTATCTACTTGATCGGCAGTTTTATGCTCTTCCGCAGGCAAACTACGGTTGATAATACCGATTCGGGTCACGTCTTTCGATAAGTTTACGGGTGCCGGTTCAATAGCGCTCATGGTCAAATTGTTCGTTGCACTACAACCAACAAAAAGAAAGGCTATAAAGGTAAAGGCGATTAAGGGGTTACGATTGGTCATTGGGTTTAATTTTGAATACAACGTAAAAATGATGGCGTGTCGTATAATAAATGGCGCTTTTTCCTTTCAGGATCAATCAATAAAGTCTTGAACATATATGGTTTCGACGTCTGGTTTACAAAAGTTCGCAATATCATCCCTAAATCATACCTTTGCAATCGATTTATAAAGGCAAATGGGTAAGATTCATTCAAAAACACTTCAAGATTTAGAATTCGATACGGTATTGAAACAGCTATCGGTACGTTGTACTACCGAGTTGGGGAAGCAAAGGGCTATGGACATCACCCCTTTACCGGATGCCGAAACCATTCATCGTGAGCTTGGACAGACCTCAGAATACCTTTCTTCCCTGATCAGTGACAACCGAATTCCAAATCACGGATTCGATAGTATTGACGGCGACCTCAAATTGCTAAAAATAGAGAACACCACCCTTGAAATAAGCGGTTTTCGGCGTATCGGCAACATTTGCAAGACCGTTGCCGACCACAAAAAATTCTTTAAGAAGTTCAAGGAGTATTTTCCTTTGTTGTCACAGGCTTCCGAAGATATAGCCTTGAATATTGAAATACCGGCCCATATTGATGCAGTAATTGACCGTTTTGGAGAAATCAAGGACAATGCCTCCGATAAATTATTCAGCATACGCCAAGAAATAAACGAGGTAAAAGGGAAGATCAACCAAAGTTTCAGTGCCGCCCTGAATACGTATAAATCTTCCGATTATCTAGATGATATTCGCGAGTCTGTCGTTGAAAACCGTCGTGTTTTGGCAGTAAAGGCCATGTACCGCAAAAAAGTGAAGGGAACGGTTATGGGGTCTTCCAAAACAGGAAGTATAGTTTATATAGAACCTGAGGCTTCCTTACGCTATAGCAGGCAACTCAACAATCTTGAATTCGATGAGCGGGAGGAAGTTCAGCGAATACTCAACGAACTTACGGACCGTATTAGACCGTTTTCACCATTTTTAGCCGATTACCAGGATTATCTGGCACATATGGATATTACGGCGGGAAAGGCCAAGTACGCCTCGGAAATAAATGCCCTATTGCCAAAAATCAGTGAAGACCGTAAGATGTTCTTAAGGGATGCTTATCACCCATTACTGTATTTAAGCAATAAATTGAAGCGTGCAAAAACGTATCCGCAGACCATAGAATTGCAGCCGGACAACCGCATAATCGTTATTTCAGGTCCCAATGCCGGGGGAAAGAGTATCACCTTAAAAACCATTGGTTTATTACAGGTAATGCTACAAAGCGGTTTTTTGGTACCGGTACATGAACGCTCTTCCATGTGTCTGTTCAATAAGGTGTTGACTGACATCGGTGACAACCAATCCATCGAAAACCATTTGAGTACCTACAGCTACCGATTAAAGAACATGAACAACTTCTTACGTAAATGCAATAGCAAGACCTTGTTCCTAATCGATGAATTCGGTACCGGTAGTGACCCTGAGCTTGGCGGGGCTTTGGCCGAAGCCTTTTTAGAAGTGTTCTATGAACGTGGAGCCTATGGAGTCATAACCACCCACTATGCCAACTTGAAGGCCTTGGCCAATGAACTGCCCCATTGCACCAATGCGAACATGCTCTTTAATTCCAAAACCTTGGAACCTACATTTCAATTGGTATTGGGACAGGCCGGTAGTTCGTTTACTTTTGAGGTGGCACAAAAGAACGGCATCCCCTACTCCCTCATCAACAAGGCAAAGAAGAAGATAGAGCGCGGAAAAGTCCGTTTTGACGCTACCATAGCCAAACTACAGAAAGAACGCAGCAAAATGGCTGAAACAGGCTCAAAACTGCAGGAAGAAGAGTTGAAAGCAAGGGAAGAAGCCCAAAAATTGGAAACCCTGAACACCAAGATCAAGACCAAGCTGGAAAATTATCAGGAATTGTACGACCACAACCAGCGGATGATTTACTTGGGAAATAAAGTCAATACGGCCGCAGAGCGATATTTCCAGGATAAGAAAAAGCGGGTGTTGGTTTCCGAATTGTTGCGGATCGTAGAGACAGAGAACAGTAAGCGTAAAAAGAAACCTCCCAAGGAAGTCAAGGCCGCACGGGTCAAAAAAGCCCAAGTCGCCCAAGAGGTGGAACAGAAAGTTAAGGTAATCCGTGAAAAAAAGAAAGTAGCCAAGAAAAAAGCGGTCATTGATGAAAAGAACAAACCACGCCCGGTTTTCAAGATCGGGGACCGGGTCCGGATGATAGACGGAAAAGCCGTAGGTAGTATCGATAACTTGGAAAAGAACAAGGCTATTGTCAACTATGGACTGTTTACCACCAATGTAAGTGTTGACCAGTTGGAATTGGTAGAGGCGAAAAAGTAGCCCTTCTATAATAAATACGCTTAAACAACCTTCGCATTGAAGATTGGTGTTTAAAAGTCAATAAAAAGTACAGATGAAAACATTACCCTTATTCACCATACTCCTATTTTTCGCGATGCACCTTACCGGTTGTAGCCCTTCAAACAATGAAACGCCGAAAGTACCTGTAGAATCTGTGGAGGAAGAGACTACTGAAGAAGAAACTACCGAAGAAGAAACTACCGAAGAAGAGATCCCTGAGGAAGAGACCCCTATGGAAGAGCCTTCCGAAACGGAAAATATCGTTTGGAAGAATTGGTATTTATCCGTCCCCTTAAACAATGGAAGCGGAAAAGCAACTTCTATTTTCTACGAGGATATTGTAAATAACAACTTAACTGCCGCCGTATCAGAATATTTTTATCAAAATGAAGATGGTTCCTATACCATGTTCACCAAGTTTACGGGCTATACCACTTCCGGTCAGGCCGGTCTCGATGACGGAAAATATTGCAGGACCGAGTTGCGTGAATTCTGGCAAGGAAACCAAACGACCGATGACAACTGGTTTATGGATGAAGGCACCCATATCTTGGAGACCACCCTAAAGGTTGATTATGTTGAAGGGAACGGGCGGACCATCGTGGCACAAATTCACGGGAAGGAAACCGAAGGATTGGAAGGATCCCCGGCCACCGTTAAGATTCGATGGAATAGTGGGACCATACAACTGGACCATTATGTAAAACCCGATACAGGCGAACCATGGACCAGTGCATTCGACACCAAAGTGGATGTGGCCCAAGTAGACAATGAGATCTTTACCTTTAAACTGAAAGTGGAGGGTGGAAAATGTTACTATGCCTTGGTTTGCGAAGCCAAGGATATTAATATCGACTATACGTTGATGTACGATTATGTGGGTAACGGCTATGCCCACCAAAATTACTTCAAGACCGGGAATTATTTTGGCTGGAACGACGATTATGAGAAAACCGCCCAAGTGGTGCTTTTCAAAGTTGTCACCGACCATTTTTAAGATACCTACCAAATTTGATTATCAACGAGTTACCTAAAATCGTATATGATTTTATAACATCGCCTAATATAAAATAACAGCCGACCCCAAGCTGTTGAATCACAACTTAAGGTGCCGACTGCCTTTCAAATAATTTTTTTGATCAATTACAACTAACGCTTTTAAAGGTATACTCCGTGCAAAGGCCTAAAAAGGTTTTGGAACAATATGCTTCATAGCATTTTTCGCTAGATAAATAATTAAGATTTTGTTCACCCAATGTTTTCCAAACTAAATCCCAATATTGAAATTGGATTTTTACGTCATAAGCCCCATCTGGAGGCGAAGAGGAGAAAAATACGTTTTTGTCATTCACTTTTTTGTAAGACGTATATTTTACCGTTTGGCTACTCCCTTTCTTATAAGCAAACCTAAACTGAACATCAACTCCTATGGTTTTCTTTAAACTAGCGTTTTTATGGACATAATCACTGGTCTCACAGCTCTCTAAGCGATAATCAGTGTTATAACCCATTTTTGCCACCCTATTGTCTTTCAAGTATTTTACGGTATAGGCAATTGGTGCCCCAGGATTGTCGCGACTGTAAAGAGAGCCTTCCGTAATGACATAATTAAGTCCGCCAGATGATGCGACATCACTTCCGGTAATTACTTGGGAAGCTATCTTTGCATTACCTCCAATAGTCACTACATTAATGGTCGATTGCTCCAAAATGCTTTTGTATTTACCTTCTATATCAGCTTCTACATTTTTACCCAAACTGGCATATTCCAAGGCTGCCTCTAGGGCCACGCTGGTTTCCGTACTTGTGGTTTCCATTCGGATCATGATAATCCTTCCATAGGAAACGGAGCTTACATAGGCTGGTGGTGTCGACGATCCCATCAAGGATTCTACTTTGGCCAAATCCACATCGCTGCCGAAAACATCGGAGGGCTGATCAGGTGTTACCATACTTATATCATAAAATACTTGACGATAGAGTATTGCTGCAACCCTCTTTGAGGTTGAGGTATCGTAACTAAACTGGGATTCAAACGAAGACCCACTTACCCATTCGGCACTTACCCCAAGATCAAGACTCATTTGTTCCGACGAATAGGTAGTAGTGGACTCGTAGTATGCCCTAGAGGCTATTTCGTAACCTTGGGGGGCAATATCATTATTCCAATATTCCAGACCACCATCTATGCTTGACTGTACATTTTGATAAGTTGGATTGGCCACCTCAATATTACCGGATTCACCGATGCCTGGAAGATCCAATCTCAAGGTCGCTGGGGCCCTGGTAATTTGTAAGGGTTGTGGTGCGCCATCTAACATTTCCTGATTTCCGATGACCAAGGCACCGGGATAAACAACCCCCAATGCCGGATCAAAAATGGCCACGTCCTCAAAATTTGAGCGAATATCATATTCATTGACCTTACATGTGGTAGTCTTACCGTTCGATGTATTACTCTGATTACTTATTACTTCGGAACTGGAACCCGTATTTGATTGAACGTTCAATAATTCATCAGGATCATAATTTAAGTTCACGACATATGAATTGATTTTTTCCGCCTCTTCCCCTGAAATAGGTTCTGGTTTATCACCATCTACAGGGTCGGAGTCTTTGCTACAGGAAAAAGTAACAATAAGCATAAAGGCCATTAATACTGCAGGCCACATTCCATTTTGTTTGACTGTTGTTTTCATAATTATTAAGTTTTATTTAGGATTCAACACTCCCAAATTAGAGGAGAAGAAGGCCCAAGCCTAAAATTGACCATGGACAAAGTATGGACGGGATATATATATCTGGTAAAAAACAGCCATGGACGGTTATATATTAAACAGTAAGTCAATAATTTCATAAACCCCATAAAAACAGGGCTTTACAAAGATTATTATTGAAAATGGATTTAAAAAAAACATGGACTTCCTATGGACAAGCCCCTATTTTGATATTGACCACCTCTTTCTTTAAGAAGACATTATGTGTATCTTGTTTTTAAATCAAAGAGGTTAGCCCTATGGTAACAACAAAGTATTTAATGGCCACTTTTATGTTTTTCATCCTTATTGGGAATGCCCAGGATCGAAAAAAAGAATTAGATAGTTTAATATTACACGCCCAATCATTACCCGATGACACTCTAAAGGCTAAAGTATTGTCAAGAATACATGAGCGAATGATGTTTATGGATGCCGAGCGGGCAAAAGACTATGCACAACAAGCATTTGATCTTTCAAAAAAAATTGGTTACGAAAGAGGTATTGGCAATGGTTACCTACAATTTGGCAATTATTATTACAATCAATCCAAAAATGATTCTTCCGAAATATACCACAACCTTGCCCTAAAGAAATTCGAAGAAATCAAATCTGTAAAAGGTCAGATTTTTGCCTTGCACTCCTTGGCTACAATTGAAATGAAAAAAGGTGATTATGACAAATCCATTGTATTGACCAAATCCATATTGGATATGTACAATGACGATAACCGAAAGAATTCTGATTTAGGAAAATTTGACCTACGAGGTTCAGAATATGAGATATTGGGAGAAATATACTTTGAAAAAGGGAATTATAAAATTGCACTTGAACATACACTAACAGCCTTAAGATTTTTTGAGGATAAGTCAGATGAAGTAAGAACTGCTGATGCTTTGAAACAGTTGGCCGATATAGAATATCAACTTGAAAATTATGATTCCAGTATCGAATATGCCGAAAAAGCAATATCTATATATGAGAAACACGATGACAAGATTTATATGAGCTATGCCTATAATACCGCTGGTTTGGCTGCCGAAGAATTGGGTGATTCTCATTTGGCTCACAAACACTTCGATGCGTCTATTAATTTAGCCCGTGAAATGAATGTGCAAACAATGATATCACAATCTCTAAATGATTTAGCAAGACTACATTACAATAAGGGGGAATACTTAAAATCCAGAATTTTGCTAAAAGAATCCCTTGCACTTTCAGAACTACAGGATATTAAGTTAAACCAGACAGAAGCACTTCAGGAAATAGCGAATCTCGACGTCAAAGAGGGTAAGTTCGAACAGGCTTTAACCCACATAAATAAGAATATTGCCATTTCAGAAAAAATCGGGGCCCTACCCACTTTACGAGATGCCTTAAAAACGAGGGCAGAAATTAGAAATGGCCTAAATCAATCCAATCTTGCTTACAAGGACCTTCAAGAATACCATTTTTTAAACGACAGCATATTCAATATTAAAAAATCCCAACAAATTGAAGAGTTGAAGGCTATCTATGAAACTGAAAAAAAAGAAACAGAAATAGCCCTGCATAAAGAAGAAATCAACACCCTTAATGAAAAAGCAAAAGTGGATAAACTCACCAAAGGTCTATATGCAGGTGGAATGTTCACTTTTGTAGCCGTATCCGGTTTATTGTTCTTTGGTTTTAGACAACGGATGAAAAGGAACCGTATAGCCCGTGAAAAGCAAGAAGAAATTTACAAGCAAGAGATTGCATACAAAAAGAAAGAGCTTACGAGCCAGACCCTTCACCTTGTGCAAAAGAATACCTTCATCCAAGAGTTGATGGAGAACCTACAGAACATCAAAAACTCCCCTGAGAAGTTTAAAATGGAGTTTAGACGTATCGTAATGCTTTTAAAGAAAGAAAATGCATCTGACAAGGACTGGGAAGTCTTTAAGACCTATTTTTCAGAGGTGCACAATGACTTTGATCAAAAACTGAAGACCTTATCTGAAGATATTTCGGAAAAAGAGATTCGATTGGCGGCCTTTTTACGCATGAACCTGACCACGAAGGAGATTGCCGCCACGTTGAACGTTTTACCGGACAGCATATTAAAATCAAAGTACCGGTTAAAAAAGAAATTGGGCTTGAACAAAGAAACTGATTTAACCCAATTCTTAAATTCGCTGTAAGTATGCTGTATTCAATACACAATATTTAATCGTATACGATTATCACTCGTTTTTTCCCTTAAGTTTTAGCATGTATTATTAGAATAAATGCCAAAAAAAATTGCATACCGAACGTATTCAATATCTTTACCACCTATGATCTTACCCAGATAAGCAATGAATAAAAAAATCATTCTTTTTGATGGCGTTTGCAACCTATGCAACCGAACGGTGCAGTTCGTGATCAAACACGACAAAAAAGATGAATTCCGTTTTACTACACTTCAAGGTGAGATAGGGAAACAACTGGTCAAAGAACGTCATATCGATACTGATACTGTTGATTCCATTATTCTAATTGAACCTGGAATCGCCTATTACACCAAATCTACCGCTGCATTAAAAATAGGGGCTTCTTTCGGTGGAGCATGGAAACTGTTAAACGTACTGGATTTGATTCCCAGTAGTTTAAGTGATATCGTATACGATTTTGTTGCCCGTAACCGTTACAAATGGTATGGCAAAAAGGACGCGTGTATGATTCCTACCCCGGAATTAAAGGACAAGTTTTTAGATTAGAACAATACCTTGCGTTGTTCCAAAAGAAAAATGATCTAGAATAGACGTATAATTTAGCGATATACAATAATTCCAACACATTCAAATCGTATACGATTATAACACCCTACAGGTACGACAATCTATCGGTTTAAGAAAACCATTGGCCCTTTCCCTAACCCAAAAGAACCTTTGCCTCTACCCTTTTCCCTATTCACGCATTCGTTGTTTTTAAATTCTTAAGTAAAAAGGAACTTGCTTCAACTTTAAAAACCAACATTATGAAAAAACTATTCCTTTTCCTGTTCTTGTTTCCGGTTATTTTCTATGGAAACGGTGTAATCACCCCTTCAAAAATCAATGAGGTCACTGTATATTTAAATGGAGCCCAAATAACTAGAAATGCAAACCTAAAACTATTTCCCGGCACCAATGAATTCACTTTTACAGGGCTTTCTTCTAAAATTGACGAAAGTAGTATACAGATAGCCGGACTTAAATCGGCCACAATACTTTCCATGGCATTTGATGTAGATTTTTTGGCACCTTCCACGGACAGCCCTGAAGTGGCTTTGTTAAAATCACAGATCACCGTTGTAAATCGTAAGATAGCAGCATTGAAAAACACCATTTCCGGTTTGGAAGAAGAACAAAAAGTAATCAATGCCAACCGATTGGTAAGTGGTGAAAACCTTACTCTGGATTTGGATAAGATAAAGCAGATAAGCACCTACTATCGTGAACGTATAACCACTATAAAAAACGAGATTTTCGATGCCAACATTGAAATCGATTCCCTTAAACTTGATTCCATTGCTTACCAAAAGCAAATGACCGAAATAAATAATTCTCCGGTTAAGGAACAAGGCGTAATACGTTTAAAACTAGATACTCCCATAGCATTATCCATACCCCTTCAAATATCGTATACGATTAAAGAGGCCGGTTGGATACCCAATTATGACATAAAATCAGTAAAAGTGAACGACCCTTTACGTTTAACATATAAAGCCCATGTGTATCAAAAATCAGGGGTGGACTGGAACAACGTAAAAGTTACCCTATCATCAGGTAGTCCAGCATTGAATGTTGCAAAACCAAATGTATCCACAAAATATCTCGACTTTGTTAATCGGTATGCCAAACGAAACCAACATTCCATCAAAAAACAGAAATACTTTTACAATCCGACTGTCAAAAAAGTCACAGGTCAAGTCACAGATGCCTCAGGTTTACCCCTGCCTGGGGCGAATGTAACAGTGAAGGGAACTTCATATGGCACCCAAACCGATTTTGATGGTAATTACACCTTGGAAGTGGTTAACGGACAAGAATTGGTCATCTCCTATATCGGATTCGTTACCTACGAAGTTCCTATTTACTCCTCATTGATCAACTGCCGTTTGGAAGAGGATGCCCAACATTTGGATGAAGTTGTTGTTGTAGGTTATGGTATTTCGGGAGCTTCTTCCGGGGTAAGGGTCAGAGGTGCATCCAGTACTTCAAACTACACGAAAACCCCTGAACCCGCTACCCCACTCTATATAATTGACGGGGTACCTGTTGAAGGCTTTATTGAAGGTGATTTGGATGAAAGCGAAATTCAGTCTATCGAAATACTCAAGGGTTCCAATGCCGAGGCACTTTATGGGAACAAGGGTGCAAATGGTATCGTACTAATAACCACTAAAAAAAGTAACTTCATAGATGGGTTGACCAACATCAGGTTTGAAATTAAAAAGACTTATTCAATCATATCAAACGGAGATATTACAGCCATTGAATTAAATTCCTTCAATCTTAAGGCCCATTATGAACATTTCGCGGCACCGGTTATCAACGAGAATGTATTCATGACCGCAACTTTCCAAGATTGGGAAAAACATAATCTTTTGCCTGGGGAAGCCAATATCTATTTTGAAGGTAGATTTGCCGGTAAAACGACCATCGACCCCTATACGACCAAGAAAAAAATGACTTTATCGTTGGGTATAGACCCGAACATTACCGTAACCCGTACTCAAAACCGGAATTTTAAAAGCAAGTCATTTACAGGAAGTAACCGTATTCTGGACAGGACCTATGAATTAATGGTGAAAAACAACAAATCAGTCCCCATCCAATTAAAACTTATGGATCGCATTCCAATTTCCCAAAATAAGGAAATAAAGATAGATGATATACAAACTAATAAGGCCACCCATGATGCTAAAAAAGGTTTATTGACCTGGGAGCTTCAATTGGCACCGAAACAGAGCAAAACGGAATCTTTTTCCTTTAAGGTCAAATACCCGAAATACAAGTCTATTTCAATTTAAGGACAGTACTCATAAAGAAGTGTGAAAAGCTCCTGAAATCGAACATGATCCACTAATTTTGCACCACTCATTTGGGGTTCGTTGACTTTTGATAGCGGACCCTAAAATTGTATAGGATGAAAAGTATATCACATTGGATTTTCGATTTTTTGGTTGATCAGGGACTGTCAGAATCATGGGCAGGGACCATAAATATGATCATTTTGCTCTTGGTCGTTTTGATCGTACTTTTTGTTTTGGATTATTTTTTAAGAAAAATGATTGTCGGTATATTCAACCGACTTTCACTTTTGTCCAAATCAAAATTCGATGACCTGATGGTAAAAAACAAAGTACCAAGGAACATCGCACATATTATTCCCGTTGTTTTGGCTTATAAGGCTATTCCAGAAATATTCCAAGATTTTCATAACGCAGAAATTTTCTTCTCCAAAACCATTGAGGTCTTTGGCATTGTTTTATTTCTATGGGTCGTTCGCAGTTTATTGAATACGTTCAAGGACTTCCTGAAATCCCTTGCCAGTCTTAGGGACAAACCAATTGATAGCTACATTCAAGTATTCATGATATTTGCTTGGTCTATAGGTTTATTCTATGCGTTTTCGATTATTTCAGGTATTGAATTATGGAAATTCCTTACGGCATTAGGTACCGCATCAGCTGTAATCATCCTTATTTTCAAAGATACCATCTTAGGTTTCGTAGCCAGTATTCAAGTCTCGATCAATGATATGGTCCGTATTGGGGATTGGATTACTTTTGAGAAATACGGAGCCGATGGGGATGTGATCGAAATTAACCTTGCTACGGTAAAGGTTCAGAACTTCGACAAAACCATTACCACCATCCCGACCTATGCCCTTATATCAGACTCCTTTAAGAACTGGAGGGGAATGGAGGATTCGGGAGGAAGACGTATAAAAAGGTCCCTAATCATAAAGCAGGATAGTATAAAATTCTTAACAAAGGATGATATCGAGGCACTTAAAAAAATTGAATTGATCCGTACATATCTAACGAATCGAAGTAAAGACATTGATACATACAATATTGAAAAAGAAATCGATAAATCGCTCTTGATAAACGGAAAAAACCTAACAAATGTCGGTGTTTTCAGAAAATATATCGATAGATACATCAATTCCCATTCTGGAATAAACAAGGACATGACCATCATGGTACGCCAATTACCACCCTCTTCCCAAGGATTGCCCATTGAGATTTATGCCTTTAGCAGCGATAAACGATGGGCGAACTATGAATATATCATGGCCGACATATTCGATCATTTATTGGCAGCCCTCCCTTATTTTAAACTTGAAGGTTTTGAATTGCCAAGTAGCACCAATTTTAAGGCATGAATTTATTATTAAGATGAATAACCCCAAATAAATTCCCTTAAGGCGAAAGATTACATAATCAAGTCCCTAAAAGAAGGTGATTCGGTATTTGATATGGCAAAAGGATATTACCTAACTTCATCTAAATGGTCATCCCAATTCTGAATATGGGGTTTTCCTAATTTACCGACAGACTTGGCCACAACTGTTGCTACAGTGGCATCACCCGTTATATTTATTATGGTTCGGCACATATCCAATGGTCTATCCACAGCGAATATCAATGCCAAACCTATAGCCAATTTATCAGCAGGAAAACCAACGGATTCCAATACGATGACCAACATAACCATTCCTGCTCCAGGAACCGCCGCAGAACCGATAGAGGCCAATAAAGCCGTAAGAACTATAATCAATTGGGCAGCCAGACCTAACTCAAAGTCCAATGCTTGGGCTATAAATACGGCTGCTACACCTTGATACAGACTTGTACCATCCATGTTTATCGTAGCCCCCACAGGCAATACAAAACTAGAAACCTCCTTATCTACACCAATATGTTCTTCTACCCTTTCCATAGTGACAGGCAGTGTTGCGGCACTTGAACTCGTTGAAAACGCCAATAATTGGGCCGGACTGATTTGTTTTAGAAACCAAAACGGATTTAGTTTTGCATAGGTAGAAACAATGAAAATGTAAAAAACGACCATTAAGCAGAGTCCCAGAACTACAACCCCCGCATATTTAAGAAGGGCAAAAAGCAAATCCGGGTCACTCGAAGACACCACTACACTTGCCAAAAGGGCAAAAACGGCAACCGGGGCGGTCAACATAATCAAATCAACCATTTTTAGGACGACGTCATTCAGTGCGTCGAAGAATTTCTTAAGGGGTTTAGCCTTTTCCTCTCCGATCAATAACATTGATATTCCCATGAAGATCGTGAAAAAGATAACCTGAAGCATTAAACGGTTATCACTCATAGACCTAATGGCATTATCAGGTACCATGTTCTCCAAAAAACTCAGAGGTCCGGCCTCCTTTTGCCTAGATGCCTCAGCAATTTTTGAGGTAACCCCACTATCATTGGCATAAGTTTCGGTCAATCGGTCTATAGTCTCTTGGGAAATCCCTTCACCAGGTTGCATGATATTGACCAAAATCAAACCAATAGTTATGGCTACTATTGTGGTACACACGTAAATAACAATGGTGCGTATTCCGATATTCTTGAATTTTGAAATATCCTTTAAATCCGAGATACCTTTTATTAGAGAAGCAAGTATCAATGGAATCGCTATCAGCTTCAGAAGTTTTACAAAAATCGTTCCTAAGGGTTTTATCCAATCAGAGACAAATTCACCTCCCCAACTAATCTGTGTCATGGCAAATCCAAATAAGATCCCGAGGATCATTCCGATTAAAATTTGCCAGTGCAATTCCATTTTCTTCATAAGCCTTTGTTTAAATGAATTGGAAATATACCAATTTGTTAGGAAAGGCGGAAGAAGTGACTATGAATTTATGGCCTTTGCAAGTAAAAAATAATCTGCCAATACCAGTGCTGTCATAGCCTCAACAATAGGTACGGCCCTAGGAACTACACAAGGGTCGTGACGACCTTTACCCTTTGTTGTTACCGTATTCCCTTCTTTATCAATGGTTTGATACGGTTGAATCACGGTAGCAACGGGCTTGAAGGCTACTTTGAAATAAATATCCATACCATTACTTATCCCTCCTTGGATACCACCGCTAAAATTAGTTTTAGTCGTACCATCTGGATTGAATGCATCATTATGTTCACTACCTTTCATCATTACCCCTTCAAAACCGCTTCCGTATTCAAAACCCTTAACAGCATTAATAGACAGCATCGCTTTACCCAATTCGGCATGTAGTTTATCAAAAACAGGCTCTCCTAAACCAATCGGTACATTTTGGATTACACAAGTAATAATCCCGCCAATAGTATCCCCTTCTTTTCGAACATCCTTAATATAATCCTCCATCTTGGCCGCCATTTCTGTATCGGGACATCTTACAGGGTTCGACTCTATTAAGGAAAAATCCAATTCCTGATAATTTTTTTCCAATTTTAAACCGCCCACTTGGGAAACAAAGGCATTTATTTTCATCGAGGATAAAAACTGTTTGGCTATGGCACCGGCCACTACCCTACTGGCTGTTTCACGTGCCGAACTTCGACCACCACCTCTATAATCACGGAAACCATACTTTTTATCATAAACATAATCGGCATGGGAAGGTCTGTATGAATCCTTGATATGGGAATAATCCCCTGATTTTTGATTCGTATTATGAATCGCAAAACCGATGGGGGTACCTGTGGTCTTACCCTCGAAAATTCCCGAATAGAATTCTACCGTGTCGGGTTCCTTCCGCTGGGTCACAATGGCAGACTGGCCAGGCTTACGACGATTCAATTCATTTTGTATTTCCTCCAAATCAATCTCTATTCCCGGGGGACACCCATCTAAAACGCCACCTATTGCCGCACCATGTGATTCACCAAATGTGGATAATTTAAAAAGGTTTCCGAATGTATTCCCTGCCATGCGATTATATTAAGTTCATAGAGCGCCAAAGATAAATGTTAATGAACGGATTCAAAAATCAATTTACCAAAGCATTTTTTAAGATTGTAATAGGATGTAATGCATCCCTATCGGTGCCATCCTTTATCTGATGCCTACAACTGGTACCGTTGGCCGAAATAATGGTAGATGAATCGCTTTTTCGAATGGCCGGAAACAGTTTAAGCTCCCCGATCTGCATACTAACATCGTAATGTTCTTTCTCATACCCGAAAGAACCCGCCATTCCACAGCACCCTGAGCTTATAATGGAAACCGTATAATTCTCGGGCAAGTTGAGGATATCAAAAGTTACTTTTTGGTTAGATAAGGCCTTTTGATGGCAATGGGCGTGTATTTTTATGGTTTTTGCCTCTTTGGTAAACCTTTCCGATGTTAAATTCCCTTTTTCTATCTCTTTAGCCAAAAATTCCTCAACCAAGAAAGCGTTTGCCGCAATTGCGTCCATTTCCTCTTTGTTAGGCACCAAACGCTTATATTCATCCCTAAAGGATAATATGGCAGAGGGTTCCAAACCTAGTACCGGCACGTTCTGTTCAACGAATACCTTTAATTGCTTACTATTAGCGATTGCCAACTTTTGGGCTTGTTTTAAAAATCCTTTGGATAGGTAGGTTCGGCCACTTTCAGCATAAAAAAGCTGTACTTCGTATCCTAAACCTGTCAGAAGTCCAATTGCATCCTTGCCTAGGCCCGTATCCATATAATGGGTGAATTCATCTATATACAGAACCACTTTGGAATTTGAGCCAACAGATTCATTTAAAACGTTTTTGAGATACTTATCAAAATTAAAACTTGAAACTTTGGGCATGGTACGTTCCTTGGCCACACCTACCGATTTTTTCATTAAACCACTAAGCATCTTGGAACTATATACCGCATTTGTAAGTCCGGCAACCTTACTACTCATTTTATTGAGCTTAGTATTATGCGCAAACAATTTACTTCGCAGGGAATAGCCGTTTTTCTCCTGATATTGATATAAAAACTCAGCTTTTAAACTGGCAATATCCACATTACTTGGGCATTCACTCGCACAGGCCTTACAGCTTAAGCAGAAATCAAAAACTTCCTTAAGTTCATTTTGACTGAACCTATCGCTCGCGCTTCCCGTGGTCAAAAACTCTCGAAAGGCATTGGCCCTACCCCTGGTCGTATCTTTTTCATTTTTCGTTGCATGGTAACTGGGGCACATTCCCCCTTTGGCAAGATGGGTTTTGCGGCAATCCCCACTACCGTTGCACTTTTCAGCGGCCTTTAAAATACCTTCACTGTCTGAAAAATCCATCAAAGTAGGAATCTCCGGTTCCTCCCTATCCACTTCATAGCGGAATGACTCATCCATGGGATAGGCATCTACAATCTTCCCTGGATTGAATATCCCTTCCGGATCAAAATAAGATTTAATCCGCTTAAGCAGTTCATAATTTTCTTCCCCGACCATTATTGGGATAAATTCCGCACGAACGATCCCATCACCATGCTCCCCACTGAAAGAGCCTTTATATTTCTTTGTGAGCTTGGCTACATCTGTGGTAATGGCCCTAAACAAAGCCACATCCTCAGACTTTTTAAGGTTTAAGATCGGCCGCAAATGAAGTTCTCCCGCCCCTGCATGGGCATAATAAACGGCATTCTGCTTATACCCTTTCATGATTGCAGTAAATTCGGATATAAAGGCATTCAGATCTTCCAAAGCGACTGCCGTATCTTCAATACATGCCACCGCCTTTCTATCACCAACGATATTACCCAAAAGGCCAAGACCGGCCTTTCGCAGCTCAATTGCTTTTGCTATATCCCCACCATAGAGAATAGGGTTGGCGTAGCTCAACCCAGATGCGGTTATGGTAGCTATCAATTTTCCTATCTCTTGTTGCAGCTCTTTTTCAGTATTTGCCTTAAGCTCCAACATCAACAAAGCGGCTGGATCACCCTCAACGAAAAATCTATTCTGAAGCTGGGTCGTGTTATTCTTGGTACAATCCAAGATGACCTTATCCATCATCTCACAAAGATGAAGACCATGCTTCATTACGGGAATCACATCACTGAGACAATCTTCCAACGTACGATAATGCGTGACAACCATAGCGGAATATTTGGGAGGAAGTTCATCTAATTGTACGGTGATTTCTGTTGTAAAAGCCAACGTACCTTCGCTACCTGTTAGCAATTCACAGTAGTTGAATTGTTCTTCCGGGCCACCGAAAATACCGCTTTTCAACAAATCATCCACGGCATAACCCGTATTGCGCCTATGAATTCCCGGTTTCGGGAATTCTTCCTTTATACGTTCTTGTACTTCTTTGTTTGATAGTTCTTTATAAATATTTTTATAAAGTTTTCCTTCAAGTGTATTTAAAGCAATTTTCTTATCAAATTCTTCTTTGGAAAGTGGTTTGAACTCCACTTCTGAACCATCTGACAAAATCGTCTTTAATGAAATTACCTTATCACGGGTTACCCCATACTGGATTGATGTTGTTCCAGAAGAATTATTGCCGACCATACCCCCTAACATACAACGGTTGGATGTTGATGTGTTTGGCCCAAAAAACAATCCGTACGGTTCTAGATATTGATTGAGCTCATCACGAATGACACCAGGCTGCAAGGTTACCCGTTTATTGGCTATATCAAGGTCTATGATTTTCGTAAAGTACTTGGAGACATCGACAACGATCCCGTTCCCCACACACTGGCCAGCCAATGAAGTACCTGCCGTCCTAGGGATTAGCCCCACCTTGTTTTTCGAAGCGTAGGCAATCAATTTCTTAATATCCCCTATATTCTTAGGAAATGCCACAGCCAAGGGTATTTTTCGATACACGGAGGCATCGGTGGCATATAATGTGGTACTTAGATTATCGGTCAATAGTTCCCCAGCTAAACCTTCCTTCAATAAATCCATATGCTCCATAATTGGCCTGGTACGATTTTGGTTGCAAAATTAAGATATTATTTTCAGCAAAATAAAGAATCGTTATTTTTACAACTCTAAAATCAAATCTTATGAAATTTTTAAAAACACTTACGTTAATTGCTTTTTTCGCTTCATTTTCCTTTGGTTTCGGCCAAGAAATCTCAGAGCATGCCATAGGTCTTCGAATGGGGGACAGTGATGGTTTTGGTGCAGAAATATCTTACCAAAAATCAATATCCAGATACAATCGCCTCGAAGTGGATTTAGGCTGGCGCGATAACAAAAACTACAATGCCTTTAAATTAGCAGGTATATACCAATGGGTATTACCTTTGGACGGCAACTTCAACTGGTACTATGGAGTTGGTGGAGGATTAGGAAATGTTGATATCGACTTTGATGACGACAACGACGGGTTGTTCATTTTTGGAGCGGGCGATATAGGAATTGAATATAATTTTGATATTCCGTTATTAATATCGTTGGACTTTAGACCTGAGATCGGTTTAATTGGTTATGACGGTTTCTCCGATAATTTTGACTTTGATATCGCCCTAGGAATACGCTATCAATTCTAAAACACTGATATTCAAAAAGAAAGAAAGCACTGAACATTCGTTCAGTGCTTTTTATTTATGGGCACTAATAACTACATTTGCAATTCACATAAATAAATATCGAATGAGAAACATTTTTTTATCCATAATCATCTTAGGATTAATGGCAAGCTGCAATTCTAAACCGGAAGGCTATTCAATAAATGGTACACTTACCGGTGATGTTGCCGATGGTACCGCCGTCTATTTGAAAAAAAGTGGAGAGAACAATCGCCTGGTTGAAGTGGATACCGCCGAAGTAAAAGGCGGAACTTTTGTTTTCGAAGGACAGCAAAACCAACCTGAAATGCATTACATTTTTATAGACCAACTGGGCGGTTACGCCGCTACTGTACTTGAAAATGGCGATATAGAATTCACTGCCCACAAAGACAGTCTTGGCTTGGCAAAGTCTACTGGTACCCCGCAAAACGAATTTCTATATGACTTTCAAAAAAACTCAAGAGAAGTATCCCAGCAAGCAATGAACATTCAAAAAGACCTAAAGGCCGCATCAAACAGCAGGGATACGGTTCTGATAAACTCACTGAAAGAAGAGCTGAACGATCTAAGGGGTGAATATGAAGAATTTGAATTGGGCTATATCAAGGACAACCCCAACGCCTTGATTTCCGCTTTACTTATAGATAGGGCCATAAACACAAGGACATCGACAACGGAAGAACTACAAACCCTATTCAACGGACTTTCTGCCGAAATCAAAGAGACCGAAGCTGCAAAAAAAGTTAAGAAAACACTGGATGAATTAAAGAAGCGTGAAGAAAACTCCAAAAACACAAGCGTTGGAGCCGTGGCTCCTGATTTTTCAGCCCCTTCGCCTAGCGGGAAACTTTTGGCCTTAAACGATGTTAAAGGAAAAGCAACGTTAATCGATTTCTGGGCAGCTTGGTGCAGACCTTGCCGGGCAGAAAACCCAAACGTGGTAAAAGTTTACGACAAATACAAGGAAAAAGGCCTGAGTATCATAGGCGTTTCACTGGACAAAACAGCTGAAGCATGGAAAAAAGCCATTGAGGATGACGGATTGGAATGGCACCATGTTTCCAACATCGCCTATTTTGACGATGCCATAGCAAAGCTTTATAATGTTGACGCTATTCCTGCTACTTTTTTATTGGACGAAAACGGGGTTATCGTAGCAAAAAATCTTAGAGGTCCTGCTTTAGAGGCCCGTATATCGGAAATGCTGAATTAAGCACATTACTTCTTTTTAAATAAAAAAATCCCTTCCGTTTAACCGGAAGGGATTTTTTTTATTTAGTAGTTTGCTAAAATTTGTTTCTTACATCATCGTAGTTTCCTGATACATTTACAGTTCCATTTTTTACGACCGAACCAAAAATATTAACTACGGAGTCATTTCCGATAAATTCCAATTTCGCCCCATCATTCAAAATAAGGTCTCCGTAAATAGTAAGGTTCCCCTCGACTACAAACGTTGCCCCTTCATCAACCATCACATCTTTTCTTTTATTGTTTCTTCCAACAACCAAAGTACCGTACATTTCGAAAAGAGCATCACTATAAACATCCACTCCATTGTTAACTGTCCACGAACCACAAAGCAACAAGGTACCGGCAACTTCAATATTAGCGAATCTTTTTGAGCCACTATACGCCTTATCTTCACCTAACCTCACATTTAAATCAGAACTGCCCGAATAAGTCGAAAGGGAACTACAACGGGTAGACAAACTTTCGCTTGTCCTATTCAATTTGATAATTTGCAACCCACTTTTACCTGAAGCCGCAAAAATATAATCGTCTTTTGATTCTACATAGTTTATTGAGCCTTCTAACTGAATAACCCCGTATAAATCGGCATCATCCCCATTGTCCTCGGAAAGACAAAGTCCGGAACCACCATTGGCCATGAGTATCATTTCCTCGTTCAAAGCAACTGCATTGGTCTCACTTCCCTCTGTCGAAGTTGCGCTAGGGTCGATCAACACAGGTAAATATTCGATTAAAGAACCACTAGCTACATTATATAATCCGGCGCCTATTGAACCCTCGGAAACAATCACCTTGCCATCTTTGAAAGCCAAAGTTCGCTTTGTCGCTGCACCAAAATCAGTATTTATAGGTATTTCTTTTATTACATTTAGATTATCATCCAATATGCTTACTCCACTACCAGCATCAAGAACAGCGAATAGACCATTGTCCATTTTCACAGACCTCAAGTCCTGAAATGGGGCTTCATTTAAAATACTTAAGTCACTTTTGTTATAAATGGTTACGGTACCATCGCCACCGCTTGAAACTACCACGGTATTAGAAGTTACTTCAATATCTGTACTATTATACCCCTCCTGAAAACCATAATCGATTCCAGCACTAGTATACATCCTTCCTCCTGAAGCAGGGATTTTTGCAACAAAAGAATTTGAAGTAGCCGTAACGGATTTTTCCGAATCAACACCTCCGACTGCATAAATATACCCATCACTATATTCAATAGCGTTTAAATCAGCATTTACATAATACAATCTAGAAGTGACTTTCGGATCAGTGGGATCACTTACATCAATAATGTCTATACCTCCGGCATAATCATCTTCAACAGTATTATAGGAAACGTACGCATAATCTCCATCTACATGTACGTGAGAAGCAGTCAAGTTCTCACCGCCACTATAAGACGGGGGGTCAATTTGTGCGATCAAGGTAAGCGGGTAATCACCAGCCTCATCGACTTTGGAAGCACTGGCTTGTTTTCCTGAAATATTAACTTCCTCTGCAATTTCCAGTACTCCAGCATAATCAAAACTTACACTGTTGTCTAAAATCTGTTCGTTGCCTTCTAATTGTATATCGTCCTGAAAATCACTGAAGACCGTAGTTTCATCACTACAAGACATAATCAATAAGAAAATTGAACAAAGTAGTAGGTTTACTTTTTTCATTTTAAAATTTGGTTTTGGTTTAGATTTAGGTTTCTATATTAACGCCAAAATTACGTAATGCGTGTATTCCCAATGTAATATTTACAATGAAATGCCAATAAACAAGAGGAACGGTAAAAATCACATTGAATCTTCGCCCTTTCCTTCCTTTTGTTGATCAATTCTAGATTTTCCCAAGCTTTTCCATAATGAAAAGAATGACTATTGGGACGGCAAGAAGTATAACCATCATCGTGTCGGTTACCAAAAGATCAGGTTTAAAGAATAATGTTGCCACATAACCCCCCATAGCTCCTCCAAAATGAGCGGTATGCCCAATGTTACCCAATCGTTTTTTCATGCCGTATATGGAATACAATAGATAACCAATACCGAGGACATAGGCTGGTAAAGGTATAGGAATGAACATAATCCCCAAACGCATATCCGGTTGCAACAAAATTGCAGTATACAATATGCCCGTAACAGCCCCACTCGCGCCTACCGCACTATAATAAGGCTCATTCTTATGAAAAACCAGTGCCAATAGACTCCCCGCTACAAGACTTATAAAATATATGCCTACAAATTTTATGGGACCAAACCAATTTATGACCACATCGGCGAAAAAGTAAAGTGTAAGCATATTCATGAACAAGTGGGACATATCCACGTGTAAAAACCCTGAAGTAAGCATTCTGTCCTTCTGTCCGCCCTTTATCCCCCCTATACTGAATTTATATCTTTCAAAAAATCCAGTGTCGTTAAAACCTTTTAAAGATGCTATTACATTAGCCGCTATAATGGCGATGGTAGCGATGTTTAGATTATACATGTACTTAGGCGTTATATTTCGAGCCAAATATAGCTATATTTGCGCTTTACTACGTAATACATGCAACTACTTGCCTTTATTTTAATATACCCTTTATTATGGGTGATTTCGATCCTTCCGCATCATATATTTTATGGGTTTTCCAATGCCGTATACTTTTTGGTGTATCGAATAATCGGATACCGCAAAGATGTGGTACGCAATAATCTAGAATTGGTTTTCCCCAACAAACGAAAAGAAGAATTGACCGCAATTGAAAAAGGCTTTTATCGCCACATGTGCGATATGTTCCTGGAAATGGTCAAAGGCATGAACCTTTCCAAAGAAGCTTTTCGAAAGAAATACAATGTCCTTAATGCCGAAGTACTTCGTGAAATCGAAAAAGAAAAAAGCGTACTGATCCTCTGCTCCCACTATGCTAATTGGGAATGGAATGTAAGCATCAACAATTACGTAGAATCCAAAGGATATGCGGTATATCAAAAAATTAGCAATTCTTATTTCGACAAACTGGTCAGAAAGATCAGGGCAAAATGGAACACTTCTTTAATCTCACAACAAGAAACCACCAAAACGGTGATACGTAACCACAAGAACAATATCACTGCCATATACGGTATGGTCAGCGATCAATCGCCACAAGTAAAGAGAGCCCATTATTGGAAAGAATTCATGGGTGTAAGGGTCCCCATATTCAACGGGGCCGAAACCTTGGCCCGGAAACTTGATCTAGCTGTGGTCTTTTTAAAAGTCAGCAAGGTAAAACGTGGCTATTACCAAGCCGAGTTCATACCCATTACCCTTGCAGGAAGCAGCACTGAAAAAAACGAGATTACCGATAAGTTCATTGAACTTACCGAACTTCAAATCAAAGAAAGACCGGAACACTACCTCTGGACGCATCGGCGCTGGAAACACCGCGGCAAAGAACCAAAATAATCTTTTCGACACCTTACCAAGGTTGGTTGATTTAAATACCAGCTATACTCTTGATCTCACCAATAATACGATCCGCAAGGCCATCAGCCTCATTTTGACTTTTTGCTTCTGTATAAATCCGGATTATAGGTTCGGTATTCGACTTACGTAAGTGTACCCAATTTTCAGCAAAATCGACCTTTACACCATCAATAGTAGAGATTTCTTCCTCACTATATTTATCCGCCATAGCTTTTAAGATACCATCCACATCCAATTCAGGAGTCAACTGAATTTTCTTCTTACTCATAAAATAGCTAGGATAGCTATCGCGTAATTCCTTGACCGTTCCCCCTTTTTCTGCCATCAACATCAAAAACAACGCCGTACCCACCAAGGCATCACGACCATAATGGCTCTCAGGATAAATGATTCCACCATTTCCTTCACCGCCTATAATCGCCTTATTCGCCTTCATTTTGGTCACCACATTCACTTCACCTACAGCGGCAGCCTCGTAAGTACCACCATGCTTTTCGGTAATATCCCTTAAAGCCCTAGAAGACGATAAATTAGAAACTGTATTCCCTTTCGTTTTACCTAGTACATAATCCGCACAGGCCACCAAGGTGTATTCTTCCCCGAACATCTCGCCATCGTTACTGATAAATGCCAAACGATCCACATCCGGGTCCACCACAATACCAAAGTCCGCTTTTTCTTTTACAACAAGTTCACAAATGTCTCCCAGATGCTCTTTTAACGGCTCGGGATTATGAGGGAAATGTCCATTTGGATCACAATACAACTTAACGACTTCGACCCCTAAGGTTTCCAACAACTTAGGGATAACAATACCTCCGGTAGAATTCACTCCATCTACCACTACTTTGAATTTTGCTTTTCGAATCGTATCGGCATCCACCAATGATAGATTCAAAACTTCATCAATATGAATATCGATATAGGCATCATTTTTGGTTACGTCACCAAGATCATCCACATCAGCAAATACAAAATCCTCACTTTCCGCAATCTCAAGGATTTTAGCCCCTTGTGCCGCATCTAAAAATTCCCCTTTTTCATTAAGTAACTTTAGGGCGTTCCATTGTTTGGGATTATGACTTGCGGTCAATATGATTCCACCGTCCGCTTTTTCCAAAGGAACGGCGATTTCAACGGTTGGTGTTGTAGAAAGATCCAAATCTATTACATCTACACCTAAGCCCACCAGTGTTGAAACCACAAGATTCTGGATCATTTCACCTGATATCCTAGCATCTCGACCAATAACAACTTTTAAATCATCTTTCTTTGAATACCCTTTTAACCATATACCGTAAGCAGCCGCAAATTTCACGGCATCAATCGGGGTTAAATTGTCCCCTGATTCACCTCCGATTGTACCTCGTATTCCAGATATTGATTTAATTAGTGTCATAATTTGTTAAAAGTTTTTTTGCAAATATAAAAGACTAATACCAATCCTAACCTTCAATTTGGTAAATTCGACCTTATGAATAAATTTATAGTCCAATGAATTTCCTGGCACATATATACCTTTCTTTCGGTGATGATGAAATTGCGATAGGCAACTTCATTGCAGACAGTATTCGTGGCAATAAAATAGACCACCTACCAGATCGCATACAAAAAGGGGTTATCCTACACCGGGAAATAGACACTTACACCGACTCGCACAGTATCCCTAAAATCAGTAGTAAGCGATTGCACAAGAACTACAGTCATTATAGCCGGGTCATCGTTGACATTTATTATGACCATTTTTTAGCAAAGAATTGGAAAAACTATTCGGACACCCCCTTAAAAATTTTCGTGAATGATTTTTACGACCTTTTAGAAAACAATTACACCATATTACCTAATGGCGTACAACGGATGATGCCCTATATGATCAGTGACAATTGGCTCTATAATTATTCTAAAATGGAAGGAATAGACAGGGTTCTGAACGGCATGAACCGCAGAACAAAAAATAAATCAAAAATGAATTTCGCTATTTTGGACCTTGAAGAACATTACACGGATTTTGAAAGGGAATTCACAGATTTTTTTAATGAACTAATCACCTTTTCAAAACATAAATATAAATCACTATAACCTAATTTTCAGTTATCAACCATGATTAATGTGAAGCTTTACTTTAGATTTTACCTTTTACTTCCCTTCCTAATTATCCTAATAAATTGCAAAGAACAACCGGCCAAACCTACCGGAGTGGTAACCAACAAAGCCATGGTAGTAACCGCCCGCGAAGAAGCATCGGCCATTGGCGCAGAAATACTAAAAAAAGGAGGCAATGCCTTTGATGCTATGGTAGCTACCGAAATGGCCTTGGTCGTCGCCTATCCGTTTGCAGGGAATCTCGGCGGTGGTGGATTTATGGTTTACCGTAAAAGCAATGGGGATTCGGGCGCTATTGATTATAGGGAAAAAGCCCCTTTATCGGCACACAAGGACATGTATTTGGACTCTCTAAGCAATGTTATTCCAGGAAAAAGCACCGTTGGGGCAACTGCAGTAGGGGTACCCGGTACGATTGCCGGAATTTTTGAAGTTCATGAAAAGTTCGGGAGCTTACCCATAAAAGACATACTTGAACCTGTTATAGCCTTGGCCGAAAAGGGAGTTGTCGTAACCGAAAAACAAGAAGCACGCTTAGAAAAATACAGAGAACAGATACTTGAAGTAAATGGAGATAAAACATTGTTTTTCAATACATGTAAAAAGGGAGACACTTTAAAATATTCAGCACTGGCAAACACCCTTAAACGTATTGCAGAAAATGGTCGTGATGAATTTTATAAAGGGGAAACAGCTCAGAAGCTTACTTCATTTATCCAAGAAAAAGGGGGTTATGTCACAATGGCAGACTTGGCCAAATATAAAGCGGAATGGCGCCAGCCTATCACGTTCAATTACAAGGATTTGACTATCATTTCCATGAGTCCACCAAGTAGTGGTGGCGTTACCATGAACCAGATTTTTAAAATGATAGAACCTTATCAAATCTCGGAATTCGGCCATAATTCCACCGAAACCATCCAATTATTTACCGAAGCAAGTCGTAGGGCCTATGCCGATCGCAATTATTTTCTAGGAGACCCAGACTTTGTAGATATACCTTTAGATGTGCTTTTAAGCAAGAATTACCTTGAAGAAAGAATGCAAGATTTTACTTTCGATAAGGCTACCTTATCTTCTGATATAGAAAGAGGTAAAGTTCAAACATATGAGAGTTCAGAGACCACACATTATTCCATAGTGGACGAAGAAGGCAATGCCGTTTCGGTAACCACGACCCTTAATGGCGCATATGGCTCCAAATTGTATTGCGACGAATTGGGTTTTTTCCTGAACAACGAAATGGATGATTTTAGCTCTAAGCCCGGGGTTCCCAATATGTTCGGCCTTATAGGAGCGGAAGCAAACAGTATTGCGGCCGAAAAAAGAATGTTGAGTTCCATGACCCCGACCATTGTTGAAAAAGACGGAAAGCTATGGATGGTAGTAGGCAGTCCTGGGGGCTCAACTATAATAACAGCAGTAGCACAAACCATTCTAAACACCTACGAATTTAAAATGAGCATGCAGGAAGCGGTCAATGCGCCTAGGTTCCACCATCAATGGTTACCCGATTATATAATTTTTGAAACTGAAGGATTTTCAAAGAATGTCAAAGAAGAATTAAAATCCAAAGGATATATTATAAATGAAGGCAGAACACCTATTTTAGGAAAGGTAGATGCCATCCGGGTCTTACCTGACGGAAGATTGGAAGGAGGAGCGGATAAACGCGGTGACGACACAGCAGTTGGCTTTTAAATAGTATGCCTTTAAATTAAAGAACCCCAAAAATGTTTAGAAAATCAATTAAAATACTAATCGGTCTAGTTGCCTTACTCTCAATAGCATCTATAATTACCTATCTTATCTATAACGAACCCTTACCAAAGGGTCAGGCCGGCCCTGAAGCCGATGCTTTAGCACAGAAGATGTTAACCGCGATCAACAATGAAGCTTATAAAAACACCCGGTATCTGGAATGGGGTTTTCGTAACGGTGAACATACTTATAAATGGGACAAGGCTTTGGGTAAGGTCAAAGTATCATGGGACGATATAATGGTCGACCTAAACCTGAGCCAAACCGAAAAAAGTAGGGTATACGATAAAGGTGAAATCATATCAGAAACGCAAGAACGGGACAAAACTATTAAAAAGGCCATAGATTTATTCAACAATGACTCCTTTTGGTTGGTAGCTCCGTTCAAGGTCTTTGATAAAGGAGTTGAACGCCGTATCGTGCCTATGGATGATGGCGCAAAAGCGCTTCTGATTACTTACACATCTGGCGGAAGCACTCCTGGAGACTCTTACTTATGGGAACTACAACCCAATGGTTTCCCCATAAGTTTCAAACTATGGGTAAAAATCATTCCTATCGGAGGACTAAAAGCCACTTGGGACGACTGGCAATTGTCCGAAAGTGGTGCATTTTTACCCAAAACCCATAGTCTAGGCCCAATTAAATTGGATATGGGTAATGTAAAAGCTTATAATCAGGATTAATATTCCTTGGTTTGTTAGTTTTAGAGTATTCACATCTTTATTTTTATAACTCTTTAGCCAATCCATAAAGCTAATGCCGGAAAAAAAGAAATTCGGAACGTTTGCTGGGGTATTTACCCCATCGGTCTTAACGATTTTAGGCGTGATCATGTATATGCGTCTTGGCTGGGTCGTAGGCAATGCCGGACTCTTGGGCACAATAGGTATTATCATAATTTCCCATGTTATAGCGGTTACTACAGGATTGAGTGTTTCTTCCGTTGCAACCGATAAGAAGATAGGTGCCGGCGGAATTTATTATGTATTGTCCCGAAGCATGGGCATTCCAATTGGTGGTTCTATTGGTATTGCCCTATATGTTGGTACCGCTTTTTCCATTGCATTATACCTCATTGGATTCTCTGAAAGTTTCAACTCTTATTTCGGATACGGAATGACGGTAAACGATTATCGCATTACCGGTACTATAGCTTTGGTAGCCTTGACCATTTTAGCTTTGATAAGCACATCAGTTGCTTTAAAAGCCCAATTTTTCATTTTGGCCGCCATTGCCCTATCCTTGGTTTCCGTTTTTTTGGGAACCAATGAATTCGCCCCTCAGACTGTACCTTTATTTTCGACTGAAGACGCAGTTCCTTTAGAAGTCGTATTTGCAATATTCTTTCCGGCTGTTACAGGGTTTACAGCGGGTATTGCCATGAGCGGCGATCTAAAAGATTCCAAAAAATCGATTCCGATAGGCACCTTGGCCGCTATCGGGACAGGATTAACGGTTTATATTCTATTGGCCGTTTTCATTGCCTTTACGGTTGATCCGGAGTTACTAAAGTCTGATTATAATATCCTAATGAAAATTGCACTTTTCGCACCTGCAGTTGTCGCAGGAATTTGGGGCGCTACGCTATCTTCCGCTTTAGGTGGGATATTAGGTGGTCCACGCATTTTACAGGCCATGTCAATGGACAAAGTGACCCCTAAAATATTCGGCAAGGGAAAAGGTGAAAACAACGAGCCGGTAAATGCCCTTTTATTGGTTTTCATCATTGCCGAATCTGGCATTCTTATAGGGAAGCTGGATGTTATCGCCAGAGTGGTTTCCATGTTCTACCTCACGGCTTACGGATTCATAAACATATCTTATTTTCTGGAAAGTTGGGCAAATCCCGACTTTCAACCTTCCTTCAAAATAAAACGTTGGATCGGCCTTCTTGGTTTTATTGCTTGTTTTTTGGTCATGTTCAAACTCGATATGATTGCCATGATGGTAGCCCTAGGCGTAATCACTGCCTTATATTTTGCACTACAACGCAAAGAGGTGAAAGTGCAATCCAATGATGTATGGCGTAGTGTTTGGGAGAACGTTGTCAATAAAGGACTAAAAAAGATTGATGACAAAGACGATGAAAACACGAACTGGAACCCCAACATTATTCTCTTTAGCGGTAAAAGTGACCACCAGAAATACCTCCTGGAGCTCGGGAAAACCGTATCGGGAAGAACAGGCATCGTAACCAACTTTAAACTGATCCTTGACAAAAACAATGACACACCATTACGAAAAGTGGAGCAAACGGTCAGGGATGAAAATTTTAAGGAACTTGGTATTTTTGCAAGACAGATCAAGGTGGACAATATCTATTCTGGAATAACCAATATCGCCTCTACCTTTGGATTTTCAGGGGTTGAACCCAATACCATAATGATGGGATGGCCCAAAGGATTGGAAAATTCGAAAGAATATTCCAGAATGACGGAAACCCTATTACATCTGGATTACAACCTCTTGTATTTGGATTTTGACCGAAAATCGAAATTCGGGGATTACAAATCGGTCGATTTTTGGTGGCGTGAAACCGACAGTAAAAATGCTGAAATGATGCTGAACATTGCCCGGTTCATAATAGCCTCCCCAAGATGGGACAATCCGGATATCCGGGTCCTTTTCGTTAACAACAACAATGTATCCGTTGAACTTATTCACGATAAAATAGCAAAATTAGTGGAAGACCTACGTGTTAATGTGCAAATAAAGATCATCAACAATGCCGTGGAACAAAAGCCATTTTATGACATCATTGCCGAAGAGTCCGGCCAAACCAACCTAACCTTAGTCGGCATTCCCGATTATAAAATTGAAAAGCAGGCCGAGTTCGTTATGAAGACCAATCATTTGTTCCAAACAATAGGCTCTACCCTACTCGTTAAGGCAGCCCATAATTTCAATGAGCTGGATTTGGATTTAATCCAAAATGAATTGAACACGGTTGATGAATAGTTTTTCTGTTTGAAGGGTTATTCTATTATTTCACAATTAGAAAGCTCCTCAATTATCATTATTTTTAAACTAATAAAACATTCCGCAATGACATTCAGTATATTACAAAAAGAAGAAATAACCCCTGAAATCAGCAAACAGATAAGTGAGCTGTTCAATGTATTGAATGCCGAAATCAGTCAATGGGATATTGACCAGGTCTTATCACAAGGCAATGAATTTATCCTTGCATGTTCATGGGAGAATGATGAGTTGATAGGAATGGCCTCGTTGGCCACATATAAGGTCATCTCCGGTTATAAAGGTATGGTTGAAGATGTTGTGGTTTCACCCGAACAACGAGGTAAGGGAATTGGCCGAAAATTAATGGAATTACTCATCAAAGAAGGACAAAAACTGCATCTATCCGAAATACTACTTTTCAGTGGTCACCATAGAAAACCCGCAATAGCACTATATACGAGTTTGGGTTTTAATTTAAAGAACAGTGGGCTCTACACCCTTAAACTATAAATTAATTATTCCCTTGATTGAATTGACTTTTCAATTCTTCCATAGACTCCTGCAACTGCCTTAAAAGTCCTTTTTCCGTTGTCGCATCTATTCCAAAGGTAATTTTACTGTTAACCTGCCAAATTTCCTGAATCTGATGCGGTTCTATCTCGTAGGGTGGATAGGTTTCGTTCAAGGATATTAAAATGATATTGGTGGAAGTGGGGGCTTTTTCAATTTTTTTAACCAAGACCGAATCCTGCAAAACGATCACATATATTTTATTAGGACTAACATCGGAAATATCCTCAACAGCTTTTGCCAACACCCATTCCCCAGGTTTAAGGTTGGGCAACATACTATCACCTTCAACTTGAAAACCGCGATATGTGGCATTCCGGAATTCTGGAAGCGGTATATCAAACGCCGGCAACTGTTTATACCAACTGGTATCTTGAATGTTCTGTGGGTAACCAGCGGCAGCTTTGGCATTGACCAGCACCATATTTTCGTTATCGGATGAATTAACGGTCACCACTTTAGGAATAACACTTGTATTAGACGGCTCTAAATACTGCTTATCACTTTCTGCAAATAACCATAAGGGATTAATTTTAAATTGCCTTAAAAGTTCGGCAACCACTTTGCCAGATAATTTGGTCCTACCCCTTTCAATATCCGCCGTGGTATTGCTAACACCCAAAACCTTGGCGAATTCGGCCTGGGTAAAGCCCAAAGCCCTACGAACTTCGGTAAACCGCTTCAATGTAAGTTCATTTTCCATACCCAAAGATACATAATTTGGAATATATCCAAAATATTTCTGGATTATTTCCATAATTAGGTATTATTCCATATTTTTGGATTATATACTAATTGAGGGATGGAAAAAAACATAATACAGGACAGTCTTAGCTTTTTTGCCTTTGTAGGCACAATGGATGTCCTTTCCGGTAATAAGATGGTAAATCCAGAGTTAACACCAACAATCACGAGGCGTAGAAAAAAAATCAAAAAAGGTGCTGACAAGAATGGATATATAAGTAAGAGCGTTCAACTAAGTTTATTTTAAGGAATATGGAGAATTCTAGGGTATTGATTTATGATGGGAGTTTCAATGGTTTCCTGACCGCAATTCATTTTGCACTGGAAAACAACATTGACGTTCTAAGTTTTCAAAAAACCAAATCTGGTCAAGAAGGACTTTTTTCAGACCAGCACACTATTTCAACTGTAAGGGAAAAAGCCCAAAATATGTGGTACAGCATTGAAAAGAAAAGTCACGCAGCAATCAGAAACATATACTTTGCCTTTTTGAGTGAGACCAACGGTATTGAATTTATGTTATATCAATATATAAAGAAACTTTATGGAATACTCGATATTGAAACCTTGGAACAAACCGCTATTATCGAAGCGAAAATAAAGAAACTGTCATTACAGGTAAATCGTGAAAAATCCTATATTGAAAATTCCCTGGTTTTTAAGACTACGGACAGTTCTGTCTACATGACCGAGTTAGAACCCGGTTTCAATATAATACCATTGATCTCACGGCACTTTAGATATAAATACCCAAAGCACGCATGGATCATTTATGATAACAAGCGCAAATACGGCGTATATTATAATGGTATTTCCCTTGAAATGGTTTCGGAGCATACCAAAAACAATTACCTAAAAGTGAAAAAGGTATTAAAACCTTACCAAGAAAACAGTTATCGAATGGCCATGTAAATAACTTATAGACTATTTTGTCCTTTCTCCGACGAAATGATCACTCTTATTCTGAAAGAGCACATTAAATGTCGTGAGGCTACCGTAAATCCGGGTAATATATTGTTGTAAATCAACCTTTTCTTGATCATCTAAATTTTTACTTGCATTGATTTTCTGTTCCATGACCCGAACCCTATCACGTACCATTACGATTTTATGGAAAAACGTGTCTATGGGCATTTCCTTATCGGACAAATTTGACTCCCCCGGCCTTAGCACCAACGAACCACCTTTCCACTTACTCGCCAATGCCGTTGCATTGCCGGTATCACTCCACCTTCTTAATATGGATATAAGACTAAGCTCCACATCTGAAAAACTTACCGTATCAACCTCGTCGTATACTGCTTCAATAACCTCGAATTGCGAATCTATTTCAATGGTCTCCAAACCTCCATCGATAAAAGTTACCCAATATTGTTCCGAAGTAAGATTGGTCACTACGCCTTTTCCGAAATCCGGATGATCGATCCGGGAACCTATTCCTAATAATTTCATAAATCGAATACTTTATTTTTAACCAAAATTAACTTTCAGAATCCATAAATCAAAACTAGGGCAACTTCCTTTTTAAGGGTCAAAACCCTACCTTTGCAACTTTGCCGTGAAACAAATGACGAACTACGAGGAGAATATTGAGGTCAAAGGCGCCCGCGCCCATAACCTTAAAAACATTGATGTTACCATACCAAGGGAAAAATTGGTGGTAATCACTGGCCTATCGGGCAGTGGCAAGTCATCCCTTGCTTTTGATACGATTTATGCCGAAGGCCAACGTAGGTACATAGAGACTTTTTCGGCATATGCCCGTCAATTTTTGGGCGGCCTTGAACGTCCGGATGTTGATAAAATCGACGGACTATCACCTGTTATTGCCATTGAACAGAAAACCACATCTAAATCCCCGCGTTCAACGGTAGGTACGATCACCGAAATTTACGACTTTCTTAGACTGTTATTTGCTCGGGCCGGGGATGCATATAGTTACAATACCGGTGAAAAGATGGTCAGTTATAGTGACGAACAGATCAAAGAGCTCATCATAACCGATTATAAGGATAAAAAGATAAATGTACTTGCCCCGATCATAAAATCGAGAAAAGGGCATTACCGGGAATTGTTCGAACAAATAGCGAAACAGGGCTTTGTTAAAGTCCGGGTAGATGGCGAAATCAAGGATATTGTAAAAGGGATGAAGGTTGACCGTTACAAAACCCACGATATAGAAATCGTCATCGATCGCCTTAAGATTTCCGAAAATTCGGAATTGGATAAACGAATGACCGAAACCATCAATACCGCAATGTACAGTGGTAAAAATGTATTGATGATTTTGGAGGAAGGCAAAAAAGAACCAAGATACTTCAGTCGTGACCTTATGTGTCCGACCACTGGAATCTCCTATCCTACCCCCGAACCCAATACGTTTTCTTTCAATTCACCCAAGGGAATGTGCCCCAATTGCAATGGACTGGGACATGTGCATGAAGTTAACGAATCGAAGATCTTTCCGAACAAAAAACTTTCCATCCATGCTGGTGGAATCGCCCCATTGGGCCCTTATAAAAAATCTTGGGCCTTTAAACAGATTGAAACCATAGCAAAACGATATGGTTTTGAGCTGCAAGACCCTATTCATAAAATTCCAAGTGAAGCCATGGATATCCTTCTGAATGGCGGACAGGAAAGTTTCGATGTGGAGTCAAAGACCCTTGGTGTAAAACGTAACTACAAAATAGATTACGAAGGCATATCCAACTTCATCAAAAACCAATTCGAAGAATCCGATAGTACTTCGATAAAAAGATGGGCCAAGGAATACATGGACAAGATTACCTGTCCCACTTGCAACGGCTCAAGGCTTCGGCAAGAATCATTGAACTTTAAAATCGACGAGAAGAACATTGCTGAAATCTCTAATTTGGATATTGCTGAAGTTGCCACTTTCTTTGAAGGTTTAGAGGCCAAACTAACGGGGAACCAATTAAAGATTGCCGAAGAAATAATAAAAGAGATAAAAACTAGGATACGTTTTCTTTTGGATGTTGGGTTAGATTACCTTTCATTGAACCGTAGTTCCAAATCACTCTCCGGTGGGGAAGCACAACGTATACGTTTGGCCACGCAAATCGGTACTCAATTGGTAGGCGTACTTTATATTTTGGACGAACCCAGTATAGGCCTGCACCAGAGGGACAATAATCGGTTGATCAGTTCTTTGGAAGCACTTCGGGACATTGGAAACTCCATTATCGTGGTCGAACATGACCGGGATATGATCGAAAGGGCCGACCATGTCATTGATATTGGCCCAAAAGCCGGTTATCATGGGGGCGAAATCATTTCCGAAGGTACACCTGATGAATTAAAAAACCACCATACGTTAACCGCGGACTACATTACAGGGGCAAAGGAAATTTCAGTTCCGAAAAAGCGAAGAAAAGGGAACGGTAAAAAAATAACCCTTACCGGTTGTACGGGAAACAACCTTAAAAACGTATCAATTAGCATCCCCTTAGGGAAAATGATCGGGGTAACCGGAGTTTCAGGCAGCGGTAAATCAACCTTGATCAACGAGACCCTCTACCCTATCATGAATGCGCATTATTTTAATGGCGTTCGTAAACCCATGCCCTATAAATCAATAAAAGGGTTGGAGCATATCGACAAGGTAATCGACATCAACCAAAGTCCGATCGGACGCACCCCTAGATCCAATCCCGCTACATATACAGGTGTTTTCAGTGAAATTCGCTCCCTTTTCACCAAAACCCCTGAAGCCGCTATTCGGGGGTATAAACCAGGGCGATTCAGTTTCAATGTAAAAGGCGGAAGATGTGAAACTTGCCAAGGAGGTGGACTACGTGTAATAGAAATGAATTTTCTTCCCGACGTATATGTAGAATGTGAAACATGTAATGGTAAGCGTTTCAATAGGGAAACCTTGGAAATCAGGTATAAGGGAAAATCAATTTCCGATGTATTGGAAATGACCATAGATGATGCCGTGGAGTTTTTCGAAATGATTCCAAAAATCCATCGAAAATTAAAAACAATTCAAGATGTTGGCTTAGGATACATATCTTTAGGGCAACAGTCCACCACATTATCAGGTGGAGAGGCACAACGTATAAAATTGGCTACGGAACTTTCCAAACGGGATACGGGCAATACTTTTTATATCTTGGACGAACCTACAACAGGTCTTCACTTTGAAGATATTCGCGTACTTTTAGACGTTTTGAACAAATTGGTCGAAAAGGGCAATACAGTATTGGTCATAGAACACAACTTGGATGTGATTAAAGTAGTGGACCATATTATAGACATAGGATATGAAGGTGGTAGAGGTGGCGGTATGGTTGTTGCCGAAGGTACTCCTGAAGAGGTGTGTAAAAACAAAAAGAGTTATACGGCACAATTTTTAAGACCCGAATTGGGTTTTGATAAGCAGAAAGCATAATATTGATTAAAAAAGTAGTGGCAGTCATAACATGCTGCCCAAAAAGTTATAAAACAGAATGAGAAAAGAACAACATTTTAAAGGTTGGAATGAAATAAAAACCAACGATTCATGGGCCATATTCAAAATCATGGGAGAATTTGTAAGTGGTTTTGAAAAAATGAGTGAAATAGGACCTTGTGTCTCTATTTTCGGTTCTGCAAGGACAAAAGAGAACACAGAATATTACAATCTTTCCGTCAACGTGGCAAAGAGCATTGCCGAAGCCGGTTATGGAGTAATCACAGGCGGAGGCCCCGGTATCATGGAAGCTGGAAACCGCGGAGCATATTTGGCTGGCGGAACCTCCGTAGGGCTGAATATAGACCTACCATTTGAACAACATGACAACCCTTACATCGATAGTGACAAGAGTCTTGATTTTGACTATTTTTTTGTTAGAAAGGTAATGTTCGTTAAATATTCCCAAGGTTTTGTCGTAATGCCGGGCGGATTCGGTACTTTGGATGAACTCTTCGAAGCCATTACCCTGATACAGACCAATAAAATTGAAAAATTTCCCATTATATTAGTGGGCTCCAAATTCTGGGGCGGCCTTATTGATTGGATAAAAAATACCATGCTCAGTGCTGGGAACATCAGTCCAAAAGATATGGACCTTATAAAATTAGTTGATACAGAGGGTGAAGTGGTAGAAATTTTGGATTCTTTCTACAAAGGACGATCTTTAAGCCCGAATTTCTAAATCGAATATTTGAAAAAGAACGTATTTTTTAATTCCATTTTTGGTTTTCTTGCCTTTTTTACAGGCCTGCAAATTGCTCTTAGCCAGCACACGAACACTCTTTCTGTTCGGCTGAACGGGGAGACAAAGGAATTGAACATACAGCAAGAGTTCATTTATGTAAACTCTTCAAAATCCACTTTGGAGGAACTCTATTTCAATGATTGGGCCCACGCCTATTCTAACAAGAACACAGGACTTGCCAAAAGATTTGCCCAAGAGTTCAAAAAAAGCCTTCATTTGGCCAAAGACAATGAACGGGGCCGAACTACTATTCTCAGTGCCGTAGACGATGAGTACAGGGGTTTGCGCTGGGAACGAACAGCAGAAAAAGACCTGATAAAGATAACCCTGAACCAACCATTGCTCCCGGGAGAAAAGGTTCAATTGTTCATGACGTATACCGTGCAATTACCACCTGATAAATACACCCCATATGGCTACAATAACAGGGATGAATATTATCTTAAGGATTGGTATCTGTCACCAGCCGTATTTGATGGCAAATGGAACCTTTACTCCAATAAAAACCTTGAGGACCTATACACCGATATTACTAGGACAACGGTTAATTTCAGGTATCCTGGCAATCTTTTCCTAACCACGAATTACAGAAACCTCGGAACTTCGAATTTTCCAAACGGCAAACAGACCCAATTAGAATCCATTAAGCAAAAGAACTGCGAAATAATATTAAGTCCGTTTCAAAAATTCAAAACACACGTTACCCCATATATGACGGTGGTTACCGATTTACAATCACCTAAATACGACGATATATCACAAGGTATTTCAATAGACAAGGTATCTAAGTTCATTTTTGACAACCTTGGCAAATACCCTCATGCCCAATTACTGGTAAGTCAAAAAGATTATAATAAAAGCCCTTTATACGGCCTTAATCAACTCCCCTCTTTTATAAGACCTTATGAAGAGCAGTTTCAATTTGAAATGAAATTCTTGAAAACGGCATTGAATAAATTCTTAACGGAGACACTTTATCTAAACCCGAGAAAAGAACAGTGGCTCAAGGATGCCATTGCCAACTACTTGATCATAGAATATGTAGAGACATTTTACCCAGATCAAAAACTGTTGGGCAAATTATCCAATATATGGGGTATTCGAGGATTCAACATTGCGAAAATGGATTTTAATGAGCAATACCCGTTCCTGTATATGTTAACAGCTAGGAAAAACCTAGATCAAGCCCTTACAACCCCGAACGATTCCTTGATTAAATTCAACCAAAAGATCGCGAACAAATATAAAGCCGGAATGGGCCTTTCCTATTTAGCCGATTATATAGGTAAGGATAAAATAGATACAAGTATCAAAACCTATTTTAAACACTATTCCTTAAATTCGGCCAAGGTGCTGGATTTTGAATCTATTTTAAAGCGATCTGCCGATATAGATATTGATTGGTTCTTCAGGGATTACCTTTCAACGGATAAAAAGATCGATTTCAAAATAAAAAAAATCATCAAAACCGATGATTCCTTGAAGGTTACTTTAAAAAACAAAGAAGGCACCAATGTACCCATTTCGCTTTTCGGCATTAAAAAAGATTCAGTGGTTTCCAAATATTGGTTTACCGATATAGGATCCCAAAAGACCTTCACCATTCCTAGAGGGGAAGAAGATCGATTGGTACTGAATTATGACCATAAGATTCCCGAGTTCAATGAACGGGATAATTGGAAATCCTTAAAAGGCTTTTTATCAAGCAATAAAAAATTACAGTTCCGTTTCTTCAAAGATGCCGAAAACCCGTATTACAACCAGGTTTTTTATGTACCTGTCCTCAACTTCAATATTTATGACGGATGGTCTCCCGGAATGCGAATTTACAATAAGCCCTTTTTAGAGAAACCTTTTGTTTACGACTTTGCCCCTTCCTATGCAACAAAGGAAAAGTCTTTAGTTGGGTACGGAAAATTCAATTATCGTAAATACCTGAGCAAAAGTGGTCTATACGTTGCGAATTACGGTTTTAGGGGCTCAACATCTCACTATCAAGCAAATTCACGGTACACCACCATTACACCATCGATTGGTTTTGGTTGGCGTCCTGATGACTTAAGATCCAATAAAAGGGATTTCCTTAGTTTACGATATGTAAATGTCTTCCGCAGTTTGGATGATAATTTGGAAAATATTGAAACCGATCCCGATTACAGTGTTCTGAATGCCCGTTTTACACATAGGGACAACGGTATCATAGATTATCTTTCTTGGTTTGCAGATGCCCAGTACAGTAAAGATTTTAGCAAGTTGTCTTTTGAACTTGAATACCGAAAACTATTCGAAAACAATAGACAGTTCAATTTTAGGTTTTTCGCAGGTAAATTTCTACACAACACCATAGAACCCGGTTTAAAATTCTTTGATTTTGCCTTGGATCGGCCCAATGACTACCTTTTTGATTATAATTATTTAGGAAGATCAGAAGAGACAGGTATATACAGTCAACAGATCATTATCGCCGAAGGCGGTTTCAAATCTAAATTACAGAACCCTTTCGCCAATGATTGGATGGCCACAGTGAATACCAGTATCAATATTTGGCGCTGGGTTGAGTTTTACAGCGACTTCGGATTTATGAAAAGTAAGAACATCAAAGAGCGCATGGTCTATGACTCAGGGGTTCGTCTGAACCTTGTCACCGATTATTTTGAACTCTATTTCCCCTTATACTCAAATAATGGCTGGGAAGTTACACAGCCCAATTATGAGGAAAAAATCAGATTTATCGTAACCTTAAGCCCAAAGACCTTAACAGGCTTATTTACCCGAAAATGGTTCTAATCCCTTGCCATATTCCTAATATTCATCACATATTTTTTATAATTTATAAGCATTTTATTTATAATCGTGCTTTTCTTTAATGATTGTTAAATACTTAAACCCATTTCTAAATTGCAAAATTCCTTATGGTTTGGTACTTTTGTAGAAAGTCAAACCACAGTATATGGATACATCCCCAAAATTGAGTTCCGACATTTCTTTTGATGACTTTAGAACCCAGATTCTCCAAGATTACAAAATAGCCTTTACCAGCAGAATTTGTAGTCTTCTAGGAAGAAAGGAAGTTCTAACCGGTAAAGCCAAGTTCGGTATTTTTGGGGATGGCAAGGAATTACCACAATTGGCCATGGCCAAATCTTTCAGAAACGGTGATTTCCGCAGTGGCTATTACAGGGACCAAACCTTTATGATGGCTTTGGGCCTACTTAATGCCAAAGAATTTTTTCATGGTCTGTACGCTACGGCAGATATCGATAAAGACCCCATGAGTGGAGGAAGGCAAATGGGCGGACATTTTTTGACACACAGTCTTAATGCCGATGGGTCCTGGAAGAACCTTACCGAACAGAAGAACAGTAGTCCGGATATTTCATGTACTGCCGGGCAAATGCCAAGATTATTGGGATTGGCCCAAGCTTCTAAGGTTTACCGTAATTTACCTAATATAGATGCTACCAAATTTTCAAACAATGGTAATGAGGTCGCATGGGGAACAATCGGGAACGCGAGTACCAGTGAAGGCTTGTTTTTTGAAACTATCAATGCCGGAGGTGTACTACAGGTACCTATGGTAGTTAGTATTTGGGATGATGAATATGGGATTTCGGTTCCTGCCAAATACCACACGACCAAAGAAAATATATCAAAAATCCTATCGGGATTTCAGCGGGATGAAAATGATAACGGATATGAATTATTAAAGGTTAAGGGGTGGGACTACACTGCATTGATGCATGTTTATGAAAATGCATCGGATATTGCCAGGGAACAACATGTTCCTGTTATTATACATGTAACCGAATTGACACAACCACAAGGCCACTCGACCTCAGGTTCCCATGAGCGATACAAAAATGCTGAACGCCTTCAATGGGAAAAAGATAACGACTGCAATAAGCGATTCAAAGAATGGATTTTGGAATCAGGGATTTCAACCGAAGATGAACTTGCAAAGATCGAAAAGGAAATTCGCCAAAAGGTACGGGCCGCCAAAAATGAGGCTTGGGCAGAATTCCTTAGTGAACATAAACAAATGAAAACTGTTTTATTGGGGCTTCTGAACAATGTCGCCAATAAAAGTGCCAATCGTAATTTTATTGCAAAATTAAGGAATGACCTAATAGCTGTAGAAGAGCCGCTCAAAAAAGATTTAGGAATCATTTCCCGTAAAGCGCTACGCTATTTAATCGGGGAAGAATCGCAAGAAAAAGATGCATTGATAAAATGGGTGAATGACTTTCTTGATAAGATGCAACCTAAATTCAGTAAACATCTTTATAGCGAACATCCCAATAAAGCAACGAACATTCCAATGATAGAACCTATCTACGACACAAATGTGGAAGAAGTAGATGGTAGGATTATTTTAAGGGATAATTTCGACAAACTGTTCGAAAAGTATCCGGAGGTATTGATTTTTGGTGAGGATAGTGGCAAAATCGGTGATGTAAACCAAGGCTTGGAAGGTCTTCAGAATAAGTATGGCAAAATACGGGTCGCAGATACCGGTATTCGTGAAGCTACCATTATTGGTCAAGGTATAGGATTGGCCCTCAGAGGTTTGCGCCCTATTGCCGAAATTCAATATTTAGATTATATTTTCTATGCTACGTCCCAACTGACCGATGATTTGGCAACAATGCTATATCGAAGTTTTGGTAAACAAAAAGCGCCGCTCATAGTTAGGACCAGAGGGCATAGACTAGAAGGTATTTGGCATTCCGGCTCTCCCATGGGCGGACTTATCAACCTATTGAGGGGAATGTACATATTAGCCCCTAGGAATATGACCCAAGCTGCCGGTTTCTATAATACCTTAATGAAGAGTGATGAACCCGCCTTGATCATAGAAAGCCTAAATGGTTATCGCTTAAAAGAAAGAAAACCAAAAAACTTAGGGGAATTTTGCACTCCAATAGGAATGGTAGAAACCTTGAAAACAGGAAATGATATTACCCTGGTATCATACGGTTCAACCGTACGCATTGTTTTAAGGGTTGCCAAAGAGCTTGCTGTTGTAGGTATTGATGCCGAAGTTATAGATGCCCAAACACTTTTACCTTTCGATATCAACCACGATACCGTGAAAAGTCTCCAAAAAACGAATCGCCTATTGATTATTGACGAGGATGTTCCCGGAGGATGTTCCTCTTACCTCCTTAACGAAATAATCGAGAAGCAAGGAGGTTACAATTATTTGGATAGCAAGCCGCACACCTTAACGAGTAAAGATCATAGACCTGCCTATGGTACGGATGGCGACTATTTTTCCAAACCAAGTGCTGAGGACATATTTGAAAAAGTGTACGATATAATGCATGAGGCGAACCCTTCGGATTATCCAAAATTAAGATAAGCCTATAGATTTGATGGTGACCCCCTTTTTTTAAACCTATCGGTATATTATCTTGCCTTGATACATTTTTCCTGTTTTTGATCCAGTTTCTTTCCATTGACAAGTCGGACAGTCACTTAATTTCCCCTGATTTACCTTAAAATTCGCTTCAATTGGTAGATAAACGCTTAAATAGTTATCCCGTTTGATGGCAAATAACCCATTTTTATAGCCCATTTTACCCTTAAACGATATAAACACAAGCAATTAAAAGAATATTGAACCACCTTTTTAAATTAATCAAAAAATTGGTACTTTTAATGCTATTGAAACTTTACTGCAAATGAAAAACAACCTAGTTACCCAAATCGGCTTGGCTTTCCTTAGAATTATGCCTTCTCTCTTGATGATTTCCCACGGACTCCCAAAATTTCAAAAATTGATCAGTGGAAATTTTGAATTTGGAGACCCTATTGGAATTGGTGCAACTCCATCCTTATTCTTAACCGTACTTGCTGAATTTATTTGTCCCATTTTAATTATCATAGGTTTTAAAACCCGATGGATGGCTGTTCCCGTAGCAATTACCATGGCCGTAGCTGCTTTTATCGTGCATGGGGCTGACCCATTCGGCACCAAAGAAAAAGCATTGGTTTATTTGGTTTTCTTTATAGCCATTATTCTTTTGGGCCCAGGAAAATTCAGTATTGACAGAAAGTAATTAAAAAATCTTTACCAATAGTTCTTTCAACAAATCGGATTGTGGTGTGGCATTGGCCCCTACCCCTTTACCTTTAAGATCCATTTCGCGTAAATTTGAAATAATCATACTTACTTTTTTCATGGGATAATTCTTGGCTGCAACTTGGTATTCCCCAACAAAATAGGGATTTATCCTCAGGGCACTTGCAACACTCTTCGGAGAATGGTCATTTAACCCATGATATTGCAACAATTGCGAGAAAAAACTATGCAAGAGGGTTATCGTAAGAACGAACGGATTGTCTTTCGGGTTTTGGGCAAAATATTTGATGATCTTGGATGCCTTTAGCACATCCCGCTCCCCAATTGCCTTCTTCAACTCAAAATTATTGTAGTCTTTACTAATGCCGATATGCTCTTCGATATGCTCGGGCGTAATTTGGCTCTCTTTCGGCAGAATATAAGTCAGCTTATCCATCTCCTTACTTATTCGACTTAAATCGGTACCTAAATTCTCCACAAGTAAAATAGCCGCTTTATGGGAGATTGAATAGCCCTTGCCCTGAAGCACCTTTCTCAACCAATCGGAAACCTGGTTTTCATACAACTTCTTACTCTCGAATAAAACTCCGTGTTTTTGAATCGATTTATATAATTTCTTTCGCTTATCTAGCTTCTTATATTTGTAACAAATTACCAAAACCGTCGTGGTCTGGGGATTTTCAGCATAATCGACCAATTGCTCTATGGTCCTCGAAAGCTCTTGGGCCTCTTTTACAATGACTACCTGCCGTTCTGCCATCATGGGATAGCGTTTGGCATTGGCCACTATATCATCGATACTTGCCTCCTTACCATATAAGACCATTTGATTAAAGCCCCTCTCGTCTTCGGTCAAGACATTTTTCTCGATATATTGAGATATCCTATCAATATAATAGGGTTCTTCGCCAAACAAAAAATAAATGGGACGTATATTTCCTTTTCTAATATCGGCAACTATTTGTTTTACTTCATCCATCCAAAAAAAATCATCAAATTTGCCACATGCAACGGCTCAATTTTCCGCACTATGACTTTCGTTTCAAAAATAGCGAAAATAACATCTATATATTTGATGCTATTCGTAAAAAATTCGTGGTATTGCAACCTGAGGAATGGGTTCGCCAAAATGTAGTCCAATATCTGATTATTGAGAAAAAATACCCAAAAAGCCTCATCAACGTTGAAAAACAAATCATTGTAAATAAAATCAAAAAAAGATATGACGTCGTTGTTTTCGATAGTATAGGCAATATCGTATTATTGGTTGAATGTAAGGCACCCCAAATACCCATTACCCAAAAAACCTTTGACCAGATCGCCAGATATAACATGAATTTGAACGCGACCTATTTGATGGTCACCAACGGTCTGGATCATATTTATTGTAAAATGGACTATACGCAAGAAAAATATACGTTTTTAAAGCATATTCCTGATTTTAGCCGTTAATTTGCAAGCGATTTGAGAATTGCGATAGTCATATTGAACTGGAACGGAGAGGTACTTTTGGAAAGATACCTTCCATCGGTCGTACGGTATTCGGAAGGCGCTGATATTTACGTTGCCGATAATGCCTCTACTGATGATTCGATTGATTTTCTTAGAACCAATTATCCAGAAATCAAGTTAATACAAAATACTGTCAACGGTGGTTTCGCCAAAGGTTATAATGATGCCCTTATAAACGTAGATGCCGATATTTTCTGCCTGTTGAACAACGACCTGGAGGTTACCCCTAATTGGTTGGCCCCAATTAAAACTGCTTTTGAGACCATTCCCCATGCCAGTATTATACAGCCAAAGATCTTGGATTTAATGCGAAAAGACCATTTTGAGTATGCCGGTGCCGCTGGCGGATTCATAGATCAATTGGGATACCCGTTCTGTAGAGGGCGAATTTTTCAGGAATTGGAAAAAGATACCGGCCAATACGACGATATAATGGAAATCTTCTGGGCAACCGGTGCCTGTATGTTCATAAAAAGTGATGTCTTTAAGAAATTAGGTGGATTTGATGAGGAATATTTTGCCCACCAAGAAGAAGTTGATCTTTGTTGGAGGGCAAAAAATGCAGGCTATGGAGTTTATTATGTAGGCACTTCTAAAGTTTATCATTTAGGGGGATCCACCTTAAGCAACATGAACCCTAAAAAAACCTATCTCAATTTTCGAAACTCCCTTTTTTCAATTACAAAGAACTTACCTAGGAGAAAAGCGTTTCTTATTATATTTTTAAGGTTACTTCTAGATGGCATAGCGGCCATTCGCTTTGTTTTCCAATTAAAATTCAATCACTGTCTTGCCATTTTAAAAGCCCATGTAAGTTTTTATTCTAATTTTCGAAGCATGAATCGGAAACGTGAAAAATTGAACTTCATAAATAATTATTACATCACAAAATCCATAGTATGGTCCCATTTCGTAAATGGAGTAAGGAAATTTAACATTTTAGTAAAAGATTAACTAATTTGACTAATATTAGCTAAGCGAATTGCATAATTTTGATGTAGAATTTAGTTCTTTTAATAGAGTATCAATTATTAAATTTAAACCAGTTATAACATAGATTATGAAGAAAATTATTTTAGGCTGTTTGGGTGTGACCCTATTGTTATCATCATGTGTTTCCCAGAAGAAATATGCTGATTTGGAAGCTAAACATAAGGAAACCCAAGATTTATTGAATTCGGCAACCGTTAAATTGAACAGTTGTTTGGAAGATAAAGCAACGGCAACCTCTAGATTGCAAACATTGGAAGATCAAAATGCATTTTTAAAGGCCAATAACCAAGAGTTGATAAACAACATGGGTAATTTAACCACGTTGACAACCAAAGGTGCCGAAAACCTTGAGAAATCTTTAGAGAGCTTACAAGAAAAAGATCTTACCATCAGAAAACTACAAAATGCCATTACAAGAAGGGATTCTGTAAACCTTGCGTTGGTACAGAGTTTAAAAGGTGTTTTGGGTAACTTGGATGATGAGGATATCGAAATCAGTGTTGAAAAAGGTGTGGTCTTTGTTTCTATCTCCGACAAATTGTTGTTCAGCAGCGGTAGCTACAATGTAACCAGTAGGGCCAAAGAAGTTTTAGGTAAAGTTGCACAGGTTGTGAACAACAAACCGGATTTCGAATTCATGGTTGAAGGTCATACTGATGACGTTCCTTACAGAAAAGGTGTTTTATTGGACAACTGGGACTTGAGTGTTAAACGTGCTACAGCAGTAGTAAGGATTTTACAAAAAGACTACAACGTTGATCCTAAGCGTATGACTGCAGCAGGTAGAGCCGAATATGTACCGGTTTCACAAACTGAAAAATCCAAGAACAGAAGAACAAGAATCGTTGTACTTCCAAAAATCGATCAATTCTATAGTATGATCGAAGAAGGAATGAAAGATCCTGCAATCAATAACTAGATAAGATAGCAAATCTGCGTTAAAATAAAAAAATCGCCTAGGCATATTGTCTAGGCGATTTTATTTTTGCGATATTGTCCATTCAAAAAATATCGAGACTACCTTTACCTTCCCTCAGTATTTCGGGTTCCTCCCCAGATAAATCAATCACTGTTGATGCGACATTATCCCCATATCCCCCATCTATTACAATATCAACAAGGTTTTGCCACTTTTCATAGATAAGCTCAGGATCGGTCGTGTACTCCAAAAGTTCATCTTCATCGTGAATTGAAGTGGATACAATGGGGTTTCCCAATTCTTGAACCAAAGTTTTCGCGATTAAATTGTCGGGGACACGTATACCAACTGTTTTCTTTTGTTTAAAATCCTTGGGTAAATTGGAACTGCCCGGTAAAACAAAAGTGTAAGGCCCTGGAAGTGCCCTTTTCAATATTTTGAAAGTAGCGTTATCTATTTGACGTACATAGTCTGATAGATTACTTAAATCGGCACAAATAAAGGACCAATTTGCCTTTGCCAGTTTAATTCCTTTTATCCTTGCAATTTTTTCCAATGCACGGGTATTCGTAATGTCACATCCAAGTCCGTAAACCGTATCGGTAGGATAAATAATGAGACCGCCTTTCCGAAGCACCTGTACTACTTTGGCAATCGCTTTGGGATTGGGGTTTTCTTCGTAAATTCTGATTAATTCCGCCATATTGCATTATTTAACTTGGTATACCCGAACAAAATCAACTTCCATAACCGCAGGAAAAGCCACATCGTCTACGCCTTGTTGCCCTCCCCAATTTCCACCGACCGCTAAATTCAATAGAAAATAGAACGGTTTTGAAAATGGCCAATTATCTTGATTGAAATCCTCGGGTCTTTCAAATGTATATTTTATGTTATCAATGTCATCCAAATAAAACTTCACGTATTCCGCTGACCATAATAATCCATAAGAATGGAATTCTTCCTCTGCCGTTTCCAACTCAATTGGTCCGGAAGAGGCTTCTGTACCATCAACATGGTTGTTGGCCGTACTATGTATGGTCGAATATACCGTATTTGGCCTATAACTTACATATTCCATAATATCTATTTCCCCGCATTGGGGCCAACCTTTGGTACCAATGTCATTACCGAGCATCCAGATTGCTGGCCAAAGACCCTTTCCCTTATAATCTGGAAGCTTGGCCCGTATTTCCATTCTTCCATAGGTGAATTCTTCAGTACTCTTTAAACGAGTCGAAGTATAATCCCCTATTTCCCGGCCATTACCGGTTTTTTTGGCAATAATTTTCAAAGTCCCGTTACTGACTTTCACGTTTTCATCTGCAACATAATTCTGCAGTTCATTATTGCCCCAACCGTTTTGACCGGTTTCAAACCGCCAATTTTGTGTCGATAACCGATCACCTTCAAATTCATCGTTCCAGACCAATTCCGCATTATCCCAATAGTCCGGGGCATTAACATCGTGCTTTTTCCCTTCAGTATGCTTACAGGAATTCAACTGAAAAAGAAATAAAACCAGCAACAAATAATTGAAACGCACCTTTGTCATAATGGTCTATATTTTAAAACGATCTCAATTCAAGATATCACTTCCAATTTAGCGAATCGTAACAATAATTTCTTGATATCTCCCTGATCGAATTTTATCTCGGCCTTTTTATCATTTCCTACGCCTTCCAATTTAATAACCACACCACGACCAAAACGGGTATGGTTTACGACAGCACCTTCTGTCAGATTAGGGTCTATTACATTGGTATTTCCTATAGGTTTGGCCAATTCGGGTTTTAATTTCCTTAATTTTCGCAATTGGGATTCATTGGGTTTACCCACAGGAGGAGGCGTGCCTGTCCGCGGTTTAACCTGTCGTAGTTTACTTTTATCAACCTCTCCGAAAATATCAGCATCGATAAGTGATTTATATCTATATCCTTTATCTATCGGGGTTAGGTTCTCTATATATTTCTCATCTATCTCTTCTATAAAACGACTGGGTTCGGCATCTATGAGTTTACCCCATCGATATCGATTTTGGGTATAGGTCAGATATGCCTGTTTTTCTGCCCGTGTCAATGCCACATAAAACAAGCGGCGTTCCTCTTCCAATTCGCTACGGGTGTTCATACTCATGGCCGAAGGGAAAAGATCTTCTTCCATTCCTACTATATATACGTAAGGGAATTCTAGTCCTTTCGCCAAATGAATGGTCATAAGAGCTACCCTATCGTCGTCACCAGTATCATTGTCTAGATCTGTTGCCAAGGCCACATCTTCCAGAAACTCCCCAATATTACCGGTAGCATCTGCAATTTCCTTTTGGCCTTCAACAAAATCCTTGATTCCGTTAAGTAATCCCTCTACATTTTCCATTCTGGCGATTCCTTCGGGAGTTCCATCCTTTTTAAACTCCAAAAGAATCCCGGTTTTCTTTGCTACATGTTCAGACAATGTAAAAGCGTCGGCACCTTCGTTCATGATCTGGAAGCTCTTGATCATGGTAACGAAATCCTGTAATTTTCGTTTGGTCCCCGAATTAATTTTCAGATTAATACGATCCAGGTTTTCTATAACCTCGAATATTGATCTACCATAGTGGTTTGCAGCAACAATCAATTTATCCAAGGTTGTCTGCCCAATACCGCGGGCAGGAAAATTAATGACCCTTTTTAGGGCTTCTTCATCTTTCGGGTTTATCACCAGTCGTAAATAGGACAAAACATCCTTGATCTCTTTACGCTGATAGAATGAAAGTCCACCATAAATACGATACGGAATATCCCTTTTACGAAGTGCATCTTCAATGGCCCTGGATTGTGAATTGGTACGATAAAGCACAGCAAAATCCCCATTTGGTAACTGCTGTTGCATTTTGTTCTCAAAAATGGAACCTGCTACGAACCTACCTTCCTCAGCATCGGTTATACTGCGATGAATTTTTATCGGAGGACCATCGTCATTAGCTGTCCACACCTCCTTTTCCAATTGGTTTTTATTGTTCGCAATGATTGAATTCGCCGCGTTAACGATATTTTTGGTGGATCGGTAATTTTGTTCCAATCGGTACATTCCTACATTATCATAATCCCTCTGAAAGTTCAGAATATTACTGATATTGGCACCTCTAAAAGAATAGATACTTTGCGCATCATCCCCAACCACACATATATTCTGGTAACGATCGGAGAGTGCTTTAACAATTAAATATTGTGAATGATTGGTATCTTGGTACTCATCCACCAAAATATAACGGAACCTATCTTGATACTTCATTAACACCTCGGGAAAACGGGTCAAAAGCTCATTGGTCCGTAATAAAAGGTCATCAAAGTCCATCGCTCCCGCCTTAAAGCATCGGTTCACATATTCTTCGTAAATCTCCCCTGTTCTGGGCCGTTTGGCCATTGCATCCGCTTCAATCAATTCGGGGTTCTGCATATAAGCCTTCACCGTTATCAAGCTATTCTTGTACGATGATATTCTGTTCTGAATCTGTTTATACTTATATATATCCTTATCCAACCCCATTTCCTTGATAATCGATGCGATCAAACGTTGGGAATCCTGCGTATCATATATAGTGAAATTACTTGGATAACCCAGTTTATCGCCATCAAAACGTAACAACTTGGCGAAAACGGAGTGAAAAGTACCCATCCAAAGATTTTTTGCTTCAGAATCCCCTACAATATCGGCAATACGCTTTTTCATTTCCCTAGCCGCCTTATTCGTAAAGGTCAATGCCAATATATTAAATGAGTCTACCCCTTGCGCCATAAGATGTGCGATACGGTAGGTAAGTACCCTGGTTTTTCCCGAACCTGCACCTGCAATGACCATAAGGGGCCCATCTTTATGCAACACAGGGGCCTTTTGGGCCTCATTCAATTCATCTATAAAATTTTTCAATACAATCTAGGATTTAGAGGCGTGAATTTACCATTAATTCACCGGACACTAAAAAGCTGCTAACAATAATTATGAACAATGGAAATTGATTATTCTTTCAATTTGAATATATTTAGGCAATAAAAGTCCGAAAATGCAGCGATTTTACCCCTTTTCATTATTCCTAGGTTTACTTTTTCATTTAACAATGGTCGCCCAAACCAAGAAAGCAGGACCTGTAATAACTGATTTCGGTGAAGTTTTCATTGTGAACGAAATGGATTTTGTCGTCGATACTTCGATGGAATTCAAAGTGGTCTTTGACATCATGAATTCCCCCGATGACCATAAAACATTGAATTCCTCCATTGAAACGGCTGCCCGTTTTTTGAATATGCATGCCCAAAACGGAGTACCGTTAGAACAAATGAAAATAGCATTGGTTGTTCACAGTAAAGCTTCGAAAGACATAATGAACAATGAGGCCTACCAAAAACGATATGGAACAAACAATCCTAATATTGAATTAATCAAATCACTATTGAACGTGGGAGGTCAAATTATCTTCTGTGGACAATCATCTATGTCCCGTGGCATTTCAAAAGAAGAGTTGATAAGCGGTGTACAATTATCGCTCTCGGCCATGACCGCCTTGATCCAATTACAGAATAAAGATTACCAACTCATTAAATTTTAAACCAGATACTTATGAAAAAAAACTTAAGCTTAATGCTTCTCTTAATCGGAGGTTTGGCATTCGCCCAAAACCCGGGTCTTGACAAAGACTATAAAGCCGTTGAAAAAAAGGTAATTGAATGGCGAAGGGACATTCACCAGAATCCTGAACTTTCAAACCGTGAATTTAAAACTGCTGAAAAAATTGCCAAGCATTTAATATCTTTGGGAATCGATGTACAAACTGGGGTTGCACATACAGGAGTAGTTGGTGTTTTAAAAGGTGACCAAGATGGCAAAGTAATTGCGTTACGAGCCGATATAGATGCCTTACCGGTTTACGAACGTAACGACCTGCCATACAAATCGAATGTAACTTCAGAGTTCTTAGGGGAAAAAGTCGGGGTAATGCATGCCTGCGGCCATGATACCCACACTGCTATTTTAATGGGAGTTGCAGAAGTATTATCCAAGAATAAGGATAAGATCAAAGGGACCGTTAAATTCATTTTTCAACCTGCAGAGGAAGGTCCGCCACCGGGAGAAGAAGGTGGTGCTTTATTAATGGTTAAGGAAGGTGTTCTTAAAAACCCGGATGTAGATGCGATTTTCGGTTTACATATCAATTCCCAAACCCCTGTTGGTGTTATTCGTTATAAATCCGGGGGCACAATGGCCGCTGCCCAAAGTTTCACCATAAACGTAAAAGGAAAACAGAGTCATGGATCCCAGCCTTGGTCGGGAATTGACCCGATTATGATCAGCGCCAAGATTATCGACGGCTTGCAGACCATTATCAGCCGTGAGGTTAATTTAACGAATGAGGCCGCAGTTATTACCGTTGGGAAAATAAAAAGTGGGGTACGCTTTAATATTATTCCTGAAAGTGCTGAAATGATTGGCACCATAAGAACTTTGGACTATGATATGAAAGACCACATCAACAAAAGAATGATGGAAATGGTGCCTGCCATTGCCAAAGCTTATGGAGCTGAAGCAACCATTGAAATCAAGGATGCGACGGATATTACCTATAATAATCCCGCTTTGGTGGAACAAATGCTTCCTACTATGAAGCGTGTAGCAGGTGAAAGTAATATTCAAACACAGAAAGCCGTTACGGGAGCCGAGGATTTCTCATATTTTCAGCGCGAAGTACCTGGTTTCTTCTTTTTCTTAGGAGGAATGACTCCGGGCACTGCCGAATCTTTTCCTCACCACACTCCGGATTTCCTCATAGATGACAGTGGTTTACTCCTTGGGGTAAAAACACTGACAGAAATGAGTTTGGATTATTTAAACCCAAATATTTCCAGTGAACCCACAATAAAAGGGAAATAAAGTAATAATTCGTTTTAAGAGATATCTTACGGTTCATGGATTCAATTTTAGGAGTTTTAAGTACTGTTTCTTGGTGGATTTGGTTGTTGGTTATCTTACTGATAGTAGCTATAAGGGACATTTTTATACAGAATGCCCATACCATTTCCCATAATTTTCCGATTGTTGGGCATTTACGTTATTGGTTGGAAAGCATAGGTCCCGAAATGCGCCAATATTTTGTAGCGAACAATCGGGAAGAGCTTCCTTTTAACCGTATAGAGCGCAGTTGGATCTATGCATCGGCGAAAAAGGAAAACAATTATGAGGGTTTTGGTACAGATCGCGATATTTATGCCCATCAACATATATTCGTTAAAAACCAAATGATGGCCTATAAAATAGGGTCAGAACATCCAAATAAAAAGGATAATTCATTTTTACCGTGCGCAAAGGTCATGGGGGCATATAACCAACGTAAAAAACCGTTTAGACCCGCATCGGCCATAAATGTATCCGCAATGAGTTTCGGGTCACTTTCAGCTGCAGCTATAGAGTCATTGAATGTTGGCGTTGCTAAAGCGGGAGCCTATCATAACACGGGTGAAGGTGGCCTTTCGCCCTACCATAAAAAAGGAGGGGATATCATTTTTCATTTCGGAACAGGTTATTTTGGCGTTCGAAGCGAAGATGGAAACTTTTCCATGGAAAAACTGAAAACCCTAATCAATGAAAACCCTTGTATCAAGGCCATCGAAATTAAATTATCACAAGGTGCCAAACCCGGAAAGGGCGGTGTATTGCCCGGAGCGAAAATAACACCTGAAATTGCTAAAATCAGAGGGGTCGAAGTTGGAAAGGACGTCCTCTCCCCTGCTACCCATAAAGCTTTTGATACCATTCCTGAGCTTCTAGAACTTATTGAAGATATTGCGGAACAAACCGGATTACCAGTCGGTGTCAAGGGAGCTATAGGCAAATTGGACCAATGGGAAGAACTGGCCGACCTTATGATCAAAACAGGGAAAGGACCCGATTTTATAACCGTAGATGGTGGTGAAGGCGGTACGGGGGCTGCCCCACCCAGTTTTGCGGATCATGTATCATTACCATGGGTATACGGTTTTTCAAGTCTGTACAAATTGTTCTTGGATAAAAACCTAACAGAAAGAATCGTCTTTATCGGAAGTGGAAAATTGGGGTTCCCTGCCAAAGCGGCCATGGCATTCGCTATGGGAGTTGACTGCATTAATGTGGCCAGAGAGGCCATGATGAGTATTGGATGCATCCAAGCACAGGTATGCCATACCAATCGCTGTCCCGCTGGGGTAGCCACACAAAGTAAATGGTTACAAAACGGTATTCATGTGCCGCTGAAATCGGACCGATTGGCCCAATATTTCAAGACTTTCAGAAAGGAACTGATTGAAATCACCCATGCAGCGGGTTATGAACATCCTTGCCAATTTACCATGGGTGATATTCAAGTAAACGTTGATGACGATTTTCTTCATAGCGATCTAAAATCGACCTATGGTTATGAAAAATCAAAGGTTGACTTTAATAATATGCAAGAACTTTATGATTGTGAATTTTTAGGAGGACGTGATTTTCACGGAACAATCAAATAACATACTTTTGTGACTTATTTTTTAATTCTTTAAATATTCCTCAAGACCCATGAAAAAAACCCTACTTAGCCTAACCTTGATTCTTGTTGCCTCCACATCTATTTTCGCACAACGAAAAAGTGATCTAATAGCAGAGATAGCCTCGCTTAAAACGGAACTTGATTCTACCAAAGCCATTGTAATAAAGGCCAAAAAGAATGAAAAAATCGGTTTGGCCCGAGCTGAATCTTTCGAATCCCAAGTACAGGAGCTTCAAGATGCCAATGCTACCTTGTTAAAGAATTTGAACAGTTTTGCCCAAGTTTCGAACAAGAACTCTGAAAACATAAACAAGGCCTTGGCAAAGCTTGAAGAAAAAGAGAATCAATTAAAAGCCATTAACAATGCGTTGTCCTCCAATGACTCCACGGCCGTTGTGGTTTTGACAAACGCAAAACAATCCCTCGGAGAAAATGCCAAAATCGGTGTAACCAATGGGTCCGTAATCATTGCCTCAAAATTGGAATCATTATTTGGAACTACTTCCGGTGCCACAGTTACACCTGAAGGTATTGCATGGTTAGAAAAGATCGGTAATATTTTAAAAGCGAACCCAAAGGTTTCTTTGACCATTGAAGGACTAAGTATGACAGGGGAATTGGACCTAGCGGCCAACCAAGCCTATGCAATCGCTTCCATTCTTGAAAAACAGTTCGCCATTGCCTCAAATAGAATAAACACCTTAGGGAAGGACGGTAATTTCAAGGAAGGGATAAACCTTGTCCTTCACCCTGATTATGCCGAGTTTTACGATATGGTAAAGGAACATATGAAGGCCTCAAACTAAATTGGGAGCATATTGAAATTTGATATACTTTTTCTATAAAACCTTCGTTTTAATTTGCGTAAACCGAACTAAATACCAATTAAAATGTCAGGAGATCAAATCTTTCAATTATTCGCTTACCTATTGCCATCTGTAGTTGTCGGGGCCATTGCTTTTTATTTCTTTAGAATGCATACCAATAATGAAGAAGGCAGAAGACGTTTTCTATTACATAAAGACTCCCAACACAACACCTTACCCATTAGATTGCAGGCTTATGAGCGTATGGCCTTGTTTTTGGAACGTATCGCCATACCAAGTTTAGTTGTTCGTGTTGCACCCAAAACAGCGGATAAAAACGATTACGAAAACCTATTGATACGAACCATAGAAAATGAGTTTGAACATAATCTTTCCCAACAGATTTACTTATCTGATGAATGTTGGAATATCATTAAAGCCGCAAAAAGCGCTACCATTCAAATGATACGTAAAGCCGCCTTGAGTGAAACCGACTCGGCCGATAAATTGAGGGAAGACGTTCTTAACCAAACGATGGACAAACAATCCCCTTCTGCAACTGCCTTATCTTACGTGAAAAAGGAAATCGGGGAACTTTGGTAACCCAAATTCCACAATGCTTTTTATCGATTATTTTCCATTGAAATACTTATTCCTTTAGGAACTCACTCTACATCAAGTTCCAATTGGGAAGTTTCCAAATTTTTGTATTTGGCAAAATTATAACCGCTCTGCCACCAAGCAGTCATTTTCTCTTTGTTGAAAATCAGTGAGTTGGTCGTCAGAACGGCCGGAGTATAATAGAAATTTATGACCGCATCATGATGATTGGCAACGAATTTACCAATACGTATATTCTGATGCTCAATACGATCCAACATAAAAGCGAACATTGAGGTCAACAAAGCAAAGGCATTCTTTGAAGGCATTCGATTGAACATCGTGGTTTCTGTCTGCAAGATTATCGCATCTATTTCAGTTGCACCTCTTTTTATGGCCTCTTCGATAGGTACCATGGAACCTAGACCGCCATCGGCATATTCACACCCATTTTTCTTTACCAAGCTCATAAAGGGAGTATAATTGCAGGAAATCCATATCCACTCACAGAATTCCTCATAGTCAAAATCGTTGATCGACTTGTATTCTACCTGGTTCATAGAAAGATTGGAAACGGTGACCACAATATCCTTGGGTCCATTTTTCAGAATATGGAATTCTTCCTCGGTCAGGGTGTTTTTTATCAATTTGAGTAAGTTCTTACTCTCTCCGAATGTCTTTCCGCCTCGATAAAAATTCTTCAATACGTTCCAATGATCTATTCCTATACTTTCAACCCCATGTTTTTTCTGGATAACAAAGGGACAGTTGCTGAAGATACTATCTTGGTTAACCGATGTATATACCTCTTTTATCTTTTCTATTTTTTGAAGTGCCAAATGGGAAATCAACAAACTACCCGTTGAGGTTCCAAGAAAAAGGTCATAGTTATGGTCAAGTCCTTGCATCAAATATTGCGCAACACCACCGGCAAAGGCTCCTTTGCTACCACCACCCGATATGACCATCGCTCTCATTCGCTATTCAATTTAGTCTTAATATAACGAAGTTTCGCGTCATTCAAACCTTTTGTTAGTTCTATGATACGATTTCTTTGTTGATCAACCTTAAGTTCATTATCCAATAAACCCCGTGCATATTTCCTAAATTGCCAAGAATGGTGTGTCGTGGCATCAATGAGATCCAAAATATTCTGGTCGGTATAATGCAGCACATCTGTGATAAGACCAAAAGCACCTTGCCGTATTTCCATGGAATACCTTGGAGAAGTATAACCGTGTAGCTCGGCCAAATACCCCTCTTTGGAATCATTATCATAATCTTTGGTCAAACTTGCCAATAACAACCAAAGTAAACGAACATTTTTATTGGGTAGCCCAATTATACCTTTGGTCTTATCCAAATAACGGTGTCGGTCATGCGGAAAAGAAATCCATAAACGATATAAAGCACTTTCCATGGTAATATAGCTTTTATCTTCCAATAAGGATTCGTACTCCATTTTAAAGTCTGTCGGGATTCTAGCTGAGGTCAATGCCAAAGCCTGCCTTACCTTTATTGATTTACTATCAAACGCCGATTTAATAATATCCGGGGAAAGCTGCTTATGGTACTTTGACACCAATCTAGCCTTAAATTCTTCATTATCAGATTCTTTCCAATATTTATCAATGATATCTTTTTTGTTTTTTAAGCTTGTGGTGAGGTCCCATTTAAGTTGAATGAAAGCGCCGACAGAGGACGAATTTTCAGATAGATAGTCTGTCACTTTTTCAATCGGAAATACAGAAGAACTCAACCATAACTGTTTAAATGGACCAAGATTCAAATTCGCGGCCAATTCCATCTCCCCTAGAAAATCATCAATGGTCACATTTTGGAACTGATACTTTTCCAAATAATTCTTTATACCCTTTTTAAAGGCCACGTCCCCAATTTCGTTACGAAGCATAACCAAGGACCAAGCTCCTTTTTCGTAAAAAGTAAGGCTACTGGCTTTCGGATCAGTTAAAGCCTCCCCTTTGTCCGCTTTTGACCGTTCATTCAATTGTTGGGCGGTATCAAAAAGCTTCCAATAGAAATAATCGTCCCCAAAAATTTCCTTTTCAGTTAAATAAGCATAATAGGTAGCAAAGCCTTCATGCAACCAATGGTGTTGACCATCTTTCTCGGTTACCAGATTCCCAAACCATTGATGTGCCAATTCATGGGCATTTACATTCACATAATTCTTATCGATAAATGCGACGGAATCTATAATAAATGCATCAGAGAAAATCGTAGTCCCTGTATTTTCCATTCCCGCATATAAAAAATCTTTAACGGGAATCTGTTTATAATTCTGCCAGGGATAGGGTTTACCGATTTCATTTTCGAGAAAATCGAATATTTTCTTCGTATACCGATAGGTAGGCTCAACTTTTAGACTGTCTTTCGGGTAAAAATAATTCTCAATGGGCAAACCATTTTCCGAGATCAATTCCTGCTTGTCGTATTGACCGATCACGAATGCCAGAAGATAGCTGCTCATAGGGTTTTGCATATCATAGGACCATGTTTTAAGACTATCGGATTCTTTATACTTTCTTAGTTTCCCGTTTGCGATTACCTCATACTTTGGATTAAAGGAAATATTCAAATCAAACTCCACCTTTTCGGTCATATCATCAAAACTGGGTAACCAATGGCTAGTATATTTCCCTTGGCCTTGTGTCCATATTTGTCTACCAGATAGCAAATCATCCCCCCCTAAAAAATAAACCGTTTGCCTTGGCTTAGCCGAATATTCCAAGGTTAGGGAATAGCTTCTGTTCTTTTTGAAATTTTTATAAACCGTTATTTTGGTTTTAGAGACCTTGAAGCTCGCTTTCTTATGGTTCACCAAGACCGCACTGAACTTCATATCCTGGGCATCCAAAAAGACGGAATCAACATTCTGGAAGACCTTAAAGCGATAAACCACAGATCCTTCAATGGCTTTTTGATCTACCAATGGTCGAATGTTCACTTCTGCATGAATAAAATCCACCTTATCCTGATGTTGGGCATGTAGGTTTGAAAACATCAAGCCCAAAAAAACTATAACGAAATACCGTTGAACCATAAATTAAAATTACGATGTTTTATTGAATTTCAGGAAAGATGAATTATCAATTAAGAGAGTCTGGATATTCGGGAAACCCTACTTGGAAGATCAGTAATTCAAATATGGCCCATTGCATATTAAACTGGGGGTTTCCAATAAAACAGTCTTCACCCCTGATACAAAGAATTGAAATGACCAATCCCCAAAATTGCATCTAATTCGTAATACTCTTATTTTTATCGAATGAATGCCAATTTCCTTCAAACTCCCATTACTTACCTTAAAGGCGTAGGTCCTCATAGGGCCCAAATACTGCAGTCGGAGTTAGGGATCGGTACATACCAAGATCTTATCAATCTATATCCAAATCGTTATATCGATAAGACCAAATACTATAAAATAGGTCAATTGCAACGTAGTAATGCCGATGTTCAGATAATTGGGAAAATCGTTCATCTAAAAACCGTTGAACAAAAGAAAGGGAAACGTCTAGTGGCTTCTTTCATTGATGATACAGGTGAAATGGAATTGGTTTGGTTCAGGGGTCAGAAATGGATTCGGGAAAACCTAAAACTGAATACCCCCTATGTGATTTTTGGCCGGTGTAATTGGTATAATGGTAAATTCTCTATGCCACATCCCGAAATGGAATTGCGTACCGAGCATGAAAAAGGCCTTAAAATAAAAATGCAGCCCATTTACCCCTCCACTGAAAAGTTAGGGAATAGTGGCATCACCAATAGGGTTATCAATAAATTACAACAACAACTTTTTATTGAAACAAAAGGACAGTTCAGGGAAACCCTCTCTGACCCACTTCTTCATGAACTTAGATTAATATCAAAAAGTGAAGCCCTATTCAATATCCATTTTCCTAAAAGCCAAGAATTTTTGGCCAAAGCCCAATTCAGATTGAAATTTGAAGAGTTGTTCTACATTCAATTACAACTTATTTCAAAAAAATTGCTGCGTAAACAAAAAATAAAAGGCTTCAACTTTGACCAAGTAGGCGAACGTTTTAATGACTTTTACAATAACCATTTACCGTTCCAATTGACCAATGCCCAAAAAAGGGTTATCAAAGAGATTAGGGCCGATTTGGGTAGTAATGCCCAAATGAATCGATTATTACAAGGTGACGTTGGCTCTGGAAAGACGATTGTTGCCCTAATGATCATGCTTTTGGCAATAGACAATGATTTCCAGGCCTGCTTAATGGCACCAACGGAAATTTTGGCCAATCAGCATTTTAACGGAATCAAAGAACTTTTGGCAGATATGGGAGTACGGATTGCCCTATTGACCGGTTCTACAAAAAAATCAGAACGAAATATCATCCATCAACAACTGGAAAGTGGGGAATTAAATATATTAATTGGCACACATGCCTTATTGGAGGACAAAGTGCAGTATAAAAACTTAGGTCTAGCTATTGTTGATGAACAACATCGTTTTGGTGTGGCACAACGTTCCAAATTATGGCATAAAAATGAAATCCCTCCACACATTCTGGTCATGACCGCCACACCTATTCCTAGGACCTTGGCAATGAGCTTATACGGGGATTTGGATATTTCGGTCATAGATGAGCTTCCTCCTGGACGGAAAGCCATTAAAACGGTACATCGGTACGATTCCAACCGCCTTAAGGTATTTGGTTTTATAAAGGATGAGATAAAAAAAGGAAGACAGATTTATGTAGTCTACCCGCTGATCCAGGAATCGGAGGCCTTGGACTATAAAGATTTAATGGATGGTTATGAAAGTATTGTGAGGGATTTCCCCCAACCTGAATACCAAATATCAATCGTTCATGGAAAAATGAAACCTGTGGATAAGGATTATGAAATGGAACGCTTTGTTAAAGGCGAAACGCAAATTATGGTGGCCACCACCGTAATCGAGGTGGGTGTAAATGTACCCAATGCATCTGTAATGATCATCGAAAGTGCGGAACGTTTCGGGTTGTCCCAATTACATCAATTACGGGGTCGCGTAGGCCGAGGTGCAGACCAGAGTTATTGTATTTTAATGACCAGCCATAAACTATCCTCCGAAGCCAAAACCCGATTGGAAACCATGGTACGTACCAATGACGGTTTCGAAATCGCCGAGGTAGATCTTAAACTGCGAGGGCCTGGGGATTTAATGGGTACCCAACAAAGTGGAATCCTCAACCTGAAGATTGCAGATATCGTAAAGGATAATGACATTCTAAAAACCGCCCGCCACTTTGCCATGAAAATCTTAAAAGAAGATCCGCCGCTCGAAAAACCAGAAAATCTTACCATTCGGCATACCTATGCCCAAATCGTTAAGCAAAAAAATATCTGGAATTATATTAGTTGAATCACATTCCAATCTAACTTATTAAAGAAATCCTTAAATTTAATTGAGTATGACCCTTTGTTGCAAAGGTCATAATATATCAGGGTAACATCCTTTTAACCAATATCATATTATCCGAAAAGAATTCTACCGTAGTTTTAGAATGTAATAGTGAATTATGTGTTACGATATAAAAGCAAGTTTGGAAGCACAATTGGCCAAGGCTAAAAAAGACCAGGATTATTTGGCTGTGGAAGAAATCATGGAAAAATTGATTCCCCTCACTGACCTTCCCCTTTATCATGCTTCTGGTTTTAGCCATCCCACGATATTGATTTACACCGACCGTTCACCTGAATTTCCGGAAGTGGCAACTTGGGGACTAATCCCCCATTGGGTGAAAGATGACGAACAACAGAAAAAAATATGGAACAACACCTTGAATGCCAGAGGAGAGAGTATTTTTGAAAAACCATCATTTAGAACCGCTGCCAATAACAATCGTTGTGTACTTTATATCGATGGTTTTTACGAACATCACCATGTCAACGATAAAACATATCCATTTTATATATACCGAAAAGATAAAGAACCTATGGTTCTGGCTGGACTATGGAGTGAATGGACAAATGAACAAGGCGGCATGTTGAGAACCTTCACCATAGTAACGACCATAGGAAATTCTTTTATGGCAAAAATCCATAATAACCCCAAACTGAAAGAAGCCAGGATGCCTCTGATATTGAATGAAACTTCAATAGATAAATGGTTAAGTAATACGGATCAACATACTATTGAGGAACTGATTCAGCCTAATCAGGAGATCGAACTTGAAACACATACGGTGGGTAGATTACGTGGAAAAGAATATTTAGGTAACTTAGAGGAAATCACGAATCCCTATGTTTATCAAGAATTAGAGTTTAAAATATAATAAGTAATCCGATAAAATTATTTAATATGGAATTAGGTGCATTTTCGATAAGTCTTAATGTGAAAGACCTTAAAACATCAAAGGAATTTTATGAAAACCTAGGTTTCTTTGTTTTCGCCGGAGACATGGAGCGTAATTATCTCATCATGAAAAATGGTGATACTTTGATCGGACTTTTTCAAGGCATGTTCGAGAACAACATATTGACCTTTAATCCCGGATGGGACGCAAATGCCAACAAACTATCGTCATTTGTTGATGTACGGGAAATTCAAAATGAACTAAAGAAAAATGGGGTTGAATTGGCTAGGAAAGTAGATGGAAACACAACCGGCCCCGGAAGCATCGTTTTTATGGATCCTGACGGCAATACCATTCTTATTGACCAACATGTTTGACAGGTGTACTACCGACATATACAAGCATTGTAATTTGTACATGCCAAAAACGCTCCATTAAAGGCGTAGTTGAGGTTTGTCTGAAGCCTTTATATTTTAAAAGATTAAAAAATGGAATCGAATAAAAAAGTAAAGACGTTAATTCCTGTTTTCAATATTGATATGGGCGGTATTCCCATTAAACAGGCCCTACCTACCACTAAAGTTAACCAAGTTGATCCATTTCTACTTTTACACCATGGTAAATTGAAGTATAGAAAAAATGGCAAGGCGATTCACCAAGGAATAGGACCCCACCCGCATAGGGGATTCTCTCCTGTTACTTTTATAATCGAAGGGGAAATACACCATCGTGACAGCCGTGGTAACAATCAAATCGCAAAAAAGGGCGAAGTACAATGGATGCATGCCGGTTCGGGCATTATTCATAGCGAGCGTCCTTCTCAAGCGTTGGTAGACCAAAATGAGTATAATGAATTTGTACAGCTTTGGATCAATAGTCCGGCTGCAAAAAAAATGCAGCAACCAAAATATCAATTTATCTCAGAAGAGGATATTCCATTGATACTTTCAGAGGACAATCAAATCATCAGTAAACTCATTGTCGGCATGTACGGTGCCCAAAAGGGTAAAATTACCCCTGAAAGTGAATTACTTATTCTTTGGGGAACGGCAAAGGGTTCTGGAGCGATGACCTATGAACTCCCTAAAGACCATAATACAATGCTATACACGGTTAAAGGTGAAATCAACCTTAAAGGGTATGGTAAAGTGGAAAAAGAATGCTTGGTGGTTTTTGAAAATGAAGGAGAACAAATTACTGTTGAAACATCCGAAGAAGCATCATTTCTTATCTTAAGTGGTAAGCCCATTAATGAGAAAACAATTCAACACGGCCCATTTGTGATGAATTCCGAAACGCAGATACTTGAAGCCATGCGTGATTATCAAATGGGTAAAATGGGTATTTTGATTGAAGAGTGAAATGGGAAACCCAATTTAAAGGACTTTGAATTTATGACGATTATAGATTTATTCACAAAAATTATTCTTTTAATTAAGAACAACGCCTTAACTAATTTGATTTTATCGAACCCTTTATGACATTAGTCATATTCCCACCCTAAACTTTCTTTTATCTTTAAATCAAAGACCCACCCAAATTGGAATCTTAAAAGAACTTTCCCTTATGTAGATTATAAGTACAAAATGTAACTACATGAAAAGGTTTGGAACGGACTTTTTGGAAATGATAAAAGGCTTTGACCTCGAAGTACTCGAAAAAAGCAGGTATTCCATTTATGCCTTATCGAAAGAACTTAAATTCATTTATTTTAATCCTGCTTGGTACCATTTTGCCATCGAAAACGATATTGACCAAACCGCTCTCTACAATATAACCCTCGGTAGTTCATATACAAAATCGATAAAAGGAATATGGCTAAAATTCTATTTTAGAAAAAAATACAAACAAGTCATAAAGACCGGTAAAACATGGCATTATCAATACGACTGTTCAAGTGCTGATACATATCGTTATTATCTACAAACCGTTTATCCTTTGAATAATAAATCCGGGGTTTTGATCGTAAATACAGAAATGTTCAATCTACAAAACACTAGAATGAACCTTGAAACATTCAAATCAATTAAAAAAAGGTATGTTCAACCCAATGAACTGATAATTATCTGTCCAAATTGCAAACATACTAAACGAGCCGATAAAACAGGTACGTGGGACTGGGTACCCGATTGGGCAAGTAATTCACCTGTTAACACAAGTTTAGAGATATGTCCTACCTGTCGTCATCTTTTCAAAGATTGAATTCTTCCTAATTAAGGGTCGGAGTAACAATTATATTCCTGAATTCAACAGGTCCGTGATCCCCTTGAATCAAAAACGGGCCGGCTTCTTCCTCTTTATTATCCAACGCGCCACCTGTCATGCCCGGAATTATCTGATCGGTAATGATCTCTTTACCGTTCGCAACAATAGTAACCCGTCTTCCAACTAATGTAATGTCGTAAACCTGCCATTCTCCGGGAGCCTTGGCCACCATTTCGTTTGGCGTAAGAAAACCATAAATTCCCCCTAAATAAATACTAGATGGCTCTAACCCGAAGTTATCAGCAATCTGCACCTCATATCTTCCCCGTAAATAAATCCCACTATTACTTCCTTCAGGATAACGGAATTCAATATGTAATTTAAAATCATCGAATTTCTGATCGGAAACCAAATTAGCACCAGATTTTTCACTAATTAAAATTCCATCTTTTACCTTCCATTGGTTTTCACCCATGGCGTGCCATCCTTCTAAATTTTCACCGTTGAATAGTCTCATAGGAGTTCCCCAAACAGGGCTTGTATTAAACTCCAATTTAGGGGCCCTGACTCCTATCCAGTCATATTCCTTACCGTCTGTATAAACCATTTTACCGATTAGTCGGTCTCCTTTCATTTCCCCTTCAAACTCCATGTACCTTTTACCCGGCTCCCATTGTGGTGGTATTTCAAAATTGAATTTCCCGTCTTTGAATTTCACCTCGGCAATGGGTCTTGCACTTCCAAAAGCATAAACAAAACGCCCTACCAACGTACTAAAGCCTGAGTGTGTAACTTCTAACCAAGAAGGCACCTCTTTCCCATCTTGGGTAATGGTCAAATTCCATCTTCCTTCAATCGGTTTGGCTTCTTGGGCATTCATTTGAAATGAAAGTAGACTGATGGTTACAAACGCAATTGATTTCAGTTTTTTAATATTCATCTTCATTCTATTTTATATATTTTCTATTTCTAAGTATGTATATTTCAATGATCGCAACCTTCCTTTCGTCTCGTATCTATAAGGTATATGATCTTCCATTCACCTTTATCCTTGAACAATTGAAAGGAGTTAACGCCGCAATGACTTAATGACCCATTGTACCAAAATTCATAGGGTGTCCAAGCATTTGCCATAGACCCATCAACCTGTATTTTTATAGATAATAAGCGCTCTTTAAAATCGACCGAATCCGGAATACTTTCTATTGATCTTAAAAATTTACCAAAGTCCTCGGTCATTAGAATATCGGAACCACCTTTTGCTCTCCCAATGGTCTGTATAATCACGTTTTCGGATACCTTTTTTTTAATCAAAGAAGAATCTTTAGCGTGAAAACCTAAGAAAAAAGCCTCTATGGTCTTTTGCACCTCTGATTGAACTGTATTCTGGGCAGAAACATTCAAGTAAATAAGAAATAAAATTAGTGGTGCAAACTTTTTCATGTACCCTTATTTCTTTCAAAAATAAGTCAAATTCATTTAATGGCCAGCAACTTCGGGTACATTCTAAAAATCCCTGATATCTCCCTGAAAACAGCTACAAAATCCTTACTTTTATCGATTCTAAAAAGTTTTCAATGTCTACAGCGAAGAAAGAATACAAAAGGGTTACCGTTAAGTCCCTTGTTGATATGAAAAAACACGGGGAAAAAATTTCTATGCTCACCGCATATGATTATTCAATGGCCAAAATAGTTGATGCTGCCAAGGTCGATGTTATTTTGGTAGGTGATTCGGCCAGTAACGTAATGGCCGGTTACGAAACTACCCTCCCCATTACCTTGGACCAAATGATTTATCATGCCTCATCGGTTTTGAGAGCGATAAAACGAGCATTAGTTGTGGTTGACATTCCATTCGGAAGTTACCAAAGTGACCCGAAGGAAGCCTTGCGTTCAGCCATTCGCATAATGAAGGAAAGCAGGGCCCACGCTGTGAAAGTAGAAGGCGGGGAAGAAATAAAAGAATCGGTAAAAAGGATTTTGAATGCCGGAGTCCCTGTGATGGGACATTTAGGCTTAACCCCACAAGCAATATACAAATTCGGCACCTATACAGTTAGGGCCAGAGAAGAAGAAGAAGCCGAAAAATTGATTTCCGACGCTAAATTATTGGAGCGTTTAGGTTGTTTTGCCATCGTACTTGAAAAAATTCCTGCAGAACTTGCTAAAAGGGTATCCGAAAGTATTTCCATTCCTACTATTGGGATTGGTGCCGGAAAACATACTGACGGACAAGTATTGGTCATACATGATCTTTTGGGTATGACCCATGAATTCAATCCACGGTTCCTTAGAAGATACATGAATTTATATGAAGAAATGGGTAATGCCATTTCCCAATATGTAGATGATGTAAAAACCAAGGATTTTCCGAATGACAACGAGCAGTATTAATTAATTTGAAAACCATCGCTCCCTATACATGTTAAAACGAATAAGCATCATCCTCATTGTACTTTTGAACGTTGGTTGCGACCAATTGTCAAAAGACCTTGTGCGCAAACATGTAGAGCCTATGGATTATATTCAGGTGGTAAATGATAATTTCATATTGACCAATGTTGAGAACACAGGGGCCATGTTGGGATTTGGACAAGACTTCCCCCCTATTCTCAAAAGGATATTCCTTCAAGGGTTGCCGCTAATCGTTTTACTGGTATTAATGGCACGGACCTTACAGAAGGCCAACTTAAATCGGTGGATGGTACTTGCGTTTGCCTTTGTAATCGGTGGTGGTATCGGTAATTTAATAGATCGCATCGCTTATGGTTCAGTGACCGATTTTTTTCAGGTGAAATTCGGTTTTTTTAAAACAGGTATCTTCAATATGGCCGATGTATCGGTAAGTATCGGGGTATTCCTATTGCTATTTGTGACTCTTCGTTACAGGAATTTATCCATTTAAAAGGATGTCAAAGATTATTTCACATCCCAAAAACCTTCAGATTCTTTACGAAGACAATCATCTCATTGTCATAAACAAACGCCCTGGAGACATTGTGCAAGGGGATAAAACCGGGGACAAACCCCTTAGCGAGGTCGTTAAACAATACATTAAGGAAAAGTACAACAAGCCCGGCAATGTGTATTTGGGTGTCCCCCATAGATTGGACAGGCCTACGTCTGGCATTGTCGTTTTTGCAAAAACATCAAAGGCCCTACCGAGACTCAATAAGCTATTTGCTGACAAAGAAGCAAAAAAAACCTATTGGGCCATCGTAAAAAACAGTCCACCAAAAGATTTTGACACCCTTACCCAATGGTTACGCCGTAATACCAAACAAAACAAATCCTACGCCAACAACAAAGAAGTGAATGACAGTAAAAAAGCTGTTTTGGATTATCGTTTGGTTAAAAAGTTGGATAATTACTTCTTATTGGAAATTGATTTGAAAACGGGACGCCATCATCAAATTAGGGCGCAATTAACCTCAATCGGCTGTCCTATAAAAGGGGACCTTAAATATGGTTCTGACCGCAGTAACAAAGACGGAAGCATTCATCTACATGCAAGAAAATTATCGTTTATACATCCAGTAAAGAAAACGGCTTTGGAAATTATAGCCCCAACACCGGATGATCCAGTTTGGAATGCTTGTTGATACTATTTTCGTACATTTAATTCAGACTCAAAACACTATACCATGTTTAAGAAAACAATTTTACTGCTAAGTCTTGTGCTTTTAACTTCTTGTGGAAGCTATAACTCCATAGACACATTTTACAATGCCCACAAGAATGACAATCAGGTCACGGCCATTCGTGTTCCTAAGTTCATGTTAACCTTGATCAGTGGAATCTCACCTGAAATGCAAGCCCTTGTAGGCAACACAAAGGATTTACGATATATGAGATTCCCAAGTGCCACACCTGCCAAAACCCAATTTTTGAATTCACAAATGAACGGAATTACCGGAAATTCGTTTATCGAGGTATATCGAAAAAATGATGAATTAAAAAGGAATGTAGTTTCTATTCGTGAAAAACGCAATAGTGTTAGGGAAATCCTGATTTACAATAATGACAACCTCAATGGCTCCTTCCTATATTTTAATGGGGATTTTGACCCTGTCAAGGTGCGGGAAATGGCAAAGAACAATGAATTCGGAAAAATGGGAGAAGGCCTGATCCAACAATTCAGTCCAAACACCCCAGGAATAAACTAACCGTAAACATTAAGGTCATCGAGAGGTTCGAATACTTTCGATAATAACAGACCCTAAAATGAAGATTCCCCCAACAATTGTAGTCCAGGAGGGAAATTCGGACAGGAATATGGCTCCGATTAAAATGCCGTAAACCGGCTGTATACTACTTATAATACTTATGGATGTAATTGAGAAATGCTTAAATGTCATCAAGAAAAGTGTATGGCCAATTGCCGTTGTCAAGACAGCCAAAGCAACAATACCTTCCCATTGGCCCAATAATGCATCTAATTCAACAAATAATAAAGCTGGCAACAATAACAACCCTATTATTCCGGTTTGATAGACCATAAGTATGGAACCGTGATAATTTGCCGTTTTCGATTTCAGGATAATATTCCTTAAAGCGTAAAACAATGCCGATAATATACCCATACCAACAGCTAAGGTCACCGAATTACCTGTGTTAAAATCGGGAGTTAAAAAATAGATTCCACATAAAACCAATATTCCCAATAACACATGGATCTTTTGGAATTTGGTATTCAGAATCAAAGGTTCTAAAAATGCAGTGATTACGGGATAGGTAAAAAGAGAGAGCATGCCAATGGCCACGTTCGACATTTGAAGTGCATAAAAATATGTTAACCAATGAAGGCTCATTAGAACACCGCTAAGAATCACCACTAGCCTATCACTAGATTGAACACGTAAGGAAATTCCCTTAAGTCTACAATACGAATACAGAACAATAAAAGCCAGAATACCCCTCGTCGCAATGGTAATCGGTACAGGCAACTCAACATACTTACCCAAAGCCCCTGAGGTACTGATAAAAAGCATTGCTAAATTTATCTCCAGTAAATAGGAAAGATGCTTACTTTTCTTCAAACTGAATTAACGGGTTTGCTGCATGGCCTTCTCACGAATAATCTCGCCGACCGGTTTGTTTTTCAAATGGCTTTCTAGCCATGAGAGTATATCCAAATAGAGGAAAGCCCGTTTTTCATACGGGTGGTTCTCATACTTTTTCAGCTCATTATACAATTTTTGGAATTCATTGCGCAGATCGCTAGGATAAATGCTACCTAAGTTCCGTAAAAACTTGATCATCTCTTTTTGGACCGCATGAAGATCGTTCATTTTCAACAAAAACTTATACGTAGATTTAAGTTGAAGCTCCATATGATAATCCATTCCTGCCTCATAATGGGCCACCAAACTCAACACCCTTGCAAAGCACATAAGGTCTTCGCGCATTTTCAGGTTTTTATTATCTATTATTTTCTTTAGGTAAAGAATACAATTTTTATTATCCCCGTTACCAAAGTAAAGACTGGCGATTTTGTAATATAGGACCATAATATGGTGGGCATCTAAGCGGTCTCTATGCTTGGTAATGCCGTACTCGATAATTTTGACCAAGTACAGTCCTTTACTAAATGTACCTTCCATAAAATGAAGGTTCAACCTATTGGCGTTTAAATATAGAAAGGCCAATGAGGAAATATTATCATTCTTCGGAAAATTCTTTCCTTCCACAATACCTTCTAAACGATGGAGTGTTTCCTTAAACTGGGAACTGTATTTCACATAAAACAAGGATTCTAACAAATAATGGTTTCCCTTTAGGAAAAAAACTGGGTTCAATTGGATCATCTTTTCATTTTCATAAAATAGATCCACCCACTTATTGGCATATTTATAGCACGAAAGAAAATCTTGTGTTAAAAAACTATACCAGAGATAAGCTTTATAAAGCCATAATTTCTCACGAAAACCAAGTTCATCGATGTTGTATTTGGGTAACTTGTTCTTAAAATAAGTTTTTACGGTTTTAAGATCCTCATCACTACGAACATAACCCAACTTCAGCATCAACCCATATAATTGCAAGGATAAATTTGACAATTTACTGGTCATTACATTTTGTTCTGACAATTCTTTCGCCTGAACGGCCAGCTCATCGGCCCTATCGGGAATACTCCGTGTTATGTATTGTGTCTCGATTATTTTCTCCAACTCTACAATTTCATAGGCCACGTTCTTTTCCTCATTTTCTATGGCTATGAGCTTTGCCTTGTCAAGGATTTTCAAACTTTGTTTATAAAGTCCTTTTTGATAAAGTATGGTTGCAAAATCCAATTGCTCACGCAATTGCACTCTAATGTTCTGATTAACAGGGTTTAACCTTAAACTTACAAGAATCTGTTTGTACAAATGGGCTTTAAGATTGGAAAGTTGCGACTTTTTAACAATGCCACTATCCAAAATCACTTTTTCATCATATTGCTTTGTTTTGTCCAATAAATTGAATAATGCCAAAAATTTAGCATCGGTATTCACCCCCAAGCGCCCAACATAAAGTTTAAATTGGCGTTTTTCTGACTTAGAGAGCGACTTTACCAGAACGAACAATGCATCTTTATGCACATTTGTCATCGTAATATATATAGTTTAAATCGTTGTATTTCAATATCTTAAACCTAGCAAAAAGTTGCTTAACGTTGTAAATGTAATCCGTAAGCTTAGGACATTAGCCTTAATGGCCATATATTCGTAAATAGCTAGTAAAATTACGTAAATATAATGAGTAAAGATATAGTACAGATTTTTGACACCACACTTCGTGATGGGGAACAAGTTCCAGGATGCAAATTGGACAAAGAGGAGAAGTTGATCATTGCAGAGCGTCTGGACGATCTTGGTGTTGATATCATTGAAGCTGGGTTCCCTATTTCTAGCCCTGGCGACTATAAGGCCGTATTTGAAATAGCCAAAATTGTAAAAAATGCTACCGTATGTGGTTTGACCCGTGCCGTAAAAAAAGATATCGAAGTTGCTGCCGAAGCCTTGAAACCTGCCAAAAGACCTAGGATACACACGGGAATAGGAACATCCGATTCGCACATATTGCATAAATTCAATTCGAACAAAGAGGCTATAATAGAAAGGGCGGTCAATGCCGTGAGTTACGCCAAAACCTTTGTTGAAGATGTAGAATTTTATGCAGAAGATGCCGGTAGAACCGATAATGAGTTCTTGGCCAGGGTATGCGAAGCAGCCATTAAAGCAGGTGCTACGGTATTGAACATACCTGACACGACCGGTTATTGCCTACCAGAAGAATATGGAGCCAAAATGAAATATTTAAAGGAAAATGTTACAGGAATCCATAAGGCGACACTTTCTTGCCATTGCCATAATGATTTAGGACTGGCTACGGCCAATTCCATCGCAGGGGTCATCAATGGTGCCCGCCAGATTGAATGTACGATCAACGGTATTGGTGAACGTGCCGGAAATACTTCTTTGGAAGAAGTGGTGATGATATTGAGACAACATCCTTATCTTGGTATAGATACGAACATCAACAGTAAATTACTTTATGATACCAGTCAAATGGTATCTGATAAAATGGGAATGTTGGTTCAACCCAATAAGGCCATTGTTGGTGCCAACGCTTTTGCCCATAGCTCAGGCATACACCAAGATGGAGTAATTAAAAACAGGGAAACCTATGAAATCATGGACCCTGCCGATGTTGGCGTAAATGCATCATCTATAGTTCTTACAGCAAGAAGTGGCAGGGCCGCTTTGGCCTACAGGGCTAAAAATGTAGGGTATGAACTTACTAAAACACAATTGGATATTGTTTACCAAGAATTTTTGAAATATGCCGATAGGCAAAAAGAAATCGTGGATAGTGATATTCATGAGATCATTGAGAGTAGCAATATAAAAATTGAAAGCATTTCTTAAATGAAATTGAACATTGCCGTTTTAGGTGGAGATGGTATAGGGCCTGAAGTAATAACCCAAGCCGTAAAATGCCTACAAGCCGTTGAAGAGAATTTTGGACACGAATTTACGTTTACCGAAGGATTGGTAGGTGCCGTGGCGATGGAAAAAACTGGTAGTCCTATCCCCAAAGAAACAATAGAATTATGTAAAAAATCGGATGCCACATTATTTGGTGCCATTGGTACCCTTGAGTACGACAATGATCCTATGGCGAAAGTTCGGCCTGAGGACGGACTCCTATATTTAAGAAAGGAATTGGACCTTTTTACGAATATTCGCCCAATAAAAATATTCCCCGCACTCATAAATAATTCCTCCCTTAAACGCAATATCGTTACCGGCACGGATCTGGTTATTTACCGTGAACTCACCAGTGGCATGTACTTTGGTGAGAAGAGTTTAAGCGAAGACGGCACCATTGCCACCGACCTTTGCAGGTATACCGAAGAAGAGATAAGTCGTGTTGCCCATATGGCCTTTAAAGCAGCAAAAAAAAGAAAAGGTAAATTGACCTTGGTAGACAAGGCCCATGTGTTGGAAACCTCCAGACTATGGAGAAAGGTCGTTACCAAAATCTCGGAAAGCTATCCGGAAGTGGAATTGAATTGTATGTATTTAGAACACGCATCAATGGCTATAACAATGGACCCCACCTCTTTCGACGTAATTCTGGCCAGCAATATGATCGGGGACATTCTTTCTGCCCAGTGTAATGTACTTATCGGTTCTGCGGGCTTATTGCCTTCAGCATCAATAGGCGCGGAAAATGCCATGTTCGAACCCATACATGGTTCATACCCACAAGCAAAGGGGAAAAACATAGCAAATCCGGTTGCGGCTATTTTCAGTGCGGCATTATTATTGGAACATTTTGGATTGCACGAGGAATTCAATGCTATTATCTCAGCCGTCCATCAATCATTTAGAAAAAAAATCGTGACCATCGACATCTTAGGAAGTACAAAATACGGAACATCCAGTGTTGGTGACTTTATTGCGAAAAACATTGTTGATGCCGATGACAACCTCAATATAAATGATGAGAATATTGGTCTCGGTAAATCGACCATAATTTAAAGGCTAATGTTATTCCGATGCCAACTTTTTGACGAAGGCATCGAAATCTTTTTTAAATGATTCATATTTTTCGCCTGTCGCAGGACCATTGAATCCCGTATGTATTCTTTTCACCTCTCCTTTTTTATCGATGTAGATTGTTGTTGGGTAAGAAATGATATGGTTCAACATGGGTAACTTCTCATGTGCTTTTATCTTACTTGATGACCCATATTGAGCCAATAAAACGGGATAATCAATACCAATGGCCTTTTTTAACCTGTCAATGCGCTGAAACGCCTTTTCCTCAGTCTTAGAATATTCAAAAGCCAAAGCAACTACTTCAATATCCAGTTCTGGGTGCTCTTCAATATAATTAACAAGGAACTTGGATTCATCTAAACAATTTGGACACCATGTACCCATTATCTGCACGATTACAGCTTTATTTTTGAACTGATCGTCTTCCAATGAAATCTGTCTACCATCGGAATCAGGAAAATCAAAAGTGAATTTTTCATGCCCAGCCTTTAAAAATGTCAAAGAATCCGCATCGGGTAATTCAAAACTTTCATTTCTAACCGCCATGAAAGGTTCCTGATAATGGTTACCCGAATAAAAAGTACCTTTAAGAGTACTATCGGTTACTTTTGCAGTAAACAAAAAGGCATGGGCACCATCAAATGCTGAAATTTTCATGATATCACCATCAATCGCCCCATCCAAAAAACGATAATCACCAGTGGTCGTTCTAAACGTACCTGTAACTTTGTTACCATTTTGTGTAAAAACACCTTTCCCTAGGTAACTATTTGAGGAATTCGGACTGAATTCAGTTTCCCATATACCAGAAATATCGGTCAATGGTTCTTGAGTTGTTTTAAAACGTGGTTGCTTCCCAAATTTAGCTTTAAAAGGAACTACACGATTTAAACTCTCAATAATGAATTCGCCATCAATGACCGTGTCGTTGAACCTTCCCTTTACATAACCCTCAAATACCGGTAATTGAATACGTATAGAATCCTTCATCAATTTTATCTCATCAACCTTGATAATTTCATCCCCGTTAAAAATATCAACCTTCAATTGCCCTTTATCGTTCTTCAAATCAAAATTAAAAGGTAAAGTTTCACCATCCTGAACCTGTAACTGAGCGAGCCACGAACCTTCAGAAAGCCCTTTTTGCATAGGATTAGTACATGAAACACAAAATATTACCACCAATAGGAAAGCCGCCCAATAACGCATAAATCAATTTTTAAAAAGTTTATTCGAAGAAACAAATAATTACTTACATAAAAAATTAAAACAATTCAATTGAAACTGTATTGAATGTCTTATTTCATTGTTTTATCTTTACCAGCTTTAAATATAGAAAATGAACATTTCTTACAACTGGTTAAAACAGTTCCTTAATATTGATTGGAAAGCTAATGATACCGCTGAACTTTTAACCGATTTAGGTTTGGAGGTTGAAGGTATATCGAGCTATGAAACCGTTAAAGGCGGATTAAAAGGTATTGTCGTTGGTCACGTATTAACATGTGAGCAACATCCGAATGCTGATCGCCTTAAACTTACTACGGTAGACATTGGTCTTGGAAAACCAGTACAGATAGTCTGTGGCGCCCCAAATGTGGCTAAAGGACAGAAAGTACCCGTTGCTACCATCGGCACAACGCTTTATACCAAAGAAGGGGAAGCTTGGACCATTAAAAAAGGAAAAATACGTGGCGAAGAAAGTCATGGAATGATATGTGCCGAAGATGAACTTGGGTTGGGAGAAAGCCACGATGGGATTATGGTTCTGGAGGACACCCTTGTTCCTGGAACTCCTTTTGCCGAAATTGTGGAAATTGAAAATGACGAGGTCTTCGAAATAGGGCTAACCCCAAATAGAGCGGATGCCATGAGCCATTATGGTGTTGCAAGGGATTTAAAGGCCGGACTTAAACAAAAAGAAGTAGTAAAAGAGCTTATAACACCATCGACCAGTCATTTTAACATTACTGATCGATCATTGAAAATGGATGTTTCGGTAGAGGACAACACTTTAGCACCCCGTTATTGTGGTGTAACCCTTAGTAATCTTATCATTCAACCCTCTCCAAATTGGCTAAAAAACAGACTAAAGGCCATTGGCCTGAACCCTGTTAACAATGTGGTTGATGCAACCAATTATGTTTTACATGAAATGGGGCAACCCTTACATGCTTTTGATGCGGATCGCATTTTGGGTAAAAAAATAGTCGTTAAAACATTGCCCAAAGGCACTAAATTCATGACGTTGGATGGTATTGAAAGGGAGCTTCATGAAGAAGACCTTATGATTTGTGATGCCGAAAAACCAATGTGTATTGCCGGAGTTTTTGGGGGAATAAATACGGGAGTTACCGAAAATACAAAATCCATATTTTTAGAAAGTGCCTATTTTGATCCGGTATCAATAAGAAAAACCGCTAAGAGACATGGCCTGAACACCGATGCTTCTTTTCGATTTGAAAGAGGTATCGATATTGAAAATGTTGAGTATAGCTTAAAACGTGCCGCACTGTTGATCAAAGAAATTGCCGGGGGCGACATAACATCTGATATCGTTGATCTGTATCCGCACAAGAAGGATGATTATCAAGTATTCCTGACTTTTGATAAAATCGACCACCTTATTGGCCAAAAAATACCTCGGGATACTATTAAGTCCATTTTGGCCTCATTGGAAATCAAGGTAAAGAATGTTACCGAATCCGGTATGGGATTGGTCATACCATCTTATAGGGTTGATGTACAGCGAGAAGTAGATGTTATCGAAGAAATCCTTAGGGTATATGGTTACAACAACATTGCCTTTGGAGATAAACTGAATGCTTCAATCGCTCCTATTTCCAAATATGAAGATTACAACCTACAAGTTATTATTGGGGATTTATTGGCTTCAAGGGGATTTTATGAGATTATGACCAATAGCCTAACCTCACCGGATTACATTGATTTGATCAAAGAGCTCAATAAAGATGATTCGGTTAGTATGCTGAACCCGTTAAGTGCCGATCTTTCAGCTTTACGTCAAAGCATGCTATTGAATGGTTTAGAGACGGTATCATATAATATAAATCGTAAAAATCGTAATCTCAGGTTCTTTGAGTTCGGGAAAACCTATCATAAATATGCCGATAGGTATGTAGAAAACAAGCATTTAAGCCTAATGGTTACAGGCAACAGAAACGAAACGGGATGGGCTTCACCGGCCAAACCAACCGATTTTTTCTTTTTTAAATCTGTAGTTGAAAATATTCTAAATAGATTGGGTATTCCGGAAAGAACACAAACCCCGGCCGAAAGCTCTTTGTTTTCAGAAGGATTGACATTAGCTGCCAAGAAAAAGAAAATCGTGGATTTTGGTGTCATCAACAAATCCCTGATCAAACACTTTGACATAAAACAAGAAGTATTTTATGCTGATTTTAATTGGGACAACATTATTGAACTAGTACCGAAATCGGAAATAATATTTAAGCCAATTCCTAAATACCCCGAAGTAAAAAGGGATTTCGCTTTATTGATAAATGAGAACGTCGCCTTTAAGCAAATACATGACATTGCTTTTCAAACTGAGCGAAAACTCTTGAAAAAAGTAAATCTTTTCGATGTCTTTACAGGGGACAAATTACCTGAAGGAAAAAAATCCTACGCGGTAAGTTTCACTTTGTTGGATGAGAACAAGACCCTTACCGATAAACAGATAGACAAAATAATGTCTAAACTTCAACAGAAGTACGAAACGGAACTGGGAGCGGAATTAAGGTAAATAATTCATTTTTTTAGGTAGAATCACACTATCTATAGTATGTATTACCCCATTGCATCGATTGGTATCGGCGGTGGTTATTTTTGCCGAATTCCCAAAGCTATCGGTTAAAACAATATCAATACCTTGAATAGTGGCCGTAAGAGCTTCACCTTGTATCGTCATGAACGTTGCCGTGCCATTACCCCTACACAATGCCTTGAGTATACTGGAAGCCGTGAACTTACCCGCAATAATATGGTATCTTAAAAGTGCCTGTAAATCACTTTTATTCTCCGTTTTCAATAAGTCAGACCCGGTGTTTTCGAAAAGTATATTGAACGCCTTATCAGAAGGGGCAAAAACAGTAAAAGGACCATCGAAAGCCAATATATTATCTAAATCGGCTGCTTTTATAGCCGAATATAAGGTGGCATGGTCTGTTAGGTTCAAGGTGTTCGAAAGTATAGACTCTTCAAACCCAATAGCCAACAATTCATTTTCCACATCGGAATTGGGACCTTGCCCTACCATTGAAAAAGTCCAAAGAAAAGTCAAGAAGGCCAAGTGGGGAACAAAAAATCTCATTTAGGTTTAATTTAGGGCTTGATTTTAAAAAAATCGATGAACTGCATCGAATGATCGACAATATACAATATAAACCTATGTAGAAAACTGACAAATTACACCTTTTACCATATTTAACATTATATTAACATTTAGGGTTTAACATTTTAAAATTTGCGATAAAGGCAAATTGTTTTATTTTCAGAGCTTTATGATATATAATGCTATGAAATTGAAAAAAACAAATCTGAAAAAAGCATTGAATTATGCTAGATCGAAGGATAGCACAACCCCTGATATACTTGAAGCGGTTCAAAGGATATTCGAGATTGACCAGGCCAATACGAAGAGAATTGAAGAAAACATCCAACAAAGTACAACCGAATCATCCAATTGGTTCAATTTTGATTTATTGGAATCTGAAAATATATATCATATAGAGCACATAAAGCAGATCTGCATTGATTATCGACTACGATTTTTAGATTCCAAATATTTTAAGGGAGATATTCCGCCTGAAGCGATTTCTAAAATAAAACAGCTTGAAAAACAGCATAACTCTGAGTTAACCGGATTCAAAATAGTTGCTCCGTCTAAACTTTTTAAATTAAAGGACAAAGACGACCCTTTAATGTTCGTAACCCTAGGCAACGATTACTATTACTTTATACACAAATGGGGTAATGACCTCCATCCTCTTCGAAAAGTTTTAATGTGGCCTTTTAAGAATGTTGTGAACTTACTTATTACCGTACTGGTATTGAGTTTCTTGACGACATTGATAACCCCTATCCAACTTTTTACGAAAACCACTACAGGTTATGAATTTTGGTTATTGTTCTTTTTTATGTTCAAATGGTCACTTGCCGTAGTCTTGTTTTATGGTTTTGCCAAAGGGAAGAACTTTAACCAAGCTATATGGAAAAGTCGTTTTCTAAACACCTAGGTTTTCATCTTAAAAGTTATCAGTCCTTATAAAAAAACTGATAGGGCACCGCGTTTAAATCAAGATTATCCAAAAACTTGGGTTCCGGCTCTAATTGAATTCGCAAGAGTCCACCCTTATTTTCATCATCGCTCTTCTGATAACCCACTATTAAAACATGGTTTTCATTATCATAGCTAACCATAGAGGTCTGCCCTATTTTAAACTCGAACTCCAATTCTGAAGCAGTAAGGAAATTACTATAGATATACAACAACACAAGGTTGTTGGAAAAATCATAAACAGCAGGGATTCCTATTGGATTTGAATCCGATGTTTTGATATAAAACATTCTTCCCGATTCATCAAAGCAATTATTCTCAGAGCCATAAAATCCTGGAGCTGTGGCTGCATCGTAATTAACATACTTAACCCCAAAAGTTGAACTATTTAAAACCGTATGCAGTTCTTTATAAGAAATAATGATTTGATCTTGGGTATCTGTAAATATATGCCCTACGTTATAACCTAGACCCTTTTCATGTATTACAGCCTTGGTAGCTAAATTCACTATCGATAATTCATACTCATTGGTAACATCCAAATCTAGCGTTAATACAAACAAATGGGCATTTGCAATGGCCATTTGAACCGGCTTTTTATCCAATTCTATATCAATGGCATTGCTAACTTCCGATGAAAGATCCAAAATACGGACATAATACTTGTCAATTTTTGATGTCTCCTCTTTGGTATATGCAACGTACAAATTATCCGCATCGAATGCGATTGAAGAAACCATAAGGCTACAATCCAATAAATCTTCAAATACGTCTAATGTTCTTGATTCATTATCTTCAAAATCATGAAGGGTTACCTGCCCATCACAATCCGTTACTTTGGTATAATATGCAAAAATCGACCCTTGCCGGAATGTCAGTTCAGGTGATGGTGTACTTTCAAAAGTACTGTCCGCTTCACTCAAATCGATACCTGAATCCGTGACTTTAAGTGATTGAACGGATAATTGACCGTTACTTTTCTGCAATAATGCATAATCCGCATCGTAAGAAGTTTCTTCAACTTCATTTTCTGTAGGAATCGTGGAGTTGTCCTCAGAAGTACTGCAACCCATGGCCACAAATGCCACAAGTGAACAAAGCAAGCTGTAGGTTTTCATAATGTAAGATATTTAGGGACCGATAAAACTATCCCTTCACATCGTACATTTTGTTACGCTGTTCTTTTATAGTCTTATCCGACATATATTCATCAAACGTCAAATATCTGTCAATGTTGCCTTTTGGTGTCAATTCTATAATACGATCAGCCACAGTTTCTGCAAATGCATGGTCATGGGTCGTAAAAAGAACCGTTCCTTTAAAATTATTAAGCGAGTTGTTAAAGGCGGTAATACTTTCCAAATCCAAGTGATTGGTTGGCTCATCCAACATAAGCACATTCGCCCTTAGCATCATCATTCTACTTAACATGCAACGAACTTTTTCCCCTCCGGAAAGAACGGTACATTTTTTCAAGGCTTCTTCCCCACTAAAAAGCATTTTACCCAAAAACCCCCTGATATAGACTTCTTCTCTCTCCTCTTCGGTCTTCGCCCACTGCCTTAACCAATCTACTAGGTTGATGTTCTGGGTAAAGAAGTCAGTATTATCTGCGGGTAAATATGATTGTGTAGTTGTTACGCCCCATTGAAATTCTCCTGAATCTTGTTTCTTGTTGCCGTTCAGTATCTCGTAAAAAGCACTGGTAGCCCTGGAGTCTCTCGAGATTATGGCGACCTTGTCCCCTTTTGCCAAATTAATATTTACGTTTTGGAACAACAGGTCTCCGTCTTCAGAAGAGGCCGACAATCCTTCAATATTCAATATTTGATCTCCTGCTTCACGTTCCCGTTCAAAAATCAATGCAGGGTATCTTCTGCTAGAGGGTTTTATATCCTCTACCTTTAATTTAGAAAGCATTTTTTTTCGTGAAGTGGCCTGCTTACTTTTTGCGACATTCGCACTAAAACGCATAATGAACTCCTGCAGTTCTTTGGCTTTCTCTTCTGCTTTCTTATTTTGTTGGGCTCGCTGGCGTGCGGCCAACTGACTACTTTCATACCAAAAGGTGTAATTCCCTGAAAACAAGTTCATCTTGCCAAAATCTATATCTGCAATATGCGTACATACCGCATCCAAGAAGTGACGGTCATGCGAAACCACAATTACCGTATTCTCATAATCTGCCAAAAAGTTCTCTAACCAACCAATAGTCTCGTAATCCAAATCATTGGTGGGCTCATCCATGATCAATACATCAGGGTTTCCAAATAGGGCTTGTGCCAAAAGCACCCTAACCTTCAGTTTTGAATCTATATCCGACATTAACGAATAATGTAATTCTTCATGAATACCCAGGTTAGACAGCAAGGCAGCGGCATCACTATCGGCGTTCCAACCGTTCATTTCTTCAAATTGCACCTGTAACTCCCCTATTTTATCTGCATTCTCATCGGTATAATCCGCATATAATGCATCAATCTGATTTTTTATCGAGAATAGGGGTTTGTTCCCCATAACAACAGATTCCAAGACCGTATGTTCATCATAGGCATTGTGGTTTTGCTCCAGTATCGACATACGTTTGCCAGGTTCTAAATGAACATGGCCGGATGTAGGATCTATCTGCCCCGATATAATCTTAAGAAAGGTACTTTTACCTGCCCCATTGGCCCCAATGACACCATAACAGTTCCCTTGGGTAAATGACACGTTGACTTCATCAAACAAAACGCGTTTGCCAAATTGAACAGATAAATTCGATACTGATAACATATTCCTCTTTTTAAAATCCGTGCAAAAATAGACAATTAAATAGCTCTAGACCAATAAACTTTAAGCATAAATATGGGGAATATCTTAACGAAACCGTACCGTATTTTAACTCGCAATTAACAGGTAGCCACCTTTGGGTTCCTTAATTTTGTTAGCATATCGTATAAAATATTATATGAATAGACGTTTACTTTATCTTTTTCTTATTGTACTGGCAAGCTGCAATGAAAGCCAGGAAAATTTATCCAATGCTTTTTTTAGCGGGGAAATCGTAAATCCGACCAGCGATTACGTCGTTCTTTATAAGGGTGATGCCATTATCGATTCATCAGCCTTGGACAAGAACAATATGTTTTCCTTTAAACTAGATTCGATAGAAGATGGTCTTTACCATTTTAAACATGCACCGGAATACCAGAATGTATACCTTAAGAAAGGTGACAGCCTTTTGATTCGTTTAAACACCGTTGATTTTGATGAGTCATTAGTTTACTCTGGTAAAGGAGAAGAGATAAACAACTTTATGATGGAAGTTTACCTCACCAAAGAAAGTGAAAAGAAAAGCATAACAAATTACTACCGATTAGAACCAAAGGACTTCAGCAGGAAAATCGATTCCCTTCAAAAAATAAAACTAGATCTACTAAAGGAGCTTGACGTGGAAATTCATTTTACGGAGAAAGAATTGGAAATCGCCAAGGCCGATATAGTATATAGCTATGCAAAATTCAAGGAACGATATCCATTTAAAAATAAAAAATTATCCAAGGATAAAAAATCACCCAAATTAAATAAGGATTATTACGCCTATAGAAACAAACTCACATACGACAACAAGGACTTAACATATTTAAGACCGTATTATGAGTTCATGGTGAACCATTTTGGCAACTTATCTTACATGTCCTGCACCCACGGATGTGACATTAAGGACAATATGGCAAAAAACCACCTTCATTTCAATAAACATAAATTGAAACTTATCGATAGTTTAGTTATTGAAAAAGAACTTAAAGACAACCTTTTCAGGAATGTGGCGGTAGATTATTTATTGAAGGTGCATGACACCCAGGAAAACAATAAAATCTTTATGGAAGTTTTTCACGCCTTATCGGGAGATAATAGGCATATGGCCGAAATTGATGATTTATATGCGGGAATAAACAACATTCAACCCCAAAAAAGAATCCCTGAAATTGAATTGACCAATTTTGAAGGGAAAAAGGTTTCTTTGCCTAATATTTCCAAAAACAGGAAGACCGTATTCTATTTTTGGTCAGGAACGAACAGAAAACATCTAAAAGATATTTCGAATAGAGTAAAGTATCTATCCCGTATAGAACCAAATTTCAGCTTCGTGGGCATTAATGTAAAAACCGATCAAGACGATTGGAAATCCCTGGTCAACGCATCTGGTTTTGACCCCTCCTATCAGTTTCGTTCTGACGATTTTGAACAACTTACGAAGACCTTGATCGTATATCCAATGAATAAATGCATTATAACTGAAGACGAGCAGATAGTTGATGCTTTTGGTGATATATATAAATCATTCCCATAAAAAACCCAAAAACAAAAAGCTTTTGGGTCTAATCTTAATAAACAATTAAAAGGTTCTTAGTTTCCTTTTTTATAATCTGCCAAGAACTTTTCCAATCCACTATCGGTCAAAGGGTGCCTTAAAAGACCTTCAATAGAAGAAAGTGGTCCCGTCATTACATCGGCGCCTATTTTCGCACAGTCTATAACATGCATGGTATGCCTAACGGAAGCGGCCAATATTTGTGTTTCGAAAGCATAATTATCATAGATATGACGTATTTCGGCAATCAAATTGAGCCCGTCTGTTGAAATATCATCCAATCTACCTATAAACGGAGAAACGTATGTTGCACCGGCTTTGGCAGCCAATAATGCTTGACCTACGGAAAAAACAAGAGTACAGTTGGTACGAATACCATTATCGGAAAAATACTTTAAGGCCTTTACCCCATCCTTTATCATTGGTACCTTAACTACGATCTGCTCATGCAACTCTGCCAGTTCTTCCCCTTCTTTGACCATTTCCTTGAACTCCGTCGCTATTACTTCGGCAGAAACATCCCCTTCAACAATATTACAGATATCCACATAATGTTTTAGGATATTATTACGCCCAGTAATACCTTCTTTGGCCATTAATGAAGGGTTGGTGGTTACCCCATCTAAAACCCCAAGTTCCTGAGCCTCTTTTATTTGATCTAAATTCGCGGTATCGATAAAAAATTTCATGAATTTCTATATTAATTGATTAATATTCCAGTTGTTTTTTATAATTATTCCAATTCTTCCAAAATTACAACTTATAATGGTTCAGCAATAGCTTCTCATAAGCTTTGTCTGGCAATAAATATTTTAAAACAATAGAGAACTTTTGCATAAAGGATCCTACCTTATAATGCACTTTTGGTTTTTTGGCATTCAAGATACGGTAAACCATTAGGGCTACTTGAATGGGATCACTACCTGAATCAACATGATCATTGATTAGCCTTAAAGTATTCCCATAGGGAATTCTATACGGGGAACCTTCCACTACGGGGGCATGATATCGCCCGCTGGCAATATTAGTGGCAAAATCGCCCGGTGCCAAATTACTGATGTGAATTCCGAAATCCTTCGTTTCCATCCTAAGCGCTTCAGTCGTAAGTTCCAAAGCCCCTTTTGTGGCAGAATATATGGCCCGATACGGTAGCCCCATATACCCTGCAATTGATGTTATATTGATAATACGTCCGTTTCCTTGTTTACGCATTTGCGGCAATACAGCCTTGATCATGTGAAGTGGTCCGTGAAAATTGGTCTCAAACGTTTTTAGAATCTCCTCATGGGGAGTTTCCTCAATAGGGCCCGTAATACCAACACCTGCGTTATTTATCAAAACATCCAATCGACCTTCCTTTTCTAAAAGTTCGGAAATTGCTTTTTGAATGGAATCGACATCCCTAACATCCAATTCCAATAAATCAAAATCCCTGAAATCAGGATAATTGGCAAGGTTCCTTGTTGTTCCGTAAACTTTATATCCTTTACTTTTTAGGTAATTGCCGACAGATTTGCCGATTCCTGATGAACCGCCTGTGATAAGAACTATTTTTTGCTCCATAATAGTTGCAAAATTAACGAATAATAAAAAGCCTTTATTCTATGGATTTATATTCATCTAAAAGATTGGCGATGAAAAACCTTAAAAAACACCTTAGGTAAAATTAAGGCATAAAAAAACGGCAAGCTACCTACATCGCACCGCTACAACCATATACCCTTGCTGCGTTCCCACCCTGGGGGATTCTACAGGAGCTGGTCGTGTAGGACTTGCCGAATGCAAATATACAATCTTTTATATCAAATAATAAACCTTAAATATGCAGATTCTACGACAAAAACGAAAAGTCATTGTCTACCAATGAATTAAATACCCAGAATACCATAAGATCAAAGAAAAAACGGTACTTAAAACATAATCAATCGTTTTAATTTCTAAATATTATCAAGTAACTTGCCCCCTAATCAAAGCCCAAGAACCCGCTAGGTAAGGTCTTGAACCGCTTTGACGAAAATTGCACCTTATAATAAACCTTTATTTTCATGAATACATTTAAACTTTTTGCTGTTTGTAATTTATTGCTGCTCTTTGTAGCGTGTGGCAGCGGAAACACAAAAGCATCCTCTTTGTTCGAAATTCAATTGGAAGGCAACAAAAAAGCCTTTAAGCAGAATGAAACCGCAGGTATTGCCATTAAAAATAAAAAAGAGAAATCCATTAATAAAATAACTTATTCCATTGATGGCAATGAACTTGAGGTTAACGGTAATAAAGTAACTTTCGATCTTGCGACTTTAGGGAACAAGACCTTAAAGGCAATTATTGATTACGAGGACACAAGTGCTGAAATCTATAAAAAAATAAAGGTTTTGGCCCCCAAACCTCCAGTTTTGTATACATATGAAATTATAAATGAATTTCCGCACGACATTAAGGCATATACCCAGGGCTTGGAATTCCATCAAGGAATCCTTTATGAAAGTACCGGCAAAAAAAGTAGATCTTCTTTAAGGAAAGTCGATTTTAAGACAGGAAAGATCTTAAACCAAATAGCTCTGGAAAATACCCAGTTCGGGGAAGGAATAACCATTATGAACGGCAAAATATATCAACTTACCTGGCAAAACGGAATCGGTTTTGTTTATGACCTGGATACCTTTGAAAAAACAAGTAGTTTTCAATACGGCGAAAGTAAAGAAGGTTGGGGGCTCTGCAATGATGGAACCAAAATCTTTAAAAGTGACGGCACTGAAAAAATCTGGTTTCTGAATCCGGAAACCTTAGCAGAAGAAGGGCATATTGAAACCGCAACCGATAAATCAGTCTTCAACATGGCCAATGAGTTGGAGTATCTTGATGGTAAAATATATGCCAATGTGTACCAAAAACCCAGTATGATGATTATAGATGCCGAAAGCGGAGCTATTGAGGGGGTCATAAACTTTAGTGGTTTAAAAGAAAAGGTCACCAAACACCCAGAATTGGACGTGCTTAATGGCGTAGCATATAACCCCGAACGCAAGACCTTTTTCGTAACTGGGAAAAACTGGGACAAAATGTTCGAGGTGAAAATCATAAGAAAGTAATGGAATCTTACGAAAAAAGAATACGTGTGTCCGAAAATGATCTAGATGAACTGAAACACGTAAATAATGTTCGTTACGTACAATGGATCCAAGATATATCTAAAGAACATTGGGAAACTACTGCTCCCAAAGAAATGAGGGCAGGGATTCTTTGGGTCGTTAAAAAACACACAATAGATTATTTCAGTTCTGCAGTTTTAGGGGATGAAATATTGGCAAGGACATTTATCGCCAATACCAAAGGCGCCTTATCCATTCGTTGCGTAGAAATGTTCAATGCCGATACAAATGAACTATTGGTGCGTTCACAAACTGAATGGTGCCTATTGAATGCCTTAACTTTAAGGCCTATTCGAATTTCAGAAGCCATAAAAAAAGCCTTTTTAAAGCAATAACCCCTGAACCATGCAACGCCTGATAATCCTGATTTCAAGTATTACACTACTTTTAGGATGGAGTTCGTGCAGAAAGGATTTCGAATATGGGACCAACCCCGGCAATTTGGAATTTTCAAAGGATACCGTTTATCTGGATACCATTTTTTCAAATATAGCCAGTAGTACATATACTTTAAAAGTATATAACCCAAACAGAGATGGGATCGAGATTCCATCCATACGTTTAAAACAAGGGGCAAATAGCGCATATAGATTGAATGTCGATGGAGTTGCCGGAAAAGAGTTCACGAATGTCCCCATACTCGCCCAAGACAGCCTTTATATATTTATTGAAACCACCTACGACCTTGACTCCAGTGAACAAAATGAATTCTTGTACACAGACATCATTGAGTTTTATAGTACTACGATAACCCAAGAAGTACATTTGGTAACATTGATCAAGGATGCCTTTTTCCTTTACCCAAGAACCTTAATAAATGGGGCCAAGGAAACCTTCAAATTGGAAATGGACCATAATGACCAACCCTTTAACGCGGAAGGTTATTACTTACAGCAAGGTGAATTGAACTTCAGTAATGAAAAACCTTATATCATATATGGTTATGCCGTAGTGCCAGAAAACCAAAGTTTAACCATTGAAGCCGGAAGTCATTTACATTTCCATGAAAATTCAGGATTGTATATAAGTGAAGGTGCCTCTTTGATTGTAAATGGAAAATTAAGCCTAGATAAAGAAATATTGGAAAATGAGGTGATTTTGGAAGGTGACCGCCTAGAAACACAGTATGAAAATGTTCCAGGCCAATGGACAGGTATTTGGATAGCTGAGGGAAGTAATTCCAATACAATTGAACATTTAACTCTAAAAAATGCTTCCTTTGGAATAGTAGCCAATGGAAACGAATTACTGCAATCCCCTACCCTGACCCTTAAAAACACACAAATCTATAATTGTACCACTACTAACCTTGTGGGCAATAGCGCATATATAGTTGGTGAAAACACCATTTTAGGAAATGCGGGTAGAAATTCATTGTTATGCAACCTTGGGGGTAATTACGAATTCACACATTGCACTATTGCCAATTATTGGCCCTATAGCTCACGAATTGGAACGGCCATAGAATTGAATGACCATAATGGTTCGGACTCTGGGGATTTGGTTTCGGCCCAATTCAATAATTGTATAATTGATGGAAATGCACTTTCTGAAATCTCGTTTATTCACGATGAAAAAAATGAATTTAGTTTTACTTTCAACAATTCCCTCATAAAATTAGGGGCTGGTGCAGAACAAATCATGAATAACTATTTGTACGATTTTAGCGACAATGAAAGGTACAACGAAGTATATGTTAACCAACCAACTGATTTTATGAATGTTACCAACAACATATATTGGATCGGCGAAACATCTTCAGCTAGAGACAAGGCCAATCCGGATTATTCGATTAGCCTGCCATATGATATTCTAGGTACTGATAGAAGGGATAAACCCGATATTGGTGCCCATGAATATGTTGCCAATAAGTAAAAAGTAATAAAAACTTCACTTTTAATAAGTATTTTCTGCTTAATATTTAAATTTTATCCATTCACAAAGACAAACCTTGGTTTTTATAAGGTTTTCCTATGTCCATGGTTCCCACACAGTCATAACTTTGCTAAAAACTAATAGCTAAATCATTGGATTTCAATTACTCCATAATCGATTCTGACGCTACCTCAAATTTGCAATTACAGCATTTTTTAGAGGAATATGGTGATTTTTCGTGTTCTTCCTTAGCTAAAAACAGTAACGACGGTCTAAATGCAATTTTAAAATATTCCCCCGACGTCGTTTTTGTAAACTTAAACGAAAATGCTCCTGAGTATTTTCAAATGGTAATTGAGCTTCATCAATATGTCAAAAAAATCCCGATTATTATAGGCATATCCAAAACTAAAGATCATGCCTATGATGCCATCAAGAATGGTTTTTTTGATTATTGGTTAAAACCATATAACGAGTTTGATATTCGGAAATCATTATTACGCCTTAAAAAACAAATACCGGAACCTGCCCCAACGCAAATGCGGACGCAGACCATATGTTTAAAATCGTACCGGGATTTCCAATATTTGAACACCGATGACATCCTTTACCTACAAGCAGACAATAATACTACGGAGTTTGTCATGAAGGACGGCAGTATTGTCAATGCTTTTAAAACGCTAAAAACTTTCGAAAACCAATTACCTTCGAATTTTATTCGAATCCACCAAAGTTATATCATCAATACCATTTTTATTTCAGGTATCAGCTATGGTAAATCGGTATGTACTTTAAAACTGCGTAATCTACAATTACCCTTTTCAAAATCGTACAAATCGAACATTGATGAGGTAAAGGAACATTTGTCAAAAACCGCTATTCCTACTTCGAATTAAGTAAATTCTTTCAGAAGTAGGTTAAATCCTCTTCAAACTAGGTCAAATACTCATACTTTTTCATCTAGATATCCGAACTCATAGGGCATTATTAGTTTTACATCGTAATAAACAGAAACCCCTAACACAAAATTTTAATGATTATGAGAAGAGCACTTAGTATTTTAGCAGTTATGGCATTAATGATTGGATCAATGGCCATGAATACCGAAAATGAAATCCAAGAACAAGACAAAATCACCTGTGACGACTGCGCACATACAAAAGACAGAAGGGAAGCCAAAGTAGCTGAATGTGACGACTGCGCACATACTAAAGACAGAAGGGAAGCCAAAGTGGCCCAATGTGACGACTGCGCACATACTAAAGACAGAAGGGAAGCTAAAGTTGCCCAATGTGACGACTGCGCACATACTAAAGACAGAAGGGAAGCCAAAGTGGCCCAATGTGACGACTGCGCACATACTAAAGACAGAAGGGAAGCTAAAGATGCTTAGAGCAATGTAAATAAATTTAATTAGAAGATAATAGGTTTCTTCAAAAGGAACCCTTCCAAAACAAAAAGGTCTTAATCTTACAAAGATTAAGACCTTTTTGTTTACATTAGTATTGCCATAGTAGTGCCATGCCTAAAATAAAACGACCAAAAACACAATTAGCTATTAAAATTATCCTACAGGTCTTACTATGCCTCAATATTGCTTCTTGCACAACTTCCAACAAGGAACCAGAAGCTTCTCAAATAATTGATAATGATAGTATTACAATCTGGATTAGTCAAGGGAACCGTACAGATCTTTCTAAAAAAGATAAAGATTCAATATTGAAAAAAGCATTCTTGGCTGCTAATCAAATTAGCCCGGATAGTTTAAAAGTATATTATTATTCCAGATTGTCATTGGCTTATTTAGCTTTAAATGATACCGTACAGTTTCGCGACGCCAACAAAAAAACCCTCTCTTTCGCCAACAAGATTAACGATACCATTACGGAAGCATATGCCCTATGGGATTTGGCCGATTTTTTCGAAACCCATATGGTAATGGACAGTGCCTTCTATAATTATCAAGAAGCCCAAAAAAAGTTCACCTCCTTAAAGGACAATTATTATGCCGGACGCATGTTTTATAATATGGCACTTATCCAAACCGAGGTTAAGGATTATACCGGTGCTGAAGTGAACGCTTTTAATTCCATAGAACTGTTAAAACCTTTAAATGAACACCTTAGATTACATCGTTGCTATAGTTTATTGGGCTCCATTACTAAAGAATTGAAAGAATATGATCGGTCCTTGGAATATTTTAATTTAGCCAATGAATATCTTTCAGAAGCAAAAAGTGAAGAAATTCCTCGTCTTTATTATCCCCAGCTCCAAAACAACATCGGCAATGTTTATAAAGACCAAGGTAATTATAATGCGGCCAAAAAATATTACCAAAAAGCTGTGTTTACAGAAGATAGCCTAAGGTTCTTTGCGCCCTCTACCTATGCCTTGATTGTCAATAATCTAGCATTTAGTCGATTTAAGTTGGGTGATACGTTGAATATCCTTCAAGATTTGGAAATGGCCAAACGAATTCAAAAAGAACTAAATGACATAGAAGGCCTTTCACTGAGCGAATATAACTTTGCTGAATTTTATTTATCTAAAAACGACACCTTAAACGCAGTGGCCAGTGGCCAAAAAGCAAAGCAATATGCAGAAGAGGGATCTAACAATAAGCGATTATTGGCTTCTTTGGGATTATTGGCCCGTATTGATCCAAAGAACTCACTGAATTATACGGAACGATATATTGCGTTAACCGATAGTCTTATCCAAGTAGAACGCCAAGAACGTAATAAATTTACCCGAATTCGCTTTGAGACCGATGAATTCATTGCTGAAAACGAATCCCTTGTCAGAAAAAAACAAATCTGGACAGGTTTGGCTTTAAGCATCTTTTTACTTGGGGTATCATTATATGTGATTTTCTACCAACGTTCCAGAAACCAAGCCTTACAATTTCAACAGCAACAACAAACAAGCAACCAAGAGATATTTGATTTGATGCTGTCGCAAAAGCAGAAAATAGCGGAAACAAAAAAAGCGGAACAAAAACGAATTTCCGAAGAATTACACGATGGCGTCCTAGGTAAAATGCTAGGCGCAAGAATGGTACTTACCGGATTGAACAAAGTGGCCAGCGAGGAGGCCATTTCAGAAAGAGCGAAGGCCATAGCAGCATTAAAAGATGTAGAAGGAGAAGTACGCGCCATTTCCCATGAATTGAGCCACGCCGCATATCACAACATCAACAACTTCATTAGTTCTATAAAAGAATTATTGAAAACTACGTGTTCAACAAATGACTTGGACTTTTCGTTTGATTATGACGAAACCTATGACTGGGATGCCATGAAAGGTGAAATCAAAATCAACCTATATCGAATGGTTCAAGAGATCTTGCAAAATGCAGTAAAACATTCAAAATGTAAGAATATTTTGGTTAGTTTTGTGCGAAGAAACCAAATATTAATTGTTACCATTACGGATGATGGACAAGGTTTCGCCTCAAAGCCAGGAAAGAAAGGCATAGGTATGCGAAACATAAAATCAAGAGTTGAAAAACTTGGTGGTACTTGGGATATCGATAGCAGGCCTAATAAAGGAACCACAATTATCTTGAATATCCCCCTTGAAAGTCAGAATAATGCCCATGAAGTCATTCATGAAAAGAGAGTGTGAAACAATAATAGGTTACTTTTTATAGTTATAGAAAGGAATGATTATGAAGACTGTACGACTTTTATCGGTAGATGACCATGCCATGACGGCTATGGGCTATAAATATATTTTGGAAGGTTCCGAGTTTGACGGATTTCAAGTTAAGGTAGATACGGTAAATACATTTGAAGGAGCCATAGAAAAAATAGATTTTTCAGCCCGTTCAACTCCCTACGACATTGTTTTATTAGACATATCTCTTTTTCCTACACATTCAGGGGATACCAGAAGTGGTGAAGATTTAGGTATTTATGCCCGAAAAAAAGTACCAACTTCTAAAATCGTCTTTATGTCATCATTTAGCGATAGTTACCGTATTAACAGTATTTTTAAATCTGTAGATCCAGATGGTTATATGGTAAAGTCCGAAATAGATGAAAAATCGCTATGTGCCATGGTAAGGACCGTATTGGAAAGACCCCCATATTATACGGCTAGTGCCTTATCTGCCATTCGAAAAAAAATGGCTAATGATTATGATCTCGTAGATGAAACAGATAAAAAAATATTACACTACCTCTCCACAGGAACCCGTACCAAAGATATTGGCCCATTGATCTCCGTAGCCCCCACCACAGTGGAATCCAGGAAAAGACAACTGAAACAGCTTTTTGGTATTGAACAGGGAAATGATATTGAGCTAATTGAAGAAGCCAGAAAACGCGGATTCATATAATTCTTCATTCCTCAACTTTTAACATTCTTTATAACACTGAATATCAAGTGATTAAATTACTTTTCATGCTTCATCCATTATAACCTTATTTTTTATAAGGTTTTACTAGGTTCTGTTCTTGAGACATTCATTTAGATTTGAGGTTATTCATAATAATTGCCCCTATTTATGTCTTTAAAGTCAGAAAATTACGGAAACAACCTCCCCTCAAGGTCAATCAGAAGTGCTACCTTCAATGGAATTTCGGGGTTTATCGATAATCTTGAAAAACATTTTTTCTCCCAAATTTCGGTTTGGACCAATACCATTATCGATAATCAGGCCAAGTTAATTATTGAAATTGAATGTAACTTAAGCCTTATTGATATGATCATACATTCATACAAAGGAACTTGGGGCACATTCAACCAGACCAAATATTCCCTTTCGGAAGAATTGGTTCAATTAGAAGAATATAATGGCATTTCATTTGATGTTGAGGAGTTTACCATAAACCTGAAAGACACCAGTATAATTATAGATAAATTATACGACCAAAGTATTGCCGATCAACTGAACGGCATTTTGAACAATCTTGAAAAACACTTCCTTCAACTAACAAAAGGTAATGTTGAGGTTCCCTATGAAATTTTCGTTGCGGTGTTTGAAGATGAAATCATGGCTACGAAAAACTCGAATGTTAAAAACAAAGGAACACAGGACTACTCTAGTTATTGGGCCTTGTATTTTGAATCTGAAAAAGACGCCGTTATCTACGACCTGAAAAATGCTAGGTTCATTTATGAAGATTTACACATGATAAATCAATAAAAACCTTGTCACACACCATAATATACGCTATTCTTTAAATTTTAAACCGACACCATTCTCCTTAGTGGATATTAAATATATAATCATAGTAGGTGTTTCGTGGTATTTTTTATATATTTCACAACGAACTTACCATATAATCAATATATTATAATTTAAAAATGCGCCTACAGGAATTAATGGTTGAAAGAATCGACAATTTTATCGGTATTGAAAAATTGACTGAAGAACTGGAAAGAATGAGGGAAATGACCCACGAAAAAGTTTGGTTTGATGATATGATCATCTGTTTTAACAGTCTTTATCTAAAAGATTTCAATGCGGAAGAATATACCCTGAATTACAAAATACATTTACAGAAAACCATCGATTTTTTAAATAGGTTCAGCAAGGGTACAGGTTCGGAAATTCATAAATTTCTTATTGATCTACTTGAATTCAAGATCGACTACGTATATAATCTGAGAAAAATATCCTAATGGCTTTTTTTACCTTTATTTTGTTGATCTTGCTCTTCATTTTTTACCACCCTTTCCATACGTTCACGATAAAATATCTCAAGCATTCTGTTTATATGCTTTAGTTCGGCACCGTATTTTTTCTCCCAAGTTCTTAATACAAAATGCTCAAGAAAATCATGGGAATGGGATTCTTCAATTTTATCCTGATGATTATTATAGAGCTTTTGAATGACTTCAACCAATTTACTTTCCTCCATCATATCATAAAAATCAATCATATGACCAACTCTTTCCTTTTCCAAATCCAACCTACTTGGATTCACTTCTTTGGAATGTTCATTAGCTATAATCATCTCTCCTTTGCCCCTCAATAACCACTCTGCACTCAAATTTGGATATACATCAAGAATACTTTCCACAACATTGGAACCAATGGTCTTGTTATGTTTCAATGCCCTGGAAATAGTTCCCCTACTTGCATTGATCGATTTCTCGAACTTATTGTAACTCAAATTACTATAGTCTAAAAAAATATTGATTCTTTCTAATAACATTTTGATAAAATTAAGGTAATCTTTTCTTAATCAACTCTTTTTGATTTCCAATATATTCGATATATTTATTGTATATTTTCGATATTAACACAAATATATTCGATACATTTTACGTAAACAATTTATTATGACCTAATAATATAACCGTCCAATAATTTATATACCTATGAAGAAAAAAATTATAAGAATTGAGCAACATAAAAATAGTGCGAAATTATTGGGTCTAAAAGTCTTTAAAGAAAGTTTAGAAAACCACTTTCTTTCTGCTATTACAATTAGAAATTCCTCAGCAAACGATCGCTCAATGGGTTTGGTGATAGAAATGGACTGCAATTATAAATTAAGAGAAATTCTTTTTTCGCTAAAAAATATAATTCCAGGGAATACATTTGAAAAAAAAATTGACCGGGTTTCCGACTTTTTCTCAACTGCATTTAAAAAGTTACAGGATAACAATGAAGTGCCTATAGATATCGAGGAACTCTCAATTTATCTAAAAGACACTTCTATAATTATTAGAAAGATTTATAAAAACAGTATACTTCATCAATTAAAAAATCTAATAAATGCTTTAGATATTCATTCCAAAAAATTTACGGAACAACATATTGAAGTCCCTTTTGAAATTTGTATTCCGGTATTTGAAATGAATAAAAAAAATAGGACCAATAGCTATATCAAGGCCATATTGAACAAGAATGATAAAACCACCTACTTTAAAAATTGGGGATTATATTATGATTCTGAAAATAACGACGTAATATACAATCTAAGAAAACAATCCCTAATTCATGGTGAAATACACTATCTAAACTATTGACCTTGAATATTATCCATTAAACAAATCCCGACCGTGCATTAGGGCGTTGACTTCACCCCTAACCTCAGCTACTTTATCTTCATCATCCGCATTTGTCAGAACACGATCGATCAAATCGACAATAGTTGACATTTCATTCTCTTTTAACCCTCGAGTTGTAATGGCTGCTGTCCCAAACCGTATTCCGGAAGTTACAAATGGCGATTTATCATCAAATGGCACCATATTCTTATTAGCCGTAATATCTGCTTTTACTAATACTTTTTCAGCATCCTTACCGGTAATATCCTTATTCCGAAGATCGATCAACATCATATGGTTATCGGTTCCCCCTGAAATAATATTATAGCCTTTTGCAACAAAAGCAGCTGCCATAGCTGCAGCATTTTTCTTTACTTGCAACATATAATTAAGGTAATCATCTGTCAAAGCTTCTCCGAAGGCGATGGCCTTTGCTGCTATGATATGCTCTAATGGCCCTCCTTGATTACCAGGAAAAACAGCTAAATCTAGCAATGCTGACATTTTTCTAAGGTTACCATTCTTCAATTTTATACCGAACGGATTGTCAAAATCCTGCCCCATAAGTATTAATCCGCCCCTGGGTCCACGCAAAGTTTTGTGCGTAGTCGTCGTAACCACATGGCAATGTGGAATAGGGTCATTCAGTATTCCTTTAGCTATTAAGCCAGCTGGGTGGGCTATGTCTGCCATAAGAATAGCATCTACGCTATCCGCAATTTCGCGAAAACGTTTAAAATCCATATCACGGGAATAAGCCGAAGCCCCAGCGATGATTAAATTAGGTCTTTCCTTTAACGCAATCTCCTGAATAGCGTCATAATTAAGCATGCCCGTTTCAGAATCTACCCCATAAAACACAGGGTTATATAATCTTCCGGAAAAATTCACCGGAGATCCATGGGTCAAATGCCCGCCATGGGATAGATCAAATCCTAAAATCTTGTCACCCGGCTTTAAAAACGCATGAAAAACGGCTGCGTTGGCCTGTGAACCTGAATGGGGCTGTACGTTTGCATAAACAGCACCGAATAATTCCTTAGCCCTATCAATAGCAATTTGTTCAACCTGATCAACCACTTCACAACCTCCATAATATCTTTTTCCAGGGTATCCTTCGGCATATTTATTCGTCAATACAGATCCAGCAGCCTCCATTACTTGGGGACTTGTGAAGTTTTCAGAAGCGATAAGTTCAATCCCGTTTAATTGTCTTTCCTTCTCTTCTTCTATTAAATCAAAAATAAGTTGGTCACGTTGCATATTTTCCTTTCTGTTAAATGAGCGGTAAAAATACAAATTGCCGATTGGTTATTCATGGAAAATAATATATTTGATTAGGAATTTATCAAACATAAATTAACAATATACATATGCCCATACTAGCAAATAATCCGAATAGAAAAACCTGGATACCTACTCCGGAAAAAACTGACTTTCCCATTCATAACATACCTTTCGGGGTGTTTTTGACACGTGACGATATTATTACAATAGGTACCCGAATAGGTGATACGGCTATTGATTTAGGAGCCATGCACCAATTGGGGTATTTTGATGGTATTCCGCTTACCGATGATATTTTCCTTCAAGATACATTGAACGACTTTATTTCTGACGGACAAAAAACATGGAGATTGGTGCGTAACCGCATAAGTGAGGTTTTCGATATCGAGAATGAAACTTTGAAAAATAACGAGGACCATAAAAGTATCATCCTATTCTCTTTGGATGAAATTGAAATGCAATTGCCGGTTCAGATAGGTGATTATACCGATTTTTACTCCAGCAAAGAACATGCTACGAACGTGGGTACCATGTTTCGCGACCCTGAGAATGCTTTAATGCCCAATTGGCTGCACATTCCCGTAGGTTATCATGGAAGAAGTTCTACCATAATCCCAAGTGGAATCCCAGTACACAGACCTATGGGGCAAACTTTTCCGAAAGGCTCGGAAACACCTATCTTCGGCCCATCCAAATTAATTGATTTTGAATTGGAAATGGCCTTTATAACCACAGATGCGAATAAATTTGGAGAACCAATTCCTATTGAAAAGGCTGAAGAGCATATTTTTGGAATGGTTTTGTTCAACGACTGGAGTGCCCGTGATATTCAGAAATGGGAATATGTTCCGTTAGGCCCTTTTTTGGCAAAGAGTTTTGCTTCATCGATTTCGCCATGGATCGTAACCCTGGACGCTTTGGAGCCTTTTAGGTGCAAAGGCCCAAAACAAGACCCGAAACCCTTTCCTTATTTATCACTTGAAGGGGAACATAGTTTTGATATAAAATTAGAAGTCGACATCGTAACACCGGAAGGGGTGGCAACAACGGTTTCCAACTCCAATTTCAAATATTTATACTGGTCAATGGCCCAACAATTGGCGCACCATACCGTAAACGGATGTATTGTGAATAGTGGTGATATGATGGGTAGCGGAACAATCTCAGGCCCTACTCCCGAATCTTATGGTTCTATGCTAGAACTTGCTTGGCAAGGCACCAAGCCCGTTACATTGAACGACGGTAGTGAGCGAAAGTTCATCCAAGACAATGACACGGTGGTTATGAGGGGATTTTGTGATAAAAATGGTCAACGATTAGGCTTTGGGGAAGTTTCCACAAAACTGTTACCTGTTTTTGAGCCAAAATCCATAAAAAATAAATAGTAAAAAGGTTTTTCAACGAGGCAATACGATAGTTTATCGTTTTACGTTATCAACAAACACAGTTTTGGCACGAGTGTTGAAATTGATGATTACAACGGTAAATTAAAATGTCATGAAGAAACTTTTACTATTAAGCGGAATTTTACTTTTTATGTTGTCTTGTGGTGGGGTGAAAAAAACCCAACAGGCCATAAATACGGGCAACTATATGAACGCCATAAACAGTGCCGTTCAAAAGTTAGCGGAAAACAAGGACAAAAAAAGCAACCAATCTTACGTGCTTTTATTGGAAGAAGCCTTCCGAAAAAACACCGAAAGGGAATTGGAGCACATTGCGTTTCTTAGAAAAGACGGTAATCCTGCAAATCTCGAAACAATTTATAAAGGATACGAGAATCTTAACCGAATTCAGGAAGCCATAAAACCACTATTACCTTTACGGGTTAACGATGAGAACAGAAATGCCGAGTTCTCATTAACAAATTATGACAACAAGATCATTACCACCAAAAATGAGCTTTCATCTTATTTGTACGATAACGCCCTCAACCTTTTAACAAATGCTACCAACAAATATGATTATAGAAACGCCTATGATGATTTTGAATACTTGAACGAAATCAATCCCGGATATGGCGATATCAGATTTAAAATGGAAGAAGCCTATCAAAAAGGCCAAGATTATGTAAAGGTAGAAATGATCAATAATACAGATAAGATCATACCGGTTAAGCTAGAAGAAGAACTTCTGAATTTCAATACTTTTGGATTGGAGGACAAATGGACAAAGTACCATACCAACCATCTTGCAAACATCGACTATGATTATGATATGCAAATAGAGTTAAGGGAAATCAACATTTCCCCGGAACAAGTAAATGAAAAACAGATTATAAAGGAAAAACAAATTAAAGATGGTCAAAAATACCTTTTGGACAATGAAGGCAATGTTGTTAAGGACAGTTTAGGGAACAAGATAAAAGTGGACAAGTTCAAAACTGTTAAATGTAATTTTTATCAGTTTACACAATTCAAAACCGCTCAGGTTACAGGGCAAATAAGCTATCAAGATTTGGAAACAAAACAACAGCTGAATTCCTATCCCCTAACCAGTGAGTTCGTTTTCGAACATGTCTATGCCAATTATGATGGTGATAAAAGGGCTTTGGAAAATGAATTGGTTTCCTTATTGAACCTTGCCGCAGTTCCTTTTCCTTCAAACGAACAAATGGTTTATGATGCCGGTGAAGACCTCAAAAACAGAATAAAAGGTGTAATAACCTCACATCGATTCAACTAAAAAACAACAAGCCCTGAATTAACCTTCAGGGCTTTTTTATACATATGTTCCTAGATCAATAGAATTTATTCCCCCATGTGAATCATGGGCCACCACTACCCCATTGCGTATGACCAAAAGTTGGGGAGATTGGTGCTGTACCTGAAATCTATAACCCGTTTCATTTGAAACCTCCCTAAAACTATGAAGATCCAAATAATATAGATCCAACTTTTCTTTCGGGATATCAAAATTGGCATTAAAGGTATTCAAAACCATTCTGCTGATACCACAGGTTGTTGAGTGTTTAAAGATTACTTGGGTCTTAGTTTTCGACTTTTCCACGATCTCATCTAATTGATGCACTGAAACCAAAGGTTTCCAAAGCACCTTAACTTCCTTTTTTTCAGCCTTTTCGTCGTTTTTACCAAATAAACCCTTAAATAATCCCATAGTTTTTTATCTCTAAGTCGTACGTTGTCCAATTCCTTACAACTGTCGAAATGTCTTGCTGTTTTCGACTTTTAGCGACATTTTGTCCGCTTAATTTCCTTGGTAAGGTTATTGACATTCATGAATCAAAAGTAATCTATAACTTTAAAACACGACACTAATGAACTTTAATAATTTTACTATAAAGTCGCAAGAATCCGTTCAGCTTGCACAGCAGATAGCCCAAGAAATGGGACATCAACAAATTGAGAACGAGCACATTTTCAAAGCAATTTCACAAGTAGATGAAAATGTACTTCCTTTTATTTTAAAGAAACTGAATGTAAACAACAGTCTCCTTAACCAAATACTTGAAAAAGAACTTGAAAGTTTTCCTAAGGTTTCTGGTGGGGAAATAATGGTTTCCAGGGAAGCAGGCAAAAGCTTGAATGAAGCCGGTATCATAGCCAAGAAAATGGAAGATGAATATGTTTCAATAGAACATATCCTTTTGGCCATATTTAAATCAAAAAGTAAAATAGCACAGATTCTAAAAGATCAAGGGGTAACTGAAAAAGACCTTAAAAAAGCGATTGAAGAGCTTAGAAAAGGCGGTAAAGTTACCTCCCAAAGTGCTGAGGAGACCTATAATTCCCTTGACAAATATGCACGTAACCTAAATCAAATGGCCGATAGTGGCAAATTGGATCCCGTTATTGGTCGTGATGAGGAAATTCGTCGAATTCTTCAGATTTTATCCAGAAGAACAAAGAACAACCCAATGCTCGTTGGTGAACCAGGTGTAGGTAAGACCGCAATCGCTGAAGGATTGGCACATAGGATCATACAAGGTGATGTTCCTGACAACCTGAAAGATAAAGTCATTTATTCTTTGGATATGGGAGCATTGATCGCAGGTGCAAAATACAAAGGGGAATTTGAAGAACGTTTAAAAGCCGTTATCAAAGAAGTCACATCTTCTGATGGAAATATTGTTCTATTCATAGACGAGATACACACCCTGGTAGGTGCCGGTGGCGGTCAAGGGGCCATGGATGCGGCCAATATTCTTAAACCTGCTTTGGCAAGAGGTGAATTAAGGGCTATCGGTGCAACCACATTGGATGAATATCAGAAGTATTTCGAAAAAGACAAAGCATTAGAGCGAAGGTTCCAAAAAGTAATGGTCGATGAACCCGATACAGAAAGTGCCATTTCCATCTTAAGGGGTATCAAAGAAAAGTATGAGGCACACCACAAGGTGCAAATCAAGGATGAAGCCGTAATAGGAGCTGTTGAACTTTCACAACGTTACATCACCAATAGGTTTTTGCCCGATAAAGCAATTGACCTAATGGACGAAGCCGCTGCTAAACTCCGTATGGAAATCAATTCAAAACCAGAGGAATTGGATGTTTTGGACAGAAAGATCATGCAGCTTGAAATTGAAATCGAAGCCATTAAGCGTGAAGATGATCAGGCCAAATTGAAGGTTTTGAACATTGATCTCGCCAACGTAAAGGAAAAACGTAACGAAATCTATGCCAAATGGGAAAGTGAGAAAACCGTTGTCGACTCCATTCAAAAAGTGAAAAATGACATTGAAGATTTTAAATTGGAAGCCGAACGTGCCGAACGTAGTGGGGACTATGGCAAAGTTGCCGAATTACGCTATGGTAAAATCAAGGAAGCCCAAGAGAAATTGAGTGTTCTTCAACAAGAAATGTCAGAACAACAAAAAGGGGAAACCCTGATCAAGGAAGAGGTTACTTATGAGGATATTGCAGAGGTCGTAGCCAAATGGACAGGTATTCCCGTAACCAAAATGTTGCAAAGTGAGCGTGAAAAATTATTGAAGCTTGAAGATGTCTTACATAAACGTGTGGTTGGTCAGGAAGAAGCCATTCAGGCCGTTTCAGACGCCATACGAAGAAGTAGGGCCGGACTCCAAGATGCCAAAAAACCAATTGGTTCATTCCTATTCTTGGGAACCACAGGGGTTGGTAAAACAGAACTTGCAAAAACATTGGCTTCATATTTATTCGATGACGAAAATGCAATGACACGAATAGATATGAGTGAATATCAGGAAAGGCACTCGGTTAGTAGATTGGTAGGGGCACCTCCAGGATATGTAGGGTATGATGAAGGCGGACAGCTTACCGAGGCCGTAAGAAGAAGGCCATATTCCGTCGTATTGTTAGATGAGATCGAAAAAGCACATCCAGACACCTTTAATATACTCTTACAAGTTTTGGATGAAGGTAGACTTACAGATAACAAAGGACGTATAGCTGACTTTAAGAACACCATCATTATCATGACAAGTAATATGGGTAGCCATATTATCCAAGAAAAATTCGAGAACAATAAAGACATTTATAGTGCCTCAGAAGCAGCTCGGGTTGAAGTCCTTGGCTTATTGCGAAAAACAATACGCCCGGAATTTCTGAACAGGATAGATGATATAATCATGTTCACACCTTTGAACAAGGAGGATATTACAAAAATAGTATCCCTTCAATTGGAACAATTGAGAAAAATGCTCGACAAACAGAATATCACAATTGACTTTACCAATGAAGCCATAACACACCTTGCAAATAAAGGATATGACCCACAATATGGAGCAAGACCCATAAAAAGGATTATCCAGAAAGAAGTGCTGAACAATTTGTCCAAAGAACTTCTAAGCGGCAGTATCAAAGCCGATAGTATTGTATTGATCGACTCTTTTGATGACCAACTGGTCTTCAGAAATCAAAACGAATTAGTGCAATAAACATTTTATTAACACTATAAAGGCCCTAACAGAAAAGTTAGGGCTTTTTTTTATGAATAATATATACCATGCAGTATATAGTTTTTTTTATCTTCGTATAAAATAGCGATATCATGACTACCAAAGCCGAAAGAACCACTGCATTTATTATTGAAACCGTTGCCCCTCTATTTATAAAGCACGGCTATGTAGGTACAAGCATGAGCGACCTAACCGAGGCCACGGGATTAACAAAAGGTGCACTTTACGGTAATTTTGAAAACAAGGAGGCACTAGCACTTGCGGTATACGAATACAGTATAAACAAATTGCTCACTGCAATTGACGAACGATTGGATATTGAAGGTAATTCCATGGAAAAATTGTTCTCCTTGACTAAATTTTATCGCCAATATGATGTATTCACCGCAGAACTTGGAGGTTGCCCTGTATTGAATATGGGCGTTGATGCCCAGAACAACAATAGACCATTGGCAGCAGCATCAAAGGAAACAATCAAAACCATTGAGGGTAAAATAGCCCTTGTGTTGGAAAATGGTGTAAACAATAACGAACTGCACTTACCCGTTACCCCATTGCAATTTGCAAAACAGTTCTATACCATGCTACAGGGAGCCGTTGCGATGAGTACCATCACAAGGGATCGTAAATATCTCGCGAATACGGTAGCCTATCTGGAGGTATTGGTTAAAAATGAAATCAAGAAATAATTTTTTATTTAGGCCTTACACGATATATCCATGTTTTATCGGTGTACGATCCATTTAATCCTGAATCCCGGGCAGCTCGGGCCTCACTCATAGTTTCATATCGTCCTAAATAAACGTAATTCAAATTATTCTTACTTCTTAAGAACGATTTGGCCTGAAGTCCTTTTTTGTTCATATCGGCCTTAAAAGCTTCTAAATACCGCTTAGTACCAAAGACATTGGCTATTAAATAGTAACCGGGTTCCAAGCCATCTTCACTTACGACCTCTTCGTATTTTTCACCAGCTTTAGGCTTATCATCCTCAGCTTGTTGGGCAAGCTGTAACAATCTTTCTTTTTCTTTAACAGCATTGATAGAATCGGTTTTTTTCTTTGCCTCGACCAATTCCTGCTCTGCTCTCGCAGTAGCTAACGAGTCTTTTCTTTTTTGAACTTCCGAATCTTCAGAAGTGGTTGCAAGTTGTCTTTTAGCCCTTTTGATCGAGTCTGTTTTGCGATCCAATTCCCTTCGAATCTCAGCTGCCGCAATGGCCGACTCCTTTTTTGCCATGGCAATCGAGTCTTTCCTTCTTTTTCGTAAAGCTCTCTCCCTTGCCTTGGTTTCTTTTCTCAATGCCAATGCTTCGGCCTTGGTTAATGTTTCGGTTGGGGTGTTGTCCTGTACAATCTCCTCCGGCATTTTCCCTTCTTCTGGCTCTTCGTAAGGCTTCAATTTCTTTTTAGGCTCATTCTTGCCAAAATCTAAGGCCGTGAACAATTCAAAAGATGGATCATTGCCTTTTAAATCGGAATCGGTACCGAATTCAACTACCGCCCCTATTGCAAGACGGTTCATTATCCTTGCACCACCTCCAACGGCAATACCATAAAAACTGTTATAACCTGCCTGAGCCCAGAACTTACTGGTAGACAAAAGTACATTCAACCCTACTTGGGTATCAAAACCAGGAATGGATTTAACATATAGCATGGGCCTAATGACCGAAGTACTATCCATTGCCCCTATAGCAACAGGAATATCATAGGATGCTGAACCTAAATATATCTTTTCATCATTAGCGGTATTTGCTTCCTTGTCCTCCATGTTATAGTCGAACAGATTTTCAGAGGTAAGGCCTACACGAAGACCGTCATATTCAAATTGAACACCGGGGGCCAATTGAAGGATAAAATCATCCGTGGTACCAAATAGTGGTAAACCTATCTGTGGATCTCCCTGAAACGTATTTCCGGTGAATTCTTTCTGATAACCAAATAGATTAGCTCCAAAAGTAAGGCTAGAGCGCTCACCCAGGGCAATCTGATAAGCGTAATTCAAAACTCCACCCGTCTGTAGGTAAAAGTCCGTATTATGCTGATAAAAACCTGCCCCGATTGATGAAGAATTATTCAATTTACCTGTATAGTTCAAAAAAAAGGTAGTTGGATCCGCATCGACAGTTTGCCATTGCCAACGGCTCCATAACCCAATGGAATGTGTATTGCCATAATTGACCGAAAACGCAGGGTTGAATATATCCGAATTAGAATCGGTAAGGTTATGCTGCCTTAAATCTACAGGCAAACCATCGTCCTGTGCACGTAACACGCACACAATCATGATGAAAAGTAAGGACAGTTTAATTTTTGTCATATGCAAAAAAACAAAAAACCATGGGGTTTACATACTATTTTAAGGTATTTTTAGTTAGAATAAATGAAAAGTACCAAACTAACGAATTACTCATTATGAAGGTTTTTAAAGCGTTGCTTATTTTTGTTTTCATCATCGGTTTTACGGGTTGTAAAGAAGAAGTACCTGTGGTGGTCGATGATTCCGTATCAACTTTTTATTTCATCAGACATGCTGAAAAAGATAGATCCGACCCAGAAAACATGGACCCGGAACTTACACAAGAAGGATTGGGACGGGCCATGCATTGGGCTGAAATATTAGATGAGGTGCAATTGGATGCCGTGTACACCACGGATTATGAAAGAACCCAAATGACCGCAGCTCCCATAGCGGTCAAAAAGAACCTTACCGTTCAAATATATGACCCGGCCATTATCGATTTGGATAAATTTAAGGAAGAAAACAAAAACAAGAAAGTACTGGTCGTCGGCCATAGCGACTCAACTCCCGATTTCGTAAACAAAATGATCGGTCAGGATAAATACTATCAAATTGATGACGACCAAAACGGAAGCCTGTTCATTGTTGAAATCGTTGGTGGCATTGCAACGGACATGCGATTGAACTTCAATTGTAATTGCCCGGACTAACAACTACATCCTTTAATTCGATTTTGGATAGCAACTCCAATTCACCCTTTTTAAAGAAACTATCTATCTCATAAATGGATTGGGAATCCGATACGGATTTATAATTATTATAATCCACAAAGCGAATCCCGTTCACGTATCTTTCGTTATAGGCTTCCCTAAAGCGTAGTCCACCGCCATTCACATGGAATTCGTAGGCTAAATATTCCGGTTTAAATGTTTCTTTATTAAACCAATAGATATAAACATCGTCAAAATCGTCTCCTCCGTTTTCCTGATCAAAAGTCACTTTCACCTTGTAGTAATCCTTCCCTTTAATAGCCATTTCACCAAGAAATTCCTTATTCACCGCGGGATCATTCAAACCATAAGGCAAGTATGCAAAATAATGTACGGAATTGATGGAGTTGGAATAGATGTTGCTTAATGAATCCGGCACATTGACCAAATCACCGTTAATATAGCGTTTAAACCCCTTAGGGCCTTTACTATCCAAAATATTAATGGAATCGTTCTTAAATAGTCGCTTTAATACTTTTTGCCCCTCAACATTTTCCTTTATATATTCTTTCCCCCTAAATTTGAAAGAAACATTGCTTGTCCTGTACTTATCCCCACCACAAGTATCAATACTTTTATCCACGATTTGCTGGGCGGTTAACCGGGCAGGGGTCTTTTCTTTACACGAAAAAAATACCGCCAAAATTACAACCACTAAAATTCTTTTTGTTTTTTCCATGCCAATAGGTTCGAAAATAGATCAAGAACATTACAAATATTGAATATAAATCCATTTTAATGAAATTGCGGATAGAATTATTGTTGCTACTTTTGTACCGTTATGCAGAACAACGTAAACATTAAGAACAAAAAGGCCAGGTTTGAATATGAGATCTTGGACAAGTATACCGCAGGTATTGTTTTATCCGGGACCGAAATAAAATCCATTCGCCAAAGTAAGGCTTCGATTGGTGAAAGTTTTTGTGAATTCAATGACCGAGGCGAGCTCTTTATCATTAACATGCAAATTGATGAATACTCCCACGCATCCCATTTTAACCATAAACCCAAAGCAGAACGTAAATTGCTACTGAACAAACGTGAGTTAAAAAAATTGGAAAAGGAAGTTTCTTCTAGCGGACTCACCATCATACCCTTAAACCTATTTTTGAACGATCGTGGATTGGCCAAAATGAACATTGCCCTTGCCAAGGGTAAAAAACTTTACGACAAGCGGGAAAACATTAAAGACCGCGACAACAAAAGGGATCTTGACCGCATTAAAAAAAGTTTTAATAGATAAAACAATAAACCAAGTCCGGTTCAATCTTAATTCTTATCCTCTAGTAAGGGCACAAATCGAAAGGCCCCGAGTTCTTTTTTCTCAAATTCTTTTTCAGAATTTCTAATGAACAAGGTCATGATTTGTTCATCGGCACCCACAGGTATAACGAGCCTACCCCCTATCTTCAATTGAGATAATAGTGCTTTCGGTACTTCAGGTGCACCTGCAGTTACTATTATGCTATCAAAAGGGGCCGCTTGGGGCAAACCTTTGTAACCATCACCGAAAATGACCTTTTTGGGACGATAGCCCATTTTCTTGAAAAATAGATTGGTCTTTTTAAAGAGCTCCAATTGCCTCTCGATCGTATATACTTTTGCCTTTAATTGCAATAGAACGGCAGTCTGGTACCCACTCCCCGTACCTATTTCCAAAACTTTGTGTCCAGGTTCAACTTGTAATAATTCAGATTGAAAAGCAACGGTATATGGTTGTGAAATAGTCTGGTCCGCAGCAATCGGAAATGCCTTGTCCTGATAAGCATGCCCCTCAAAACTGCTGTCCATAAATAAATGACGAGGTACTTTACGTATGGCTTCCAGAACATTCGAATCAACTATTCCTTTGGCAATCAACACATCTGCCAATTTATTCCGCATTCCACGATGTTTAAGCGTATCTCTCAAGGGTAAAAATATTGGTTTGGTTAAAAAAGCGAAGTTAACAAAGTTTGCTTTAAGAATTAAAGATCATAGCCGGTACAATGCAAAACTTTTGAAGTGCAAACCAAATTAACTACTAAACTATCGTTATTTTTGAAGAAAATACAAAATATGCTTAAAGTCGGAGTTTTAGGGGCAGGACATTTAGGAAAAATACACCTTCGTCTACTTAATGAATCCCCAAAATATGATTTAATCGGTTTTTACGATCCGGATGATATCAATGGCCAAAAAGTGGCCGCTGAATTCGGATACACCTATATTGAAAACATTAATGAGCTAATTGATGCCGTTGACGTTATAGACATAGTTACCCCTACTCTTTCCCATTACGATTGTGCCAAAAAGGCCATGGAAAAAGGAAAACATGTCTTTATCGAAAAACCGATAACGAATACTCTTGAAGAGGCTGAGGAATTATTGCAGTTAGAGCAAAAAAACGGGGTCAAAGGCCAAGTCGGGCACGTAGAACGTTTTAATCCTGCATTCTTAGCCGTAAAAGATAAAATTCAAAGCCCAATGTTCATTGAGGCCCATAGATTGGCAGAGTTTAATCCACGAGGCACCGATGTCCCGGTTGTTTTGGATTTAATGATCCATGATATTGATGCCATTCTGAGTGTAGTAAATTCGGAGGTGAAACAAATCAATGCAAGTGGAGTTTCGGTAATCAGTAATTCACCTGATATCGCCAATGCCCGAATCGAGTTCGAAAATGGCTGTGTGGCCAATCTTACGGCGAGCAGAATATCACTGAAAAACATGAGAAAATCGCGATTCTTTCAACGGGACGCCTATATCTCAGTGGACTTTTTGGAAAAAAAGGCCGAAGTAGTGAAAATGAAAGACGCGCCGGAATCCCCTGGTGATTTTGACATGATCCTACAGAATGCTGAAGGGGTTAAAAAACAGATTTATTTTGAAAATCCCGAAATTGAAGCCAACAATGCCATTCTTGATGAATTGGAAACATTTGCCGATGCCATAACCCAAAACACGACTCCGGTCGTAACCCTTAAGCAAGGTACACAGGCGTTACGGGTAGCCTTACAAATTATACAGTCGTTCTAAAAAAACAACAGTTATGAAAAATATAGCAGTTATCGGTGCAGGTACCATGGGCAACGGAATTGCCCATGTTTTTGCCCAAAGTGGGTATAAGGTGAATTTAATAGACATTTCCCAAGAATCCCTTGACCGCGGTATAGCGACAATAACGAAGAATTTAGACCGTATGCTTTCCAAGGGAAAAATAGAAGAAACGGATAAGACAAAGACCCTTACGAACATAACGACCTTTACAGAGCTTTCCAAGGGAATTCCAAATACCGATTTGGTAGTGGAAGCCGCTACGGAGAAACTGGAAATCAAATTAAGCCTTTTCAAGGAAATGGATGCCATTTCTGGCCCAAATACCATTTTGGCCACGAACACATCTTCTATATCGATTACGCAGATAGCTGCAGTTACGGGAAAACCGGACAAAGTAATAGGTATGCATTTTATGAATCCCGTACCGATCATGAAACTTGTAGAGATAATCAGAGGTTATAATACTTCGGAAGAAACTACAAAAGCGATAATGGACCTTTCCTTAAAACTGGGAAAAACACCTACCGAGGTCAATGATTATCCTGGGTTCGTAGCCAATAGGATTTTAATGCCGATGATCAATGAAGCCATTGAAACCCTATATCATGGTGTTGCCGGTGTAGAGGAAATAGATACTGTAATGAAATTGGGTATGGCCCACCCTATGGGTCCATTGCAATTGGCCGATTTTATTGGGTTGGATGTTTGCTTATCTATCCTTAATGTTATGTACGACGGATTCAAGAACCCAAAATATGCACCATGTCCTTTATTGTTGAATATGGTTATGGCCAATAAACTGGGGGTTAAGTCCGGGGAAGGGTTTTATGACTATACCATATCAAAAAAGGCCGAAAAGGTTTCCGACCAATTCAAATAAAACAAATGGCAATAATTAAACCTTTTAAGGCAGTAAGACCTACAAAGGACAAAGTAGCCTATGTTACTTCCAGATCTTATCAAGAATATTCAAAGGATGAATTGGAAGCGACCTTAAATTATAACCCATTCTCGTTTTTACATATTATAAACCCCGGCTATAAATTTTCGAAAGAAGTAACTGGTGAAAAGCGCTTCAATTTAGTACATAATCGATATTTGGAATTCCTTGAGGGCAATATCTTTTTGAAAGACAGTAAGGACAGTTTCTATATTTATCAGATTGAAAAAGGAAAATTCAAATGTTGTGGGTTTTTCTGTGCCGCGAGTGTAGGCGATTATCGTAATGATATCATCAAAAAACACGAAGATACATTAAGCTCACGTGAGCAATTATTTGCGAAGTACCTGAAAACCGTAGGTTTCAACGCAGAACCTGTATTAATGACCTATGCAGATGATATTAATGTAAAGGAAATATTAGATTTAGAAAAACAAAAAGAACCGGAATACCTCTTTACAACCCCAGACAAGATCAAACATACTTTGTGGATGGTTTCCAATGAGCATTCGATCAAGGGATTGGTTCGTGAATTTGCGAAAACCGAATCGCTTTACATCGCAGATGGCCACCATAGAAGTGCATCTTCCGAAGTTTTGGCCAATATATCGCAAATGGAAAATCCTACCCATACCGGAAATGAACCGTACAATTATTTTATGTGTTACTTAATTCCGGAATCCGAGATACGTATCTACGAATTCAACCGAATGGTAAAAGATCTGAACGGATTGACCAAAGAAGAATTCCTCATAAAATTAGATGCTCTTTTCAGAATTGAAAAGAAAGGTAACGTCCTGTACAAACCCACTAAAAAACATCACTTCAGCATGTATCTGGATGGGGATTTCTACTCACTCTTCCTAAGGAAAAAAGTATATGGGTTCACTGATGAACTTAGTAAATTAGATACCCAGATTCTATACAAAACCATACTCGACCCCATTTTAGGCATCAAAGATCTACGAAGTGACAATCGAATACATTATGGTTACGGCAAACACAATGTAATTCGCATGAAAGACGAAATAGACCACGGGAATTTCAAAGTAGGTTTCAGTCTTGTTCCCTTAAAAGTTGATGAAATCAAATCTATCGCAGATGCAGGGTTGGTGATGCCCCCAAAAAGCACTTATATTGAACCTAAACTAAGAAGTGGCATGGCCATTTATGAGTTTTAATAAAAAATATCATGTCGATAAAAACAAATCTTGAAAGCATAAAACAAACATTACCAGAGGATGTTACCTTGGTAGCAGTTTCAAAGACCAAACCCGATGAAAGTATTCTGGAAGCGTATACCGCCGGGCAACGTATATTCGGAGAAAACAAAATCCAAGAAATGGCCCGAAAGTGGGAAGCCTTACCAAAAGATATAGAATGGCATATGATCGGCCACGTACAAAGAAACAAGGTAAAGTATATGGCAGAATTCGTTTCATTGGTTCATGGGGTCGATAGTTTTAAACTTTTACAGGAAATAAACAAACAAGCAGAAAAACACGATCGAACCATTCGTTGTCTTTTGCAGGTGCATATTGCCCAAGAGGAAACAAAATTCGGTTTGGATAAGAATGAAGTAAACGCTCTTGTCGCCTCAGAAGAATACAAACAACTTTCCCACATAAAAATCGTTGGCTTAATGGGGATGGCGACCTACACTCCAGATAAATCACAGATCAAAAAGGAATTTAAGTACTTAAAGGCCATTTACGATAATTTAAAGGGTAAATTACCTGATATTTCTATATTATCAATGGGAATGAGTGGTGATTACATGCTGGCCATAGAAGAAGGTAGTACAATGGTGCGCATAGGAAGTAGTATCTTTGGCGCAAGGGACTATTCCCTGTTATAGAAAAAAGTTTGAAGGCGATTGATGTACACGATACTTGACATAGAAACAACAGGAGGAAAATACAACGAAGAGGGTATCACGGAAATTGCAATCCATAAATTCGACGGACATAAAGTTGTAGACAAATTCATAAGCCTTGTAAATCCCGAAAGGGAAATACAACCTTTCGTGGCCAACTTAACGGGCATTAACAATAAAATGCTCCGAACCGCTCCCAAATTCCATGAAGTCGCCAAACGAATCGTTGAAATTACCGAAGATACGGTCTTGGTCGCCCACAATGCCCAATTTGACTATAGGATATTGAGAACGGAATTCAGGCGATTGGGATATAATTTTGAGCGAAAAACCTTGTGTACCGTAGATTTATCAAAAAACCTTTTGCCAGACGCTGAATCGTACAGTCTGGGCAAATTGGTTAGATCCTTGGGCATACCCATGAGTGACCGCCATAGGGCCAATGGCGATGCCCTTGCCACGTTAAAACTCTTTAAGTTATTACTTTCTAAAGATACCGGCAAAACCATAATCAAAGAAGTAGTTCGGGAAGAGACCCATGGCGAACTTTCACAGCGCCAATTGGATATTGTGGAGCAAATGCCGTCAGAAACCGGTTTGTATTATATGCACGACAAAAAGGGAGACATCCTATTTTTAGGCAAAAGCACCAATATCAAAAAACGGGTAAACCAACACTTTACCAAAAATGGTTCAAAAGCAAGACAGCTTCAAAAAGAAACGAAAACCATAACTTTCGAAAAAACAGGTAGTGAGCTGGTAGCCCTATTGAAAGAACATGAAGAACTATTAAAGAACAAACCAAGGTTTAACCATAAAGCCCGAAAAAAGCGTTTAACGGCATTATACCCAAGTATTAATGAAGATGGTTACCAAACCTTCGTAATTGCCCAGCAAACCAAGGGAAAATCCAATATAACCACTTTTAATAGTTTTCTTTCTGCAAAGAATTTTTTAGAAAAAATAACGGAAGAATTCCAGCTGTGCCCAAAAATAAACGGTTTAGAGGATAAAAATCCATGTGGATCGGATAACCAATGCTTAGGGGCTTGTATGGGAAAAGAATCGCCATTCGACTATAATCAAAGAGTACAAGAAGCAATTAACAAGTACAGTATTTCAAACAAAACCCTTCTTATTGTAGACAAAGGTCGTGAAATAGGTGAATACAGTGCTATATTTATAAAAAATGGGGTTTTTATGGGTCTGGGATACTATGACCTAAACTATCAAATAAATAATATTCATATCTTGGAATCGATTATAACACCCATGAGGGGCGATATTACAACTAGTCACATCATTGATTCATATCTTAGAAAAAAACGAGTGAAGAAAATAATCGATTTTAATAATTAAGTTTTGAAGACCAACAAAAAGAACCGGGATTGGCGTGCCACCTTACATGAAATCATTTATGGTACGCATACACCAGCTGGCAAGTTATTCGACATTATACTATTGATTGTCATTCTATACAGTATTATCATCGTCATGCTCGAAAGTGTCCCAAGGTTCGACAATCAATACCATAGATTCTTCAATATTTCGGAATGGGTCGTTACCATTCTTTTTTCCATTGAATATATCCTAAGACTGGTTTGTATAAAAAAGCCCCGAAAATATATTTTTAGTTTTTTTGGCATTGTTGATCTACTTTCCACCATTCCTAAATACCTTACTTTCTTCTTTATACAATCACAATATCTTACTGCCTTTAGGGCCCTTCGATTACTACGGGTATTCCGGATACTTAAATTGGTAAGGTTTGTCGGGGAATCCAATAACTTGATTAGATCGTTAAAAGCAAGTAAAACCAAAATCTTCGTATTTGTCTTTTTCGTATTAGTGGTTTCGGTCCTATTGGGCACCATAATGTATTTGGTCGAAGGTCCTACACACGGATTCAATAGTATTCCCCACAGCATTTACTGGACTATTGTAACATTGACCACGGTTGGATATGGCGATATTTCACCCCAAACCCCTTTAGGCCAATTCATTGCCACCTTAATCATGATCATTGGTTACGGCGTTATTGCCGTACCTACCGGAATTGTCTCTGCGGAATATGCAACCACTATCAAAGACCAAAAAGATAATGTTGAAGGTCGTTCTTGTCCTAACTGTGGTGCAGAAATACATCGTTCCGATGCAGACTATTGTCGTAAATGTGGTTTTAAATTAACCGAAGAATAGTGGACTCAAAAATTCTCATCACGGTAGTCGGCCCTACTGCAATTGGCAAAACCCGTTTAGGCATTGAACTTGCCAATTTTTATAAAACAGAGATCATTTCGGCCGATTCCCGGCAATTTTATAAAGAAATGGAAATTGGGACTGCAGTGCCCAGCCAAGAAGAACTGTTAGCAGCCAAACATCATTGTATTCAACACAAAAGTATTTTTGACCGCTATAGTGTCGGGGATTTTGAGAAAGAAGCCATGGTGCTTTTACGAAATTTATACAATACACATGATAAAGTGATTTTAGTAGGTGGTAGCGGACTATATGTCGATGCCGTAACCAAAGGATTGGATGATTTTCCCACAGTACCTTCAAGTTATCGGGAAAAACTGAACAAAACCTTGGAGGAGCAAGGAATTGGCGAGTTACAACGACAACTAAAGCTTTTGGATGAAACCTACTATAACACCGTTGACCTAGATAATCCACAACGATTGATCAGGGCCTTGGAAATTTGTTTGGCAACCAATAAGCCTTATTCTTCCTATTTGAAAAAGAAGGATATCGTAAGACCTTTCCACACCATTACCATTGGCATAAAAGCCGATAGGGAAATCATTTATGATAGGATCAACCAAAGGGTCGATCTAATGATCGCTAACGGACTTATAGAAGAAGCTAAGAAAGTATACCCCCATAAAGAACTGAACGCACTGCAAACAGTGGGTTACAAAGAACTATTTAATTATTTCGACGGTACATGGACATTGGATTTTGCCATTTCGGAAATAAAAAAGAATACGCGACGCTTCGCAAAAAGACAACTGACCTGGTACAGAAAAAACGAAGATATCATTTGGTTCGATTATCTTGATGATATAAGCCTCATAACAAAAAAAATTGATGGACAAATAACTGCTATAAAGAATGGATAGGAAGGGAATTTATGTAGTTATGGGTGTTTCAGGTTGTGGTAAATCTACCATCGGATTATTATTGGCCGAAAAACTTGGAATCCCTTTTTTTGATGGTGATGATTACCACCCTGAAGCGAACGTCAAAAAAATGAAAAGCGGCTTAGCTTTGAATGACGATGATCGTAAAGGTTGGTTAGAAGCCCTTAATGAACTAGCAATTGAACATAAAGAAAAAGGTGCAGTTATCGCATGCTCAGCCCTAAAGGAAAGCTATAGATCACTCCTGCGCAAACAATTGAAAAAAGAAATGGCCTTTGTTTATTTACAAGGTTCATTTTCTGAGATACATGCTAGATTACAAAAACGAAAAGGACACTATATGCCTATTGAACTTTTGAAGTCACAATTTGAAACATTGGAAGAACCAAAAGACGCTATTACGGTTTCCATTACCCATAGTCCTGATAGGATCGTAACCGAAATCCTAAAAAAGATAACATAAAAAAACCCCGACGAAATCGTCAGGGTCATTTACTATTTATCTGTTTATGGTCTCTTATTCCGATTCGGTCTTAATGACCAACCTGAAACCTTCTCCATGAATGTTCAATATTTCGACGGTATCATCGCGCTTAAGGTATTTACGCAATTTAGCGATATAAACATCCATACTTCTTGAAGTAAAGTAATTATCATCCCTCCATATTTTTGTCAAAGCCAATTCCCTTGGCATCAAATCATTTTCATGCAATGCCAAAAGACGTAATAATTCATTTTCCTTAGGGGAAAGTTTAATCGCCTCTTCATCTTTATACTTCAAGAACCTCAATTTGGAATTCAAATGGAAACCACCGATCTGGAATTCAAATTTCTTGCTGTCTGCCAATGTACTTGATGCTTTTCTTTGAATTATCGCTTTAAGCTTCATCAAAAGCACTTCCGAATCAAAAGGTTTGTTCAGGTAATCATCAGCTCCTGCCTTATATCCCTTTAGAACATCTTCCTTCATTGTTTTAGCGGTAAGGAATATGATAGGCACGTTTTCATTCTTTTCCCGAATCTCACGTGCTAAGGTAAAGCCGTCTTTATATGGCATCATAACATCCAAGATGCAGACATCATAATTGTCTTTTTTAAACTTTTCAAAACCCTCCATTCCATTCTTGGCCAATGTAACATCAAAATTGTTCATTGACAGATAGTCCTTCAATACGATCCCAAAATTGGGATCATCCTCCACTAAAAGTATTTTCTTGTTTACTGTTTCCATAATTCATTAAATTAATGGTAGTTTAATATAGAAAGAGCTTCCTTTATCTTTTTCGCTTTCTGCATAAACCTCACCTTGGTGATCTTCTATTATTCTTTTTACATAGGCTAGGCCCAAACCATGCCCTTTAACATTGTGTATATCCCCCGTATGTTCCCTGTAGAACTTTTCAAAAACTTTTTTCAGTACAGCCTTGCTCATTCCTGCACCCTGATCCTTTACCTGGATAACGATATTGCTCTTGACCACTTCAGTGTAAATATCAATTTTTGGTGCCATTGGGGAATATTTAATGGCGTTGTCCAGGATATTCACTATAACATTCGTAAAATGCATTTCATTCGCTAAGACTTCCGTCCTATTCGCTTTTAAATGCGTTTCTATATAACCTCCCCTGTCTGCAACGATAAGTTCAACATGGGCTATGGCATCTTGTATTATATCATGCACATCTACCCTATCCTTACTAATATCCAATTGGTTTTTTTCCAATTTCGATATTCGCAGTACGTTCTCAACCTGCGCATGCATTCTTTTATTCTCATCCCGAATCATCTGGAGGTAACGCATTACTTTTTCCTTATCATCGATAACCTGTGGGTTCTTGATTGCCTCTACTGCCAAATTTATGGTCGCAATCGGAGTCTTGAACTCGTGGGTCATATTATTGATGAAATCGGATTTTATCTCCGAAATCTGTTTTTGCCTTATAAGTTGATAAATAGCACTGGAATAGGCAACGATGATCACGAGGGTGAACAAAAGTGATAAAGCCGCCATACCCAAAATAGAACGAATCAAAAAACGTTTCTTTTTAGGGAAATTGATCAACAAAGCATAATTGGAATTACCCTCAGAGTCTTTGAATATCAAAGTTTTATAAGGTGAAGGATTCCTAAAACTGAATTTCCGAGATTTTACGGAAGTCGGCAATCCCTTACTGGCTATACCGTATTCATAATCGGTATTTATGTTTCTATTGTTCAACTCACGCTCCAACAACAATTCAATCTCCTGTTTCGATACCCGATTATGTATCGGTACACGCTTGGCAAATTCGCCGAACATATCCTCAAAGGCAGAAATCTCCATAGAAGTCAACCCACCGATTTTCTCGATTTTCTCAATTGGAGTAAATCTACTTTGATGGCCATCAAGACCCATATCTTCCTTAAAAGTAGCCTTTAAGCGTCTACTGGTATAATTTTTTATGGTCGTAGTGTCATCACCCATACCATTGTCAAAGAACGTTGAAGCTATATTATATTCCTCCTCTAAAATACCGTGGGAATAATAGTGTATCTCATCGGAACTAATATCTTGGTCAACAAAAAAGAAATTCTTAAAATGTGAACTCTTTAAATCCCCTACACTGTCCTTGATATTTACATACCTATCGAAATAGTCGTTGCGTTCCCTTCGAGTGATATTATCGGCAACCTTGTCCAATACATCTGAAACACTGTTCGAAAACTGTTCCTCTTTATCTTCTACGGATTTCTTGATCCAATAACCCTGAACAAAGATTATCCCAATCAATGAAAGGCTCATCAGAATAACCAAAAGAACAAACAACCTCCTATTCATCTACATACAAAATTAAAGATTTAACAACTAGTATTTTAACGTTTAACCTAACCTTAACAAAATTGTTAAAATTGCTCAAACCCCACTATCCTTAAGTAGAAGGCCATGCACCTCTTTAACTTTTGAACGCGTTTCATCCAGTGTAATGTTGTCGATGACATAGTCGGACATTTTAATCTTATCCTCATCATCCAATTGGTTACCCATACGGTCCATTATTTTGGATTTGGATACATTGTCCCTCTCGATAACACGTTCTAGACGTATTTCCTGAGGAGCCGTGACCAAGATGATCTTATCATAGAAATCTTCCTGTTTGTTTTCAAAAACAATAGCGGATTCTTGGATTACATATGCAGCTCCTTGTTTTTTCGCCCATTTAAGAAAGTCTTTACGAACCGCAGGGTGTACAATTTCATTCAACTGTTTCAACAGCCCTTTGTCCTTAAAAACCTTTTGGGCAATATACTCCCGATTCAAGGTTTTGTCTTTATAGGCAAGGTCTCCCAACAATGCTTTTATTTCTTTTCGTAGCTTCTTTGAGGACATCATTAAATCTTTTGCCTCCTTATCCGAATCATAAACCGGGACACCCAGGTTTTTGAACATATTCGCCACGGTAGTTTTTCCACTACCGATACCTCCTGTCAATGCAACAATAATCATTGTTTTTTCAATATAAATTCAACCTGATTTTCATTCAACTCGGCACTTTGAAGGTTTTCCGGTTTTTTATGAAGTTGCAAAACGATCATTTTGGAAACATTGTCCTTTATGGTATCATAATCGGCTATTACTTCAAAATCGGTACTATGCAATTGCTTCAATTCATCCAAAGTACCTTTACAGAGTACCCCCACCTTATCTGGAAAGGTCCTAATTTCATACCTGTCAGGCAGGTTGATTACCTTAATGGGCACCTCAATGATTTTTTCAGAAAAACGATCCACCTTACCCTTAACCAATACTGAATTCTTTGAAAAACTGATATTTGTCCATTCCGGTTTTTTGTACAAGGCAACTTCTTGGGAAAAATCTGATGATAGATCCAACAAATCCATGGTAACCGTATTCACCATATCCAATGTATCTATAACATTCAAGGGTCCGCTAATCTTAATTTCACTGGGTTCTATAATAAGTTTTTCATTCAAGATATGGTTTTGCAAAAGGGTAATGTTCAGTTTTGATTCTACTGGCACAACCTTGCTTCCCAAGCGGGTAAATTCAAAATACAGCGTATCCTTATCTATATCTAGCAACGTCATTGACCTAAGTTGCTTGTCAATTTGCTTACGATAAACATTCTGTGGAATAAAATACCTGCCTTTTAAATGGCTTACGGCAGACACATCGACTATTACCTCTTTGTGCTTAAAATTGAACCCCAAAAACTGAAAGCCATTTGCCTGAACTTTTACATCAACATTTTTTTTTGAAACTTTTGTAAGTAGTAGGCTGTCCGGAATATTCTCGAACTTTAGTTCAAAAGTCGCATTGCTGGTATAGGTTTCTGACAAGTTGTTCAAAAACCATATTAAACTTGAGCAGAACAGGAACATCAAAAACATTTTTGCCTTTCTTCTTTTGAGTATGTTCTTGATTTTTGGTATCACTTTCAAGTAATTCTAATTAAAAAATAGTTTTGGAAATAATTCTTTAGGGTTCTTTTTGCTAAAATTAATCCAAATGGTTGATTTAAGAAAACCCCAACCATACCCTAAAAATTGGATACCTACCGCTATCAGTGATAAAAAAGCAACCCCGATATTGCCGTTTTTAAATAATGAGTCGAAAAAAATGACCGTAAAATACAGTATATAAGCAAGTAACGGCCAAGTTACACCTATTAAGAGCAACAATAGGGACGCTATAAATCCCAAGAAAAAAACCGTAGGGAACCAATAGGTCAGCTTTGCCGTTCCCGGATGCCATTTATTAAGAATCGGCCTAACCATACCAAACTTATTTACTTGGTTATAGAACTTTTTCCAATCTATGCGGCGTTTATGGTAAACAAAGGCCTTTGGGATAAGTTTGGTGTCATAACCTTTTTCCCAGATACGGATGGTCAAATCGGGATCCTCACCGGGATGAATCTTGCCGTAACCCCCTACTTTGTCAAAAGCTTCTTTGGAAATACCCATATTAAAACTACGGGGCTGAAATTTATCCACAGATGATTTTCCCCCTCGTATTCCACCGGTTGTAAAAAAAGAAGTCATAGCATAATTGATTGCCTTTTGAACATTGGAAAAAGAATCATGGGCTGCATCCGGACCACCATAGCAATGCACAAAACACCCATCTAGAGATTTTCGGGCTTCCTGCAAATATTGCGGAGGTAAAATACAATCGGAATCAAGAATGACAAAATAATTTCCGTTGGCCCGCTCCATTCCGTAATTCCTGGAATCCCCCGGGCCGGAATTCCCTTTTGGCAAATAGGTAATATCCAATTTGTCCTTAAAGGCATCTACTTCCCCTTTGGAGTCAATCGTGGAGCCATCCTCAACTATAATCACCTCAAACGGTTCTTTATAGGATTGAAGTACTAGGCTTTGCAACAATTCCCTTATTTCATTGGGCCTATTGTAAACAGGTATGATAAATGAAAAGGAAATATCCATAGAAAGCATTCTAAGTTAGATACGTTCTCGACTTACGTCCTGACCAACGCGTGCCAAATTTTTAGGCATATGAATACCAAAACTATATCAAAAAAATACTATTGAAACTTCTCCATAACCTCTTGGCTTACCCCTGTATTGGAGAAACCACCGTCATGAAAAAGGTTTTGCATAGTCACTTTTTTAGTCAAATCGGAGAATAACGTTAAAGTATAATCAGCACATTCCAAAGCAGTTGCATTACCTAAAGGAGACATTTGCTCTGCATAACTGATAAAACCATCGAAGCCTTTTACACCTTGACCTGCAGTAGTCGGTGTCGGTGATTGGGAAATAGTATTTACCCTAACTTTCTTTTCTTTTCCGAAGAAATAACCAAAACTACGGGCAACTGACTCTAAGTAAGCCTTGTTATCGGCCATATCATTATAATCAGGAAAAGAACGCTGAGCGGCCATATATGTCAGTGCAACGATACTACCCCATTCGTTCATCGCATCCGCTTTGAACAAACTCTGCATCACCCTATGAAAAGAAAGGGCCGAAACATCCCATCCTTTGTGGGAGAAATCATAATTCTGGTCGGTATAGTGTCTTCCCTTCCGTACATTGATGGACATACCGATGGAGTGTAGTACAAAGTCGATTTTACCCCCAAGTATTTTCATGGATTCACTCACCAATTTATCAAGATCCTCTGTACTCGTTGCATCAGCAGGAACGATCTGCGAACCGGTTTTTTCGGCCAACTCGTTGATTTGGCCCATGCGCATGGCAATCGGGGCATTGGTCAATACAAAAGTACCTCCTTCTTCATGTACCCTTTCCGCAGTTTTCCAAGCAATAGAATTTGCATCCAGTGCTCCAAAAATAATCCCTTTCTTACCCTTCAATAAATTATAAGCCATGTTCAATTTTTCTTAGTTGATAATATCGTCAAAGATATTTAAAATATATAATATAAAAAGTCTGTATTGATCGATGATGAAAAGAAGCTAGTTCAATAATTGCCTTGCATGGGCCATTGCCGATTCAGACAGATCCTTTCCGCCCAACATTTCGGCCAACTCAACCACTCTTTCGTCTTGTGACAACTCTTTCATGTTCGTTAAGGTACCGCCACCTTTATCCTCTTTGTACACCTTAAAATGATGGTCACCTTTTGAGGCTACCTGCGGCAAATGTGTTATGGAAAAAATTTGCATACTCTTGCTCATTTCGAACATAATTTCGCCCATACGGTTAGAAATCTCCCCGGAAACACCGGTATCGATCTCATCGAACATCATGGTCGGTAAATTTTCATATTTGGCCATAATTGACTTTATGGTCAACATAATTCGTGAAAGTTCGCCACCGGAGGCCACTTTTTTAATATCCCCAAAATCAGTTCCTTTATTTGCCGCGAACAAAAACAAGAGATCATCCTTGCCGTTCGGTTTAAAATCAGCTGAAGTGTGCAACTCTATTTTGAACCGCGCACTTGGCATCCCCAATAGATCCAGACGATTTTCCATCTGTTTCTTTAAATCGGGTATAACCTGAAGTCGTTTTTTCGATATTTTGGCCGCTAGATCATTAAGCTTTTGTTCTTGGCCCTCCAATTGTTTTTGCTTTTCAGAAATAGTAGCCTCGATATTTTCGGTAGCATCCACTTTTTCGAAAAGTTCATCCTTGATTCTTATGAGCTCAGATATTTCCTGAACGCCATGCTTTTTCTGTAAATTGTACAGTAACTGCAATTTAGAATTCACTTCATCCAACAAGGCAGGATCTAAATCTGTCTGATCGGAAAGCTCTTGTAGTTCCGATGCAATATCGTCCATTTCAATAAAAACGGATTGAATTCTATCATCAAGTGCTTTATAGGCCGAACCATAACCTGACAATTTACTTGAAACCTGTTTCAACCCGGACAACAGGTTAAGAACCCCCACTTGTTCATCGTTCAATAAATGATGCCCTTGGGCCAATTGCTCAACAATGGTCTCTACATTACTCAATTGCTGATATTGTTCCTCTAACTCCTCTAACATCCCTTCTTGCAAACGGGCCTCTTCAAGCTCTTTCAGCAAAAAGCTATTATACTCATGTTCTTTGATCGCATTGCTTTGAAAATTGACCAAATTTTCCAATTCTTTGGTAGTTTTCCGGTACTGCTTTAATTGTTCAGTATACGTAGAAGACAGATCCTTAATATTTGCGAGGGAATCGATTACCTTAAACTGAAATTCATTATCGGCCAATTGCAACGTTTGATGCTGGGAATGAACATCGATCAAACGATTTCCCAACTTGGAAAGCACATCGAGGGTTACTGGGGTATCATTAATAAAGGCCCTGGATTTTCCACTGGGCAAAATTTCCCGTCGAATAATGGTCTTGTCCTCATAATCCAGGTCGTTCTCTGAAAAAAAGGTCGATAGACCGTAATTCGCAATCTCGAACTCACTTTCAATTATGCATTTTTCTTCTTTATTGCGCAATGTAGATAGGTCGGCACGTTTACCGAGCACCAATGAAAGTCCGCCCAACAAAATTGATTTACCTGCACCTGTTTCACCTGTAATACACGTAAAACCGTTACCGAATGATACATTCAGCTTATCTATAAGTGCATAATTTTTAATAGAGAGGTTACTCAGCAAAACCTTGAATTTTGGATTGCGTAAAGATAATTTTTATTTCAGTTGAAAAAAACGGAGATCAATATTTTATCTCGTTCCAAGTACTCGAATACAAAGGTGCTATTCGATTCAAGGTCTCCTTTAGCTTAACTATGTCCACTTTAGGGCCGTCGGAGAAAATATTACGGATTTCATCTGATTTAGCATCGAAGAATGTAGATATTAAAAAGGCATTAGGCCTTCTTTTGATCATGGTCTCGAATAAATTCAAAGTCCCAGCGATGACTTGTTTCCCGGTACTATTGTTATCTGCAAGAATATCGATTCCCTTACGATGGTAGTTATACATGGCAACGCGGTATTCCCGATAAGTATTCGACATTAGGTTATCAACCAACTCAAAACGGCTACGATCGGTTGACTGACTCCATCCTAAAGAACTACTACTCTGAGCTTGTGTTACTATATTTTGGGCTTTTCTAAACATTTCCGTTCCTCCTTCTAAAGTAAACGTATCAGCATCCAATCCTAAAATCAAGTATGAATAATAGGCCACGACGCTTACCAAATTGGATTCGAAAACATTCTCATTGAGAATCAAGGGCTGAAATTCTATATATTCAAAACTGAATTGATTATCCTTATAATTGAATATAGGAGTTTCATAAGACGTATTGAAGACAGGTCTTGAAGATTGGATTTGAATATTTCCCTTAAACCTATTGGATTCATATTCGGTAATGGTAATGAACATCTGGGCATTTACCCGCTCATTTTCCTTGTAAATACGATTGGTCCATTTCGTTTTATTGACAAAGTCGTTCAATGAACGTTCCAACGTTTTGAATATCTGCTGATTGGTTTGCGACACCTGGTCCGAATTTACAGTGACCACACAGTTCAATTCCTGGGCAGATACCCCAACAAAGGAAAAGAGAAATATAAAGACTATTAGGAAATTACGCATTCAATCGAATTATGATTTCATTTAAAATATCCTTGGCAACATCGGCCTTGGTTTTTAATTGAAACGCTTTAATCTGTGAATTCTTATCCAAAAAGGTTATTTTATTGGTATTACCGGCAAATCCGGCACCGTCATCATTCAATGAGTTCAAAACAATGGCATCCAAATGTTTTCTTTCCAATTTACCTTTGGCATTTTCCAACTCATTTTCAGTCTCTAAAGCAAAACCTACCAAAAATTGTTTGGTCTTTCGTTCGCCTAGCGATAATAGGATATCCTTGTTCTTCACCAATTCCAAAGTAAGATGGGCCTCTTTCTTTTTAATTTTTTGACTTGCAACGGTTTTCGGCCTATAATCGGCCACGGCAGCAGCGGAAATCATAATATCACATGGATCAAAATGCTCATGTGCTGCATTATACATTTCTTCTGCGGAAACCACATTAATTACAGTAATTAGATCATGTGATAGGGACAGATTTGTAGGTCCTGATACCAGAATAACATCTGCTCCAAGATCAGCAGCGGTTTTGGCCAATTCGTACCCCATTTTTCCCGTAGAATGGTTACCTATATAACGAACAGGATCTATGGCCTCATATGTGGGTCCAGCAGTTATAAGTACCTTTTTACCTTTTAAAGGAAGGCCTTTCAACATATAATCTTTGACAAAAGCCATTATATCCTCAGGTTCTGCCATTCGCCCTTCCCCATGTAAACCACTTGCCAGTTCGCCCGATGTGGCAGGAATCATAATATTACCGAAGGACAATAACGTATCTATGGATTTTTTGGTCGCGGGATGTTTAAACATATCCAAGTCCATCGCAGGGGCGAAAAAAACCGGACATTTAGCAGATAAATAAACAGCTGTTAAAAGGTTATCGGTATTACCATCGGCCATTTTGGACATGGTATTGGCAGTGGCGGGCGCAATAATCATTAAATCGGCCCATAGTCCTAGATCCACATGGTTATTCCAATCGGTTTCTACCCCTTCCTCTTTTACAAAATCCGTGACCGCCGGATTCTTAGAAAGGGTCGCCAAGGTAAGTGGAGAAACAAAATAGCTGGCACTTTCTGTCAAAACAACTTTGACATTAGCGCCAGCTTTAATCATTAAACGTACAAGAAAGGTAGTCTTGTAAGCAGCAATTCCTCCTGTAATACCTAAAAGGATATTTTTGCCACCTAGCATGTTACTGTGCGTCTTTCTCTGTATTCCTATGGTATATTTTATCCATCAACCACTCCTCTACCGCCATGGCATGTGGTTTTGGAAGTTTTTCATAAAACTTGGATACCTCGATCTGTTCCTTGTTCTCAAAAACCTCTTCAAGACTATCGCTATATGTGGCGAATTCTTCCAATTTCTCCAAAAGCTCTTTTTTTATTTCAGAATTGATCTGAATAGCTCTTTTAGCAGTTATTGAAATTGCCTCATATATATTGTCTGTTTTTTCATCGAACTCATTCTTATTAAGGGTAACCGTTGAAACCGGCGCTTTGGAGTTCTTCAAATCGTTCATATTCATAATAACTACTTTTTATCTTGTTTCTCTTTCCTCGTTGAATGTCGGATGTTGTAATTCCTCATCAATCTTACTTAATAATTTATTGGCATCCTCAGCAAATTTTGTGTCAGGATACTGCTTTTTCAATACATTGTAAGCCGTTTTGGCATTTTTTAAACGCTCTGGCTTCCATCGTGCAAAACTGTTCAAAGCATATTGTGTTGCCGATTCAAATTTAAGGTACAAAGCCTCTTCCCTGTATATGGAACCTGGAAAATCTGAAATGAAATTGTCGAAAGCCGCCATGGAAGGTGTTAAAAACGAATAATCAAAATGCCCTAATTTGTTGAACTGCTTCGCTATTTCAAAGGCCTTTTTTTCTTTTTTAGTAGTTAACTCCTTGGCCATTTTGTTGGCCTCATCATAATATTCGGAATCCGGATACATATTGATAAAGGTCTGTAATTTAACCAAGGCTTTATCGGTATCAGTTTGATCCAAAGAATACAAAGGAGAGAGCTTATAATAACTTTTCGCCCCTAAAAACGATGCTTGTGGAACTTTCTCACTCTTGGGATAAGATTTAACGAACCGCTCAAATTGGTAACCGGCCATATTAAAGTCACCCCTTTCAAAATAGGTGTTGGCAAAGAAGAACATAATACGTTCCCCTTGTGGCTTTCCTATATACTTTGGAGCAACCTGCTCGAACAACCGATTGGATCTTCTAAAATCCCCTTCATCATAGTATTTTTGGGCAAGCTCTAACTTTGCCTTAACGTCTTCATTCTTAAGCACCTTTTGGTACTCACTACATGATGACATGACCAATAACAATCCAAGTAAAGGGATATACTTCCTCATTTTAAAAAACATTTTGCAAAATTAGGGATTCTGAACGGAATTAAAAAACAAATTTTATGGCACTAAAATAACGAGCCAAAAGCACAAATCAACATTGTTTGGCTTAGTTTTAACGTTCAAAGGAAGTCCTTTGTATTTAAGCGTGCAGACCAACGAATGGCTTTACGAAATGCTTTATTCTTACACGAAGTGATTCCGAAACGGGGACCAAAGGTAACCTGACCCCTTCCGAAGCAAGACCCAGAGCATCAAATACCGATTTGATACCCGCGGGATTACCTTCTTCAAAAATCAACCCCACCCCATCCTGTATCGCGTATTGCAATTCGAAAGCTTCTTTAACCTGTGTCTTCAATCCCAGACGGATCATTTTGGAAAATACGCTGGGAACCCCTTGTCCTAAAACTGAGATTACTCCGGCCCCTCCTGCCAATACAGTTGACAGGGCAGTCATATCATCACCCGAAATCACCATAAAATCCTTAGGTTTATCCTTAATAATCTGCATAACCTGAGACATATCTCCAGAAGCCTCCTTAATAGCAATGATATTCTCAAAATCTTTTGCCAATCGAAGAACGGTGGTCGGGAGCATGTTACTCCCTGTTCTCCCCGGTACGTTATAGACTATCAACGGTAAAGGCGAATTTTCTGAAATCGCTTTGAAATGCTGATAAATACCTTCTTGGGTCGGCTTATTATAAAAAGGTGATACCGAAAGTATGGCATCGAAATTTGTTAAATCATATTTCTTGATGGCCTCTATAACCGCATAGGTATTATTGCCGCCTATTCCGATAACCAAAGGCAACCTACCTTTATTGGCACTTACAATGGTATCCAAAACAAGATGTTTCTCCTCCTCTGTTAGTGTAGCCGTTTCAGCCGTAGTTCCCAAAGCCACCAAATAATCGACCCCACCTTCAATACAATGTTCCACGATATTCGCCAATGCCATCGTATCTACTGAAAGATCATTCTTAAATGGGGTGACTAAAGCAACTCCCGTACCCATCAATTTATTCATTATTCAATTTCATTCAGAACCCTTAAATATTTCTTGAGTTCTAGTTTAAACGTTTTAAAATCTTTTAGGGGCAATCCCAAAATCAAATCATTCAATTGTTGATCTACTTCTTTAAAACCTACCTTAATCCGAGCATTGCTCTTAACGGTCATCAATTGAAGCAATAAATTATCCGTATCATAGTAATTGATCAATAAATCATATTCCCTCCCTAAGAACTCTAAAGCATAACTGTTTGCTATTTCTCCTTTCCAACCTAAATCCTTATCGGAAAACACAGGAGTGGAATAGGGTGAGTTCTTATCGTAATATTTTTTATAACCTATGATCTTTACGGCATTAGGTCTTAAATTATACTCATCAACAAATTCAAAAAAGAGTTCAGGTTTTTCGAAAATATCCAAATCGATAATACAACCGATAGAAGTTATTCCGTTTGCCCTACCCACTTGGGGAGGAGTTTTAGCCAACTCTTCTTTTAAGAACTTTTTACCGGATTTGTGTTTAAATTTATCCTTAATTCCTTTTAAAAACATGTACTTTTACATTTACGCAAATGTAAATAATAAACACTCATCTTTATGAGGCTAAGATAAAAACAATAATGATTTTAAAAATACAACATTTTGTTATATTTATAACTTTATTGGGATTTGTATCGTGTAAACAGGAAAAACAAACGCTTCGTAAAATCGAAGGAAAACAAATCCCCATAGATAGTACAATCTCCAAATCACAAGCCATAGAAGACTTTGTTGCTCCCTATAGGAACAGAATCAACGAGGTTTTGGACAGTACCTTGACCTATGCTCCAAAAACCATTTCAAAAGAAGACGGGGAATTCAACACCACTGCAGGCAATTTAATGGCTGACATTGTACTTAAAGAAGCCAATCCCATTTTCAAGGCACGAACAGGCAAAGAAATAGACTTTGTTCTACTTAATCACGGTGGAATACGCTCCATAATTTCCGAAGGTAATGTCAGCGCAAGAAACGCGTTCGAGATAATGCCTTTTGAGAATACCATTAAAGTAGCGAGCATTAAGGGTAATTATGTAAATGATATGGTTGAGTTCTTAATACGTTCTGGAAGGGCTCACCCCATATCTGGCATGCAAATAGTTCTGGACAATAACAGAAAACTAAAAAAAGCCCTGGTTAATGGAGCACCTATAGATCCAAATAGAATTTATTATGTAGCGACCTCTGATTATTTGATTACCGGGGGTGACCACATGGGATTCTTTAAGAACAATACATCGGTAACCGAGACTGATTATTTGATTCGCAATGCCATGATCGATTATTTTAAAAAAGTAGACACCCTTGCACCGGAAGTCGATGACCGGTTTTATATGGAAAATTAATATGGATAGAAGAAATTTTATTAGTAAGACATCAGCTGGTTCGGCATTTGTTGGCTTAGGGGGACTTTCCTTGAACTCCTGCATGGGGGCGACCAATAAGCATATTACCATACTACATACCAACGATGTGCACAGTCATATCGATACGTTCCCTAAAAGCCACACAAGCTTTCCTAACTTAGGTGGAGTCGCAAGAAGGGCATCGTTAGTTGAAGCTATCAGAAAAGAAAATCCGAATACCCTATTACTTGACGCCGGTGATATTTTTCAAGGCACTCCCTATTTTAATTTTTATGGAGGTGAACTGGAATTTAAACTAATGAGCAAACTCAAATATGATGCGGCAACTATTGGAAACCATGACTTTGACAATGGTATAGACGGACTCTTTGCCCAAATGCCCCATGCCACTTTTGAATTACTATCGGCCAACTACGACTTTAGTAATACGGTCATGAACGGTCATGTTAAACCTTATAACACGTATTTGGTGAACGGACTAAAAGTTGGAATATACGGCATCGGCATTGAGCTTGCCGGACTGGTAACTAAAAAACTTTATAAGGAAACCAGATACCTTGATCCGTTTGAAATTGCGACCGATATAGAAACCCAGTTAAAAACGGAGGAAAAATGCGATTTGATCATTTGTCTTTCGCATTTAGGCTATCATTATAAAAGTGAACAAAAACCCGACGATTTAAAACTTGCAGCAAAATCAAAATACACTGATCTTATTATTGGCGGACATACCCATACTTTTCTAGATAAACCCACTGTGACCAAAAATGCCTTAGGTAATAACATCTTGGTCAATCAAGTAGGATGTTTTGGTATAAATCTAGGCCGAATAGACTTCTATTTTGATAATGATAAGAATAGTAAGGCCGATGGTACCCGTATCATTATATAAAGTTCCTAAGCCGAAAGGATACAATCAACTATTTCTTTAAACTCATCTTTAAGCGTTATCGTTGGGAAGGGTTTATTAGCCTTTGCATACCAATAAGCCGCATTGAAATTATCGCCTTCTTTTCGATGCAGATAGGCATGGATCCAACTACCTAGGTCATCATGGATGTCCTGGGCCAAATCATGGGATATTTCCCAATTTCCTTTGGCATCATACCACAAAGATTTTAGTGCATCCGGCCAATATTCTGCTGGCAATCCACCCTCTAATGATTCAATAAAACCACTATAATCCCTTGGCACCATTACGTTAGTTTTTTAACCAACTTGCCAACGGTAAGTCCTTGAACGATAATGGAAAAAACCACAACCACATAGGTTATTACCAAAAACAAATCGCGATGCATATCTTGGGTAAGTCCCAATGCAAGAGCTATTGAAATTCCACCCCTTAATCCACCCCAAGTCATTATGATATTGGTATTGGGGACAAAATCCAGCTTTTCCTTAAAAAAGTTAATGGGGAGCAACAAGGACAAGTATCTGCAAATAAGTATAATGGGAATAGACAACAATCCGGCGATAACATAATCGAGCTCAAAGGCCAAAACCAACATCTCCATCCCTATCAAAACGAACAATAAGGTATTCAAGAGAATATCTACCAGCTCCCAGAACTTATCTACATAAGTTTCGGTAATCTCGGACATGGCACTATCTCGCATCGTATCGTTCCCTACCATTAATCCGGCAGTCACCATGGCCAGTGGAGCCGAAAGGTGAAGATTTTGTGCTATTACCGTGCCCACCATTACGGTAGCCAATGTTATAATAACCTCAATATCATAATCATCTATTGACTTCATTAAGCGATAGGTAATCCAACCTAAAAGTAACCCAAGTACAACCCCACCAATAACCTCAACCCCAAAAAGTTCTAACACATCCAATGCGGAAACTGTAGCACTACCGGAAGAAGCGAACTGGAAAATGGTCAAAAAGACCACTACACCAACCCCGTCATTGAACAAGGACTCCCCTACGATTTTGGTTTCTAATTTTTTCGGAGCTCCCGCCTGTTTTAAAATACCCAAAACAGCAATTGGGTCTGTTGGGGAAATCAATGCCCCGAACAATAGACAATAAACATAGCCTACATCCATATTGAATAACATCAACAAATAATAGACCGCCGTACCCACCAAAAATGTAGACACCAATACTCCAAGCGTTGAAAACACCAAAATAGGCCATCGCTGCACCTTCAATTGTTGAAAATTCGTATGTAAAGCCCCAGCAAAGAGTAAAAAACTCAGCATAATATCTAACAGCAACGTCTTAAAGTCGATTTGGGTAATAATATATTTCTCAGCATTTAACAAGGTGTCATCAAAGTAACTTAACGCAAATACCCCCAACGTGAAAAATATGGTTATCACCATTAAACCGATGGTATTGGGCAATTTTAAAAAGCGCACATTGATAAAACCAAAGGCCGCGGATAGAAAAACCAGTATAGTGGTAATCAAAAAATAATTCATGGTCAGTATTTTAATTTGAAAAAAGGACTTTATTAGGATTGTATATATTATTTAACCTCACTTATTTTACCATCCCCAGAAAATCCTGCTCGGATATTATAGGAACACCCAAACTCTCGGCTTTGGTTCTTTTACTTGGCCCCATTTTATCACCGGCCACCAAAAACGAGGTTTTAGATGATATGGAGGAACCTACCTTGCCCCCATTATCCTCAATCATCTTTTTTAGGTCATTTCTACTAATGGTCTCAAAAACCCCCGAAACCACAAAGATTTTTCCTTTTAGTAATTCTGTCTGGTTCAACAACTTATCGGCTGATATTTCAAATTGTAGTCCATAACTCCTTAACCGTGAAATGATTTCCAAATTTCTCTCGTTTTGGAAAAAATCGACCACACTTTGGGCAATACGCTCGCCAATTTCATCAACAGCCATTAAACTTTCAACCGAAGCGGCCATTAAAGCATCAATATTTTTAAAGGCTTTTGCCAACTTTTTAGCCACCGTCTCTCCCACGAATCGAATACCCAAGGCAAACAAAACACGTTCAAAAGGAATATTGACCGATTCGGCCACCCCTTTCACCAAATTCTCTGCAGATTTATCGGCCATACGTTCCAAAGGCATTACCTGCTCTTTGGTTAAAACATAGAGGTCGGCATAATTTCGAATTAGGCCTTCCTTAAAAAGCAACTCTACGGTTTCAGCTCCAAGACCTTCAATATCCATGGCCTTACGGGAAATGAAATGCTGTATACGCCCTGTGATTTGGGTAGGGCAACCATAAAAATTGGTACAATAGTGCTTGGCATCCCCTTCTGTACGCACCAATTCGGTTCCACATTCAGGACAATGGGTAATATAATGTGTGGGTTTTGAATCGGCTGGCCTTAAAGATAGATCGACCCCAACGATTTTTGGAATGATCTCTCCCCCTTTTTCTACAAATACAGTATCCCCTTCCCGTATATCCAACTTTTCAATTTGGTCGGCATTATGCAAGGAGGCCCTTTTCACGGTCGTTCCGGCCAATAATACAGGCTCAAGATTCGCCACAGGGGTAATGGCCCCAGTACGCCCCACCTGATAGGTAATTTCCTTTAAAATTGTTGAAACCTGTTCAGCCTTAAACTTATAGGCCATGGCCCAGCGTGGCGATTTAGCGGTATACCCCAATTCCTCTTGGTGTTGAACACTATTCACTTTTACCACAACACCATCGGTCTCATAAGGTAGGCTGTGCCGTTTAACATCCCAAGCATCAATAAAGGCCATTACCTCTTCGGTACTTTTGCACAATTGAGCAATAGAAGGTACTTTAAAACCCCATTCCCTAGCCTTTTTCAACATTTCATATTGGGACGTTATGCCCGTATTTTCCCCTACGATACCATAGAGTAGACAATCCAAAGGACGCTGCGCTACCATAGCACTATCTTGCAATTTTAGGCTGCCCGAGGCCGTATTACGTGGATTCATATAAGGGTCTTCCCCTGCAGCAATGCGCTCCTCGTTCATTTTAGCAAAACCATCCAATGGAAGAATAATCTCACCACGGATATCGAACTTGGGAGGGTAATCCCCCTTAAGTTGTAAAGGAACAGAACGAATGGTCTTAATATTAGTGGTCACATCATCGCCCTGGAACCCATCACCCCGAGTAACCGCTTTTACCAGTTTTCCTTCTTCATAGGTAAGATTAATGGAAGCACCGTCATATTTCAACTCACAGGTAAATTCTACCTCCGCATCTCCTAGTATTCGCTGAATTCGTTTCTCCCAATCTTCCAGATCTTCCTTGGAGTACGAGTTGTCCAAGGAATACATTCGCTGTTCATGAACAACGGTATTGAAATTCTTTGTTATTCCTCCCCCAACACGTAATGTTGGCGACGAAGGATCGTAAAACTCCGGATGCTTGCCCTCCAATTCTTGAAGCTCCTTCAGCTTCATATCAAACTCAAAATCCGTAATCGTAGGATTATCAAGGACATAATAATTGTAGTTATGTTCTCTCAATTCCTGGCGTAGCGCCTCAATTTTCTCCTTAGTGTTCATTTATAATTGACCTTTATAAATCTTTTTGTGTAAGACCCATTGTTATCTATTCGATTTTCCCCTTTACCATCCTATCATTTCCAAATATATCTTTTCTAAGTTCAATATTGGAAAAACCGTTTTCCAAAAGAGCTTTTGTTTCCTCTCCCAGATATTGGTTTATTTCAAAATACAAAGAACCACCTTTGTTTAAATTTGATTTTGCAAAGTCCGTTATTCTTCGATAAAAAACCAGTGGATCATCATCAGAAACGAACAACGCGATCCCAGGTTCATTATCTATTACGTTTGGCTTCATCAATTTCTTCTCCAACATCCTAACATAAGGAGGATTGGAGACTATAATATCGAAATTTTCTTTTAGGGATTTCGTTGTAAGAATATCGGATTGAATACATTCTATTTCAACCTTATTGTTCCTTGCATTCAATTTAGCTGTTTCTAAAGCTTTATTGGAAATATCCAAAGCGAATACCTTTGCATTTTTAAAGGCTTTTGCCAGTGAAATGGCAATACACCCGCTACCTGTCCCTATATCCAAGATATTGAATGCCATATTTTGATCCGTATGTTCATCAATGATCCAACGAACCAATTCTTCAGTTTCAGGCCTAGGTATCAGCACGTCTTCATTGACCACAAAATCCATATCCATAAATTGGGCCGTACCTAAAATATATTGAATCGGTTTTTCCTTCCTTAATTGGGACAAAACCTCAAAGAGAGGTTGTTCCTCTTCCTTTGTCACTGTTATATCGGGCTCCAATGCCAATACAAAACGTTCTAACCCTAAAAAATGACCAATTGTAAGATAAAAAAAGCTATCTACCTCTTCTTTAGGATATAAGGCATCTAATTCTATATGGTAAATATTCTTGATTTCGCGTAACAACATAGTTCAAAGTTGTTTCAACATCCAAACCTGACACGAATAATGACCGGTATTCCCCATAGGGGCATCAATATATTCAAATCCCGACTTTTTATATAGCTTTTGGGCTTCCTTCATATAAGGCATAGTTTCCAAATAACATTTTTCAAAACCATATTGCCTCGCCTTATCCAAACATATTTTCATCATTTGGGACCCTAACCCCCTTCCTCTAGCCTCTTCCAAGAAGTACATCTTTTGCAGCTCACAAACGTTACCTTCGAAATTCTCTAATTGGGCAACACCCGCTGAGCCAATAAGCCTCCCATCTTCTTCAACAACGAAATAAGTAGCTTTGGGCACATCGTAATTTTCGAACATATGGTCCAATGCGGTATCCTCATAGGCGGTACCTACTTTTGGAACTCCCATTTCCACCAATACCTTTCTGATCAAAGAAGCTACCGCTTCATTATCTTTTTGCTCAATTTCCCGAATTTTAACAGTTACCCCCAATTGTTTACCCAATATATATTAATGTTCTATTTTAGCGGAGTGAAGATACATGAAATATAATTTTATAGGGAATGAAAAACGTATTTTTCATATTGGTTTTGGCCATTCTTGTACAAAGCTGTACGTTCGATAAAAAACCCGAGTATTTGGGAATCGACAACGTCTGGGTCGAAGAAGCCAGTTCTAACAACATTACCCTGAAGGCTGATGCCCATTTCAAAAATGAAAATGACCTGGGTGGCACTTTGCTTACGGATGAAATCAAGGTTTATATAGATAATATCTATATCGCCAGCGTATCTTCTGAAGCCTTTGACGTTCCTGCGAAGGATAATTTTATCGTACCTTTGACAGTTAGTTTCCCATTGTCAAAATTGTTCAAAGAAGGCAACCGGAATTTATTAGGAGCTATCTTAAACCAAGTTCTTAACAAGAAAATGAAAATCGACTTTAAGGGAAGTATAACATATAAACTTGCAGGATTTTCCTATGATTATCCTGTTGACCACAGTCAAGAAATAACGATTAAATAAATGTTGCCCGACTCAATGTTCATGAAGCGCGCCCTTCAATTGGCCAAAAATGGTTTAGGGGTTACCGCACCAAACCCCATGGTAGGTGCCGTGATAGTGCTGAACAATAGAATCATCGGTGAAGGTTATACAAGTGCATACGGAGGTCCACATGCCGAAGTCAACGCTATAAATTCTGTTAAAAACAAATCAGATTTAATAAAAGCCACCTTATACGTTACATTGGAACCCTGTTCCCATTACGGAAAGACCCCACCTTGTGCCGATTTGATTATAAAGCACAACATACCCAATGTGGTAATAGGGACAATGGACCCCCACGATAAGGTCAAGGGGAAAGGTATTGCACGTCTTAAAAATGCAGGTTGTAATGTTACCATTGGATTTCTTGAGGAAGCCTGCCTGGAACACCATAAACGCTTTATTTCATTTCAACAAAAAAAACGACCATATATCATCTTAAAATGGGCGGAAACCATGGATGGATTTATTGCTCCCTTAGCCCCTAAGAAAGATGAGGAACCAAAACCTTATTGGATTTCGAACACATTTTCAAGACAACTTGTACATAAATGGCGTAGTGAAGAGCAGGCCATCTTAGTGGGTACCAATACCGTTCTTGAAGATAATCCTAAACTGAATGTTCGGGATTGGACCGGTAAATCCCCTATTCGGTTGATCATAGATAGGAACTTAAAAATACAGGGCAACTACCACATTTATGATAAAAGTGTAAAAACCATCATCTTTACCGAAGTGGAAGATGCTTCAAAACAATTTGCGGATATTGATTTCGAAACCATTGATTTTTCTAAAAACGTTCCCGAGCAAATTTGCCGAACTTTACACAAGAAAAATATAATTAGTATCCTAATAGAAGGTGGTACCCGAACCCTTCAATCTTTCATTGACAGTAATTTATGGGACGAAGCCAGGATATTCACAGGTCAAAATACATTCGGCGAAGGCCTTAAGGCTCCCAAAAGCAATGGCAAGCTACATGAGACATTAAAAATTGATTCTGATTTATTAAATATATATAGGAATGATTAAAAACATCATTTTCGACTTCGGCGATGTTTTCATAAATCTTGATAAGGAAATTGTATTTCGTGAAATGCAAAAATATGAAAACCCTGAACTTACCCCTAAGCTCTTGGAAGTTAGCAATGCCTATGAAATAGGCGCCATTACAACAGATGCTTTCGTGAAAGAACTGAACATTGCGTTTCCCAAAGCATCGGCAGAAGAAATTATTTCGGTGTGGAACGGTATGATCTTGGACTTCCCAGATCACCGATTGGAGTTTTTGGAACAATTGACCAAAGAAAATACATATCGGCTTTTTTTACTTAGCAATACCAATGCATTACATATAGCTCACGTAATGGAGAGTATGGGCGAACAAAAATACAATCGCTTTAAGAAGTGCTTTGAGCAATTTTACCTATCACACGAAATAGCCTTAAGGAAACCAAATACTGATATTTATGAGTTTGTGCTGAAAGAAAACGACCTAAACGCCATCGAGACCCTTTTTGTAGATGACACTAGTGAAAATACCGAAGCGGCCAACAAATTAGGTATAAAAACATGGAATCTTTTGGTCGGTAAAGAAGATGTTACCCAATTAAAATCAAAGTTTTAGATGTTTGACCTTGCCCTGAGCGTCCTTTGTTCCAGCCTGATCTTCGTGATTTTTAAACTTTATGACGTATATAAGGTAGAAACTTTGTTTGCCATAATCACAAATTACGTGGTTGCCTGCTCAGTTGGGTTATATTTCTATTCCGGTGAAATAAAACCAACCGAAATCGCCGAACAACCATGGTTCCTAGGAACCCTAGTGCTTGGTGTACTTTTTATCGTTGTCTTTAATCTAATGGCAAGAACATCTCAGGCTGTTGGTGTTTCCGTGGCCTCGGTAGCCACTAAAATGTCCTTAGTGATTCCCGTTATTTTCGGGGTACTTGTGTATAAAGAAACCCTAGGTCCAATAAAAATCCTAGGTATTGTACTGGCTTTAGCGGCTGTATATTTTGCATCCATAAAAAAGAAAGAGGTCAATTTCAAACGATCCTCATTGATTTTGCCCTTATTGGTTTTTCTAGGCTCTGGAATTATCGATACGAGTATAAAATACGTCCAAGAAGCACATATACAGGAAAATGAGTTCCCTCTTTTTTCAGCAACGGTTTTTGCTGCGGCTACCATTGTAGGTATTTTCATTATCATCTATAAAATTTTTAAAGCCCCGTTGAAGGTGAATTTCAAGAATATAATAGGAGGAATCGCCTTGGGGATTCCCAACTATTTTTCAATATATTATCTACTCCGGGCATTGCAGAACCCAACATTGAACAGTGCATCTGTCTTTACGATCAATAATGTTGCCATTGTAATGTTATCTACCCTCCTAGGTATTGTTCTGTTTAAGGAACAAATCAGCTTTAAAAATTGGGGAGGCATTGCCTTGGCCATAATCAGTATAATCTTGGTTGCCGTATTCTAATGGAAAATACCGATAGTTACAAAACCCTGTCCGCCCCATCCGAAGAAATACTCTTTAAGGAAAAAAAGAGCAAATTTTTCGGTTATGCTTATCCCATAAAATCTGAAGACGAGGTTAAACCATTGATAGAAAAATTAAAAAAACAACACCACACGGCCAACCATGTATGTTATGCATGGCAATTGGGGATAAATAATGCTCATTACAGGGCAAATGACGATGGCGAACCCAACAATTCGGCCGGAATGCCCATTTACGGACAAATTCAGTCCTTTGGTGTAACCAATGTTTTAGTGGCCGTCGCACGTATATTCGGTGGTACTAAACTAGGTGTTGGCGGCTTGATCAGTGCTTACAAAACGGCAGCCCAAATGGCCCTTGAAGTATCCCCGATTGTAACACGTATTCAAAAGGCCCATTTTAAAGTCCATTTCGGTTATGAATCCATGGACAAGGTCATGCGGATAATTAAACAAAACAATCTTGATATCGTTTCCCAAAAATTGGAAATGGAGTGCGATCTAGAGATTACCTCACCGAAAAGTCATACCGAAATGGTCATGCAGTTGTTCAAAGAAAACCATATGGTATCAATTCAGCTAAAGGAGGATTAAAACCCCATCTTCTGAAGTATGTCGGCAGGGCATCTCATGGGCTTGTTTTTTTTGGCATCCATAAAAGCAAGTACCGTTTTTGCATCAGCTAATAATTCACCTTCACCATTATAGATTTCATAGTCGAATTCGATCCTGACCATAGGCTTTTTCCGTAAGAAGGTACGTACGAACAAAAGGTCGTCGTAGTATGCCGATTTTTTATAGTTTATAGATATGGACACAACAGGAAGGATAATACCGCTATCCTCCATGGATTTGTACGAAACCCCTAAGGAACGAAGCCATTCGATTCTTCCCATCTCCAAGTATTGCGGGTAATTGCCGTGATGAACAATTCCCATCTGATCAGTTTCACAGTAACGTACCCTAAAAGAAATTTCATTATAATCCATAAAAATCCAACTAAAAATTATATATTTATGAGCTTGCGTTTTGCGAACCCAACATGCGAAAAAAAAAGGGTAAATTCAACCCTAATTGATTTTTTTTTTAGGATTTTTGTTCACATATTTGCGAGACCTAAATTACACTTGCATTCCTATTGAGCCGGTGCTATTTATGCTTAAAAACTAACCATAAACAAGAGATTTTTTTATAATGAGTGTTACTGCTAATTCCGTTTGGAACAATTGTCTGGCTTTTATCAAGGATAATATCCAACCGCAGGCATTCAAAACTTGGTTTGAACCCATAAAACCTGTAAAACTTTCAGAGAATGCACTGAGCATTCAGGTACCCAGTAAATTTTTCTACGAATGGCTAGAAGAGCACTATGTAAAGCTCTTAAAAGTAGCACTGACGAAAGAGTTGGGCGAAACCGCAAAGTTGGTCTACATTATACGTATGGAGAACACCTATGGTAACCGTGAACCCTTTACAGAGAAAATACCAAGTGCGAATCGTGGAAACATGGGCCCTCAGGAAATGGATGTCCCCATTAAATCGAAAAACCCAGAACTTAGGAACCCCTTTGTTATTCCAGGTATTCGCAATATTAAAATAGAATCACAATTAAATCCTAATTATAATTTCGATAATTTCCTAGAAGGGGATTCTAACCGCTTGGCCCGTTCTGCGGGGATGGCTGTGGCAAACAAACCTGGAGGAACCTCTTTTAACCCCCTATTGGTTTTCGGGGGCGTTGGCCTAGGAAAGACCCACTTGGCACATGCCATAGGTGTAGAGATTAAGGACAAATATCCTGATCGTACGGTTTTGTATATCTCTGCCGAAAAATTTACCCAACAGTATATTGAATCGGTAAAAAAGAATACCCGTAACGATTTTATCCACTTTTATCAGTTGATAGATGTTTTGATCATAGACGATGTTCAGTTCTTATCAGGAAAATCGGGTACCCAAGATGTATTCTTCCATATATTCAACCATTTACACCAAAATGGGAAACAAGTGATCCTTACTTCGGACAAGGCACCTGTAGATATGCAGGATATTGAACAACGATTGCTGTCTAGGTTCAAATGGGGGTTATCCGCAGAATTACAAAGTCCTGATTACGAAACAAGGATTTCTATCTTGAAAAACAAATTATATCGTGATGGTGTTGAGATGCCGGAAGATATTATCGACTATGTAGCCAAACATATCAAAACCAATATTCGTGAACTGGAAGGTGCCATTATTTCCTTAATAGCACAATCTTCGTTCAACAAGAAAGAGGTTACTTTGGAATTGGCCCAACAAGTAGTTGAAAAATTTGTGAAGAACACGAAACGGGAAGTATCTATCGACTACATTCAGAAAGTGGTATCTGACTATTTTGAGATGGATGTTGCCACCCTTCAATCCAAAACAAGGAAAAGACACATTGTGCAAGCAAGACAATTGGCTATGTTCTTCGCCAAAAAGTTCACCAAGGCTTCATTGGCCAGTATTGGCTCCCAAATAGGAAAAAGAGATCACGCAACGGTTTTACATGCCTGTAAAACAGTAGACAACCTTGCAGAAACAGACAAACAGTTTCGTAAGTATATAGAAGATTTAACGAAGAAACTTTCATAACACATTTAATGGCTACAAAGGTTTTAATGGTCTGCCTTGGAAACATCTGTAGGTCACCATTGGCCGAAGGTATTCTCCAAGACAAGGTAAACAGTGATGAAGTTCAGGTAGATTCGGCGGGTACGGGGGGTTATCACATCGGCAGTAAGCCCGACAGTAGAAGTATTTCCGTTGGCCTTAAATACAATATCGACATTAGCCATCAAAGATGTCGTCAATTTTCAGCGGACGATTTTGAAGTGTTCGATTTGATCTATGTGATGGACAAAAGCAATTACAGGAATGTCATAGCACTTGCCCAAAATGAAGGACATAAGCAAAAAGTAAAGCTACTGCTCGATGAAATCAAAGCGCAACCGAACGAAGTTCCCGACCCTTATTATGATGATAACGGTTTTGAACATGTTTTTCATCTTATTGATGAAGCCTGTACGATTATAGCAGATAAATTGAAAAATAAGTAACCGCCTATGGAAAGTAGCGACAAACCCAAAGGAAAACTCTATTTGATACCTACTACATTGGGTGATAATGAGCCATTGGAAGTTCTGCCCATTTCAATAAAAAGGGTCATAGAAGCTGTTGATCATTATATTGTTGAGAATGAAAAGTCCGCAAGACATTTCATAAAGAAAATTTATCCACGAAAATCGCAACCGAGCCTAAAAATAGAAGTACTGAACAAATATACCGAACCGGAAACCCTCCCCTCTTTTTTACAACCATGCCTTGAGGGAATGGATGTTGGGGTTATTTCCGAAGCCGGTTGCCCAGGTATTGCCGATCCCGGTGCCGATGTTGTACGTATAGCCCATCAAAAAAACATACAAGTTGTACCATTGGTAGGGCCTTCCTCTATCGTTTTAGCCTTAATGGCAAGTGGCCTGAACGGGCAGAATTTTGCCTTTAACGGTTATTTGCCCATAGATGCGGCCTTACGTAAGAAAGCAATAAAATCCTTAGAAAGGAAATCGATGGACAGTAGGCAATCACAGCTTTTCATCGAAACCCCTTATAGAAACGACAAATTGTTCAAGGAATTAATCAAAACCTTGGCAAAAAGTACTAAACTATGTATTGCCTGCGATATTACCTTAGCTACGGAGTTCATTCTAACGCAAAGTATTTCCGAATGGCAGAATTCTTCGGTAGACCTAAATAAGAGGCCTGCTATTTTTATCATTCAAGGCTAAAAAAATAAACCCCGACGTTTCCGTCGGGGCCTACCATTTTCATATTAAAATAAAACTTTACACTTTCGGGTTACGTCTTGGCATTACCAATGAAATATCGTAACCTGAGAATTTTCTCAAATAATTCACAATAGTAGAACCGTAGGCATCCTTGAAATTGATTTTTCCATATGAACGTAAATATTTCATTACATTTCCCGGTCCTGCTAAGTGAGCTGCAGCCAACATTCCAGATTCGGTGATCTCAACGCCTTTGATACTTGTACCAACGTATTTCTTAATATCCCTACGCATGATCCACTTATTGCGTGCAATATTGGTTTCAAATGCCTTTTCCTGCAATTTAGGATCATTAAGAAATACCGAAGAGTTGTAAACACCCATTAACTCCAAGGTGTTTATACCAAACTGGTATTTTCCCAAATACCCTAAGGTATTTGTCGCAAAATAATTCCCTGACGATTCTTTGAACGCCAAGGCTTCTTTAAAACCATGAAACGTACTACCTAAAAAAGGTGGTGTTACCATGGCGGGTGCCAAAACAGTTTTGTTTTTGGGAAACAAAACTTCAGTAGGTTCATCGACTTTTAAAGTTCTCGGTACTGTCGTATCTAAAGACAAACCACTAAAACTTACAAAAACCAATAGCATGATAAGAGAACTAAAAAAGAATATACATCTTCTCATATCTCTATTTTCTTAAGACTTACAACCAAAAAAGGGTTTGCTTAAATTTCACGCTGCAAAGATATGGCGGTTACAAGGGTATGATCAGAAGGCTTTGTTAAAAATGTCATTTATTAGTTAACAAGTCCTTAAATTTCGATTATTTACCTATCTATTAATGTTTTGACTATTAATCCATCGGACGTACTGCGCTTTATTTCGGTTGTGTTGCGCAAGTGTTTTTGCGAATTTATGATATCCGAAGTTTTCCACATTGGCGACAAAATAATAATAACCGTGATTTTCCGGATTCAAAACAGCCTCTATTGCAGAAATATCGGGCATGGTAATCGGTCCTGGTGGAATACCTGCATATTTATAGGTATTGTACGGGGAATCTATCTCCAGGTCTTTGTACAAAACCCTTTTTATTATCGTATCAAAGTTTCCTGTATGCTTTTTTAAAGCGAATATTACCGTAGGATCCGCCTGTAGTTTTATATTCTTCCGGATTCTGTTTAAATATACGCCGGCCACCCTAGGACGTTCATCAACCTTGGCCGTTTCTTTATGTACTATAGACGCCAGGGAAACTACTTCATTCGGTGTGAGCCCTAAAGCTTTCGCCTTGCCCCTTCTTTCCTCATTCCAAAATCGGTTGTATTCTTTTAACATACGATCCCTGAATTTTTCGGCAGAGGTATTCCAGAAAAATTCATAACTATTGGGAATGAACATGGCTATCCTATTATCACCATTGAAACCGTTGGCCGAATAAAATTCCGAATCCCCCAAAACTTTTAGCAATGCAAGGCTATCCGGTTCAATCTGGGAAGATATCCGCCCGGCCAAATCTGCCAATGTCTCTTGATTATTGAACGATACCTTCACCGGAATGTTCTTACTCCTTAATGAATTTACGATATCATTGTTACCCATCCCCTTCTTAATACTGTATTTTCCTCCTTTGATGTTTGAGGCATAACCTTTGCGTTCGGCAATCTGGACAAACGACCCCGTATCTTTGAGTAATGGAGACAATAACAGACTAACATCCTGAATATTCGCCCCAGTAGGTATGTAAACGAAGGCTTCTTCATTATTGAAATCGGTATTCGGTGAAAATACCGCATCATACACCTTATAAGCAAAAAAACCACCGATAACCAATCCCAATAAGACCAATAACAATAAAATCCTCTTAATATACATTACGCCTTAATCTTTTGTAGTAATATTTCGTTTTTGAACATACCGTTAGAAAAAATCCAATCTTTTTTTATGCCAACTTCAACAAATCCCAGTTTCTTGAACAGATAAAGGCTGGCAGCATTTTCCTCCAAAACATTGGCATATAACTGTCGAAGCCCCAAAACCTGAAAAACGTAATCGGTCAAAAGGGAGACAGCTTCAGTACCAATTCCTTTATTTCTTTCTTTATCATCCAAGACCACTATCCCTACTCCTACTCTTTTATTCTGTGGATCAAAATCGAATAAATCAATTAGTCCCACCACCTTATTTTCTTTAACAATACATAATCGCAACTGCTTTACATCATAGATATCCCGATGGGCATTATCTAAATAAAGTTTCAAGACATGCTTGGAATACGGTGTTGTGGTTCCGCTGATTTCCCAAAGATCGGTATTATTCTCCAACTCATAAAGAAAGTCAAGATCCGTAGGTTCAAGTGCCCTTAAACGAATATGTTCCCCTTGCAAGTTTACCATTTAACCTCACCTTTAAAAACTTGTGTTGCCGGACCTTTTAGATGTACGTTCGAATACCCTTTAGCATCAACAGAGAACCGAACCTGCAGCTTACCGCCTTGGGCCTCGATATTTACAATGTCTGATGAAACCCTACCCGACTTATGCATTGCAATAGCTACTGCCGTTACTCCAGTGCCACAAGAAAGGGTCTCGTCCTCAACCCCTCGTTCATAGGTTCTCACAGCAAAAGCACCATTGTCTAAAGGTTCTACGAAATTGATATTACTACCTTTTTCACCATAGAGCCCATACCTCAACTTTGAGCCTTCTTTAAAAACGTCAAGGTCTTGTATTTCGCTGACTAATTGCACATGATGGGGAGAGCCCGTATTAAGGAAGTAATAATTGGGTTTTATTTTAATTTCAGTTACATCACCCATTTTAAGTTCCACGATATCACCTTCTATGGTAGCGGAGTGCGCTCCATCTACAGCATTGAATTTGGTTTCTGAGGAAAAAATGCCCAGAAAATTCGCGAAAGCCACCAAACAGCGCCCCCCATTACCACACATTGAACCTTCGTTCCCGTCTGCATTGTAATAAACCATTTTAAAATCCAAAGTAGGATCATTCTCCAAAAGGATGAGTCCATCGGCACCTATTCCGAACCTTCTGTCACAAAGCTTGGCAACCAATTCAGTGTCGTTTTTAGGAAAGCTATCCGTACGATTGTCAACCATGACAAAATCATTTCCTGTTCCCTGATATTTATAAAAAGTAAGTGCTGTATTTATTTCCATGCCCCAAATATAGCGTAATTTTAAGGGTTTATTGGCAGTTAAAAAGTAGTTAAACTCCAAATGGAGAATATCAAATTCTATTAATTTTACAATGAATTTATATAATAGTGTATTAACAAAATATTATTTAAGTATGAAGAAAATAGGGAGTTCATTCGTTATTGCACTTTTTGCAGGGGCGATTACATTAGGCGCTTACAAACTATTTTTCGAAAGAACGAATTATGCAGTTGTGACCGATGATAATTCATCATCCATAATCAATTCCAGCTACTCACCGACCTCTGCAAAAGGCGCAGGCATCAATGAAGTTGATTTTACTTCGGCAGCAGAGACCACCGTAAATGCAGTAGTACACGTAAAAAATGTAACGATCAGCAGGGGACCATCTAGTTTAATGGAGTTTTTCTACGGATACGAAGGCAACCAAAAAGCACAGATAGGAACGGGATCCGGTGTTATTATATCGCCAGACGGACACATAGTGACCAATAATCATGTAATTAAAGGGGCCAGTCAATTACAAGTGACCTTGAATAACAATAAAACATACGACGCGGAATTGGTCGGTACTGATCCAAATTCTGATATCGCTTTATTAAAAATAGACGCGAAAAGACCTTTGCCGTATTTAGCTTTTGGGGATTCTGACCATGTAAAGGTAGGTGAATGGGTATTGGCCGTTGGCAACCCCTTTAATCTAACCTCTACAGTAACAGCTGGTATAGTGAGTGCAAAGGCACGAGCGCTAATGAACAATAACCAATCGTTCATACAGACCGATGCAGCGGTGAATCCAGGAAACAGTGGTGGGGCTTTGGTAAACACCAACGGCGACCTAATCGGAATCAATACTGCTATTTCTTCGCAAACAGGATCATACGTAGGTTATTCTTTTGCGGTTCCCAGCAATATTGCAAAGAAAGTCATTGATGATATTATGGAATTCGGAAGTGTTCAAAAAGGCGTTTTAGGCATAAAAACAGTTTCGATAAACACCCCTTATGCCATTGAAAAAGGAATAAATGAAATTGATGGTGTTTATATCGAGGACATTGAAGAAGAATCCGGCGCGGATGAAGCAGATCTAAAGGCAGGGGATATAATCAAAGCCATCGATGAAATCGAAGTACATAAATTTGCCGATTTAACCGGTTACCTTTCAACCAAAAGACCAGGTGACGAATTGAATGTAACCATTGATCGTGAAGGGGAACAATTGACGCTACCGGTTACTATCAAGGAAAGACAAACCTTATTCGTTCCCGTAATGGGACTTGAGGTAAAAAACCTGACCGAGAAGGACCAGAAAGCCTTCAAGACCAAAAAAGGGGTTAAAATAGTCGGGGTACCTGAAACCTATCGTGGTTACGGTCTAGACGGAAAAGTACTTCTTTCTGTGGATAACGAGGAAATAAACGATATACAAGAAGCCAAGACACTTTTTGGCCGTATTTCCAGATATGGAAAAACAAGTATAACCATGATCAACAAAAAAGGGGAAAAAGAACGGCTTATCTTCCAGTAAACCCAATATTTTTCTAAAAAACAAGACACCCTGACCAAAGTCAGGGTGTTTTTTTTGATACGAAGTTGAGTAACTATAACGTTTGAAATATATATTTTTGGAAAAACTAGAACTCAACTTAACAAATTATGTCAAACACAAAATCATACGAAAAAGAACTGGCCTTCCAGGCCGATCGTAGAAAAGCAACCACCGAATTCATAAAAATCACCAGTGACTTATGGTACGACAAAGCTATTGAAGTTGTTTTGTTCAAAAACCAGATTATTGACAGAAGTGTAAGCGATATCATTCACTTACATGAATATGCCGGTGAATTTGTACAGAAACCGATTTCCATTTTCGATTCCATTGAAATATTAAGGGCCATAAAGGATATTAAACTTCCGCCAGCAAAGTTGGATATTGGTAAATTAACCTATGAATATCATTCTGAAGACAATAACTATAATGATATTAAGGCCTTTGTCTTCGGCAAATTAAAAAATGCCCAAAGTGCAAAAGAAATACAACCCAAGGATGTTGTTCTATATGGTTTTGGTCGTATTGGTAGGTTATTGGCCCGTGAATTAATGGCCAAAACCGGAAAGGGCAACCAATTACGACTAAGAGCCATCGTTACCCGCGGTAGCATTTCTAAAGATATCCTTGAAAAAAGAGCGAACTTACTACGTACCGATTCAGTACATGGCAGGTTTTTAGGAACTGTGGAGATTGACGCCAAAAATAGTGCCTTGATTATCAATGGCACTACGGTACATATAATAAGTGCCAATCAACCAGAAGATGTTGATTATAGCATATATGGCATTAACAACGCACTTATGATAGACAACTCCGGAGCTTTCAGAAACAAAGAACAATTATCCCGACATTTAAAATCCAAAGGTATTTCCAAGGTATTGCTGACAGCTCCTGGAAAAGAAGTACCCAATATAGTCCATGGCGTTAACCATTTGGAATATGACCCGGACAATAACGATATATTCTCCGCAGCATCCTGTACCACCAATGCCATTACCCCGATTCTAAAGGTGGTCGAAGATTCGTTGGGAATAAAAAAAGGACATTTAGAAACCATACACGCCTATACGAATGACCAAAATCTGGTAGACAACATGCACGGTAAATATAGAAGAGGCCGCGCAGCTGCCTTGAATATGGTCATAACAGAAACAGGGGCCGGGGTAGCTGTTGCCAAGGCATTACCCTCCTTAGATGGAAAATTAACATCGAATGCCATTCGTGTTCCCGTGCCCAATGGATCATTGGCCATTTTAAATCTGGATATTAAAAACAGTACCTCACTGGAAGGGCTGAACACCATCTTAAAGAAATATGCCCTTGAAGGTGATCTTGTAGAACAAATAAAATTCTCACTCAGTAAGGAAATGGTTTCTTCTGACATTGTGGGGACGTCCGCACCATCTATCTATGACAGCAAAGCGACCATTGTTTCTGAAAACGGTAAAAATATCGTGCTTTATATTTGGTATGACAATGAATATGGTTATTCCCATCAAGTGATACGTTTGGCCAAGTATATTGCCAAGGTGCGTAGATTTACCTATTATTAAACTTTACGTATAAAAGATACAATTAAAAAGGAACCGTACCGTTCATTAGGTATAAGTAGCATATGATCAATTTTCTTTCTAAATTGATAATATTGAAGTACTTTAGTTCCCTCTAAATCATTTACTAAAACTAGAACTCTTTTAAAATGAAAGGTTTACTAAAAACACTACTTCTTTTATTGGCTTTATTTTCATTTAACCTACATAATGCCCAAGAAGAAACGACAACAACTGAAGAATTATCCCTGGACAAAGGTACCATAGATAGCCAGTTCGATTATATCTATACGAAATCGGGCAATTATAGGGCTGATGGAAAACGATATGAGGTAGTCAGGATCATATCACTGGATAAATTACGCAAGAACGTATTGGATTCACTAAGTGCTGCCAGTAAAAAGGCCGCAGAACTCAATGCCACTATTTCGGGCCATGAAGTAACCATTTCCTCTTTGAACAAAAAATTGGAGGAAACAACCAATAGTTTGGCCTCTGTAACTGAGGAAAAGGACAGTATGTCGTTTTTCGGCATACTTGTTTCCAAAGGCACTTACAATTTCATTCTTTGGACGATTATCGGGTGCCTTCTCTTGTTCTTCCTTCTTTTTGTATACAAGTTCAGAAGAAGCAATATACTGACTCAAGAAGCCAAAACCGCTCTTTCAGAGCTCGAAATCGAATATGAGGATCATAGACGAAGGGCCTTGGAAAGGGAACAAAAAATAAGTAGACAACTGCAAGATGAGATAAATAAGTATAAAAAATCAAAATAATCAAAGCTCCTAACGGAGCTTTTTTTTGCAAGAGGTATGATGCGGATTGAAAAAGCAACTTTAAAGGATATGGAACAAATAATTCCCTTATTCGACCAATATCGCATATTCTATAAACAAGAAAGTGACATAAATGGTGCAAAGGAATATTTAACAAAACGTCTCCGAAAGAATGAGTCTGTTATTTTTCTTGCATATCATAAAAATAAGCCTGTAGCCTTTACGCAACTCTATCCCATGTTTTCCTCAGTCTCAATGCAGCCTTTTTTTGTCTTGAACGATTTATTCGTGCTTAATGACTTTAGAAATAGGCAAATCGGAGAAGCCCTGTTGAACAGAGCCAAGGAATTCTGTATGGCAGAAGGTGCAAAAGGCCTGGCCCTTGAGACGGCCATCGATAACCCCGCACAGAAATTATATGAAAAACTGGGCTGGAAGAAAGACATTGATTGTTTTCATTACTTTTGGACCCCAGAATAAATCAGATTTACCATCTCACATGCGTATAGATATCATTACCGTATTACCAGAATTATTGAAGAGTCCGTTTGAAGCTTCCATTTTAAAGCGAGCCATTGAGAAAGGCTTGGTAGAAGTTCACATGCATAATTTACGTGACTATACCGATAAAAGTTACAACCAGGTTGATGATTATCAATTTGGTGGCGGTGCAGGAATGGTATTAATGATTGAACCCATAGACAAATGCATCTCTGCCTTAAAAGCAGAGCGGGATTATGATGAAATCATTTATATGACCCCTGATGGGGAAACTTTAAACCAGAAAACCGCCAACACATTGTCTTTAGTTGAAAATATCATCATTCTATGCGGTCATTACAAAGGAGTGGACCAAAGGGTTCGGGATGCCTTTATCACCAAAGAAATCTCTATTGGGGATTATGTGCTTTCCGGTGGTGAATTGGCAGCTGCCATCGTATGTGATAGCGTTATTCGTCTTATTCCCGGCGTACTCAGTAATGAGACTTCCGCACTCACCGATACCTTTCAGGACAATTTGCTTGCACCTCCCGTTTACACACGACCATCAGAATACAAAGGACTAAAAGTCCCCGAAGTTCTCCTTAGCGGCAATTTTCCTAAAATCGAGGAATGGCGGGAAAATGAAGCTTACAATAGAACAAAAAGATTACGACCAGACCTTCTAAAAGATCAATAAACATGGAGAGCTACGAAATTTATTTTACTATAGGAGGAGTATTCGGATTCTTGGCACAAGCGGCCATCTTGGTTTTTTCGATCGCTTATTACGTAAAACTAAAATCCATAGGAACACTCCTAATGACCATAGGGAGCCTATTGGGTACAATGATTTTTCTTTCACGACCACTTTTAAGCGTACTGGCAGGAACCATGGGTAGTATGGAAATAGTCAAAACACAAGGACTTTTATCTATAGCAAGTAGCATTTTCATTATCGTTTTTGCCATAGGGTTCGCCATGAACGTGCTGGCGACTCCAAAAAAATAAAAACTCGAACAGGGAAAGAAAAAATAAGTCAAAATGTTGTGGGTTTTAATTTATAGCGTATTTTTGCACCCTGTTAAATTAACCTCTGACGAAAATCGTGAATGTTAGTCTAATCTAATTGTAAAAGAAAACAATGGAATCATTAATCAACTTCGTACAAAACGAGTTCATTTCTAAAAAAGAATTTCCTGAATTCTCTGCCGGTGATACGATTACCGTATACTATGAGATTAAAGAAGGTGAGAAAACACGTACCCAGTTCTTCAAAGGGGTAGTAATCCAAAGAAGAGGCACTGGAGCGACAGAAACCTTTACTATTCGTAAAATGTCAGGTACTATTGGCGTTGAGCGTATATTCCCAATCAATTTGCCTGCTTTGCAGAAAATTGAAGTTAACAAAAAAGGTAAAGTACGTAGAGCTAGAATTTACTACTTCAGAGGTCTTACTGGTAAGAAAGCAAGAATCAAGGAAGTTCGTTCTTAAAAAAGAGCTACAATATAATTTAAAAACACCTCACTACCATGAGGTGTTTTTTTATGAACAATTGTTAATAACCTAAGTTCATAAGGTGTTGATTTTTAATTCTTTGAATTACGATATATTCATCTTATATTTACTTCATGGTTTAAGAAAAACCCTTAGGGGTAAATTATTGAACCATTATAAAGTTTACGTTCTTTATATTATTGTTCGGTCTTAGTTAGTAGAGGTTATAGAATTCGTTCTAAAAATTATCGAAAGCTAAAACAACATAAAACCGAGGGGTAAAGTCCACAAGGTATAAGTGTTAATATCTTTATATAGGTATAAAACTTTAGGTTATATATTAAATATGGGATATTTGAACAGTAAGAAATAATACAAAGGAGTTACTTGGTTGAAAAATTAAGAACAATCACGTATTACAAACGTTGAAATGGTTTTGGAGATGGCAATCATTGGTTGCGGTTTTGATGTAAATTCAGAACATATATTTTCAAACTATTTCTAAAAAGCCATATCAATTGTACTCGTACAGTGATATGGCTTTTGTTTATTTAATGCTCAAGGTCTGCCAAGAACAATTTTCCACTTCACAAAATTATGTTTATTCTTTATAAATTATAGGCGACCCAAAAACTGGTGGCAACCATAAAATTGTATATTTACAGCACTAAAATTAAAACTTTTTTAAATGCCAAAAATTTTTTATACCAAAACAGATGAGGCGCCAGCCTTAGCAACCCAATCTTTCTTACCTATAGTGCAAGCTTTTACCAAGACCTCGGGCATTACCGTTGAAACTAAGGATATCTCTTTAGCAGCTAGAATACTTGCTGCATTTCCCGAATTCTTAACGGAGGACCAGCGCAAAGATGATGACCTGGAATCCTTAGGGAAACTGGCAAAAATGCCAGAAGCGAACATTATCAAATTACCGAATATCAGTGCTTCTATCCCTCAATTGAACGAGGCAATCGAAGAACTACAGAGCAAAGGGTATGCCCTACCCGATTATCCGGATGACCCAAAAAACGATGCGGATAAAAAAATCAAAATAAGATACGACAAAATAAAAGGTAGTGCGGTAAACCCCGTACTTCGCGAAGGGAATTCTGACCGTAGGGCCCCTAAGGCAGTAAAAAACTATGCGAAACAGAATCCACATTCAATGGGTGCCTGGAGTAAAGATTCTGCAACGCATGTAGCCACTATGGATCATGGGGACTTCAAATCGAACGAAAAATCGGTCACCCTCCCTTCAGCCACCAATGTAAAGGTTGAATTGAAAGCCAATGATGGTACCGTTACCGTTCTAAAAGAGAACATTCCCCTTTTGGCAGGTGAAATCATCGATGGTACGGTTATGAGCAAAAAAGCATTGGTTGCTTTTTTGACCGAACAGATTGAAGATGCCAAGAAAAAAGGCGTTTTATTCTCCATACATATGAAAGCCACAATGATGAAGGTTTCCGACCCTATCATTTTTGGCCATGCCTTAAAGGTTTTTTTTAAAGATGTATTCTCCAAATACAAATCTGACTTTGATGCGATAGGCATTAGTGCCAATGACGGATTGGAAAGTTTATTGGATAAATTGGATGAGTTGCCCGGGGATAAAAAGACTGAGATTGAAAATGATATCAAGAAAGCCATAGATCAAGGACCTGACCTGGCCATGGTCAATTCCGATAAAGGCATAACCAACCTTCATGTGCCCAGCGATGTTATTATTGATGCCTCAATGCCAGCAATGATCCGAAATTCAGGTCAAATGTGGAATGCGCAAGGTAAAGCACAAGACACAAAAGCCGTTATTCCCGATAGCAGCTATGCGGGTATTTATTCCGCAACCATTGATTTTTGCAAAGAAAACGGGGCTTTTGACCCAACTACTATGGGTACTGTACCCAATGTTGGACTTATGGCCCAAAAAGCCGAGGAGTATGGCTCCCACGATAAAACCTTCGAAATCGCGAATGACGGTAAGGTAGCCATCGTGGATATTAACTCCGGAGAAGTTTTAATTGAACACACAGTTGAAAAAGGGGATATTTGGAGAATGTGCCAAGTAAAGGATGCCCCAATTCAAGATTGGATAAAATTAGCTGTATCCAGAGCCCGTGCCTCTGAAATCCCTACTGTTTTTTGGCTAGACAATGAAAGGGCCCATGACAGGGAATTGATCAAAAAAGTAAATTCTTATTTACCAGACCATGATACATCAGGTTTGGACATAAAAATTCTTTCCCCGATCGAAGCCACAAATTTTACCTTAAAACAGATTAAGGAAGGTAAAGACGTGATTTCTGTAACAGGTAACGTTCTTCGTGATTTCTTAACGGATCTTTTTCCTATTCTTGAAGTAGGCACAAGTGCTAAAATGCTTTCAATAGTACCTCTTATGAAGGGAGGCGGACTTTTTGAAACCGGTGCGGGAGGTTCCGCACCTAAGCACGTAGAGCAATTTTTGGAAGAAGGCCATCTACGTTGGGATTCCTTGGGGGAATTCCTTGCATTAGGTGTCTCTTTGGACTTTTACGGTGAAAAGAACAACAATCCTGAAGCACGTATTTTAGGTGACACCCTTGACAAGGCCACTGAAAAATTCTTGTTGAACGATAAATCACCTTCACGGAAAGTAATGGAATTGGATACACGGGGAAGTCATTTCTATTTGGCTATGTATTGGGCAGAGGCCCTTGCCAACCAAGATCAGGATGCTGCCCTAAAAAATGTTTTTTCTAAAGTTTCAGAAGAAATGAAAGGCAAAGAATCCCAGATAGTCAAAGAATTATTAGACGCCCAAGGCAGTCCTCAAGACATCGGGGGGTACTATTTGCCCAACGCTGACCTTGTTGCCCGTGCAATGAGACCAAGTAATACCCTAAATGCCATATTAAAGGGCATTTAACGTAGTAATATTCAAATCGTAAAACCCTTGGTCAGCACCAAGGGTTTTTTATTTTAAATAAACGTTAATACATTAAAATCCTTTTAATTCTTTTTATTTTTACTAAAATTCGTATCAATGAATAAAAGGCTGCTCTGTTTTTCCAGTTTATATTTCCTTTTTTCCTGTCTTCTCTTTTCCCAGCAAAAATTCACACTCAGTGGCACGGTCTCGGAAGCCTCGAGCAACGAAACCATGATCGGGGTAACCATAGCCGTCCCAGAACTTAATACCGGCGTTACCACGAATGAATACGGCTTTTATTCCATTACATTGCCCAAAGGGGAATACCAAATACAAGTAGGTTATCTAGGGTTCCAAGATCAAATACAAAGCATCAATCTAACAGAAAACAGTAAATTGAATTTTCTTATGGTTGAAGAAGCTGAGCAATTGGACGAAGTCATCGTTACCGACACCAGTGATAAATTGGATATACGCAAACCTCAAATGAGCGTAAACACCATGTCAGTTGGCACCATCAAGAAAATTCCCGTTATTTTGGGCGAAGCCGACGTTATCAAATCTATCTTACTACTACCGGGTGTAACAAATGCCGGGGAAGGTTCTTCTGGGTTTAATGTTAGGGGTGGTGCCGTGGACCAGAATCTTATTCTACTCGATGAGGCCACTATTTTCAACTCTTCACATCTTTTCGGTTTTTTCTCGGTATTCAATCCCGATGCCATAAAAGATATCAAATTATATAAAGGGGGCATTCCTGCACGCTACGGGGGTAGGCTTTCTTCGGTACTCGACATCTTTCAGAAAGAAGGAAATAGCAAGGAACTCAAGGTAAACGGCGGAATTGGCTTGGTTGCCAGTCGTCTACTGGTTGAAGGCCCTCTGAAAAAAGACAAGGCCGCCTTCCTAATCGGCGGTAGATCGTCGTATGCCCACCTTTTCCTACCCCTTTTCGATGTTGACAATACAGCATATTTTTATGATCTGAACACCAAAATAAACTTCAAGATAAACCCGAACAACAACATATTTTTGTCGGGTTATTTCGGTAGGGATGTCTTCAGTATCAGCGATAGTTTTGTAAATACCTATGGAAATGCCGTAGGCAATTTCCGTTGGAACCATTTGTTCTCCAGTAAATTGTTTTCCAATCTTTCTTTGATCTATTCCGATTATTATTATGGACTTAAGTTGGATTTTGTTGGTTTCAATTGGAATTCGGGAATTCAAAATTTTAATGTAAAGTACGACCTGAAGCATTATCTTAATGATCAACTTCGTATTAATTACGGTCTTAACAATATCTATTATCGCTTTAATCCCGGTAAAATAGAACCCAGTAATTCCAGTTCGGGAATTCTTGAAGACCAACTCATTCAAAAATACGCCAATGAGTTTGCAGCCTATGTAGATGTGGAACACCAGGTGACCCCAAAACTCAGTCTGGGTTATGGCTTGAGACTCAGTTATTTCAACCGTTTGGGACAAGACGAATTGAATGTTTATGAAAATAATAACCCGGTTCTTTTCAATTCCACGATTCAAATTTACCAAGAAGCCGACCCTATAGATGTTTTAACCCCTAAGAGAAGTGAAAGTTTGGCCAAGTTCACCAATCTTGAACCAAGGTTCAGCTTATCGTACCTAATAAATGATAATAGCTCTCTTAAAGCCAGTTACACCCGTTTAGCACAATACCTGCATTTGATTTCGAATACCAGTTCGCCCACTCCTTTGGATGTTTGGACACCTAGTGGCCCTTTTATAGAACCCCAACTCTTGGATCAATATGCCATGGGGTATTTTCAAAACCTTAAAGAAGGCGATTACTCTGTAGAGACAGAGTTGTTCTACAAAGACATTCAAAACCGTATCGATTATATTGATGGGGCAAACCTTATTGCGAATGATGCCATTGAACAAGTTATCCTGAATGGTGAAGCAAGGGCCTATGGATTGGAATTCCTATTTCGAAAGAATATTGGTAAACTACAAGGATGGCTTGCATATACCTTATCAAAATCAGAACAGAGAACCCCTGGAAGAAATTCATCTGAAACAGGGATCAATAACGGTAAATGGTACAATACCCCCTATGACAAAACGCATGACATCTCGGTTTACGGAAATTATGGCTTGAATGAAAAATGGAGTTTTAATGCCAATTTTGTTTTTCAAACGGGACAACCCACGAATTACCCCATTGGCCAATATGAATTTCAAGGAATGACCGTTCCCTATTACGGAGAACGAAACCAGGAAAGGTTGCCCAGTTATAATCGCCTTGACCTTTCGGCAAGTCTTACACCCAGAAAGAACAAGAATCGAAAATTACAGGGAGAATGGGTATTTAGCCTTTATAATGTTTACAACAGAAAAAATGCCGCATCCATTTCTTTTAGTAGAAATGAAGATACCAATGTGAATGAAGCGGTTCGCACTTCGATATTCGGAATCGTACCGGCAGTAACCTATAATTTTAAATTTTAGGCCATGAAAAAATATACATTAATATTGACCCTATTATTTATTTCGTTAAGCTGTGAGGATGTTATCGAAGTAGATGTACCTACAGATACCACCCGCTTGTCCATCGATGCACTGATTCGTATCGATACCGGATTATCTTCTACCCGAATTGAGGTCAAGGCCACTGAAACCACATCTTTCTTTGAGGAAATAGGTCCGGCCGTGTTAGACGACATACAACTTATGAGTACCACGACCAATATTTCAGCAGAACTTGAAGAACAGCCAATGGGCTCTGGTATTTATGTTATTAATTGGCCTACGGAAGCACTGACACAAGGAGAATATCTATTGAACATCACATATAATAACGAACAATATGAGGCAACTACCTCCTTTGTGCCCACCGTACCATTTGATGATTTAAGACAAGGAGATGGCTCTTTATTCTCTGAGGATGAAACCGAAATAGTAGTTTCATATACCGATGAAGCAACTCGTGATGATTTCTACCTTTTTGATTTTGATTTTGATAAATACCTCGTATCCGAAGATACCTTTTACCAAGGACAGTCCTTTGAATTTTCTTATTTCTATGAAGACGGACTAGAACCTGGTAGGGAATTGGAAATAAGTATTTTAGGCACAGATGAAGCCTTTTACAACTACATGAACCAATTGATCGTTCAAAGTGGTGGGGACCAAGGACCGTTTTCTACACCAGCTGCTACGGTTAGGGGAAACATTGTTAACCTGACGGATGCCGATAATATCGCACTGGGTTATTTTGCTTTATGTCAAGAATATAAAGAAACGGTTACCATAGAATAAATATGACTCCTTTTAACCATGTACATTAAGTCAGATTTGATAATTTTACAGCAAGATTTCCATTATCATGAAAACCGATAGAGACCTTTTAGTCAAAGGGGTAAAACACTTTATTTACACCTTTATTTTAATGTTTACCGCTCCAGTGGTATTATGGCAGGCCTTTAAAAACCAAGGGCATTTCCTATATATCCCCGTACTCATTTTTGGTATTATTTTAGCCATAGCAGCTATTGCAATGGGTTTTTACAGTGTTCATATAATTATGAACGCCTTGTTCAACACCCCGAAAAAGTAGAAATAACCCCGAAATATTTAATTAAGTTCGTTTAGTTGCTTTTTGAGCTTACCGAGTTCCACCTGTTCTCTAAATCCATATAATCAAAATCCAAAGCGGATTTCTGGCGTTCCAACTTACCGGCAGCAAAAGCACGCTGTAAAATATCCTCAATTAGATAATCCTCCTCGACATTTTTCGGGTCGTATTCCTCTTTTAAACTAATATCGAACATTTTTGCCGTGGTATTGTACCAAAAAGCACGCCAACCATTTCTCAATTCCTTTACTAATCCAAAAGCTGTATGACCGGTTTGCCTATAAATAAGTTTAACAAGGATCTGTCCCTCGGTCCGGGTCATTTTCTTAAGCTCATCTGAAAATTCGCCTTCAATGTACTTTTGTACCTTCCTTGTGTATTTTTTACGCTTACGGGTTTTTGTTATTTTTGAAAGACTGTCGTTCAGCTCCTGTAATCGTTCTGCGGCCAACTTGGCATATGGGAATACTTTAATGGTCTTTCTTCTTAAAATATAATACCTGAGTTTTGCCTTATAGGATTTAAAATTCAATTTACTGAATACGTAAACCTCTTCGAGGGGAATGGAACTATAGACAATAGAATCGCCTTCTATAATGATCATTTTCTCCGCAATCGAATCCAAAGGCTGTTCTTCCACTTGTGCAGAAACAAGTAGCGTAAAAAGACCGAAAACAAAAAATAGAAATCTATTTACCATCATGGGACCAAATACAAAAGCCTTGCCAAAATTAACGATTATTAACCACGGTTATTACTTATTAAGATCGAATATTGTTAAGTTTGTGTACAAAATTATTATATATGGCTTCAAAGAAAATTCTCAATAAAAAATCGATGGATTTTTTAGAAAAGTACCTCAATAACGCAGCACCTACGGGTTATGAATGGGAAGGTCAAAAAATTTGGATGGATTATCTAAAACCTTATGTAGACACCTTCATTACCGACACCTATGGTTCTGCCGTTGGTGTAATTAATCCGGATGCTGAATTTAAAGTAGTGATAGAAGGGCATTCTGACGAAATTTCCTGGTACGTGAACTACATAACGGACAACGGACTTTTATATGTAATTCGAAATGGAGGCAGTGACCATCAGATTGCCCCGTCTAAATGGGTGAACATCCATACGAAAAACGGTGTTGTAAAAGGGGTCTTTGGTTGGCCGGCCATTCACACTAGGAACAAAGCCAAGGAAGAACCTCCAAAACTCGATAATATTTTCATTGATATAGGAGCAAAAGACAAAAAAGAAGTAGAGAAAATGGGTGTTCATGTAGGTTGTGTAATCACCTATCCGGATGAATTCCAAATTCTTAATAAGGACAAATTCGTTTGCCGTGCTATTGATAATAGGGCCGGTGGCTTTATGGTAGCCGAAGTTGCACGTCTACTGCATGAAAACAAAAAGAAACTTCCTTTCGGATTGTACATTACTAATTCCGTTCAAGAAGAAATAGGGTTGCGAGGTGCGGAAATGATTACCCAAACCATTAAACCCAATGTCGCGATCATAACCGATGTGTGCCACGATACGACCACCCCAATGATCGAGAAAAAGACCGAGGGCCATACCGAAATAGGTGCAGGACCTGTTATTTCCTACGCCCCAGCGGTACAGAACAAACTACGGGAGCGTATCATAGAAACTGCCGAAGCCAATAAAATCCCTTTTCAACGAATGGCAGCTTCCAGATCTACGGGAACCGATACCGATGCCTTTGCCTATAGCAACGGTGGCGTAGCTTCGGCCCTTATCTCCTTACCCTTGCGTTATATGCACACTACAGTGGAAACGGTTCATAAAGACGATGTTGAAAACGTAATCCGTTTAATCTATGAAACGGTTCTGAACATTAAAGACGGTGAGACTTTCAGTTATTTTGATTGATAGGCTGTATTAGATATTTTTATTATGGATGAATTGGTTGATATATTGGATGCTGAAGGCAACTTCACCGGAAAAACGGCCATGAAATCCGAAGCACATAAACATGGACTGTTCCACCCAACGGTCCATGTTTGGTTTTATACCAAAAACGGAAAAATATTACTACAGCAAAGAGGAAAAGACAAGGATACCCATCCCCTACTTTGGGACGTTTCGGTAGCCGGACATGTAGGTGCAGGGGAAAGTTATGAACTCTCTGCAACGCGGGAAGTTTCGGAAGAAATAGGCTTGGATATCCCTGTAAGTGAACTAGAAAAAATCGGGGTTTTCAAATCCATCCAAAAACACAATGAAAACTTGACGGATTGTGAATTCCACCACACATATATCTGTGAGTTGAAAGTACCTTTTTCCCTCTTATCAAAACAGGATTCCGAAGTCGAAACTTTATCACTTGTTCCCCTCCTGAAATTTTCTGAGGAAACTTGGGGGTTGGCCAACCTAAAGAAATATGTTCCACACAGTGTGGACTATTACAAAACAATCATCAAGGCCATTAAAAAAAAGTTATAGCCTTTTAATAAAATCATTTATTTGGTCAAGACCATAAGTATGTTGCTCACCACTGGCCATTTCCTTGACAACGAAAGTATTGGTGTTCATTTCATTTTCACCGATCAATACCACATAAGGAACTTTACGATTATTGGCATATTTCATCTGCTTCTGCATTTTGGCCTTACTTGGGTATACATCTGCAGTAACCCCTTGCTTTCGAAGCTTGGTCACTAAAGATAACGCCGCCATTGATTCGTTTTCACCAAAATTGATGCATAGTACATCCAATGATTTGTTCAATGTCTCGGGAAATAGACCCAATTCTTCCAGAACCAAATAAATACGATCCAAACCAAATGAAATACCTACACCACTCACATCTTTAAGTCCGAATATACCTGTAAGGTCATCATAACGCCCTCCGCCGCCAATTGAACCCATTTTAACGCCTTTTGGCGCAGCTACCTCAAAGATTGCCCCTGTATAATAGTTAAGCCCTCTAGCCAGCGTTACATCGATTTCAAGATTTGCCGATTGCAATTGCAAATGCTCCATGGCATTGATGATAAATCCGAGCTCCTCTACCCCTTTACTTCCTTGTTCCGATTGGATCAATAAATCTTTCAGGGCCTGTAACTGGGAGGCATTATCCCCAGAAAGTTCAAAAAGTGGTGCCGCCTTTGCAATCGCTTCTTCAGAAATACCCTTGGCCAACATTTCTATTTTGACCCCTTCTACCCCGATTTTATCCAATTTATCCAAGGCCACTGTGAAATTGACCAAATTATCATGGGCCCCAATAACCTCAGCTATACCAGCAAGTATTTTACGGTTGTTCAATTTTATGGTTACCCCTTCCAATTTCAAATCTGAAAAAACGGAATCATACAACTGGATCAATTCAACTTCCTGTAAAAGGGAATTTGCACCGACCACGTCCGCATCACATTGGTAAAACTCCCTGAATCGTCCTTTTTGAGGTCTATCGGCCCGCCAAACCGGTTGTATTTGATACCGTTTAAATGGAAAATCTATTTCATTCTGGTGCATGACCACATAACGGGCAAAAGGTACGGTCAAATCATAACGCAGAGCCTTTTCTGAAATCTTAGAGGTTAAAGACCTTGAGTCTTTTGTGCTATAAGTGGCCTCATCTACCTTATTCAAAAAATCCCCCGAATTCAAAATCTTAAAGATCAAACGGTCACCTTCATCCCCATATTTACCCATCAAAGTTTCCGAATTTTCGAAAGATGGGGTTTCAATCGGTTGAAATCCAAAAATCTTAAAATGCTTTTTCACTACCCCAAAAATATAATCGCGCTTAGCGATCTCGGTAGGTGAAAAGTCTCTGGTTCCTTTAGGTATACTAGGTTTTTGTGCCATTTGGTATTTTTCTAATGCAAATATATGGTTTTGTGGTTTCCTGCTTTTGCGGAAATGTCTTTAATTGACCTCGATCATACTATCGAACCATTTGTACAGATCACCTTTTGTGATTACAGCACCTTGTTGGATCAAATTGAATTTATCCAGGTTTTTATCCTCCCCGTAGGCCTTCGAGGCCGTGAGATAATCTACAAAATCGGATTGCCAATTTTTCTTGAACCAATTGAACCCGACGGTTGTCTGTAGATCTATTTTTGGGTTCATCACCTTAACGGAAATCAATTTCATTTCCTTGTCCGTCAACTCGAACAAATGCATTTGTTGGGCCGAAATATTCTCCAAATAGGTAACCTTGTTCAAGACCCCTTCCCAAATCAGGTCACTGAAAACATCCAACTCCTCTTCTGCCACTTCTGGCTTGTCGGTCTTTAGTTGCTTCCATTCCTCTCCTGTAATGGACTGAGTTGCCAAAAAATTTATAAACTCTTGATGCAACTCCTCAAATTGTTGCTTTGTTAATCTCCTATATTTCATGCTGCAAAAATAAAAAGCCCTGACGATTCTGTCAGGGCTTTTATGATTATTTTCTGTATTCCTTTATAATTCGAACTCCGGAAACGATGGTAGTCTTCTTTACAAAACAAACCCTTTAACCCTTAGCTCCTTATTTTCAATATTTTCCAACTTTAATTAGCGGTTTTCGTTAGGTTGAACAATTTAGCCTGCTCAAGTATTTGCATGGTTACGTGTACAATATTGTAAAGTAAGATATATTGCATTTGGGTTATGTCCTTGTTCGTAGTTAGCAATTTATCGCTAATATCCCTCAGTGTATTTTCAATCGGTTCTATTTCTTTTATGTTTTGTGCGGTCAACCAATTAAAGGCGTCATCCAGTGCTTTTAAAATTTCATTTTCAAATACCAATATTTGTAAGGTTTCCGTTTTTTGTTGTGTTCTGTGTGCCCCTAAAGCCGATAAATAAGATAACAAGGCATGGTTCAGATAGGTAAGCTTAAAAGCCGTTTTGTTCAATTGTTGCTGTTTTTGAGGGTCTAACTGCATGTTTTGCCAGACCTTGACCAAGGCATTATCGGCCCTATGTGCTTCTCTCCTTGCTATTCTGTAATTTAAATCGTCGGTAGTCGGATTTTGATATTCTTCTAAAATAGCCTTAAAATAAGCTGTGTTTTTATGAACGACCTCACTTAGTAAGCCGGGTAATTTTTTGTACTGCCATTCGGGCCACAAAAAGCGAACTACAACAAACGAGATAAAAGCCCCTATAAGTGTATTGATTAAACGAGGCGCCATTACCTCTACCCCTTTATCCGACATTATATTGAAGGCACACAGCACGAAAATAGTAATGAAAATAACCCCAACGGAGTAACGGCGTTTCATCCAAATAAAAAATAAATAAGCCGAAGTGACCAAAAGCACTATTTGCCCGGAAAAAGAGAATAATCGAATGACCAGAACACCAATGACCACCCCCAACAAGGTACCTATAGTCCTTTCTAACAATCGTTTTCGTGTTTCACTAAAACTGGGTTGCAATACAAACAATATAGTAAGGACGATCCATTCCCCTTTGGCCAAACCAAAATATTGATAGACAGCGAACCCAATTAAAAAAGACAGACTTAATCTTAAGGCATGTCGCATTCTGGGGTGCTTACTATTTAATTGTGATTTTAATCTTTTAAAATAGGAACGGGTATCTTTTTCTAATTTAGGCAAGGAATCCTGGTCATAATTCTCATGAATATGTTTTAATGTTTCGTTACACTGGGTCAGGTTTTTAATCAATAAACGCAAAGAAAGCGTACCTTTTGATTTATCGGCTTTCAGTAATCCGTTAATGGTCCCTATCAACCAGCCTAATGCCTTGGGATGCTCGTAAGGACTACCGGTAAGTAAACTTTCAGCAAAATTTTTAGTGGCAAGGGCCAACTCGTGCAGTAATTGATCGATACCCCCGATCAATTCGATATTTGCAGGGTTCGTAGTCAATAGATCGTACCGTTCATGACTTGAAGTAGCCCGTTCATGCAATTCTTGTAAAACCATGAAATAGTGCAAATAAGGTTGTAACGGTTGCTGATTTTTTAGTGACTCCCCATAGCTGTTCAGAACTTCCTTACAAGTATCCAAAGCCTCAACGATCTGTATGTTCAACAGGGCCAGTTTTGCCCTTATCGCTTTATCCCGTTGTCCGTCACTTGGAAAAAGTTTGGATTTTTCATTAAAATAATCCGATAGCGCATAAAACCCTATTGCCAACTGTTGATTCATGAGGCTGTAAGGTTTTAAAAGTAAAATTACATATGAAAAAGCGCCATAAATAAAAGCTCCTAATGAAAGTAGGATCGGTTGCAAATACCAATTAGGACTAATTGGTGCCCCGATCATCGTATAAACCCCAATGAGCAATGCTCCAAAGGTCACTCCTCGAAAACGCTCACTAATACCGCCCAGTAAAATGAAGGCAATCGTTGAAAGGGACAGCCCCAGCCCCAAAAGGATAGGATAAGGTTGTAACAACTCTACCGAAAAACTTGATATAGCAAAACTTAAAACTTTCAAGGCCATGGACTTTAATCGTCCGTTCGGGTGGTCCTCGGTTTCAGAGAGAGCTCCCGCAAGTGCACCAAGGCCCAATGTTACCGCATAAAATGGCAACCCCAAAACCATCATCAAAATAACAAGTGAACCAATAACGATGGTTCCTTTAAACGCTAATAGCCTATTTGGGTTCTTTAAAAACAGATTTCTATAATACCGATACCAAGAAATTTGTTTCAAGTTGAAAGAAAGTCGCTTCACTGCCATGGCCCTTATGCCTTTTGTACTAAAAACCACAAAAGTAAACAATAGCTATGGCTTAGCCTGTATAATTAAATCATAACAGTAAAATTCTGTAAAATCGAAATACCCATACCATTACCGTATCACATTATTGAAACTATTGGAAAACCGGTTTTATAGGCCTAAGGGGTTACAATCATTCCGTAAAACAAAAAGCCCTGACGAAATCATCAGGGCTTTTAATATCATTATCGAGTCGAATTAAAAAATGTAGCGAAGACCCAACTGCCCTTGCCATCTGGACAAAAGGCTTGCATCATATCCAAAAGTCTCTGTCAATTCCGGATTAAAGGTATAAGTAGGAACACTTGTGTTCGGATCTACTGAAACACTCAAAGGATTAAGATTATTGGGCTGTTGAATTACACCCCAATCAGAATTCAATAAGTTTCCGAAATTCAAAATATCAAAACTCAACTGAATCGTATGTGTTTTACCACTGGAAACTTTGAAATTATAGTCTTGGAGAATCTTAATATCCCATTTTCCCCTCCATGGGGCCAAAGCACCATAACGTTCCATATATTCCCCTCTATGATCATTTAAATAATCATCTTGTTGAATATACGATTCAAAAGCTGCTGCCTGTCCTGCACCGGTAAATTGCATTTGCTGCACCTCGGAAGCCGTAGGAATGTATACAAGGTCGTTGTTTTGGAAAGAACTATCGTTATTTATGTTACCAGCGTATGTATAATTAAATCTACCTCCTTGGGCATATTCAAAGAAGGTTGAAATGGTAGTTGACCATTTTTCATCCGTACCATACTTGAATTGTTTTGAACCTACACCGATAAAACGATGGGTATCCCCATATTTAGAGTACCCTAACACATCTGCGTTTGCATCACCTAAATTAGGGTTAAAATCAAAAGCATCCCCTGTAATTTCAGCTTCAATAGAGTTTACATCCTTGGCATTTAAATAACTATAAGCCAACATGGTGTAAATTCCATTATCGAATGTTTTTTGGCCTTTTAGGGATAGGTTCCATATACGCCCTTTATCAGAATTGGTAAACACATAAGCACTTGTTGGCCCGCCAAAAGCATTGGTAGAGACATCACTACCCAAATATATTGGTCTGTTATCTCCAGGAGCATTCAAAGTACCTGAAGGATCACTATACGCCCAGTTTTGAACGTGGGGAGCATTTAAATCCTTTGTGTATGAAACATCAGCGGTTAAGACAAGTCCGTTATCAAAAGCTTTATCCGCACCTAGGTTGGTCCTCCAAACTTGTGGCCATTTGAAATCAGGATCAACAGCTTGGTAGAAGAAGAAATCAACACCTTGTACTTGGTTACCCAACCACACAAAAGGCAATCTTCCTGTAAACAATCCTGTACCCCCTCGAAGTTGTAAGGTATTATCACCTTTTACATCCCAATTAAATCCTACCCTTGGGGATATCATCCAATCATTACTTGGCAATTGCTCAGAATCGATAGTGGTAGCTTCTCCTGTGTTTGGGTTATAATAAACGTTATCTGGTTGATAATTTGCTGATTTTCTTTCGATATTTTCAGCAATTTTATCCTTAGTATCAAAGTACAAGGGCTTATCAAAACGAATTCCGTAGGTCAACTTAAAATCATCAGTGGCCGTCCACTCGTCCTGAAGGTAAAAAGATAGCTGACCAACATTGGTTTCAGCTAAGGTCCATCCACCATCAGCTCCATCTTCTAATTGATTATTATTGGCATATGTTGCTTCAGCACCTTGAATCAATCCATCGATCAATCCTCCTGGCTGAGCAAATGATAAGAATTCAGAAACAGAATTAAAATTTCTATCATCGCCAAAATCATTCGGAGTACCATTAACATCAAAACCAAAAGTTCCTCCATAAAAGCCTAAGTTAAATGAATTGTCGAATTGGAATTTTTCAAAAGCAAAACCAACAGTATACGTATGATTACCTTTGAAAATATTCATATTATTTGTAATCTGAAACACTTTTTGATCCAATCTATTGTGAATGGAAAATGGTTCATGACCTGCAACAATATAGTTAGAACCTGCACCATCTTGAATAATGATACTAGGGGCCGGTGTTGAAAGTGGATCCCTAAAGTCATCGAAATGGGAATATCCTACCTGCAATTTATTGGTTACTTCGTCTGACAAGGTGGAGTTCAACTCCAATTGTACGGAGTTTAATTTATTGTTGATCTCATAACCTGATTTTTCGAACTGCAAGGTTGTAAAACTAGGGCCTCTAACCCCTATTGCCGTAGGGTGCGCAGGTTTTTCCTTGGAAGCATTCAGGAAGTTATAAATAACCGCCAATCGGTTTTTGTCATTGATATTCCAATCCAATTTAAAAATACCTTTGGTAGATTCCGAGCCATAGGTAAACCCTTCATAGGCACCGGTATCATAACCTAGTCCTCCCAAGGCGGATTGTACGGCAATCAAATCACTTTCCAATACCCTTGATTCATTTATGGCACCCGAACCCGTATTGGGTATCCAACCGTTTGTACCCAAATCATCACGTTCTTCTTTCTCGAAGTTGGCAAAAAAGAACAATTTATCCTTTACGATAGGACCTCCGATACTAAAACCATATTGACTCTGATTCAAATCCGGTTTCGTAACGTCCTCACCCTTAATTTTACCGCCGGTAAGACCTTCATTTCTGGTAAAACCATAAACGGTTCCGTGAAATTCGTTGGTTCCGCTCTTAGTTACCGCATTTACGGTTGCACCTGTAAATCCGGATTGCGTAACATCGTAAGGTGCTGTTGACACTTGGATTTGATCAATGGCATCCAATGAAATGGGCTGCGAATCCGTTTGTCCACCAGGAGTTGGGGAATCCAATCCGAAGGGGTTGTTGAAAATGGCCCCGTCCAAAGAAAAGTTGTTGAACTGGTCATTACGACCGCCAAAAGAGTTACCACTTGCCGTGGGCTCCAATCTTGTGAAATCTTGGGCTGAACGTGAAATTGTGGGTAAACGGGTCAATTCCCTTCTACCTACACTTGTTTCTGCTCCGGTACGACCGTCTCCGAACGTTCCCGACTGATCTGAGACCACGATTACTTCGTCTAGCGCCTGACTATCGGTAACCATCGTAGCATCCAAATCAAAAGTTTGTCCTAAGGTTAAAAACACATTGTTTTTTTCCTGGGTCTTGAAGCCGATATAAGAAACAGAAACTGTATAAGGCCCACCGACCCTAAGGTTCAATAGGTTGTAACGCCCATCTTCGTTGGTAATAGCACCGTAGGTAGTACCTGTAGGTGTATGTACAGCAACAATATTAGCACCTAATAAAGGTAGGTTTTGATCGTCGATCACTTTTCCCCGAATATTAGAGGTTGTGACCTGTGCCATTGCCGCAAAACTAGCGAACAACAACACAAAACTGAGTTGTAGTTTTTTACGCATATACTTGGTTTGAGTTAGTTAGCGGCAAAAATAGGGCAAAAAAAAAGAGCTATGCGGACATAGCTCTCAAAAGTTATTAACGTAAAAGTCTTACTTATCAGCAACAACTTCAAATGGGAAATCTACTATAACATCCCTGTGAAGTCTAATTTGTGCGTTTGCTGTTCCAGTCCTTTTAACGGTACCTCCTTGAATATTGATAAACTTCTTATCAACCTCATGACCTTCTTTTTCAAGGGCAGCTGCTAAATCGATAGAAGTTACCGAACCAAAAAGTTTGTCTCCGGCACCAGCCTTTGCTTTTATCTTGAGTTCCAAAGATTTTAAAGCCTCAGCCACTTTGTTCGCAGCGTCAACGATTTTCTTTTCTTTATGGGCTCTTTGTTTCAAATTCTCTGCCAATACCTTTTTCGCAGAAGGAGTTGCCAATGTGGCCAAACCTTGAGGTATTAGAAAATTTCTTCCGTAACCGTTCTTAACACTTACCAAATCGTCTTTAAAACCTAAGTTTTGTACGTCTTCCTTTAATATAAGTTCCATGGTTCGTTTCTTTTATTTTAATAAATCACCAACATAGGGCATAAGTGCCAAATGACGCGCTCTTTTTACTGCCTGTGCCACTTTTCTCTGATATTTCAAAGAAGTACCGGTTAATCTTCTTGGAAGAAGCTTTCCTTGTTCGTTTACCAATTTCATCAAGAAATCAGCATCTTTATAGTCAATGTACTTAATACCTGACTTCTTGAAACGACAATACTTCTTTTTTGTGTTGGTTTCAATATTCAATGGGGTCAAATACCTGATTTCCCCATCTTTCTTTCCTTTTGCCTGTTGTTCTATAGATGCCATAGTACTTACGCTTTAGATTTTAATCTTGTTCTTCTTTTCTCAGCCCATGCAATGGCATGTTTGTCTAACTTCACAGTCAAGAAGCGCATTACACGCTCATCTCTCCTGAATTCTTGCTCGTAAGGTGCAATCACCTCTCCTGGAGCAGTGAATTCGAATAAATGGTAAAAACCACTTTTCTTGTTCTGGATCGGATAGGCCAATTTCTTAAGCCCCCAATTTTCTTTTGATACCATTTTGGCACCATTCTTAATTAAGAAATCCTCGAATTTCTTAACTGTTTCCTCTATCTGAACATCTGATAGAACGGGATTTAAAATGAAAACAGTTTCGTAATTGTTCATAAATATATTTGTTTTAAGGAGCGCAAAAGTAAGAATATTTTGAAGTTATCACAAGAAAACGAAAAAATCTTCGTTATAGAAAGGATAATCATAAAAATTGAACTTAACCAAATCTAATGAAATGGTCATTGCAAATTACACAGTATTTAATACATTGTTTACAACTTTTATTGCAGTTCAGCGTGTAATTTCGGTAATTTGTCGATGATTTAACCCCACAAATCAACCCATTTATGAAATTAAGAAGTATTATTGTTGATGATTCATCAATGCAGCGTATGGCAGTCGCGAAATTGGTCAACAACCATCCGAACCTTGCGATGGTTGCTGAATATAGCAATGCCATTGAGGCGAAGAATGGTATCAAGAACCATGAGATCGATTTAATTTTTCTTGATGTTGAGATGCCTATCATTAATGGATTCGACCTACTCGAATCCCTTGAAAACAGTCCTCAGGTAATCTTAATCACCGGAAAACCGGATTATGCCCTTAAAGCATTTGACTACGATGTAACAGACTATTTGCACAAACCCATTACCATGGCCCGTTTTGATGCATCTGTTAAAAGAGCCGTAGCAAAATACGAACAAATGAACAGGGTACTGGAAGATGAAGAACATATCTTCGTAAAAAGTAACCTTAAGAAAAGAAAAGTTATCCTTAACGATATCAAGTGGATAGAAGCCTTGGGCGACTACATAAAATTAGTTACGGATGAGGCGAATATCGTAATTTTATCAACAATGAAATCTTTTGAAAAGCAATTGCCTGAAGAAAAATTTCTTAGAATTCACAAATCATACATTGTGAACCTTGAAAAAGTTGAGAAATTCAATAGCAAGAATGTTGAAGTAAGCGGAAGGTCTATACCTTTGAGTAGAAATAAAAAGGCCGAATTGGCCGAGGCGCTAAGTAACGTTTAAACTTTACATAGTAATTTCTAAATGTGGTCTACATTGTAGATTACACGTACACTTCTGAACTGCGAAACAGCATTAAAGGAATTTTCTATTCTTTTAATGCTGTTTTTTGTTTGCGGTAAAGATTGCTTTAAAGAAACCTTTATGATCACATTTTTTATATATTGATTACGTATTCTTGCCACAGGAGGATATTCCGGACCTAATATTCCAGACTTGAAAACATTCCTTAAGCCTTTTGCAAACCATTCGGCCGCATCATTCAATGTGTTATAGTTTTTATGCTTGAATGTAATCTTGATAATCCTGTTTACAGGCGGATATAAAAATTGCTCCCGCTCATATAACTGTTCTTTGAACATTCCCAAATAATCATTGGTTGAAACCTGTTTTAGTATCTGATGGTAAGGATTATAACTTTGAATGATGACCTTACCGCGTTTTTTGGTCCGCCCTGCCCTACCCGCAACTTGGGTCAATAACTGAAAACTACGTTCATGCGCCCTATAATCGGGAAAATTTAACAAGGAATCCGCATTCATAATACCTACAAGATTCACATTCCTAAAGTCAAGTCCCTTGGTCAACATCTGCGTTCCTACAAGTACATCCAACTCTTGTTGCTCAAATGCGGTTATGATCTTTTCATACCCATATTTCCCCCTTGTCGTATCTAGATCCATTCTCCCCACATTTGCCTTAGGAAATAAATCTTTAAACTCTTGTTCTACCTGCTCGGTCCCAAATCCCTTAGTATCCAATGTTGGACTACCGCAGGCTTCACAGTTCTCTAGTAAGGCAATATGATGCCCACAATAATGACAACGCAATTGTTTTCTATGTTGATGATAGGTTAAACTAACATCACAGTTAGGACATTGGGGTGAATGCCCACAGGTAGTACACTCCACTATAGGGGCGAAACCCCTTCGATTCTGAAAAAGAATCACCTGTTCACCATTGTCCAAGGTTTCTGTTATCTCTTCCAATAACCGTTCAGAAAAATGACCTTTCATTCTCCTTTTTCGTGTTTGGTCCTTTAAATCGACTAATTCAATGTCGGGCATTACCACATTGCCAAAACGACGATCAATACTGGCATACCCATATTTCCCCGTTTGGGAATTATAATAACTTTCCAAACTTGGAGTTGCCGAACCCAATACCGTATTTGCATTGTGCAATTTGGATAAAACAATGGCCGCATCCCTTGCATGGTACCTTGGTGCAGGGTCAAATTGTTTAAATGAACCTTCATGCTCCTCATCTATAATAATCAATCCTAAATCTGAATACGGCAAGAACAGGGAAGAACGGGCGCCGATGACAATTTGGGCCTTCGATTTTTGGGCCAAAACATTATTCCATACCTCCACTCTTTCATGTATACTGTATTTGGAATGATACACGGATATCTTCTCTCCAAAATAATCTTGTAATCGCGAGATCAATTGTGTGGTCAATGCGATTTCCGGTAATAGGTACAAAGCCTGCTTACCACTATTTATACATTCTTCGATAAGCTTTACATATACCTCGGTCTTACCGGAAGAAGTAACACCGTGCAGTAGGGCAACCTTATTGTCATCAAAGCTTTTTTGTATATCGACCAAAGCCTTTTGTTGATACTCGTTTAGGGTCTTTAGATCAAAATCCTCATTTTCACCCTCGTAGTTTACCCTATCGATCCTTATGAGATATTCCTCTAGAATTCCCTTATCTACCAAAGCCTTGATTACCGCTTTTGAGCTACCACTGCTCTGTTCCAAGTCGGTGATCTTTATAGGCTTCTTATCCTTTACTTCCAATTGGAAAAGGGCCAAAACCACCTGACTCTGTTTCGGGGCCCTGGTCAAAGATTCCAATAATTCCTCTAACTTTTCTTCCGACCGGTATGCCGAACCTAATTTTACATACCTGACCAATTTCGGTTTATATTGCTCGTATATTTCATCTTTTAAAAGAATGACCTGCTTTTCGATCAAACTATTCAATATAGGCAGCACATTTTTCCGGTCGATAATGGCACTGACCTCATCTACCCGCAACATGGATTGATGCTGTAAAGCCTCATAAACCAAGAATTCATCGTCTTTTAGTCCATTCTCATCAACTACTCCCCTTTCATTCCTTAATATTAAAGTTTCACTCTCCAATAAAAAAGCACTTGGCATTGCACTTCTGAACACCTCGCCAATGGTACACATATAGTAATCGGCGATCCACCTCCAATGCCCCAATTGTACAGGGTTGACCACAGGAGCATCGTCCAATATCTTATGGATTTCCTTGGCCTCGTACACCTCTGGAGGATTCGTATGGGTTTCATAGACCAATGCCGTATATATTTTTGATTTACCAAAAGGCACCGCCACCCTCATTCCAGGTTCTATATGCTGAAATTCAGTTTCGGAAATACTGTAAGTGAAGAGTTTTTCGAGCGGAATCGGCAATATTACATTGATGAAATGTTGCATACTTCACAACTTTTAGCTTTCAACACGCAACCAGGTCTGCGTTCTATAAATAAATGCCAGATATCCCCTGACCTTTAATTCATTCTCGTTATGGGGGTTCAACCATATTTTACACCTAAAAGTCATGGCTTGTTGTGGATCGAAGAGTTTTTTACCTTTCCATTCGCCATTATGATGTTCTTTAGCTTCCTCAATGATCATCATACCTAAAATAGGCCGATCTTTTAATTCACCTTCACATTTGGAACAAACGGCATCTTCTTTACCTTCTTCCACAATCTTGACTACCTTGCCATACATGAGGCCGTCTTTCTTATAAATATCAATTATGGCCTTAGGCTTTCCCGTACGGTCATCAATGGTCTTCCACTTACCGAATATACTTTGTGATTTAGCGGTAAATGAGAACATGACCAATATTCCCAATAGTAACAGCCTACTTCTTTTCGTCATCTTTATTGATATTTTTTCGCAATGAGTTAAGGGATGCGTTCAATTCGAACCCGAGCAGCAATATATTGGAATTTAACCAAATGAACACCATAAGTATCAATAATCCTCCCAAAGCCCCGTATAATTCGTTATAACGGGCGAATTTTTCAACATACACCCCAAAAAGATAGGATGTCAACACAAAAAGTATGGTGGTCATTAACGCGCCTACTGAAAAGAATTTGGCCTGTTTTCCCTCGGCAGTACCGAAATAATACAATATGGCAGTCGTGAAATACGACAATATCATAAAAAAGAGGATTTTACCGACTTGGGCGCCTACAATATCATTGTCACTAAGGTCATACCCCCTGGTCTTGGCTGCCCATTCACTCAAATAATCCAAAATATAAAATTCAAAATACACATAAATGGCCGCTCCCAAAATAAGGAGGATCGAAAGAATAAGTCCGACCATAAGTGCATAGGCATATTGTCGGATAAAATTTCGGGTCAGTTTTACGTGATATGAATTTTCAAATCCCCCGAAAATAGCATTCACGCCATTTGCCATAAGAAATATGGAAATAAAAAATGCAGAGGACAAGACCCCACCACTCCTTTGGTCTTTTATCTGCTGATAAATATCCCCAAAATATTCACTGGTCGCGGACGGTAAAAAAGATTCCAAGAACAACAAAAACTGGGCATCGAAATTCTCATTGCCAACGCTCGCATAAGGAATAATGAAAGGCACCAGGGTAACCAAAAATATCAACAGGGGAAACAAAGCCATAAACAGACTAAAGGCAATGGAACTCGCCCTAGAGGATAATGCACCTTGCAAAATACCCAAGACGTACATCTCTATTAGATCATAAAGGGAAAGGCCTTCAAAAGCAGGTAGTTTCACCTTTTTCAAAAGCAGGACGAACCAATTGATTATAGGTATTTTATCAAGTTTTTCCTCAATCTCTACAGACATTTATACCGCTTTAAGGCTTAGGTCCATATTATACACTGAATGCGTTAAGGCCCCTGAAGAAATATAATCTACCCCACACTCGGCATATTCCTTGATTGTTTTTTCATTGATCCCGCCAGAAGATTCCGTTTGGCATTGTTCACCAATCATCTTCACCGCCTTTCTCGTATCTGCATAATTGAAATTATCGATCAGTATGCGATGAACGCCTTTCGTTCTCAGAATTTCTTCTATCTCTGCTAAATTTCTAGCCTCGACGATAATTTTCAAATCGCGTTGGGTTTCCTTTAAATATTCCTGTGTTTTTTTAATCGCTTTTGTAATTCCTCCGGAAAAATCAATATGGTTATCCTTTAGCATGATCATATCATAAAGGGCGAACCTATGGTTTTCCCCCCCACCTATTTTCACGGCCCATTTTTCAAGTGCCCTAATCCCCGGTGTGGTTTTCCTAGTATCCAGGATTTTTGTTCCGGTGCCCGCCAATAATTCAACATAGGAATTGGTCTTGGTCGCAATGGCACTCATACGCTGCATAGCATTCAGCACCAAACGTTCTGCCTTTAAAATACTTTGTGATGCCCCTGATACGTAAAAAGCGATATCCCCATATTTTACCTTAGAACCGTCTTCGATAAGAGTTTCTACTTGCATATCCTTGTCTATATATGCAAATACCTGCTTGGCAAATTCAATTCCTGCGATTATCCCTTCATCTTTTACCAAAAGTTTGGCTTTACCCCTAGCAGTTGCCGGAATGCATGCCAATGAACTATGGTCCCCATCACCAACATCCTCTCGAATGGCATTGGAAATTATCAAATCTATCTCTTGTTGAAACTGTGCTTGTGAAATCATGGAAAATAATCGTTTGTGCTAAATTACTAAAAACAATATCCAATATGGAAATCCTATAACTTGAAAGTTTTAAATTTGGCATATGACAATCAAACTAATTGCCATTGGCAAAACCGATAATACTTCACTACAGCATCTTATTTCGGATTATGAAAAGAGGCTAGGTCATTACATTAAATTTGAGTTGGAAATTATTCCGGACATTAAAAATGTAAAAAACCTTTCTGAAGTACAACAGAAAGAAAAGGAAGGTGAACTGATCTTGAAAAAACTGAACAATACAGATGTTCTGGTACTTTTGGATGAGAACGGAAAACAATATGATTCCGTTTCATTCTCCAATTACCTCCAGAAAAAAATGAATTCAGGTATTAAACAATTGGTATTGACCATTGGCGGACCCTATGGGTTCAGTGATACCGTTTACGCAAAAGCCCAAGGGAAAATAAGTCTTTCAAAGATGACGTTTTCGCATCAAATGGTGCGCTTGTTCATAGTAGAACAATTATATCGCGCATTTACCATTTTGAAAAACGAACCGTACCATCACAGGTAAAACCCTAGAAACATTGTGAAAATACCTTTGAGAAAAGCTTAAGCCCTTACCTAGGGCTTAATAAAGCACCCTGAATTTAATGGTATTCTCTATCTTACGCAATGCCTTGATAACCTCTTTATTGTACTCTTTATCCAAATCGGTTATTACATAACCCAACTCCGAATCGGTAGACAAATATTGACCGTTGATGTTCAATTCATATTTCGCCAACACCTTATTGATTTTGGCCATTATACCCGGAACATTCTTGTGAATATGCAAGAAACGATGGGCATTGGTTTGTTTAGGCAATCTAATATTCGGGAAGTTCACTGCATCTACGGTATTCCCGGAATTGATATATTCCATGATCTTATTAGGCACGAAATCCGCGATATTACGTTGGGCTTCCTCTGTACTACCACCAACATGCGGTGTTAATATGACATTATCCAAACCTTGTAACTCAGTATGAAATTCCCCATTGGCCCGTGGTTCTTTAGGATAAACGTCAACCGCAGCACCGCCAAGTTTACCGCTTTTCAATGCTTCTGCCAATGCTTCGATATCAACAACAAAACCTCTGGATAGGTTGACCAACATTGCTCCGTTTTTCATTTGATTCAGCTCGCGCTCCCCAATGAAATTCTTATTTGCCTTATTATCATCGATATGCAAGGAAACGACATCAGAAATATTCAATAAATTTTCCAAGGTTTCGCATTTAACGGCATTACCAATGGCAAGTTTGTCATCTATATCATAATAATAAACCCGCATACCTATAGCCTCAGCCAATACCGATAATTGCTTTCCTATGTTACCGTAACCAACAATGCCTAGGTTTTTGCCCCTTACCTCTTTTGAATTAGCGGCCGTTTTGTTCCATTGTCCGCCGTGTATTTCGGTACTTCTTGGAAAAACGTACCTCATGAGCATAATGATCTCACCAATGGCCAATTCAACTACTGAGCGCGTATTGCTATATGGAGCATTGAAAACAACGACCCCTCTCGATTTACAATAATCAAGATCGATCTGGGTAGTACCTATACAAAAGGCACCGACTACGAGTAACTTATCCGCGGCATCCAACACTTTTTGGGTCACTTGTGTCTTGGAACGAATACCCAACACATGCACCCCTTTAATACGTTCTATCAACTCCTCTTCTGACAAACTACTTTTTACCAACTCTACCGAAAAACCATCTTCAGATAGGTTATGGAAAGCTGCCGGGTGCACATTCTCCAACAAAAGTATCTTAATCCTGTTTTTCGGGTAAGAAATATTACGCGGTAAGTCATTCACAAAAAGAAATTCATCTAAATTAGGCGCAACATGGTCCGCATGCTCAGCAGCCTTTTGTCTATGCACGTTTTCCGTATAAGCAAAAAACTTATCGGCTATTCCCGCCTCACGCATTACATAATCGCTATACCCGTCTCCGATTACTTGTACTTCCCCCTCTAAATGAAGGTTTTTAAGACATTCTATCTTACCATTATGGGTTGCCAACACGTTTTTCTCATCAAATCCTATGATATTCCCTTCCTCATCAAATTCGAAAGTATTTGCATATACCCTATCGGAAGGAATGTTGTACTCTTTGACTATGGGATCGATAAATTCTTTGAAACCGCAGGAAATCACATAAATATCATCTGAGAACTTCTCAAAAAATTCCTTGTTGGATTCTATGGACTTTGAAATCTTTTGACGCAGCTCCTGAACCAATCCTTCCAAATCGTCTTTATGGGCCTCAAGGAGTTTAATTCGTCGTTCCAAAGATTCCGTAAACGAAATATCACCGTCTATCCCCAAATTGGTGATTCGCTGTATTTCATCTATTATTTCTTCCCTGTTGGATTTTCCTTGCAAGGTCATCTCCGCCAAAACATCCAAGGCCTCAACCCGGGTTAAGGTACTGTCAAAATCAAAAACGTAGTTACGTGCCACTTTGGTTATCTTCTTTAGATTATTGTGTGCTGTTTTTGGGTCTCGTTAATCATGGAGCTATCCCGATCTTCTTCTTAAAATCAAGCGATAAAAGTAAAAATTAATTCTGAAGCGTTCAGCGGAATCTTATCAAAAGTTATCCCTATAACCAAAAGCTTTTATTTTGATAAATAAACTTGATAAATACGTTAATATCGACAAACCTTTTTTTCTCTTTGGCCCTTTAATCCAGAAAATCGATTATAGCTTTGGAAAAACCCTTGGTCTTATACGTTCCGTTATGGTCGCCTTCCACTATTTGAAGTTCTGCCCTAGGTAATGCCCTTTGTAGTTTTTCCGGATTGCCGTTGTCGGCATCCTGATCACCTGTAATTATCAATATTCTTTTTCGTATGGCCCCCAATTCCCGTAGTGAGGTCACCGGTTGGTGTTTTTGCTGTAAGTGCAGCGAAAGTAAATCGGCATGTATTGATCGTGCATAATCAACAGCTCCTTGTGTTATCTCATTGGTTTCCCCTGCGAAAGCTTTGGCGAACATTCTTCGCCGATCCCAATCTGGGTTAGTGAAATCAACACCCATTCCGCCTAAAACGGCTTTCTTAATCCGTTTGTCCATGGTCAATAATTTCGCAAGGACTATACTCCCTCTTGAGTATCCTATCGCTTTATAGCGCTTTATCTTCAAATGATCCATGAGCAAGATCAAATCCTTTATTTCGGCACCATTCGCATAAGCCCTTTCACCCTTTGGTTTGTCAGAATCGCCATTACCCCGTAAATCGGGAATAATGACCCTATATCCTTTAGCTAAAAGATCTTTCTTCAATGCAGTATTTTCCCATGATTTTCTTGTATTGATAAAACCATGGACCAGCAAGATCGGTTTACCCTCACCCTCATCAGTATACACTATCTTGGAACCATCGAAAGAATTGAATTGAGAGGTTTGTGCACTTAGGTCAAGGCCCAAGCACAATAGAAAAAAGAAAACCATTCGTATTGCAACCATACCTTTACTTTTTAAACAGCTATCCCGAAAAACCTATTTTATTGATGAAATCCAACGTATATGATACCTGCAATGATCGCCATTCCGAAGCTGAGCAATGTCCCTATCAATATATATTCGGTTAGCTTACGGTTGTTGCTTTCCTTTAGGTCATTGAACCTGAATACGGATTTTGCGGTAATCAACAAACCGATAGCTTCCCACCGTCCCAAAATGATAAAAGTAAGCACGAACAGTCTTTCGATAATACCTATATACTTTCCTGCATTGGGCAAAGACTTATGATCTACCTCTATCCTATTTGACATTCCTTCTAACACTATCCCCATTATGATTGCGGTAGGATAACTTACAAAAACCACAGCGGTCACCAGAGGCCAATCTATTAAGCTTGTCAAACTTAAGGTGTGTTCATACAGGTTTTCATAATAAACACAGGCATATAAGACCAGTACATGCAACAACTGATCTACAAAAAACGGAATGGTCTTGTTCTTGAATTTTGGATTTGCATATAACTTGCCCAAATCCAAAAAGTAATGTGATACTGTAATGACCAATATGGTCTTCCAATAACTAAAATCCCACAACAACAAAAACATTAACCCCGCATGAAGAAATACATGTAAGTAAAGATATTTTGATTTGACCTTATTTGCTTCCTTATGAACGACCCAACGCTTCGGTTGCAACAAAAAATCACCTATTAAATGGGCCAATAAAAGTTTCGTAAAGAGCATTATTCCTGAATTGAATTAATAGTAGATTTATAATATGCCAGTAACTCCTGAACCAGATCCAAACGGGCCCTCTTTGTTCTTTGGCTTACCGCCGATTGTTTAATATGTAATTGCTCGGCCAAATTTTGCTGTGATTTTTCGGGGTTACCCAACACCAGATATACCATTTCCGCTGATACCGTACTCCAATCATCCATAAAATCAGAAGCGAGTTTCAACATTAAGTTAAGCGTTCTGTTGTACTCACTATCGGCCGTGGCAATCATTAAATTCACTTTATTTTCCTTTAAGGCCTCCAAGGTAATCCCTGACCGCTGGTAGGCCGTACCATTGGATTCACTTACACCGGCCCCGACAAAGGATTCAGTCCCCACTCCTATCCCCACGCGAATGTCGAGCCCTTTTATCGTTTTCATCAAGGCTTTGATCCGTATGGCCGCGAATAACGCCTCATCTATCGGCAGACGTAATTGAATTTCATCGCCCCGGTATATTTCCCAAGTTTTTGGCGTACCTCCCCATTGGGACAAACATGTTTTAAGCCGCCCCATCCATTCCGTTGTATCATAACCTCTGGAATTTACGATGTCACCTGTAATAATTGCTATCATATTAATAACTTAAAAAGCTAATATACTTTAATTATAAGCTAATATACTAATATTTTAAATTATAAGCTAATTATGTAATAAAAAACAAAAAGAGAATATTCAAAACCATCTTCTGACCTGAGTACAATAATGCCTAAAATCCTTACCAAAAACAGCTAGCAAGGCCTTTTCTTCAGGTATTATTTGAAATTTGTTCATATACCCCACAAAACCTGCTGCCAACAAGGTATTGAAAGCATTCCCCAACCAAAGTCCCCACGCCAACAAAACCATTAAAAGCGCCAAATACATAGGATTTCTCGAATACCTATATAAACCATTAGTCACCAAACTAGTTGTCTTTAAAGGTATTCTAGGGTCTACGGTCGTTTTAGAAACAAAGAACTGTATTAATGAGACAAGCCCCAATAATAGCCCAAACCCTCCAAGAAAAATAATCAGAAAATCCTTGCCAAAAAACTCGAAACCTCCAAAAGGCAGAAACATGGCCAATATGTACATGAGCGTTGAAAAAACAACAAAAACAAGAACAGGCGGTAGTTTCAACTTCATATAAGGGATAATTAAATCGTAAATAAAATTACTATTTTTGAACGAATTAAACTTATGCCCATATTTTTCCTCCCCTTAAAACCCTTCCCATTGTGCTAAATATCATTTCTAAACGAACATATTTAGAATCATATCAAAAATTGAAAAAACTAATAGCTACATCATGAAATTGGTTTTCGCCACACACAATCAAAATAAAGTAAGAGAGGTACAGGCCTTACTGCCCACAACCATAACACTATTATCCCTAACCGATATTGGTTGCGACGAAGAAATACCCGAAACCGGCAAAACACTTGAAGCAAACGCCATATTGAAGGCCGATTTTGTCACCAACAAATATGGCTACCCTTGTTTTGCAGATGATACGGGCCTATTGGTAAATTCACTGGACGGGGCTCCCGGGGTTTATTCGGCGCGCTATGCCGGTGAACAAAAAAATTCTGATGACAATATGGATAAGTTACTGACCGAATTGGAATCAAAAAAAGACAGAACAGCCCGATTTGAAACCATTATAGCCCTAAATCTAGAAAATAAGCAACATATATTCAAGGGAGTTGTCGAAGGCGAAATATCAACCGACAAAAAAGGAAAAAAAGGGTTTGGTTACGACCCGATATTTAAACCGGATACACACGAAAAAACCTTTGCTGAACTACCATTAGAGGTAAAAAACAAAATCAGCCATCGCGGAAAGGCCATTCAACATTTATTAACCTATTTAAAAAGCCTAACCAATGATCCCGGATACTAAAGAAGGTAAAACCATGCAAGTTTCGGTTGCTTCCGAAAACGCAGAAGCACTGGGAGGAGTGTTAATAGCAATTTTTGCCGCTTTAATGGCAATTGCACAAATGGTTAACGGCGAATTAGAGGAAGAAATGATGATCGCACACAACAAAGTCGTCAACTACTCTAGCTGGTACCAATCAAAAAGTATAAAAGAAAGCCTAAAGGAAAGTGAGCTGAATTATCTTGAAACCCTCATGAGTGCAGGTATTGTACCCCAAGAAAAACAAGAAACCGTCTCTTCCATAATAACTGAGACAAAGACCAGGATCCAAAAATATAGTGATGAAAAAACCGAAATATTATTAGGGTCATCAAATATACCCAAAGAAAAGTGGGTTCAGGACCTTAACGGTGAAATGGGAGCCATAATCGGGGTAAAAGAATGGGAAACAAAAGCTACGGAATATGATGTTGCCACCCAAAAATTCGATATCGGTATGTTATTTTTCCAGATAAGCATTGTTCTAGGAGCCATTTGTATCATTATATATGACAATCCCAAATTACAAAGAGGCTTCATCTCACTTATGCTGGTCTTCGGCATCATAGGCTTGATCATGTCGATTTATGGATATTTATTGGCTCCATAATTACCTTTTTATCCATATAAATAAATAACTGTATCTTTGCGCCTTTATTAATTGCCGCCGGTATGGCAGGTGTTGCTCTGAGTCTAATAGGTTACAAACGATAATCGCTCTATACAACACACATATTTGCGATTAAGTAACATATATTATGACAAAATTTGAAGCATTGGGGCTACAACAGTCCCTATTGGATGCTGTCACTGATTTAGGGTTTGAGAACCCTTCTGAAGTACAGGAAAAAGCAATTCCCATCTTATTGGAAAATGAGACCGATTTAGTTGCCTTGGCACAAACCGGAACAGGTAAGACCGCAGCCTTCGGTTTTCCCTTAATTCAAAAAATACAAAGCGAAAGCAGAACCACACAAGGATTGATCCTTTCCCCTACCAGGGAGCTCTGTTTACAGATTACCAACGAATTGAAATTATACTCAAAATACGAGAAAAATATCAATGTAGTTGCTATCTATGGAGGTGCCAGTATTACAGAACAGGCCAAACAGGTCAAAAGAGGTGCCCAAATCGTGGTTGCCACACCTGGACGTATGAAGGATATGATAGGTCGCCGATTGGTCGATATATCAAAAATAGATTATTGTATACTAGATGAGGCCGACGAAATGTTGAACATGGGCTTCTTCGAGGATATCAAGGATATTCTTTCGAATACCCCAAAAGAAAAGTCAACTTGGCTATTTTCGGCCACTATGCCCAAAGAAGTTTCGGTCATCGCCAAGAAATTTATGCATAGTCCGCAAGAAATTACGGTTGGCGACAAAAATTCCGGTGCTACGACGGTTCAGCACGAATATTATATCGTTGGAGGAAGAGATCGTTACCCTGCCCTAAAAAGATTGGCAGATACCAATCCTGATATATTCTCCGTAATATTCTGTAGAACAAAACGGGATACACAAAAAGTAGCTGAAAAGCTTATAGAAGACGGTTACAATGCCGGAGCCCTACACGGCGACCTTAGTCAAAACCAAAGGGATTTGGTAATGAACTCCTTCCGTAAAAAACAGATACAAATGTTGGTCGCTACCGATGTGGCGGCACGTGGTATCGATGTTGATGATATTACCCATGTGATCAACTACCAACTACCGGATGAGATTGAAACCTATACGCACCGTAGTGGACGAACAGGCCGTGCAGGTAAATCAGGTATCTCAATGGTCATCGTAACCCGAAGTGAGTTACGAAAAATCAAATCGATTGAAAATAAGATCAAGCAAAAATTTATCCAGAAAACCATTCCTACAGGTATGGAAATCTGTGAAATACAGTTATATCATTTAGCCAATAAAATTAAGGATACCGAAATAAACGAAGAGGTAGAAAGTTATTTACCTGCTATAAATGATGTGTTACAAGGTGTTGACCGTGAAGAACTTATAAAGAAAATTGTTTCGGTAGAATTTACCAGATTCTTCAATTATTACAACAAGACCAAAGACTTAAACCGTGTAGATTCGAATGATCGTGGTGATGGAAGAAGAGATCACGGTGGGCAAGTGCCGACCAGTGGTTCAGTGCGCTACTTTATCAATGTCGGTGAAAAAGATGGTTATGATTGGATGTCGCTAAAAGACTTTATCCGAGATACGGTTGACCTTGATAAAGATGATGTTTTCAAAGTCGATGTAAAAGAAAGTTTTTCTTTCTTCAATACAGATGCTGAAGTAACCGAAAAAATATTGGCCACCTTCACTGAATTTAAAGTAGATGGCCGTTTTGTCAACGTGGAAGTTTCTAAAAATCCAGGTGGCGGTGGCGGTCGTGGAGGAAGAGACCGAAAAAGAAGCGGTGGCCGGGATCGGAGTCGATCAGGAAATAGCCGAGATCGTAATTCCTCGAACAAAGGAAGGGATAGAAGATCATCAGGAGGCAATGCTAGTTATTCCGGAAAACGCAGGAGCAAACGTAAAAGTGATTTCTTTTAGTTAATTGTATATTAAAAATGTCGTTCCTAGTCCTTTTTGTTTTGATTAATACCCATTTATTCGGATCTTAGACCAATGATAAAATATATTACCATTGCCTTGCTATTTTTGGGTTTCTTAGGATTTTCCCAAGAAACCGAAATAGAGTCCCAAACGTTAAGTGCCATTGTGATCAATGCACAGACAGACAAAACTTTGGAGAGTGTCCATGTTGTAAATCTCAATAAAGTACTAGGAACGATTACCAATCAAAAAGGGGAGTTTTCAATAACCGCCTCTGTAAACGATACCCTATATTTTTCCTATCTCGGGTTCAAATCCCAGAAAATCAGGGTTACCAACGATATGTTCAAGTTCAAGGACACCAAAATATCGCTTACAGAGTTGGCTTATGCCCTCGAGGAGGTAATTGTTAGACCATATCAATTAACGGGCTATCTAGAAATAGATGTTAAGAACATGCCTATAAACAACGCCTACCAGTATAGTATATCAGGGCTGAACGTTGGTTATGAAGCAGGAAAGAAAAACCCTAGCGCAGCTACCAAAGTACTTGGGGCCATACTGAATCCGGCAGATTTGTTACGTAACCTGTTTGGCAAAAAACCCAATCAAATGCGAAAATTAAGACAGGTGAAGGAAGACGATGCCATTCGGGACCTTCTTGCCTCTAAATTTGACAGGGAAACGCTTACCGAACTGTTGCAAATAGAAAAAGTGGATATTGAGGACATCCTAAACAATTGTAGTTATTCAAAATCTTTTATCTCCACTGCAAACGATTTACAGATCCTAGATGCGATCAGTAGCTGTTATGAAGAATTCAAAGTACTAAATAGAAAGAAATAAATTTTCTATTTCCCACTGCATTTTATAGCTTTAACCAAAATAGACAACTATGCATCGACTGTTCGTATTGTTTCTGGTTTTAGTTTTTATATACTCCTGTAAACCAGACAAAAAAGTAACCACAAACCAACCAGAGGTTGCTGCAGTCCGGACACAACCGGAAAACCAAGAAACGGTTCCTTTCGTATGGGAAGGGGCGAATATTTATTTTTTACTTACCGATCGTTTCAATAATGGAAACCCCGATAATGATGTAAACTTCGAAAGAACAAATGAAACCGGTGAGTTAAGGGGCTTCATGGGAGGTGATCTAGAAGGGATAACCCAAAAAATCGAAGAAGGTTATTTTACCGATTTAGGAATAAATGCCATATGGTTTACCCCTGTCGTAGAGCAAATTCATGGCGATACCGACGAATCTACGGGAAATACTTATGGGTACCATGGATATTGGGCAAAGGATTGGACCTCCTTAGATCCAAATTTCGGAACGCGTAAAGATTTGGAGAAATTAGTGAAAACGGCCCATAAAAACGGAATTCGTATTTTAATGGACGTTGTATTGAACCATACAGGACCGGTTACCCCAAAAGACCCCGTATGGCCCGAAGAATGGGTAAGAACAGAGCCAACATGCCAATTCAGCACTTATGAGAATACTACGGCTTGCACCTTAGTCGATAATCTACCGGATATTTATACCGAATCAAATGAGGCCGTTACGTTACCAGATGCCCTTTTAGCAAAATGGAAGACCGAAGGCAGAATAAGTACTGAGCTCGACGAACTGCAATTGTTCTTTGACCGAACAGGATATCCGAGAGCTCCTAGGTTCTATATCATTAAATGGTTGACCGATTATGTAAACGACCTCGGTATTGATGGTTTCAGGGTAGATACGGTAAAACATGTGAACGAGAACGCATGGTCAGAACTTTATAAAGAAGCCTCCATAGCATTTGAATCATGGAAAAAGAAACATCCCCAATTAGTACTGGACGACAACCCGTTCTACATGGTCGGGGAAGTTTACAATTATAATATTTCAAATGGAAGAACCTTTGATTTTGGTGATAAGAAAGTAGATTTCTACAATCATGGCTTTAAAAGTTTGATCAACTTTGAGTTGAAGCAGGATGCCGATATGGATTATGAATCCATTTTCAAAAAATACAATACGTTATTGAATACCAAGCTTAAAGGAAAAAGTGTACTCAACTATTTAACATCCCATGACGATGGACAACCATACGACAAGGAACGCAAAAAACCAATCAGAGCGGCAAATGTATTACTCCTGACGCCGGGAGCCTCACAGGTTTACTATGGTGACGAATCTTCCAGGGACCTTACCATCGAAGGTGCTGTTGGGGATGCAACTTTAAGGTCGTTTATGAATTGGAAAGATCAAGACAGTCTTCCAGGTGTAAAAAATACTTTGGCGCATTGGCAGAAATTGGGCAAATTCAGAAAAAACCACCCAGCTATCGGCGCGGGCAAACACAATAGACTTTCTAAAAAACCATACGTCTTTAGCCGAACCTATATCGATGATGATTTCAAGGATAAGGTTGTAGTCGGATTAGATCTTCCAAAAGGAAAAAAATCGCTATGGGTCAAAGGTTTTTTCGGTGACGGAACAAAACTCCATGAAGCCTATTCCGATACTTTAATTGAAGTGAAAAATGGAAAGGCCATCTTTGAAAGTGAATACGATATTGCTTTGCTAGAACTTGTCCAATAGACAAATTGGGCAACACTCTATACTTTTTATTCGGGATTTTAACGGTTCGGTCATAAACAATCCAATTTTCAAGGAAAAAAATGAAATTAAGCAGAAGAAGCTTTATGATCAAAATGTTTTCAGGGGTTTTGGGACTGCTACTCTTGGATGCTTTTTGGCTAGAACAATATTTTTTGGAATGGAACACCTTTGATTTAGCAAAGGATGACAAGAAAAAACTAAAAGCCATACAACTTAGTGATCTTCACCTGGAAAAAATTAAATGGGTACACAAATCACTCGCTAAGCGAATAAACAAAGAGCTACCCGATGTGTTGTTCCTGACGGGGGATAGCATCACAAAAAATTCACGAATTCCCCTCTTAAAAGAATTCTTATCCCTTATTGACCAAAATATTCAAAAGGTAGCCATTTTAGGCAATAAAGAATATTCCGGCCGAGTTGATATAAAGGAACTGAGACAGGCTTTAGACGCTTGTAATTGCACTCTGTTGATCAACGAATCCTTTGTTTTAAAAACAAAACTTACGAAGGTCAATATTTTAGGCTTGGACGATTTGGTTTTTGGTACTCCCGACTTTGAATCGGCATCCATAGATATTGACAGGTCATTGCCAACCATTGTTCTTAACCATTGTCCTATCTATCGGGAAACCGTTGATGAAGTAAGTGCTTCTTTAGGGATAAAACCCATTATCCTATCTGGTCATACCCACGGAGGGCAAATCACCTTTTTCGGAAGACCTTTGATGACACCATACGGTAGTGGTGACTATGTAAAAGGATGGTATTCTAATGAAATCTCGAAAATGTACGTTTCCAAAGGAATAGGAACCACAATCTTCCCTATTCGCTTTGGGGCCAGGGCTGAGGCTACAATTTTTTATATGTAATATTATCGTAAGGAATGTAATGCAATGCGGTTGCCCTCGGTATCTTTCACCAAGGCCATAAATCCATGCCCACCTCCTATTTCTGTTTTCTCTTTGAGTATTTCGCCTTTGGCCGCTACAACCCTACTTAATTCAATAGCAAGGTCCACACAGGTAAAGTACAATAAAGGCCCATGGGTGGCACTTGGTATGTACATCTGATGTTGTACCAACGATCCCGAAGCTCCTTTCTTCCCTTCGGCACTAGGAAACCATCCCATAATCAATCCTCCCAAATCATGGACACTGATGGTTATATCGAAAACTGTTTCATAGAACACCTTGGCACGTTCCATATCGACCACGGGTATCTCAAACCAACCAACACTATTATATTCCATAAGAACTAATTCTCAAGAATGGATTTAAGGGATTCTAATCCCTCTTCAAAATCCTTACCTACCATTTTGTCCATATTCATGAACAACATCATTATACTCATGGGAAACTTGTTCTTACCCGAAAAACCCCAAGTAACTTTGGTACTCCCACCACTGATTTCCTCCACGTCAAAATAACAATCCGAAGTGGATTTAAAAGGCTTTAAAAACCTTAGTTCACCTTCTATTCGCTCTCCTTCGATTATTTTGGTGATTTCTTGCTCACCTTCACCTACATCTTTGTTCCCATTCCAATAACTAATGGCTCCTACTTCTCCATCCGTACCCGTAAACTTATGATCCATATCCGGGTCTTTCTTTTCCCATGGCGACCATTCCCTCTGTTTCTTTAGGTATTTAAGGTATTCGAAAACTTCAGCCTTTGGTCTAGCGACCTCGATCGTTCTATATACATTATAATTTTTTGGTGCGATTATAGCCAGAAATACAACAAGAACCAAGATTCCCATTAAAATATAAAGTAGCATATACATATGTGTTTCAATTAATTGGTTGTTATTAAATATAGTAAAAAATTAAATTCACCTGTAGTATCTCTCCAAAATATCATCGATACTTTTGATTGACTTTTGAGTCCAATCCAATCGCTTCTCAAGTTTTTCTTCATCGCTTAACCTCCAAGGCAATTGTTGTGATTTCATTTTTACGGTAAGATGTTGCAGGATAATGGCCGCAGAAACAGAGATATTCAGACTTTCGGTAAAACCGACCATTGGTATTTTCAAAAACGAATCCGCCTTGCCCATTACCTCCTCACTCAAGCCCTCTTTTTCAGTTCCGAAAAACAATGCTGTTTTTTCATTGATCTTAAAATCTTCAAGATAGCAAGAATCGTTATGTGGTGTCGTAGCAACGATACGATACCCTTGTTCCCGTAATAAGGATATGCACGATTCCGTGGTTTCGTGCCGTTGCACATCTACCCATTGCTGTGCGCCCATGGCAATGTTCTTGTCCAATCGTTTACCAAATCTACTTTCAATAACATGGGCCTGCTGTAACCCAAAAACCTCACAACTACGTATTACGGCACTGGTATTGTGCATTTGATAAACATCTTCAATCGCAACCGTAATAAATTTGGAACGCTCTTCCAATACGTTCAGGAAACGTTCCTTTCTTTCTGCCGAAATAAACCCCTCAAGGTAGTCTAAAAGTTGTTGGTCTATCATAATTCGAATATAAGAAAAAGGTCTATTTTTATAAAATGAAAAAGAACGTGGTAATACTTACAGGAGCTGGGATGAGTGCCGAAAGTGGACTTAATACCTTCCGGGATGCCAATGGTCTTTGGGAAGGGCACGATGTTATGGAAGTAGCTTCTCCCCAAGGTTTTTCAAAAAACCCTGAATTGGTCCTTGAATTTTACAATCAAAGAAGAAGGCAATTACAGCAAGTCTCTCCTAATATCGCTCACAAGGCTTTAGTGAATCTCGAAGAACGATTTAAGGTAACCATAATTACCCAGAATGTAGATGACCTTCATGAACGGGCCGGTAGTTCAAATGTTGTTCACTTGCACGGGGAACTTTTAAAAGTGCGCAGCACAAATGGCGGACAACCTATTCCTTGGTATAACGATTTAAATCTGGGGAACTATTGCCAAAACGGACATCAATTACGGCCACATATCGTTTGGTTCGGCGAAGAAGTGCCCATGATGGGAAAGGCAAAGGAAATTACCTCTATGGCCGATTTCCTGATTATTATTGGTACATCGATGCAAGTATACCCCGCAGCCAGTTTAATTGACTTTGTGCCGACACAGACTCCCATATTCTTTATTGACCCAAGACCTTCGATTAAAAGTAATCCGAAAAGAATGCTACAGGTTATCCCTGAAAAGGCAACCAAGGGCGTGCCTATTGTGGTTGCTGATTTAATTCATAAAGCAATCTAGACTGATTTGCCCAGGCAATTACTGCATCTTTTTGAGCTGCTGTCAATTCGGCTTCAGAATGCATCAAAGTGTATGATTTTAAAGGCATTTCCCCTTCTTCCAGCACTTCGGCGACTTCTTCTAACTTATGACTTTTCTTTTTGTTGGAATAACTCCCCCAAGCCGAAAAATTCAGTTCACTTTTACCTTCTTCCACATGATCGGAAAGCCAATAAGACAAGGGGGCCACATTATTGTACCATGGGTATTTGGTATTGTTGCTATGGCAATCATAACAGGCATTTTCCAATATCACCTGTACCTCGGTCGAAGGATTGGTTTCAGCGATGAAATCAGACGTATGGTTTCCTTGTGACAAATTCTTTGCAGGTCGGTAAAACTGCATGGCAATTAATACTAAAAGCAGTACTAACGCGATTTTTTTTATTATTTTCATTGGGGCGAACGTTTAATCAAAAATACAAATAATTGTGACTAAAGAGCAATTAATACAATCTTTGGACTATGTAAATGCTACAAGGGAAAAACGTATGCAAATGACCCGTTCGGTCATGGGCAATCCTAAACTATTGGCCCCATTATTACAAATAGCTTTCGAAGGACAGAATCCTGTATGCGATAAAGCATGTTGGATTTTGGAATATGTGGTGAAACAGAACCCGGAATTCATTTTACCTTATATCAACAACTTTACCCAAGGTCTACATACTTTGAAATCAGAATCCTCTATACGGCCCATGGCGAAAATATGCGAGATCTTGAGCAAGGCATTCTTCTCCAGGAAACCGAACAACATACAGACTGTTTTGTCCCTAGATCATTTAGAACGAATGGCAAGTGCTTGTTTTGACTGGCTTATCGGTGATCACAAAGTAGCTTCCAAAGCCTACTCAATGACCTCTTTGTTTCTTCTTGGCAAAACATTTGATTGGATACATCCCGAATTAAAGCTGGTTTTGGAACAGAACTATGCCTCAGGAAGCTCAGCCTACAAAGCAAGGGCAAGATTGACCCTTGATAAGCTCAACGCCTTGAAACCGTGTTGAAAAGAAATACAAACAATGCTTTGCAAACCTTTTAAACTCACTCATGAATAAGTATCTTTGCAACTTTTAACCAAAACCCATCACATCAACCATGTCATTATCCCAATTGAATGCCATTTCGCCGATTGACGGTCGTTACAGAAGTAAAACGGTTTCTTTATCCCCTTATTTTTCCGAAGAAGGATTGATCAAATACAGGGTTCTTATTGAAATTGAATATTTTATCGCTCTTTGTGAGATTCCCTTACCTCAACTAGAATCGTTCGATTCTTCCAAATTTGATGCGTTGAGGGATATTTATAAGAACTTCGATACGGCAGATGCACAGGAAATCAAGGATATTGAAATGACCACCAACCATGATGTAAAGGCCGTTGAATACTTTATTAAACGAGCTTTTGACACTTTAGGTTTAGGCAGCTATAAAGAATTCATACATTTTGGGCTCACCTCCCAGGATATAAACAATACCGCCATACCATTATCTATCAAAGAAGCAATGAACGATGTTTACGTTCCCATGTATTTTGAAGTTTTGGATAGATTGAAGGAATTGGTGGAAGAATGGGCCAACGTACCCCTATTGGCCAGAACGCATGGTCAACCAGCTTCCCCTACCCGTCTAGGCAAAGAAATAGATGTGTATGTAGAACGACTCAAAGAACAATTCAATTTATTGAACGATATACCCAGTGCCGCAAAATTCGGTGGTGCAACAGGTAACTACAATGCACATAAAATAGCTTATCCCAATATTGATTGGAAAGCCTTTGGTAAGCAATTCGTACAAGAAAAATTAGGATTATCGCACTCTTTCCCAACTACACAGATAGAGCATTATGATCATTTAGCGGCATTATTCGACACCTTAAAACGTATTAATACGATTATTCTTGATTTGGACCGTGATTTCTGGACCTATGTCTCTATGGATTATTTTAAACAAAAAATAAAAAAGGGCGAAGTAGGTTCTTCTGCCATGCCCCACAAGGTCAACCCCATAGATTTTGAAAATTCGGAAGGAAACATAGGAATTGCAAATGCCATTTTTGAGCATTTATCGGCCAAATTACCAGTTTCCAGGCTACAACGCGACTTAACCGATAGTACCGTTCTAAGAAACGTAGGTGTGCCCTTTGGACATACATTGATCGCCTTTCAATCTACATTAAAGGGACTGAACAAACTTTTATTGAACCAGGAAAAAATAGAACAGGACCTTGAGAACAATTGGGCCGTGGTTGCCGAGGCCATACAGACCATCTTGAGGCGAGAAGGGTATCCTAACCCGTATGAAGCCTTAAAGGGCCTAACACGTACCAATGAGAAGATAAACCAAAATACCATTGCCGGTTTTATTGATACATTGGAAGTTTCCGATAGTATTAAAACCGAACTGAAGGCAATAAACCCTTCCAACTATACAGGTATTTAAGACCGATTAAATTCATAAAAAAAAAGCCACTTTTATAAAAAATAAGAGTGGCTTTTTATTTGTATCGATATCCAATGAAGAACTATCCTTCCTTGTGGATTTCCACAGAGTGTGGATAAGGAATTTCAATTCCGGCTTTATCCAAGGCCAGTTTACAATTTTCCAATGTTCCAAAATAAACATCCCAATAATGTTCCGGTTTGCAGTATGGTCGCACGGCAAAGTTCACTGAACTGTCGGCCAATTCAGAAACATTTACAGATGGTGCCGGATCTTGCAATACCAAAGGATTAGAGGTTAATACATTTAACAATACCTCTTTGGTCTTCTTAATATCCTCCCCATAACCTACTCCGATAGTAGTATCTACACGAATTACACCTTCAGCCGTATAATTTACGATGTTACCGTTCGCCATAGCGCCGTTAGGAACAATGGCCAATTTATTTTCAGGAGTCGTCATTTTGGTTGTGAAAATCTCAATATCCTTAACAACACCCAACTCTCCTTGAGCCTCAATTAGATCTCCTACTTTATATGGTTTGAAAATCATGATCAATACTCCACCCGCAAAGTTCGATAACGACCCTTGCAAGGCCAAACCAACGGCCAAACCGGCAGCAGCGATTACCGCGGCAAATGTGGTTACGTCAACCCCTAATTGGGATATGACCAAAAGAATCAAAAATATTTTTAATGCCCACGAAATCAAGTTTAATAAAAAACCTTGAAGTGATTCATCATATTTACTTTTGGCCATCATCTTTCGGGTAGCCCCTACGATTTTCTTGATAACCCAAGAACCAACGAGGTAGATGAGGATTGCCGTCAATAATTTTGGTCCGAATTCTTTGGCCAATTCAATGCCATAATTAAACCATTCAGTTGCTTTTTCCATTTTAATAAAGTGTTATAGTTAATAGTAGTGCGAATATAAGTATTCACCATTAAAACTTTTATGGAATAGACCAACTAATTTGGGATAAATATCAATAAAACACAGGAAGAACAACGAGTAATTAACAAAGGGCCTAGCTAAACATAGACCCATTTATCCGGATTGTGAACGAACCCAAAAAATAGAATTCAAGAAAATCGATAAATTATCAACCTTACAGATTGGACTTTAAAGCTTTAGTTTGAAAAGCTATTGGAAATTCAACCTTTAATGAAATCCGCGATATCGGAAAGACCTTCTCCCTTATAATCCGATTTTTGAACGGCTTGCATAAATTGGACCAAATTGGCCGGTTTCATATTGTTTCCCAAAACACGTATCAGCATAAATCCTTTTTCATCATTGTCTCCATAAATGATTACTTCATCTATTTCCTCTTCATTCCCGATATATTTAATGACCCCTTTGCCATAGCTGGTATTGAGTTTCATTAAATCGATGAACTTCTCGTTCTTTAAAATGGCCTTTACGTTGGTTTTTTCCTCCTCAAATTCAACTGAATTCGTGTCGCTCTTTTTAAAAGCCAATACGTTCATTTTTTTCAAGGAATTCAATGCTTCCCTTTCAGCTTCGCTCAACTCCACTTTATCCATGTTCAAAAGACTCACAGGAAGATCCACGGAAAGGAAATTCGGGTTTTCCGAGTTATCGACAAAATATTCTTGAAGGCTTTGGGTAGATGAGCAACTACTGATAACAAGGATTACGACTACCGATAGTACTTTAACAATTTTATTCATTTTTCTAGTTTAATACGTGTTCCCAATAACAACGAACCGGTTACTGGTATTATGGCCAATAACCGGTTTAAGTTTTATCTTTTGTGCTTCCCCGCCTTGTTCAAATCTTCAGGAAGGTCCATATTCTTGGTCAATGCACTTATTTGGTTCAGATCTATATCCCCGGTCATTGAGACCAATACCGTTTCGAACTTTCTTCCATGTACATCTACATCCATTTCTTTTAATCCGGAAACGAACATCAGTAATTCGGTGACATGGTCTTTTTTCTTTCCATTTCTGATATAGAACTTAACATTTACATCCTTGTCCTTTACCCTCATCAATTCTTCCAATGAAGAGGATCTTAGATATTTACGAACCGTTGCTGACATATCGGCGGCTACGGCTTTATCCTCAGTAATAAAGACTTTGATCCCGTCGATTCCACGGGCCATTTCCACGAACTCCTTGGCTTCCTTATCATCGTCCAAGCTTCCGATAGAGGTTAACAAATCTATCATTCCCTTATTGACTATTACGGAACCTACATGGTCCATATCCTCGAACTTATCGAAAATAGATTGTGAGAATCCGGCTAACGGTAAAAGGGCGATTGCTAAAATTAATGTGATTTTTTTCATGACTGTCGTTTTTTTGCCAATTGGCAGTTTGATTAATTATGATTGATTGATGATAGTGATGGTTCAAGTGGTTTATTCCTTGGACCACCACTTAATTTTGATTTTAATTCTTTTTTCCTGCTTCGTTCAATTCCTCAGGAAGGTTCATCTTTTTTGTAAGTGACCCTATTTTCCTTAAATCGATATCACCGGTAAGGGAAAGCAATACGGTTTCGAACTTTCTGCCATTCACCTCAACATCTACATTGTTGATTCCCGTAACGAACATCAACAGTTCACTCACATGGTTTTCATCCTTACCATTTTTAATGTAGAACTTAACGTTGGCATCCTTGTCCTTAACACGCATCAACTCTTCCATTTTGGCACTCTTCAGATACTGGTTCATGGTTTTCAGCATATCGGCAGATATACCCTTATCCTCTGTAATGAACACCTTTAGGTTCTTTAAACTTTTGGCGATATCCATAAAGTCTTTCGCCTCGGGATCATCTACCTCAACATCTATATTTGACAGCAACCTGAACATACTTTGGTTGACCACTACGGCGCTTACATTGTCCAAATCTTCATATTTATCGAAGGCGGACTGTGAAAAGCCAAGTACAGGTAAAACTGCCAATGCAATTGTGATTATAATTTTCTTCATCATTTTAATTTTTAATTTTTATTGTAAATCTTTTGTTTTGTATTTTCAAACTCATTCAAATAAGCCACCTTTTCGGTGCCTTTATTAAAATTATCGGCCAATAAGGTCAAGGCTTTCTTAGTTTCATTATAGGCATACTCGGCTTCTTTCTTTTCTTGGTACTCCTTACCAAAGTATATGCCAAACAGTAGAACAGCCATCGCAGCTATGGAAAGCCACTTATAGTTTATATTTCTTTTTTTCAATGGCAACTCTTTGGTATACCGTTCTTCCTTGGCAATGGAAAAGTACTGGAACATGGGGGCATACTGCTTTAGATGTGCTGCTACATTTTCCTGTGCAAAATATGCTCTTAGCTCTTTCTCCTCGACAATCGAAGTAGAACCCTCAAGATATTTTTCCAATAATTTTTCAATTCTATCCAATTCCATAACTATGTTTTTGCATTAATTTTTCCCTTACAGTTTTACGTGCCCTTGATAAGGCAACACGTATTGCGGTTGGTTTCATATTCAATAACTCCCCTATTTCATCAAAATCGTATTCTTCGACATCCCGCAATTGTAATATCATTTTTTGTTGTTCCGGTAGTTCTTCCATGATCTTCCCTACCCAGTCCAAACTATCTTTAACTTCTACCTGTTTCTGTAACGAAGTGTTATCATCCCCATAGTTACTATGCACAAGTTTTAAATTACCGGCCTGTCTCGACTTTAACCTATCCAAACAGAAATTTTTTGTCATCGTCATCGCAAAGGCCTCTACATTATTATATTTACCTATGTTTTCATTTTTCGCCCAAAGTTTCATTAAAATTTCCTGTGTGGCATCTTCAGCCTCTTCCCTGGAGACCAGCAAACGTTTTGCCAACCTGTAGAGTTTATCCTTAAAAGGCATTACCACATTTAAAAATTCCGACTGTTTCATTCTGTTGCTTGGTTGTTCATAGCACCACTTTCGGGTCTACAAAAGGAAGACGAAGTATAAACGATTTTGTTACAAATAATTTTTATTTCTTGATATTGTCTTTAAATTGGGCATCCAAAGTAAAAGAAGTTACGTAAATAGTTATTAAAAAGTATGAATGTCCCCCCGTGTATTTTTTCAATTTCTGGAATGATAATTGAGGTTCTTCACTACTAGTTGCAAAAAAAAGAAATTTATGAAAAAGTATGTATTGCTATTCCTATCCATTGGAGTATTATTGACCGCCTGTAAAAAAAGTGATGATGACCTTACGCCACCGGATGGCATTGACCCAGATCCTATTGCCGATGTAGAAGTACAGGATTTTATGTGGAAAGCCATGAATTTCTGGTATTTCTGGCAAGCCGATGTACCCAATTTGGCCGATGACAAATTCCCTAATACTGATGAAGGTATTGCTGCGTACACCGAATTTTTGGCTTCAGAATCAGAACCTGGAACTTTCTTTGACGATCAATTGTTATATTCGGAAGATCGCTTTAGTTTTTATTCTGATGATTATACCGAACTAACGCAATCTTTCGCTGGCATATCTAAAAGTAACGGACTCGAATTTGGATTGGTCAAATTCAGCGATAGTGATGATGTGTTCGGTTATGTCTGGTATATTATTCCCGATTCGGATGCCTCAACAAAAGATATTTCCCGAGGAGAACTTTTTACCGGGGTTGATGGCCAAACCTTGAATGTTGACAATTATATAGAGCTCTTATTCGGTGACAATGACACCTACACCTTGAATATGGCCGATATTGCCAACAACCAAATCACCCCAAATGACAAAGAAGTAACCTTAACAAAGATGGAAGGCTTGGTTGAGAATCCTGTGTTCCTATCAAAAACCTTCGATATAGGTGGTGAAAAAATTGGGTATTTGGTTTATAACGGTTTTACCAATGAATTTGATGAGGACTTAAATGATGCTTTTGGAAATCTTAAAGCTGAAGGAGTAACCAGCATGATTTTAGACTTGCGTTACAACCCAGGTGGATCAGTAAATTCCGCACGCTTATTATCAAGTATGATCTACGGCACCAATACCGATGAACTATTCCTAAGACAACGATGGAATGACAAAATACAAGCACAATTAAGCGATTCACAGCTTACCGATTATTTTGCGTCGGAAACTAGTGATGGAAGTGCCTTAAACACCCTTAATCTGTCCAAAGTATATATCATCGCCACATACAATTCCGCTTCAGCCAGTGAATTGGTGATAAACGGACTTGCCCCCTACATTGATGTTGTTCATATTGGTGAAACCACACGTGGTAAAAACGAATTTTCAATCACCATGGTCGATGATTTTGAAGGAAGCTATATTTATAATTCAGAACGGGAGAGTGAAATAAACCCAAACAATCAATGGGCCATTCAACCTTTAGTGGGCCGAAACGAAAATGCAGACGGTTTTTCCGACTACACCTCAGGTTTGACTCCCGATATTGAACTTGAGGAGGACTTGGAAAACCTTGGGGCTTGGGGCGACCCCAATGAGCCTTTATTGGCAAGGGCCATTCAAGAAATTACAGGAACAACAGGCAAACGCAGTTTCGAGGTAAGTATGCCTGCAAGTGTTATGACAAATTCTAAAATGTTCTCTGTTCTAAAAGATAATATGATTTTGGATAAACCTCTTAATTTGGAGAAATCCATTGAATAAACCAAAAACAACAATCCATAAAAAAAGGGCTCTATAACTGGAGCCCTTTTTCTTTTATTATATTGAATTTAAGGTGCTATTATCTTTCGGCCGTACCGTTGAAATAGATTTCACCAGGGATAATGGATACCTCTTTAGACGCCAATAATGAATAATCACTTAGGTCATATATTTCCAAAGATCCATTACTCGTATAATCCTTGGCATCAACACCATAAAGAATACCTTCGTTCACAGCCATATCGTAAAAACTAAGTCCGGTTATTTCAGCAGTTGCAGGAAGGGCGGTGCTAGCAGTTTCCATTTTGAATACAGAGCTTGACAGATAGTAATAGAGATTACTACCTTCGGCAACCAATGCCCCAGGATGTTCCGTTTCAGCAAATTCAAAAGATGCTGAGACCGTATTATCCGCTGTATTTATTTTATCCAATTGCGCTAAGGTCTCATTACCTGTCCAGGCAGGATTACCACCAGAAAGCACCCATAGGTTGCCTTCGGTATCCAATTGTAAGGAATTAGGACGATCACCAACAGTAACAGTCGTAGATACCGTGTTAGTTGCAGCATCTATGACCGTAACGATATTGTTCTGATTATATCCCCCCTGCATGGCTACATAAATCGTATTTTCTTTTACCACAAGTCTTTCCGGACCTTCTGCAACCGGGATTTTAGATACTACGGTATTTTCTTCAAGATCGATAACGGCTACATAATCATCTTCAGTATCACTACCGTCACCCCAATTGGTTACATAACCCTTTCCATTGGCAATGGCCATATATCTTGGGTTTAAAAGTTCCGTGTCAATAGTGGCTACAGACTCAAATGTATAACGGTTAACAACCTCAACTTTTTGTGAATTATTTACAACAATATATCCGAAATCCCCATTGAATGCCATACTCTGAATATTATCGGCCCAAGAATCAACATCGTTTACAGTAGCATATACATCATTTTGTACTGTTTCATAATCATTGGAAACAAAAGAAATTGAGGCATTTCCTTGGAAAAAATTACCTTCATGCGTAACAATGATACCATTTTCAAAAGGATAAGAGTCATTATCGGTAATAGACAATGTTGCTTCATCTTTTACACCTATAACCAAGTCTTCACTACCTGCTATGGTCGTAATGGTAACAATAAGATCTTCTGAAGACTCTACATCTTCATCGTCAATAAGTGTAATGCTTTGGGCAACGGTAAGGTTACCTGCAGGTAAAACTACCGATCCTGTCAGCGCTTCATAATCCTCTCCAGAGGTAGCCGAACCTGACACTTCGTAGGTAATGGTTACATCAGTGTCAATAGCCGGTGTGGTACTAAAAGTGATATCTACCGATCCTGCTCCCTCATCAGCTGTTTCAATGGTAGTTGACACCTCTAGTGCCCCTATTACCGGTTGATCATCATCATCGTCATCGCATCCTACAAAAATGAATGATGCCAGTGCTGCTGTAATAAAAAAATGTTTGAATTTCATTGGTCTTAAAAATTTAGTATTAATTGTGATTGAATATTTCTGTTTGGCATTGGACGCAATGCTATGTTTTCATAATAGGTATCAAAGACGTTGTTGATGCTTAAACCTAATGTGTACTTTAACTTTTTTTGCAGGGTACCCGTATAATTAATTCCTAAATTGGCAACATCATAACCTTCCAATTCCCCTCCGATAATCGAGACAGGACCATTGTATAAATGTTGATAAAACACATTGAAATCTAAAATACCATAAGCCACGGATGCATTGGCCTTGTGAAAAGGAACGTATATCAATTGTTCTTTTGTTGATTGATCTTCGGAAACGGTATAGGCGTAATTTGATTTGAAAGCAATTGTTTGGTTCTTTCCGATTTTATGATCAATACCAAGTTCCCCTTCCAACCCATAAATACGCACATCATCAATATTTATCGGGGACCAGATTCCGTCACTGCCAGGAAGCCATTTGATCATATCCTCGGTAGCAATATAATAGCCATTTAGATTGAAGGTTACGCCACCGAACCGTAAACGATGCCCCAAATCAATTTGATAGGATTGTTCGGCCAGTAAATCCAAATTACCACCAGGTTGCCAGTAAAGGTCATTAAATGTAGGGGTCCTAAAGTTTTTGGAAGCGTTCAATTGTATGTCATAATGCTCGTTGATGGTATATTTCCCATCCAACGAAAAAACTAAAGGACTGCTATAATCCGAAGAGAAATCCTGCCTAAGACTAATATTATAAGACAGTTTAGGAGATACCTGATGCTTGAGCAGAGCAGTGGCCGAAAAATCATTTCGTGTAGGTGAACCAAAACTATCCCCTTTCCCTTTATAGTTATCAAATTCCAGAAATGAGTTTAACCTAAATACTTTGGATAACTTCATATCCAAAGAATATCGGGCCAAAAAAGTTGACACTTTGCCAAAGGAATGGTTGTCAGAGTCTTTATTCTCATAATACCTAAACTCTTCTTGCAAATAGGCCACTTTTACCCTTGAAGTTGCTTTTTCCCCAAAACGCCCCCACTCCAATTGGGTACGGTATTGGTTGTCTTTATACTTACTTCGGCCTTCTGCCACTAGGGTTCCCGATAGGTTTCTATCCCCAATAAAACTCTGATGATAGAGACGCATGACCTGTTTATCGGAAAGTACGTAACCGGCATTGAAATTAAAGTTCAATCGCTCAAATTCCCCATTAACATTCTTGGTATCGGTCTTTAAATATTTATAGTCGTTATCCGATTTTTTATAATTGATTCCAAAATTGGACGACCATCGGGAATCCCCATAGCTTTGGTTATAATTGATTGTTTTAGTTTCGAAACTTCCGTAACCCAATAAAACCCGATGTTCAAAATGATCATCAAACCGAAGGTCGTTGTTCAAATGAACACTCCCACCAATGGCACCGGAACCATACTGTACACTTCCTCCCCCACTTCGAATACCAATCGAATTATAACTTAAAGGGTCAATGGTATTGAAGTCCGTCTGCCCATTTAATTGGGAATTGATATTGATACCGTTCCAGATTACCGCAGTATGTGAGGCATTGGTACCCCTAAAAGCAGGGGATGAAACCATACCAAAACCATTTTCCTTGAAATAAATATTTGAATTAAAAGCCAACAGGGAGGTAAATGAATTATTCTGTTGTCTCACAGTGCTATCCCGCAATTCAGTAACCTTATGACCTTCAGCATACCGCTTTAGGCGAATATCGGAAACAACGACCTCTTTTAGGTTGATGACAGGGTTCTCTTGTGCAAAAGCCTTGTTTAGGCTTATAAAAACAAGTAAGGAAAATAAAAGTGTTTTCTTCATACCAATGACTTTTTACCCGAAAGTCTATCGAATTCCATTGTTTGTGAAGTTGGCAGGTCTCCTGACTTGTCTAAAGTTATTTTGTCTTCCCACCCAAGTAATCGGACAGTGACTATGTAGTAAATAACCCCCTCCATTTTAATGAAGGTGCCAAAACTCGCGAAATGGCATAAACTTACAGTTGCGGGAACAGTTCCAGAATTACACTGGATTCCCTTTTAATTTAGTCACCGTGAAAGTGACAAAACCAAATTCGGTGCAAAATTAAACTTAAATAGTTATTTATCGCCCTTTTTTTTGCTAAGTTTTATGGCCAACCAGATAAAGCCCACCACAAAGTGAAGTATTATAATCCCTGCGATTATATAAATAGTGGTATTTGAGCTATCGCGCATATTTAAATTTTAAACAAAAGTAAAATTCCATCCATTCTAGAATTGTGACATTTGTTACCTTGCGATCATTTTTAGCGAATATATTGAAAACATACCCAACATTAAAATGAGATTCACTCTACTTCTTCCTTTTATTTTCTGTCTGTTCTTTTCTTGTAAGGAAAAATCCAAAGAAACATTTCCTTCAACATTGGAAACAAAAACGATTGCCATTGAATACGCAAAAGGGTTTACGGTAGAGAAAACAGGTTCAGGGATTACCATCATCAATGTTTCTTCACCATGGCCCAATGCCCAAACCAGTTATAAATATGCATTGGTCCCAAAAGAAAAATTAGCTACAATTACACTGAATAAAGAAGAATTCGACGCTATAATCGGGGTACCCGTACATAATATCGTTTCAACCTCAACAACACATATTCCAACATTGGAAGCCTTAGGAGTAATTGATGCTTTGAAAGGTTTTCCCGACACCCAATATATATCATCAAAAAAAACCAGAGAATTAATCGATGCTGGTAAAATAAAAGAATTGGGTAATAATGAATCGATCAACACTGAAATGGTCATTGAATTGAATCCTGAAGTCATTATAGGTTTCAGCATCAATAATCAGAACAAAGCTTATGAAACCCTACAGCGTTCCAATATCCCTGTTGTTTATAATGGCGATTGGACCGAGGAAACTCCTTTAGGCAAGGCCGAATGGATTAAATTCATAGCCCCTTTCTTTCAAAAAGAAGAGCTAGCAGATTCAATTTTCAGGGAAATCGCGGATTCTTACAACCATGTTAAGACCTTGGCCCAAAATGCAGAAAACAAACCTGAGGTTCTAAGCGGAGCCTTATACAAGGATGTTTGGTACTTACCTGGCGGAAATAGTTGGGCAGCCATGTTCTTAAAAGATGCCAACACATCTTACCCATGGTCGAATACAAAACAGACTGGCAGTCTTAACCTGAGTATTGAAAGTGTTTTGGAAAAAGGGATAGATGCGGAATATTGGATTTCCCCTTCACAGTTTACTTCATATCAGGAGATGAAAGAGGCAAATCAACATTACTTGAATTTTAAAGCCTTCCAAAATAAGAAGGTTTATACCTTTGCAAAAACCAAAGGGGCCACTGGCGGACTCCTTTATTTTGAACTGGGGCCCAATAGGCCCGATTTAATATTGAAGGATTTGATCCATATTTTCCATCCCGAAATATTGCCCCAACATGAACTATTTTTCTTTAAGCCGTTGAACTAATTGGAAAACACCACCAAATATAAAACCTCATTAGTACTATTGCTACTGGCCTTGGTCGTTTGTTTCATTGTAAACATAAGCCTAGGTTCGGTGACCATTCCTTTTAAAGATACTTTTAATGCGATTTTCGGTGGGGAATTGACCAATGATTCTTGGAAATACATTATATGGAATTACAGAATACCCAAAGCCTTTACCGCGATATTTGTTGGTAGTGGTTTGGCGCTTAGCGGACTTTTGATGCAAACCCTTTTTAGAAACCCTTTGGCCGGCCCATTTGTATTGGGGATTAGTTCCGGGGCAAGTTTGGGAGCGGCATTATTGATTATGGGTACCGCATTGTTTTCAGGCGTATTTGCTATTGGAATCGTAAACGATTTGTCTTTGGCCATTGCGGCAAGTATAGGCAGTTTTTTGGTGCTTTTGGTCGTTGTAGTCGTTTCTTATCGCATAAAGGACACTATGGCCTTACTGATTATCGGTCTGATGTTCGGGAGTATTACGGCCGCGATTGTGAGTGTGCTTTCCTATTTTACCGATGCGGAAAAATTACAACAATACATTTATTGGTCCTTCGGTAGTGTCGGCAACCTAACTTGGTCCCAATTATTGATCCTTTTGACAATAATCGTACTTGGGGCAATCCTCAGTATTTTGTCGATAAAACCCCTAAATGCTCTGCTTTTAGGTGAAAATTATGCCCGTAGCCTTGGTATTAACATGAACATGGCTCGCTACAAAATCATCATTGCCACTGGTTTGTTGGCTGGTGGTATAACTGCCTTTGCCGGGCCGATAGCGTTCATAGGCCTTGCCGTACCCCATTTAACAAGACAGATATTCAATACCACCGACCATAAGGTTCTGATGCCTGCAGTTTTGGTTTACGGAGCAATCTTAATGTTGATCTGTGATACCATTGCACAATTACCAAGTTCAGCCAATGTATTACCGATCAATGCAATTACTTCGATTGTTGGGGCACCTGTGGTGATTTGGCTTTTAGTAAGAAAAAAGAAAATGATCTTTTAATAAAGGTATGAACAAGAAAACAACAACACATACCGCCCTGAAAGTCAATGACCTGAGCATCGGGTACCGCAACAAAAATGAAATAACCGTCATCGCCAAGGAATTAGACTTTCAACTGGAGCACGGTGAATTGGCGGCTATTGTCGGGGTTAATGGTATTGGCAAATCTACCCTACTAAGAACCCTTGGGAACGTACAATCGAAACTTTCAGGTTCTGTGCAATTGGATGGGAAGGATTTAAAAAAACACTCGCCTATTGAATTGGCATCGACCATTAGTGTTGTACTTACCGAACCCTTGGCCTCCAAAAACCTTACCGTTTTAGAACTTATTGCATTGGGTAGACAACCTTACACCAATTGGATCGGCAGATTATCTGAAACGGACAAAACCAAAATAAAAGAGGCCATTTCCATGATCGGATTGGAAAACTTAAAACACAAAAAGTGTTACGAATTGAGTGATGGTCAATTACAAAGGGTAATGATAGCCAGGGCTTTATCTCAAGATACTTCCATTATTTTATTGGATGAGCCTACCTCGCATTTAGATCTGCATCACAAAGTACAGATATTGAAGCTTTTGAAACACATTGCCCACCATACACAAAAAACCATTTTGTTTACCAGCCATGAAATTGAAATGACCATTCAACTTTGTGATAAGATCTTGATCATGAATAAGGAGAGCCATGATTTTGGCGAACCCTGTGAATTAATCCAAAAACAAGCTTTTGAACGTTTATTTCCTTCGGATACGGTTACATTTGATGCAAAAACAGGTTCTTTTAAAATAAAAAAGTAACCTAAAGTTCGTTTATATTTTTAAAGTCAAACCTTTATCTTTACTCTAAAGAAGCCAAAACACTAATGAACGCATATCTTATCTATCTACTCATTGGACTAATATGTCTTGCCGTTGGATATTTTTTGGGCAATTACATCCAAAATCTAAAAACAAAATCGAACCAAAGTACCTTGGAAGAGGAAAATAGGCAGTTAGGACTTGCTAAATCAACCTTGGAAAACCGTATTCTGGCATTGGAAAACGAAAAAGAAGATTTGCGTTTGGAGAAAGAACACCTAGGAAATGAAATTGTTCGTTACCAAGCAGATCTAGAGCATCTTGGATTAAAAAACAAGGAACAAAAGGCCGAAGTAGAAAAACTTCAGGAAAAGTTCACCAAGGAATTTGAAAATCTAGCGAATAAAATCCTAGATGAAAAAAGCACAAAATTCACGGAACAGAACCAAAAGAACATTAAGAATCTCTTAACCCCTTTACAAGAAAAGATCAAAACGTTCGAGGATCGCGTAGAGACTTCCCAAAAGGAAAGTATAAGCATGCACTCCGCACTTAAGGAACAACTACTGAACTTACAAAGCCAAAACCTGAAAATTACCCAAGAAGCCGAAAACCTGACCAAAGCATTGAAAGGTGATAGTAAAATGCAAGGGAACTGGGGGGAACTGGTCTTGGAGCGCGTACTCGAAAAATCAGGGTTGGAGAAAGATCGCGAATATTCCGTTCAACAAAGTTTTACACGGGAGGATGGCTCCCGAGTACTCCCAGATGTCATCATCAACCTTCCCGATGGTAAAAAAATGGTAGTGGATTCCAAAGTATCCCTCACCGACTATGAGCGATATATCAATGCGGAGGAAGATTTGCGCGAGAAATTCCTGAAAGACCACATCAATTCCATAAGAAAACATGTAGATCAACTTTCTGCCAAAAAATACGAGGACCTCTATGAAATGGAAAGTCCGGATTTTGTTTTGATGTTCATCCCTATTGAACCGGCATTCGCCATAGCCATTAACCAAGATAACACCTTGTACAACAAAGCATTTGAACAGAATATCGTAATCGTTACCCCTTCTACCCTTTTGGCCACATTACGAACCATCGACAGTATGTGGAACAATGAGAAACACCAAAGAAACGCTATTGAAATAGCCCGGCAGGCCGGTGCCCTATATGACAAATTCGAAGGTTTCGTGACCGATTTGACCAAAGTGGGTAAAAAAATGGACGAAGCGAAAAGCGAATACAAAGGTGCAATGAACAAATTGGTAGAAGGTCGTGGCAACTTGGTAACCAGCATCGAAAAATTGAAAAAAATGGGTGCCAAGGCAAAAAAATCACTTCCAGAACCTATACTGAAACGCGCACAGGAAGACGACTTTGAAGAAGAACCTAAATTAAAATTATGAAGAAAATCCTAGCATTGACCATTACGGCAATAATCGTTGTTTTCCTTTTAATATATGCCTTTATATATTTTGTGCCCTACAGTGAAGGGGTTCGTTCAGGTGAATTAATCAAAATAAGTAGGAAAGGGGTCATTGCAAAAACTTGGGAAGGCGAAATTAGCCAAGGTATTTCAGGGGCTCAAATATTCTCTTTTTCGGTTTTGGACAAGGATAAAGAGAGTATTGAAAAATTAAAGGAATACCAAGGAGAGTACGTGAAACTGGTATATGTAGAACGCTATGCCACCTTTTTCTGGTTGGGAGACACCAAATATTTCGTCACTAAGGTAGAAAAAGAACAATCCCCACACTTTAGACAATAACAAATGAAGAAATTCAAATCGGCCGAGGAATCACACGTTTCCATTACGGAATTAATGCTTCCCTCCCATTCTAATTTTAGTGGCAAGGTGCATGGTGGGCATATCCTGAATTTAATGGATCAAATTGCATTCGCCTGTGCCTCAAAACATTCTCAGCACTATTGCGTTACCGCATCGGTTAACAAAGTTGATTTTTTGAATCCGATCGAGGTAGGGGAACTGGTCACCCTTCGGGCCTCGATTAATTATACGGGGAAAACCTCAATGGTCGTGGGAGTTCGTGTAGAATCGGAGAACATTACCTCAGGAGAGAAAAAACATTGTAATTCATCGTATTTCACCATGGTCGCCAAAGATGGGAATGGTAAAAACGTTCCGGTTCCAGGATTGATAATCAAAGACCACCAAGGGGTAAGGCGTTTCAGTAGAAGTTTAAGACGTAAAGAACAGGCCTTAAAGAGAGGTTCAAAATATAAGGCGGAAACGTTCAAGGCCGATGACCACTTGGAAAATTTAACAGGCGAGAACGTACAGATCGAATTAAAAAATTCATAGGACGATAATGGAACGGAAAAAGTATGATTTTGGATTGGTCGGACTTGGTGTTATGGGTCGTAATTTCATTTTAAATGTCGCAGACAATGGCTTCTCGGCCTATGGCCACGACTTGGACGAAGAAAAAGTCGCCTCACTACTAGAGGAAGGCGGAGATACAGATAAAATCAATGCCTCTACCTCTGCCCCTATTTTCATTGAAGCCTTGTCCCGTCCACGAAAACTCATGCTTCTAGTACCTGCCGGCAAAGCTGTAGACGCGGTTATAGAAAGTCTTTTACCTTATTTGGATAAGAATGATATTATCATCGATGGCGGAAATTCGTTTTATCAGGATACCGATCATAGGGAATCTTATTTAAAATCAAAAGGAATCCATTTTTTCGGAGCAGGTGTCTCTGGTGGAGCAAAAGGTGCCAGAAGAGGCCCGAGTATTATGCCCGGGGGATCAAAAGAAGCCTACCAAGAAGTGAAACCGATTTTTGAAGCTGTAGCGGCAGATTTTAAAGGGGAAGCCTGTGTAGCGTATTTAGGCCCTAAATCGGCCGGTAACTACGTTAAAATGGTCCACAATGGTATTGAGTACGGATTAATGCAGTTGATTTCAGAAATTTACGATTTACTTAAAAAAGTAGGTAACTATTCCAATCCTGAATTGCACGACCTTTTCGATACTTGGAACAAAGGACGACTACAATCCTTTTTGGTTGAAATTACAGCGGACATCCTAAAACAAAAAGATGACAAGACCGATGGCTATTTGGTCGATATGATCTTAGACAAGGCCAAGCAAAAAGGCACTGGCAAATGGACCTCCCAAAATGCGATGGACCTAGGGATTCCCATTCCTACGATAGATATTGCGGTAAGTATGCGGGAACTCTCTGCCTTCAAACAAGAACGTATTAAAGCCAAAACCTTATATCCAAAGAAAAAAATTGACCAGATTGAAAAAGGGGAACTTGGGAAATGGGCTGAAGAAGCTTTATATTTTGGTTATATCCTAACCTATGCACAGGGCTTTCATCTATTGACAGAAGCTTCCAAAGAATATGGGTACGACTTAAATATGCAAACCGTAGCCAAAATTTGGCGGGCAGGTTGCATTATCAGGGCAGGTCTACTGGAAAATATTGCCAAGGCCTTTAACGAAACAAATGCTCCAACACACTTATTGTTGAATGATGCGTTTGCCTCTAAAATAAACGACACCGTGCCTACTGTGCGTAATTTGGTATCACTCGCCATAAAAAATGCCGTACCATTGGCCGGTTTGGGCAATGCACTGACCTATTTTGATGGTTACACCGCCGACCGTTTGCCTTTGAACCTTATTCAGGCCCAACGTGACTATTTTGGCTCCCATACCTACGAACGAACCGATACAGAAGGTATTTTCCATACGGATTGGGAGGTATAAAAAGCGAAATGGTATTACTTAAAAAAATACGGAAGCACTTAAACCAAAGGTTTATGTACTTCCGTAAATCATTTAATTTTCAATCTTATAAAGCCTATTACCCTTTATTTGGATAGGTACATCTTTCTTCTTGAATAAAGGTTATAAAACTCATCGTCCTTTAAACTATCGATAAAAAGGATACTCTCCCCTGTACTCTTCATCTCAGGACCTAGGTTTTTATTTACATTCGGAAATTTATTGAAAGAGAAAACCGGTTGCTTTATAGCGAAACCTTCCAATTGAGGATTGAATTTAAAATCCTTCACCTTCTTTTCACCCAACATTACCTTGGTGGCATAATTCACATAAGGCTCCTTATAGGCTTTTGCTATGAAAGGCACCGTTCTTGACGCCCTTGGGTTTGCTTCGATGATATAGACCATATCATCTTTCACCGCAAATTGAATATTGATCAAACCGACCGTATTCAAGGCCAATGCGATTTTCTTGGTATGGTCTTTTATCTGTTGCAAAACAAACTCCCCTAAATTAAATGGCGGCAATGTTGCGTTAGAATCCCCGGAATGTATCCCACAAGGTTCAATATGCTCCATAATCCCGATGATATAAACATCTTTCCCATCACAGATGGCATCTGCCTCAGCTTCTATGGCCCCGTCTAAATAATGATCTAAAAGTAGTTTGTTGTTCGGTATTTTTCGAAGTAAATCTACCACATGCGCCTCAAGTTCTTCTTTATTGATCACAATCTTCATTCCCTGTCCACCCAAAACATAAGATGGTCTTACCAACAAAGGAAAATCGAGTTTATCTGCCAGTTCCAAAGCTTCATCAGCTGTTTCGGCCACTCCAAATTGTGGGAAAGGGATATTGTTCTCTTCCAACAAAGTGGAGAAACTTCCCCTATCCTCAGCCAAATCCAAGGCCTTAAAGCTAGTCCCAATAATCTTGATCCCGTATTTATCCAACTTTTCAGCCAACTTCAAAGCTGTTTGCCCACCTAATTGGACAATAACACCTTCTGGCTTTTCATGCCGGATTATATCATATATATGCTCCCAAAATACAGGTTCAAAATATAGTTTGTCTGCCGTATCGAAATCGGTAGAAACCGTTTCAGGGTTACAATTGATCATTATGGTTTCGTAACCGCATTCCGCAGCTGCCAAAACGCCATGAACACAACAATAATCGAACTCAATTCCCTGACCTATACGATTTGGTCCTGAACCAAGGACCACTATTTTCTTTCGATCTGTAACGACACTATCGTTCTCTACCTTTTTTACCCCATCAGCGGTTTCGTATTCAGCTTCGAAAGTTGAATAGTAATAAGGAGTCATTGCCTTAAACTCTGCGGCACAGGTATCTACCAATTTATATACCCTATTGATATTAAGTTCCTCCCTTTTGTTATAAACCTCACTTTCATAACAATCGAGCATATGGGCTATCTGCCTATCGGCAAAACCTTTTTGCTTGGCCTCTAACAACAAACTTTTTGGAAGGCTGGCAATCGTATATTGCGATATTTCCTTTTCTAGAAAATGTAGCTCCTCATATTGTTTTAAGAACCACATGTCAATTTTTGTAATCTCATGGATCCTACTCAAGGGAATACCCAATTGAATGGCATCGTAAATCACAAAAACCCTATCCCATCCGGGAATAGTGAGCTTATTGATAATTTGGTCATAATCCTTATACCCCTTACCATCAGCTCCAAGTCCATTTCTCTTAATTTCCAGGGACTGGGTTGCTTTGTGCAATGCCTCTTGGAAAGAACGTCCAATACCCATTACCTCACCTACCGATTTCATCTGAAGGCCTAAAGTCCTATCAGAACCTTCGAACTTATCAAAATTCCATCTTGGAATTTTAACGATTACATAATCCAAAGTAGGCTCAAAAAGTGCCGATGTTGATTTGGTAATCTGATTGTCCAACTCATCTAAATGATAACCAATGGCCAATTTAGAAGCGATTTTTGCTATTGGATAACCCGTTGCTTTGGAGGCAAGCGCGGAAGAACGCGAAACCCTAGGATTGATCTCGATTGCGATGATATCCTCTTTCTCATCAGGACTCACAGCGAATTGAACATTACATCCACCGGCGAAATCCCCTATACTACGCATCATTTTAATGGCCATATCGCGCATTCTTTGGTAAGTGCGATCGGATAGTGTCATAGCCGGTGCTACGGTAATGGAGTCCCCTGTATGTATACCCATGGGATCCATATTCTCAATAGTACATATAATAACGACATTATCGTTCTTATCGCGTAACAACTCCAATTCATATTCTTTCCACCCCATAAGGGCTTTATCGATCATTACCTCGTGAATGGGCGAGATTTCGAGACCCCTACTCAACAACTCATCAAAATCCTCTGGCTTGTATACAATGGAAGCTCCTGCCCCACCCAAGGTATAAGAAGCTCGGATTACCAATGGGAAACCGAATTCCTGGGCTATTTCCTTTCCTTTCAAGAAAGATGTTGCCGTAGCCTGTGGCGCCATGCCCACCCCGATCTTCAGCATCAACTCCCTGAATTTCTCACGATCTTCGGTAATATTTATCGCATCGATATCCACACCAATGATCTCCACATTATTATCCTCCCATATTCCTTTTTCATCAGCCTCAATACACAAGTTCAAAGCGGTCTGACCTCCCATGGTAGGTAAAACCGCATCAATCTGTGGATGCGCCTTTAATATCTCAAGAATAGATTTTGTGGTCAGGGGTTTTAAATAAACATGGTCGGCCATGGTAGGATCGGTCATGATCGTGGCCGGATTACTATTGATCAAGATGGTTTCTATACCATCTTCCCGAAGGCTTCTAAGTGCTTGAGACCCCGAATAATCGAACTCACAAGCTTGTCCGATTACAATTGGACCTGACCCTATTATCAAAATTGATTTTAAATCTTTTCTTTTTGGCATGCTCTCAGTTTTGTTTTAGATACTACAAGGATAAAAAAAAGGTGCTACTTTGAGAAAAGTAACACCTTAATATTATAAAGAATTTTCAAACATTTATTTTTTATGTCTCGGCTCAGAGGATACAGATAACTTTTTTCTTCCTTTTGCTCTTCTTCTAGAAAGAACCTTTCTACCATTAACGGTTGCCATGCGCTCTCTAAAGCCATGCTTATTCTTTCTTTTTCTTTTTGATGGCTGATATGTTCTTTTCATTATCTGGCTAAATTTTAAACTTTTATTGTCTTATAAATTCCGCAAACACCTCTGCAAAATCTGGGCGCAAATATACAAAGAGTTTTCTCTTTGACAAACCATATCAAAAAAATATTTTTTTCTAATAGGTTAACAAGCTACAAGATGGTTTTTATTACTTTTGTCCACCAAGGGTTTTAAAGTCCGATTTTGGATAAATTTACCACAAACTATAGTAAAATACCATGTTCAACAAGAATATTAAACTCGTTATAGCCGGCTTGATCATTGCCTATGCCATTTATCAATTTATTGAAGGAAACATCGGAAACGGCATATCCTTGATACTTTTTTCTCTTATTTTCATTTTCCTTTATTTCAGGAATGAGATTATTTTACTTGCTTTTCTAAGAATGCGTAAGCAAGATTTGGAAGGAACCAAAAAATGGTTGGATAAAATCAAAAACCCTGAAGCTGCACTGATCACAAAACAACAAGGGTATTTCAACTATCTACACGGCATAATACTCTCGCAAAAGAATCTTACACAAGCTGAAAAATATTTCAAAAAGGCCCTGAAATTAGGGCTTACGATGGATTATGACACCGCCATGGCCAAATTGAGTTTAGCAGGCATTGCCATGCAGAAACGTCGAAAAAGGGAAGCTACCATGCTATTGAACGAGGCTAAAAAGCTAGACAAGAGCAATATGCTTACCGATCAAATCAAAATGATGCAGCAGCAAATGAAAAAGATTTAGTTTAGAGCAAAGGAGCCCATAATCTACTGATAGATTCCTGAATTTTACGGGTCAATCCACGCTCTATCCATCTTTCATAGTCCACTTCTTCGGTATCCAACAGATCGTTAAGGAATATTTCCCCCATTTGTTGATTTATTCGAGTGTTGTAAATCAAGGCATTGATTTCAAAATTCAACGAAAAACTACGATAATCCAGATTCGCCGTACCTATACTTGAAAAGTAATCATCGATGATCATCGTCTTTGCATGTACAAAACCCTTGTGGTACCTGAAAATTCTGATTCCGGAACGCGCCAATTGTTCAATATAAGAATCCGTGGCGTATTGAGCCGCCCATGAATCGGATTTCTTGGGAATAATGATCCTAACATCCACACCACTTCTCGAAGCTGTGGTCAATGCCGTAAGTATCTGACTGTTCGGAATGAGATAGGGTGTTGTAATATAAATTCTTTTTTTTGCCGTATTTATGGCCGTGAACATGGCCTCCATAATATTCTCCCAGTCTGTATCGGGACCACTCGCTACGATTTGTACCGCAACGGGGTCTTGGGCAATTGGTCTGGAATTGGGAAAATGTTTTTCCTCCAATTCAATATCATCCTTGGCGGTGAAATTCCAACTTAAGAAAAAAGAGGATTGCAAGGCTCCAACGGCAGCTCCTTGTATCCTCAAATGTGTATCTCTCCAATATCGAATATTCGAATAGTCATTATTGTACTTTTGGTCAATATTTATTCCACCCAAATAACCGATTTTACCATCTATAACTACAATTTTACGATGGTTCCTATAGTTAATCTTACTCGTTGAATTCGAGAACAGTACCGGCAAAAAAGCATGGTGCAGTACACCACTATTTGTCATAACTTTTTTTGATTTTGATGAAATGGCACTACCCACATCATCATAAAGCAACTTCACCCGTACTCCTTGTTCTGCCTTTTTACAAAGCAATTCAATTATCTTGATCCCCTGTTCATCATCCTTAAATACAAAATACTCCATATGAATATGGTCTTCTGCATTTTCAAGATCTATCTTCAGTCGTTCAAATTTTTGTTCCCCATTGACCAAAATACTTACTTCATTCTCATAAGTGAGTACCGCCTTCCCATTATTACGTAATAAATTATAGATTTTATAGGCTCCATCGCCGTATTCTTTCTTAAAATCAAAGCGCTCCACCCTATTAAGACCGAATTTTTCACTCCATCTTTTCAATGATTCATTATCGAAAATATACTTCTTCTCGAAAATTTTGTGTTTTCGGTAATCCTGACCAAAAAAATAATAAATGAAAATACCGAAAAAAGGAAGAATGGCCAGTATAAACAAAAATGAAAGGGTCTTAACCGGGTTTTTGTTCTTTAGTACGATAAGTAAGGAAAAAAGAACGACCAGCACATAATTAACCCCTAAAAGTATTGACCAAAGGTTTTCTTTTAAAAAAGAAAACATAACTATTTAGCGGACTTGTAATAGCCTTTATTCGGAATTTCTATGATGTACTTCTTTCCTGAAGCATTGTTCAAATGAGGCTCCCTAAGCCATGGATTGTGCCTTTTTAGGATTTTGTAATTAATCTCATACTTCTGTGCAAAATCGGCAAAACTGGCAATAGGCTCATCGACCTCGACCTTAAACGTAGGAACGGCACTGTACATATCTTCCTTTTCAATTTCAAAGCCGTATTTTTCAGGATTTGAAAGAATTTCTTTTATCGCCATAATCCTGAAAACGTACCTTCCCGTCTCTTGTCCGAGTAAAAGATCATAATAATCCTCTACCTTTTGGATTCCCATAAATTTATTGATAGCCCCGGGACCTGCGTTATATGCTGCAGCCGTAAGTGTCCAACTTCCATATTTATTCTTCCACTTATTCAAATAATCACAGGCAACTTGGGTAGATTTCTCCAAGTGGTAACGTTCATCGACGTTCGCATTTACCTCAAGGCCGTATTCCTTACCCGTACCTTTCATGATTTGCCAAAAACCGGTAGCACCGGCATGGGAAACCACATTGGTCAAGGCACTTTCAGCTACCGCCAAGTATTTGAAATCATCAGGAATACCATTTTTGGCAAGAATTGGCTCAATTACGGGAAAATACTTATTGGCCCTCTTCATTAATAAAAGTGCGTTTGACTGCCAATATGTATTCACTAAAAATTCCCTATCTATACGCTCCATGATCTCAGGATCATCCTGAGGCACCAATTCCCCGGCAAAATTCAAATCTTCCGGAATCTCGATAGCAGAAATCCTATAGGTATCGGATACCCTTTTATCCCCATCATTTTCAGCAACATCTTCAATTAATTGGTTTTCCGTTTCATTACTTTCCTGCACGGCGAAAATGAGGGTGGTAATTACAAAAAACACGCCCAACAACATCAATATATTTTTTAAAATCTTCATATCTCCAGATTAATTTAAACTCAAAGGTACTAAAGAAACACAATAAAAATCAATATCATACTTCTTTAACGTAATACATCACCATTGGTCAAAAAACCACTTTGGTACCCATTTACCAATAAATGTATACGTTCTTGCACAATATACAAACTCGGTTATTGCATAATAATTGTGGGCAGATGCTCATTAAACCATTTGGCACGGTGTATTATCATGGTATGTGTGCCGTTCTTTACAGATATACAATCCTTAATATGCGAAATTGGAAAAACAGCATCTTTATCCCCATGTATGTGAACCAGGTTGCCAGGACATTCCACTTGGTTCCAATTAACGATTTGATCAATTGACCAATCGATATAATGTTTGTCCCGAATAGACAAGTAACGCTCATAAAGCTCGAGTCGTTTATGCACCGATTCCCCAAAAGCATATTTGGCCAATAATTCAACATTATTCACTAAACCGGTCGGCAATAGTTTATGGGCCTTGGTATATTTGGCAAAAAGCATCTTTCGCGGTAGTTCTTCGGTCTTCTTTACACTGGAAACCAAAACCAATTTTTTTGTATCCAAAAATTTGGCCATCTCCTGAATCAGAATCCCTCCAAAGGAAACGCCGATCAGTACAGGATTCTCATGTTTTATATTCCTTGCCATTTTCTCGGCGTATGCATTCAAGGACATTCGATCGTCAGGCACGAACCATTCCAATCTATGCGTCTCAAAATCCTGCCTAGGCAAATGTATATTTTCAAATATTGATGAATTGGCCGCCATACCCGGCATAAGGTAAACCTGCGTTTTTTCTTGACTCATATAGCTAAACCTTACGGATTTCTTAGGAAAATCGTATTTTTATTAGTACTTTTGTATTCTGTTCTGGAATGACCCTTAGGAAACATCAACAACCACGTAAAAATATGAAATTACGATAACATTTAATCTTATCGTGACTTTTTCTGACTATACGAATTTTAAAAACAAACTATATGAACGAAGTAGTAATTAAAGACAATAGTTTCTTACGCCAATTTGAAACTACTGTTGAAGGTCACCTTGCTAAGATCGAATATTCTTCACAAGAGCGTAAAGTGTTTTTGACCAAATTAGTAGTCCCAGAAGAAATCACTAAAGAAGGTTTTAAAGAGGATTTTATCAAGTCTGTTTTACATCATATACAAGAGCAAAAATTAAGAGTAGTACCAACGAGTCCACAAATTGCGGGATTCTTGAGAAAAAACAGACAGTACAAAGAAATGCTTCCGGTAGGAATTCGTATTTAAACACTACCTGAACAAAGTATCCAAACCTGTTCGGCACTGGGAAAATCAGTACTTAACAGGTTTTTTTATGCCGTAACGGCACGTTCAACAAATTTAATTCGCACTATTCCATCAACATCGACTTCGGTAAGTTCCACCAGCTGTAAGGTGTTTACCAAATTAGGGTTCCATGGGTATTTTACCTTCACGTAATTCTCTGTAAAGCCGTGAATATAGCCTTCTTTGTTTTCCCCTTCGAACAATACCGTCCTTGTCGACCCCAACTGACTTTCATAAAATGCCCTTCGTTTTTTAACCGATAATCCACGGAGCATTTTACTCCTTTTCGCCCTGACTTTCAACGGAACCGGATTTTCCATACTTGCCGCAGGTGTATTATCCCTTTCCGAATAAGTAAATACATGTAGATAAGAAATATCAAGTTCATTCAAGAAACGATAGGTTTCCAAAAAATGTTCATCGGTTTCCCCTGGGAATCCAACAATAACATCTACGCCAATACATGCATGTGGCATGGTCTGCCTTATCCTATTGACCCTGTCTACATAAAGCGAGCTTAGATACCTACGTTTCATTTGCTTTAATACACCATCACTCCCACTCTGTAAAGGAATATGGAAATGAGGCACGAACGAGTTACTCTCAGCCACAAAATCAATAGTTTCATTTTTCAGCAAGTTTGGCTCTATGGAAGAAATACGTAAACGATGAATACCTTCGACCCTGTCCAATGCCTGTACTAAATCAAGAAAAGTATGTTCATGCTTTTTATTGCCGAATTCACCTTTACCGAAATCACCGATATTCACTCCGGTAAGTACAATTTCCTTTATTCCTTTTTCGGAAATTTCCTTGGCATTTTTAAGCACGTTTTCCAAAGTATCGCTTCGGGAAATACCCCTAGCTAAAGGAATGGTACAAAATGTACATTTATAATCACAACCATCTTGCACCTTCAAAAAAGCACGTGTACGATCGCCTATGGCATAGCTCCCCACATAAAAATCAGCCTCTTCTATCTCACAGGCATGTACCTGCCCGTAGTCATTCTTGGAAAGATCATTGACATAATCCGCAATTTTGAATTTCTCCGTAGCACCTAAAACCAAATCAACACCATCAACAGCTGCCAATTGCTCCGGCTTCAATTGTGCATAACAACCAATGGCCGCAACAAAAGCCTCTGGGTTCACCTTCATCGCTTGCCGTACTATGGACTTAAAACGTTTATCGGCATTCTCAGTAACCGAACAGGTATTTATTACATACATATCGGCTTTCTCAGAAAAGTCTACTCGTTCATAACCATCTTTCTGGAAATCTCTTGCAATAGTCGAGGTTTCTGAGAAATTGAGTTTACATCCTAGCGTATAAAATGCTACTTTCTTCATACGGAATTGCATTGGGCACCCTAAGCAAATTTTTTATTAGGGGTGCAAATATACCAATTTTAGAAGTTGTTACTTAAAGGAAAAGGATATTACAAAATAACCGTTTCGACAATTTTCAACAGCTTTCGGTAATTTTTAACTTTTGTAGTTTCTCCATTTTTTGGTCAGTTCAAAAACGTGATTGAGAATATCGGCATCCTGCTGGTTAAATTCCACTCCCCTTCTCGCCATCATCACTTTCGCCGCCTCAAATGCTTTTTGGGGCAAATATGTGGTAAAGCCGGATGCTCCTCCCCAGCTAAAACTTGGGACAAAATTCCTTGGGAAGCCCGGTACATATATATTGGCATTGACACCAATGACCGTTCCCGTATTCAACATGGTATTGATCGCGGTCTTACTATGATCGCCCATCATTAAACCACAGAATTGAAGCCCTGTTTGCTCAAATTTTTCGGTTGCATAGTTCCATAAACGAACTTTGGCATAATTGTTCTTGAGATTGGAATTATTGGAATCGGCCCCAATATTACACCATTCCCCTAAAACCGAATTGCCCAGATACCCTTCATGTCCTTTACTCGAATAACCAAAAATGACCGAATTACTAATTTCCCCACAAACTTTACCATGGGGCCCCACAGTTGTTGGTCCATACATTCTGCCTCCCATTTTCACCACCGCATTATGACACAAGGCAAAACCGCCACGTATAAGGCTTCCTTCCCAAACTTCGGCATCCTTGCCTATATAAATTGGCCCCTCCGTAGCATTTAAAATACTGAATTCAACACTGGCACCTTCTTCAATAAAAATATTTTCAGGGTGTATTACACTATTGGTATTTGATAAAGGTTCACTGGTTCTCCCCTCGGTTATTAAATCAAAATCGGCCTGAAGTGCCTCCCCGTTTTTTGAGAAAATATCCCATGTATGCTCTATGTGTAATACATTTTCCTCAAAGACTATTTGTTCAAACGTTGAGAAATCAACTTCTTGGCCTTCTCTTGAGTAAAAGGCTATTACATCCTCACCATATAAGATGGCTTGGTTGGGTTTAAGGGATCTCACCTTTTCAACTAGATTTTTATTAGGCAAGAAAGACGCATTGATCAATACATTTTCCTCCATTTCCACCATAGGATATCGTTCTGATAGATAATCCTCCGTTACCGTTGTCGTGGTGGTATTCAAGTATTTTTCCCACTTTTCCCGAATGGTCAGGATACCCATGCGAATATCGGCTACAGACCTAGTAAAGGTGAATGGCAACAATGAATCCCTAACAGGCCCATCAAAAAGAATATAATTCATAGTTTAAATTTGAATGTAAACAAATAACGCCCTCGATATTAACTATCGAGGGCGTCTGTTTATTGTAGAATAATGGTTTTATTCTATTTTTCTTCCTTTTTTTCCTCTTTTTGGAATTTCTTGTACTTGTTCTTGAATTTGTCAATTCGACCAGCTGTATCCAAGAATTTAGCCTTACCAGTGTAGAAAGGATGTGATGTTCTGGAAATTTCCAATTTCACCAAAGGGTATTCAACACCATCAACCTCTAAAGTTTCTTTGGTGTTAGCAGTTGACTTTGTTAAAAACACTTCTTCATTCGACATGTCTTTAAACGCAACTAATCTATAATTTTCAGGGTGTATTCCTTTTTTCATTTTTAAAATCTTTAAAACGCCCATTCCGACAGGCATTCATTTTAAGGCTGCAAATTTACGTTTTTTTATCAAAATCACAATTATTTGTTCAAAAAAGAAAAAATAAATATTCGTACCTTTAAGTGTAACATTAATTACAATTAATCCACTAATATAGAAAACCAATTAAATCTTAGATAAAAAATGGAACAAAACGAACCAAAAACAGGGAAATTCGCATTAAATTTCGGTGTGATTCTGGGTGTTGTCAGTGTAATTTTCGGACTCATGCTATTTTCAATGGACATGCATTACGACCAAGGATGGGCTATCCGTGGCGTTAGCTTAGCTCTTACAGTAGCGGCCATATTCTTAGGGATATTACAATTTAAAAAGGCCAACGAGGGTTATTTGACCATCTCACAAGCATTAAAAATAGGTACCGGAATCGCATTGATAGCAGGAATCATCGGTTTGATTTATTTCTTCTTACTATCCAACGTCATAGAACCAGACTACATGGATAAAATGTATGAAATTGGAAAGGTTAAAGCCATGGCAGATAATCCAAATTTAACCGAAGAACAAATAGACCAAGGGATTGAAATGCAAAAAGGTTTTGCTTGGCTCACTTATCCTTTCATACTTATAATGAACATAATCATAGGTTTGATTCTTGGCCTCATAAGTGGATTGATCTTGAAAAAACAAAAACCTGCATATTAAAGAATACTTCTTAATGCACTAGAAATGAATCAAAAATATGTTCTTTTTTGGGTTCAAATAAAAAAGTTGCGACGAGTTCTAAGCCAAAATTGTACTTTTGAAAAGAATTTCAGAAGTTTTAAATGAACCTATCCGTAGTAATACCACTACTTAACGAAGAAGAATCTTTAAAAGAACTACACGATTGGATTGTAGCAGTTATGCAATCCAATCGTTTTTTATATGAAATCCTGTTCATTGATGACGGTAGCACTGATGCTTCCTGGGCCATTATTTCTGAACTTTCCGCAAACAACCCAAATGTAAAAGGCATACGGTTCGCAAAGAATTTCGGGAAATCACAGGCTTTACATGCCGGTTTTAAAGCCGCACAAGGTGATGTGGTCATTACCATGGATGCCGACCTACAGGATAACCCTGAGGAAATTCCAGAATTATACGACCTGATCCAAAATCAAGGGTACGACCTTGTATCCGGATGGAAGAAAAAAAGATACGATTCCGTAATCACCAAGAACATTCCATCAAAATTGTTCAACTGGGCTGCCCGTAGAACGTCGGGAGTTAAGCTTAACGATTTTAACTGCGGTCTAAAGGCCTATAAAAAAAACGTGATAAAAAATATTGAAGTACGGGGTGAAATGCACCGCTATATACCGGTTTTGGCAAAAAGTGCGGGTTTCGGGAATATCGGCGAGAAGATAGTACAGCACCAAGCTCGGAAATATGGTAAAACAAAATTCGGAATGGAACGTTTTATAAACGGATTTTTGGATTTGATCACGATCTGGTTCGTTTCCAAATTCGGAAGACGCCCTATGCACCTCTTTGGAGCGCTCGGCGTGTTGATGTTCATCATTGGCTTCGGATTTGCACTGTATTTAGGTGTGGACAAGCTTTTTATAAATCCCACGGCCCGATTGATTACCGAACGTCCGGAATTTTTTATATCACTGACTTCCATGATTATAGGAACCCAGCTGTTCCTAGCTGGTTTTCTTGGTGAAATAATGGTGCGATCACGAAAAGATGAAAAAAGATACAATATATTGGAGGAATTGAATCTTGCCCAAGAGCATGAACAATATTCTTCGTAAATTAACCTATAAAAATAAAAAGTAAATGGATTCTATTTTAAACGCTGCCAAGAGCTGGCTTTCAGATTTTTTCGATGCTGATGTCAAAACCGAAATTCAAAACCTAATCGATAACGATCCAGACGGATTAAAAGATAGTTTTTACAAGAACATGGAATTCGGTACGGGCGGTATGCGAGGTATTATGGGCGTTGGGACCAATAGGATCAACAAATACACTTTGGGTAAAAGTACCCAAGGCCTCAGTAATTATCTAAAAAAAGTATATGCTGGCGAAGAAATAAAAGTTGTGATTGCCTATGATTGCCGTCACAATAGTGATACTTTGGCAAAAACCGTGGCCGATGTACTTTCTGCCAATGGCATTAAAGTCTTTCTTTTTTCCGAATTAAGAACTACCCCTGAATTGTCATTTTCGGTAAGGCACCTTAATTGCCACGCAGGTATCGTTTTAACGGCATCACACAACCCACCAGAATATAATGGATATAAGGTATATTGGACCGATGGGGGACAGATCGTACCTCCACAAGATGGTGAAATCATCGGAGAAATCGACAAATTGGCCTATGAGGATATCAACTTCGAGGCAAATGCAGATTTAATCGAATACATAGATAAGGATGTTGATGAAGCGTTTATGTCCGCATCAGTTGCCAATGGTAGCTTCAATGCAAAAGGAAAGGATGATTTCAAGATTGTTTTCACATCATTACATGGCACATCGATCACGGCCATTCCCGAAGTATTGAAAAGGGCAGGCTACAAGAACGTAACGATCATAGAGGAACAGGCAAAACCAGACGGTAACTTCCCAACGGTTAAATCGCCAAACCCTGAAGAGCCCGAAGCACTTGCCATGGCCATTAAGAAAGCCGAAGAAATTGGTGCCGATATGGTAATAGGTACAGATCCGGATAGTGACCGGTTAGGTATCGCCGTTAGAAATCTTGAAGGGGAAATGGAATTGCTCAACGGGAACCAGACTATGGTGATGATGACCAAATTCTTGTTGCAAAAACGTAAGGAAAAAGGCATGGAAGGCAATGAATTCATCGCATCGACCATTGTTTCGACACCTATGATGAGTCCTTTGGCAAAAGCCTATGGCGTTGACTATAAAATCGTTTTGACCGGCTTTAAATGGATAGCCAAAATGATCAAGGATTTTCCAGAACAATACTTTGTTGGTGGTGGGGAAGAAAGTTTCGGATTCATGGTCGGTGACTTTGTAAGGGATAAAGATGCCGTTACCGCTACCCTATTGGCCTGTGAAATCGCATCGGATGCCAAAGCAAAAGGAAGTTCTTTTTATAAGGAATTGATCCAATGTTATGTTGATTATGGTTTCTACAAGGAAAAATTGATTTCAATGACAAAAAAGGGAATCAGTGGAGCCGAGGAAATTAAACAAATGATGGTCGATTACAGGGAAAACCCTATCAAGGAAATCGATGGTTCAAAAGTAGAGTGGATCCACGATTACGATAGCTCCGTAGCTAAAAACATGATTACCGGGGAAACGGAATCTATTGACATCCCGAAATCTAATGTTTTGATTTATACTACCGAAGATGGCACCCGAATGGCAGCAAGACCTAGTGGAACAGAACCAAAAATCAAATTTTACTTCAGTGTAAATGCCGAATTGGGGAACGCAGGTGATTTTGAAAAGGTAAGAAAGCAGCTCGATCAAAAAGTTGATCGTATCGTAAGTGAATTGAAACTCGGTTAATGGAGTACTTTAAGAAAATCCTTCGCTTTGCGAAGCCTTATAGAAAATATGGTTTTCTCAATATTTTCTTCAATATCCTGTATGCCTTGTTCAGTGCCCTTTCTTTTGCGGCCTTGATTCCTATGCTCGATGTTCTTTTTAAACCTAAAGCAAAGGTGCTTAAAGAGCCGGTATACACTGGCATTAGACATGTGAAGGGTTATCTTCAGGACTATATTAACTACAGGGTCACGGAATATTCCGGGGATGACCCAATGAAAGGCCTTATTCTTGTTATAGGACTGGTACTGGTACTTTTCCTTTTAAAGAATTTCTTCAACTACGCCGCTATGTACTTTATTACATTCCTGCGTAATGGGGTTTTGAAAGATATTCGCAACCAAATGTACCATAAGATTACGGAACTTCCCATTTCCTATTATTCCGAAAAACGTAAAGGGGATGTAATCGCTCGAATTACTTCCGATGTTTTGGAAATTCAACATTCGTTCCTTTCAATTTTGGAATTGATCGTGCGCGAGCCCCTGACCATTGTGTTCACCATTTTGATCATGTTCAGCTTCAGCGCCAAACTTACTCTTTTTGTGTTCATTTTTATTCCGATTGCCGGTGCCATAATTTCGCGAATCGGTAAATCCTTGAAAAAGAAATCAGACCGGGTACAAAAGGAACAAGGGGAATTTTTATCCATCGTGGAAGAAACTTTGGGCGGACTCCGGGTCATTAAGGCCTTTAATGCCGAATCACGCTTTTATAAAACATTCACTACCTCTACCGAACGATTTTTCAAGTTTTCCAACAAATTATTGAACCGTCAGAACTTGGCCTCTCCGACGGGAGAATTTTTGGGGATATTGGTCATAGGTGTATTATTATGGTTTGGTGGCAAAATGGTATTGGTAGACAAAACCCTTGACCCCTCTACCTTTATTGCCTATATGGGACTTGCATACAACATCCTAACCCCGGCCAAGGCCATTAGTAAAGCTTCTTTCGGTGTTAAAAAAGGAAATGCGGCAGCGGAAAGGGTTCTAGAAATCCTTGAAACAGAAAATCCGATTATAGATAAAAAAGATGCCATTGAGAAAAACGTTTTCGAAAATGTGATCGAACTTCAAAATGTTTCTTTTAAATATGAAGAAGAATATGTTCTCGAGAATTTCAATCTAAAAGTACCCAAAGGGGATACCGTAGCCCTTGTAGGGCAATCTGGAAGTGGCAAGAGTACCATTGCCAATTTGGTCACCCGGTTCTATGACGTTAATGAAGGGGCTATAGCTATTGACGGCGAGAACATAAAGGACATTTCAAAAAAATCCCTTAGAGATTTAATGGGATTGGTTACACAAGATTCCATCCTGTTCAACGATACCGTTGGCAATAATATTGGTATGGGCAAGGAAAATGCCACTGATGAAGAAATCATCGAAGCGGCAAAAATCGCCAATGCCCATGAATTCATATCCCAACTACCCGATGGTTATAACACCAATATCGGGGACAGCGGAAATAAACTAAGTGGAGGTCAAAAGCAACGTATTTCCATTGCTAGGGCCGTTCTTAAGAACCCACCAATAATGATCCTCGATGAGGCCACCTCAGCCTTGGATACCGAAAGTGAGCGCTTGGTACAGGATGCATTGGAAAAAATGATGTTACATAGAACATCTATCGTTATCGCTCACCGTTTATCCACCATTCAGAAGGCAAGTTCAATTGTTGTACTTCAAAAAGGAAAAATTGTTGAACAAGGGACACATATCGAGCTTTTAGCAAAAAAAGGAGTTTACAGAAAGTTGGTGGAAATGCAATCATTCTAAACGGTATTTCGATATACAGATTAAACCTTTTGCCTTAACTTTAGTCCAATACCAAAACTTAAGAGTTGTAATTTGATTACCGAGGAGACTTTAGTCGATAAGTTAAGGCAAGAAAAGACCCAAGCAAAGGCCTTTGAAGTGTTGGTCAACACTTACAAAGAACGCCTCTATTGGCATATTCGAAGAATCGTGTTGAACCATGACGATACGGATGATGTCTTGCAAAATACGTTTATAAAGGTCTATAAGAATATCAACGGTTTTAAAGGGGAAAGCCAATTATACTCTTGGATGTACCGTATTGCCACCAATGAAGCCCTTTCGTTTTTAAAAAAACAATCAAAGAACCAAGGCATCTCGGATACTGAACTACAAGATAGAATGGTTGCCAACCTACAGGCCGATGTTTATTTTGACGGGGATGAAATACAGCTCAAACTTCAAAAGGCCATCGCCAGTCTTCCTGAAAAACAGAAGTTGGTATTCAATATGAAGTATTACCAAGAAATGAAATATGAAGAAATTTCAGCGGTTTTGCAGACTTCTGTTGGTGCGTTAAAGGCTTCTTATCACTTGGCGATTAAGAAACTTGAGAAATTTCTAAAGGAAGATTAAACCTTTTAAACAATTGACAGTCAAAGTATAGAAATGAAAAAGGCAAACAATCATAAAGACTTTAAAATCCCAGAAGGTTACCTCGATGGATTTACCGATAAGCTTATGGAACGTATTTCTACTTCCGAAGGTGATCAGGAGGCCCGGATGTTGCCTAATTCTAATTCTGACGGATTCAAAATACCTGACAATTATTTTGATGGTCTGCACTCAAATATCATAGAAAAACTAGAAGAGGAAGAGAAAAAAGTGATTACACTGAAACCATGGCGCAATAACCTGTATTATGCCGCTGCATCAGTTGCCGCAGCTATCCTCTTGACAATCGCATTACAATATAACCAATCGTCTGAACCTACTTTTGAAAGTTTGGCCAAGGCAGATATCGAAGAATATTTTGATCAAACCGATTTTGGGTTTTCCACTTATGAAATAGCAGAAGTGATCCCTGTTGATGACCTTGAAGTTGCCGATATCCTAGAGTATCAGTTTAATGAAGAAAACATCATCGATTACCTGGATGATGATATTGATAATATTGAAGAATTAAATTTATTGGATAATGAATAACTATAAAAACATAGCTATTGTAATGTTGATGCTATTCACCACAACATTCATTTTTGGGCAGCGCAAACCGGATAAGAGCAAAATAAGGACACTCAAAGTCGCATACCTTACCGAACAATTGGAATTCACTCCTACTGAAGCTGAGGCTTTTTGGCCCATTTACAATACCTATCAGGATAAAATGGATGCCTTTAGGAATAAGGAACGAAACCTAATCTATGGCAAGACAAACGACATGGAAACCCTTTCGGATCAAGAAGTGAATTCCCTGTTGGAAGATTTGATAATCTTGGAAGATGAAAAGAACAAGGTGAACAAGCAGTTTTTAAAAGATATACGTAAAGTGATTTCCGCCAAAAAAACCTTCCTATTATTAAAATCAGAGAACGGGTTTAAGCGACACTTGTTAAAACAGTACCGCCAAAAAAAGACCAACGGCCAGCGATAGTATTTTACATATTTTGATTTCGAATTCAATAAATAGGGGCCAATTGGCCTCTATTTTGTTTTAAAAACCAATTTCGCAATTCTATCTTTACCTGCGGCATAAGCAATGGAATCATTTAAAAAACGCACCGTGTAAAAAGATTCGTCTGATAATTTTGACCAGTTTTCTCCTTTATTGCTACTATATGAAATCCCTGTAAAACCTACCGCAACAATCCCACTACCGCCTGAATTGGGGACAAAACGAACACAACTCTTGTAATTTGGCTCCTGACCGTCAGCGAGTAAGCTCCAGCTTTTACCTCCATCCAAGGATATGGCCTTATTAGCAATATTCCCTTCTGTCTTGGTATAATCACCACCTATGGCAATCCCTAAGCTTTCATTATAAAAATCCAAAGAATAAATCCCTTGGGCAACTTCCTTATTCTGAATAGGAGTTTTAAAAACCTCCCAGGTCTTTCCCTTATCCCCTGAAAAATAAATACGGCCACTTGTGGTAGCCACCCATGCTTTCTCACCAATGGTCTTGATATTGGTATTACTGGCCGCGAATGCCCCTTCCCCATCCACTGCCCCAGGTAACTCTGTACAAGGTATCTTATTCCATGACAGTCCGCCGTCCCTCGTAATAATAATTGACAAACAACCATCTACCGAATCACCAATGGCAATACCCTCATTATCGTTCCAGAAGGTCATGGCATCATAAAAAACCCCTTCCCCCTCTTCCTTATAAACCAACTCCATTCCATTGTCGCCGGTTTTATATAATAAGGCAGGACTACCTACCGATAGCATAAAAAAATCGGTTGCCGTATGGGCTACAGCCCTAAATTCAGGAAGTATGGAATCTTGCTTCAACATATTGGTACGAACCTGTTTAGTATTCAAATCTATACTACCGAAAACACCCTTATTCGCACCAAAGGCCAAACTGTTATCCATAAGCTCAATGGCCCTAATACTCAATGAGTCTTCAAAAAGCGGTTCTACGTGTACGGAAACGAAGGGTTTCGTTTCTTTTTGATCGGCACAGCCAATGATAATAAAGAGAAGAAGAATAGGTATACAATATCGCATAGCAATAATTTTTTTCAAAAATAGACAGAATAGCAGCCAAAACGATACCTTTGCTGCCATATTTTTTAATTATGAAGCTTCATAGGAATTTAGTTTTTGCAGTTGTAGATGCCCTTGGAAATATCTTTAACGATGGTGAATATGCTGATAAGGTTGTAGAAAAAACATTGAAAAGGGATAAACGTTGGGGCTCTCGCGATAGAGGGTTTATCGCAGAAACAACCTATGATATTGTTCGTTGGAAACGTCTGTATGCCGAAATAGCCGAGGTCAAGGCCCCATATAGCAGGGCGAATCTTTTTAGGATGTTCGCCGTTTGGGCAGTCTTAAAAGGAATAGAACTGCCAGATTGGAAACAATTGGAACCGGTGCCTACACGAAGGATCAAAGGCAAATTCGATGAACTTTCCAAAATAAGGAAGTTTAAAGAATCCATTCCCGATTGGTTAGATGAATTGGGAGAAAAAGCCTTAGGCGATAAGTTATGGTCCAAGGAAATTGCAGCATTAAACCAACAAGCTAGTGTTATCTTAAGGGTGAACACCTTAAAAACCACAAAAGAAAAACTACGAAAGGCATTACTTGATGATGGTATTGTGGCCGAACCGATAAAAGGATATGCTTCTGCCTTACAACTAATCGAAAGAGCCAATGTTTTTACTACAAAATCCTTTAAAGATGGGTTCTTTGAGGTTCAGGATGCCTCCTCCCAACTGGTCTCGGAATTTTTGGATGTAAAACCCGGTCAACGGGTAATCGATACTTGCGCAGGTGCAGGGGGCAAAACCCTACATTTGGCCGCTTTGATGGAAAACAAGGGACAATTGATCGCTTTGGACATTTATGGCAACAAATTAAAAGAATTAAAAAGAAGAGCCCGTAGAAATGGCGCCCACAATATAGAGCCAAGGACCATCGAGTCTACCAAGGTCATTAAAAAACTGTACAATAGTGCAGACCGTGTTCTTATAGATGCCCCATGTACCGGACTTGGTGTATTGCGTAGAAATCCTGATGCCAAATGGAAACTACAACCTGATTTTCTAGAAAAAATCACTAAAACGCAACAAGAAATTCTTAGAAGTTATAGTAAAATGGTAAAACCGAGAGGTAAAATGGTATATGCAACCTGTTCCATACTACCACAAGAAAATTCCGAACAAGTACTATCTTTCCTTGCCTCGGAAGAAGGTAAGGAATTCACCTTGGCCAAAGAAAACAAGATATATGCTTCGAAGACCGGCTTTGATGGTTTTTACATGGCACTCTTGGAAAGAAGTAACTAAAAAAACAATAAAAATTAAAGCCTATCAGTCTATAAGAACCGATAGGCTTTTTTTCTGTAAATTAGAAGCACCTTGGTAGGCCCTACATTAGAATAAGGGTAACTGTTGGTTATTCGGAGGTCCGGAAGTTTCAGTATTTACGGCATATTGCTTCTTTCCCCATCTATTCATTGATTGCACTACCGGTAAAAGTGATCTTCCCTTCGGGGTCAATACATATTCTACCCTTGGTGGAATCTCAGGATAAAGTGTTCGGTCAATCACACCGGACTTTTCGAGTGATTTTAATTGCTTACTGAGCATTTGCCTATTAATTCCTTCAATAGCCAGAATGAGTTTACTGAATCGATTTGTTCCTTTTGAAATGTGAAAGAGAATTATAGGCTTCCACTTTCCACCAATCATCTCAATACAATATTCAAGTGCCTGGGTATCCAACTTATTCTTGGCCATTATAATTCTCCTTTATTAAAAAAAATTGAAATAAACATTATCATACCAAGTTTAATAAACATACTTTAATATATTTTATTATAAAAATCTAATTATCATACTTAGTAAAAAATAAAAATAGTCTATTTTTTGGACATTAACCAAAGGGGAACAATAACTACTGATTTCATTAACAACTACTGTTTAAAAGTGTTTTCGATATCCGTAAAACATAGCGTCTAAAACCTTAATTTTGTATTTTAAAAATCAACACTAGACACAATAAATGATTCACTTTTTCGGGAATGTAGCCACAAAAGTTTTTGCCGTACAAACAGCTCAAGAACTTTCTCAGGAAGACACAAACAAACTCACATGGTTATTCGGTAACCAACCTAAGATAAACATGGCGTCTCTCGACGCCTTTTTTGTTGGCCCTAGGGCTGCCATGATTACCCCATGGAGCACGAATGCAACAGAAATTACCCAGAATATGGGAATTGAAGGTATTATCCGAATCGAAGAATTTGAAACAGTAAATGCTGATTTCACCGATTTTGACCCAATGCTTTCCCAAAAATTCAATTCCTTGACACAGGAAATATTTAAGATCGATGTTGTTCCCGAACCCATTAAGGAAATCGCCGATATTGCTTCTTATAACGAACAGGAAGGCTTGTCGTTGAGTGACGAGGAAGTTAAATACCTTGATCGATTATCCAAAAAAATAGGGCGCAAGTTTACCGATTCCGAAGTATTTGGATTCAGTCAAGTGAATTCAGAACATTGTCGTCATAAAATATTCAATGGCACCTTTAAAATAGACGGGGAAGAAAAGCCTTCCTCACTCTTTAAGCTCATAAAGAAAACCTCACAAGAAAATCCGAACGATATAGTTTCAGCCTATAAAGACAACGTAGCCTTTGTAAAAGGCCCCAAAGCCATACAGTTTGCTCCGAAAAGTGCCGACAAGCCCGATTTCTATCAAGAAAAAGAATTTGAATCGGTTATCTCCTTAAAAGCCGAGACCCATAATTTCCCCACAACCGTTGAACCTTTTAATGGTGCGGCCACAGGGTCAGGAGGGGAAATACGTGATCGTTTGGCCGGTGGTAAAGGCTCCTTGCCATTGGCAGGTACCGCCGTTTATATGACATCATATTCGCGACTTGAAGAAAATCGCCCATGGGAAAAGGCCATGCCAGAAAGGGAATGGCTTTACCAAACCCCAATGGATATCCTTATAAAGGCTTCAAATGGGGCTTCCGATTTTGGAAACAAATTCGGCCAACCATTGATCGTAGGTTCCGTACTTACTTTTGAGCATACCGAGGAAGCCCGTAGGTTAGGCTTTGACAAAGTCATTATGCAAGCTGGTGGAATTGGTTACGGAAAGGCGGAACAAGCCTTGAAGGACACTCCCAATACCGGCGATAAAATAGTAATCTTGGGTGGGGACAACTATAGAATAGGAATGGGTGGTGCCGCTGTTTCCAGCGCGGACACTGGAGAGTTCAGCTCGGCCATTGAACTGAATGCCGTTCAGCGTTCTAACCCAGAGATGCAGAAAAGGGCCGCCAATGCGGTTCGTGGCATGGTGGAAAGTGATGAAAACCCAATAGTTTCAATCCATGACCATGGAGCAGGCGGACATCTTAACTGTTTATCCGAACTGGTTGAGGATACCGGTGGTAAAATCGATTTAGACGCATTGCCAGTTGGAGACCCGACTTTATCGGCGAAAGAGATCATCGGCAATGAATCCCAAGAAAGGATGGGACTCGTCATTGGTAAAAAGGATGTAGACCTTCTACACCGGATCGCCGATCGTGAACGCTCACCCATGTACGAAGTAGGTGATGTAACAGGTGACGATAAATTCACATTCGAATCGAGCAAGACCGGAGCAAAACCCATGGACCTTGATTTGGAAGACATGTTCGGTAGCTCCCCAAAAACGATAATGAACGACATAACCGTTGATAGAAAATATCAAAATCCCGAATACTCCTTGGAACATTTTCATGAGTATTTGGAACAAGTGCTACAATTAGAAGCCGTAGCCTGTAAAGACTGGCTAACGAACAAGGTGGATCGCTGCGTAGGTGGTCGTGTCGCCAAACAGCAATGCGCAGGCCCACTACAACTCCCCCTCAACAATTGTGGGGTAATGGCCTTGGATTTTAAAGGTAAGGAAGGTATTGCCACCTCTATTGGCCACTCCCCTATTTCAGGATTGATCGACCCCGTTGCCGGAAGCAGAAACAGTATTGCCGAATCGTTGACCAATATCATATGGGCTCCATTGAAAGATGGGTTAAAATCCATCTCATTATCCGCAAATTGGATGTGGCCATGTAAAAATGAAGGTGAAGACGCCCGTTTGTACGAAGCAGTACAAGCCGTATCTGAATTTGCCATTGGTTTGGGAATCAATGTCCCTACAGGAAAGGATTCACTCTCAATGAAACAGAAATACAAAGACGGGGATGTTATTTCTCCCGGAACCGTAATTATTTCAGCAGCCGGCCACTGTGATGACATTTCAAAGGTAATAGAGCCTGTTTTACAGAAAAATGGCGGATCTGTTTATTATATCAACCTATCAAAGGACGACTATAAACTCGGCGGCTCCTCATTCGCACAAGTTCGTAACAAAATTGGAAACGAAACACCGAACGTTGTTGATACGGAATACGTAAAAACGGTTTTCAATGCAATACAACAATTGATACGGGACGGACAAATACTTGCGGGACATGATGTTGCTTCAGGCGGTCTGATAACCACCTTACTTGAAATGTGTTTTGCCAATGTGAATTTAGGTGCCGACCTGAACCTATCGGCCCTGAATGAGGAAGACACCATCAAACTGCTATTCTCCGAAAATTCCGGGATTGTTTTCCAATCCAAGGACGATACCATTGAAGACCTATTAAAGAACGTAAATATCGATGTCAAAAAAATCGGGAAAGTCACAAACAAACCAAGACTGAATATTCTGAACAACGGAGTTGAAATGGGACTGAATGTTCATTCATTAAGGGACACATGGTATAAAACTTCATATCTGCTAGATCAAAAACAAACAGCGAACAATCTTGCCGAAGAAAGGTTTGAAAACTTTAAAAACCAACCTTTGACCTATTCTTTCCCCAAGGATTTTGATGGAAAATTGCCCAAAATTGGTAAATCCAGGCCAAAAGCCGCTATTCTTCGTGAAAAAGGAAGTAACTCTGAACGCGAAATGGCCAACGCCATGTATTTAGCTGGTTTTGATGTTAAGGATGTTCATATGACCGATTTGATTTCCGGTCGTGAGACTTTGGAAGATATTCAATTCATTGGCGCCGTTGGTGGTTTTTCCAACTCCGATGTTTTAGGTAGTGCCAAAGGATGGGCCGGTGCATTTAAATATAATGAAAAGGCAAATACTGCCTTAAGGAATTTCTTTGCAAGACCCGACACACTATCCGTTGGCATATGTAACGGTTGTCAATTGTTCATGGAATTGGATCTTATTAATCCCGATCATGAAGAACATGGTAGAATGTTGCACAACGATTCCCATAAACACGAAAGTAGTTTCACTTCAGTTATGGTACAATCGAACAATTCGGTAATGTTATCCGATTTGGAAGGTACCACATTAGGGGTTTGGATATCGCACGGTGAAGGCAAATTCAATTTACCATATGCAGAGGACAGTTATGATATAGTCGCCAAATATGGTTATGAAGGTTACCCTTCCAATCCCAATGGAAGTAGTTACAATACAGCTATGTTATGTGATAAAACCGGCAGGCATTTGGTAACTATGCCCCATATAGAACGATCGATATTCCCTTGGAACTGGGCCTACTACCCAGAACGTAATAACGACCAAGTTTCACCATGGATCAAAGCCTTTATCAACGCCCGAAAATGGGTTGAGGAACACAATTGATAGTTTATTCGTATTGAACAAAATAAAAAAGGAGCCAAAAAAACATGGCTCCTTTTTTTCTAACTCAACATAACTCAAACAACTAATTATTATCTTCTTTTTTTGAATAGTCCTTATAAATGGCCTCTTCAAAAGCTTCCCAATGTTCTGGTGTCATCCTCCCTGGGGTAAATAAACAAATACCCGTAGCACCGTTTTCCATAGAACCCTTAATGGCCGTTCCTATCTCTGAAGGTAATAAGCCATGGTTTTCGGGATCTTTTTCATTTGTCTTATTTTCTGGCTTTGGACAGATGAAGAGTCCACTATAAATTGGTTTTTCCCCATTAACGGCCGCCACTTCTTCTTTGGTGATCGGTGCCAACCACTCTGGACCTTCTAAATAGAAATCATTGTAATTCATAGGATAAACAGCATCCAAATCCCATTTATCCCATTCTTGGCGTACTAATTTCTTTGCTATAGACGGACCGGGAAATACAGCCGCATTGATAACCTTTCCTTTACCGTGTACTACCTTGGATAGCCTACCGACCAAGTTGGTGATCAAATCATACCTAAACTGTTTCCACTCCTGCACTTGGGAAGGATCTTCAACTTCTTTGATATCGATACCGTATTTCTCCTTAAAGTCAGAAGTACATTGACCACAATAGCAATAGTCGTATTCAGGGAATTCTTGATCCATGACCAATCCATATTTCTCCCAAAGTCCTCTAGCGAGAATTACATCGGGAAAACGTATGAAATCGAGATGAATACCGTCTACCTCATCTACGGCAGCTATACTTCCATATAAATCTGCCAAAAAATCATACGTTCCTTCTTTATTGGGACACAGAAACTTGTAATGATCCACATAAGCCGGTTTTTCAAAAGCGGATTCACCTTTTCTATTTACCGCATAAAGACTCGTATCTATTTTAGGATTTTCCCCTTGCACCATTGTAGGTATCCATGTGTGGAATTCCATACCGGCTTCTTTTACCAGTGCACCTACCCTTTTATATGTTTCAGGATTATGACCACCATTGTACATGAGTCCGTCAATCCCTTTATCCTTTAAATCTTCAAATTCAGTTCTCAACTCTTGATCGGTCGCTTGGCCGGGACCACCGGTCCATGCGTAAACAGGTATTTTATCCTTCTTTTCTGTACAGGAAACCAGCGTAAAAACCATTAAACAGCACATAAAAAACCTACTCATAGAAATATTTTTTTTGAATTTGATATGAAATTATTCAATTTTTTATTTTTCCAACAAAAACTTAGCCTAACAACACCTGTCAATATCTAAACAGCAATATATGAAGGAGTTCAATCATTCAACATCTTATGATAATGAATGCCAAATCGATAATTTCAGAAGTAATTGAATCGAATAAAATGAAGTATTCGTAGATTACCACCAATTATTTTATCAATCTTATTTTAAAATACCATTTGCTTTTCCTAATTTGCAATATTGTTTGAGAATAAAAATATGCGAGAGATTACCAGATTATTTGACTTTCCTTATTACCAACTTGAAAAATTCAACCTAGAAAATGCCCTCGTCACTAAATATGATGGTGAGTGGGTAAGCACTTCTACGCAAGAATATGTTGATAAGGCAAATGCCATTAGTAGGGCATTGGTACGAATGGGCGTAAAACCCAACGATAAGATTGCCATAATTTCCATGACCAATAGAACGGAATGGAATATAATGGATATCGGTGTATTACAAATAGGTGCGCAGAACGTCCCCATTTACCCTACAATTTCCGAGGAAGATTACCTTTATATCCTCAATCATTCAGAAGCGAAATATTGTTTTGTTTCCTGTTCCGAGGTTTATGAAAAAATCCTCTCTGTAAAATCAAAACTGGAGACTGTAAAAGAGGTGTTTTCCTTTGACCAAATCAGCAATTGCACAAATTGGGATGTCGTCTTGGAAAAAGGAGCTGACACAAGTAACCAGGAAGAAGTAGAAAAACTTAAAGACGCGGTAAAGCCACATGACCTTGCTACTTTGATCTATACTTCCGGAACTACCGGAAAACCAAAAGGGGTTATGCTTACCCACCACAATGTAGTCAGCAATGCCATTCAAAGTTCAGAGCGCCTACCCATTAATGACGGGAATGCCGTCGCAATGAGTTTTCTTCCTGTTTGCCATATCTATGAGCGAATGCTGATGTATCTGTACCAATACCGGAGTGTTAGTATATATTTTGCCCCTATAGACAAAATAAGTGAATACTTGAAAGAGGTGAAACCCGATATAATGACAGCCGTGCCTAGGCTTTTGGAAAAGGTATATGACAAGATCATCGCAAAAGGATCCGATTTAACGGGGGTTAAAAGATCCATATTCTTCTGGGCCGTAAATGTTGGCCTTCGATACGAACCTTATGGCCAAAACGGATGGTTATATGAAAAGAAATTGGCATTGGCCCGTAAGCTGATCTTCAGTAAGTGGAAAGAAGCATTGGGTGGCAATCTTAAATTAATAGCCTCTGGTAGTGCTGCCTTACAACCTAGGTTGGCCCGTATTTTCAATGCCGCCGAGATGGGGGTCATGGAAGGTTATGGTTTAACTGAAACCTCTCCCGTAATTTCGGTAAACGATATGCGTAATCACGGGTTCAGAATTGGTTCTGTTGGCAAGCCCTTGGCAAATACAGATGTTAAAATAGCCGAAGATGGGGAAATCTGTATCAAAGGGCCCCAAGTAATGCTTGGGTATTACAAAGATCCGGAACGAACAAATCAGGTATTGAAAGACGGTTATTTCCATACCGGTGATATTGGGGAATTGGATAGTGACGGTTTCCTTAAAATCACGGATAGGAAGAAAGAAATGTTCAAAACCTCGGGAGGTAAATATGTTGCCCCCCAACTTTTGGAAAATAGGTTTAAACAATCACTCTTTATAGAACAGATCATGGTAGTCGGTGAAGGTGAAAAAATGCCTGCAGCCATTATACAGCCAAATTTTGAATTCTTGCACGATTGGGCATCTAGACACTACAGGAAATTTACGGACAACAAAGATCTTATTATGGACCACAAGGTCATAGCCCGTTTTCAAGAAGAAATTGACAAGGCCAATGAAGATTTCGCGAAATGGGAAAAAGTGAAACAATTTCGGATGACACCAGATGTCTGGAGTATCGAAGATGGGCACTTAACCCCTACCCTAAAACTTCGCAGGAAAATCGTAAAAAATAAATATATTGATTTGTACAATGATATTTATGGCCATTAATAGCCCTTCATAACCGACCAACCCAGCTTAAACCATTCTTAAAAAATAACATAGGTTCTTTTTTTTATTTCAATTTATTATGCATGCATAGTATTTTTTTATATATTTGGTGACAGCCAATATGTAGAATATGAAAGAAGTAACGATTGATTATGCATTGAGAGCCACATGGCAAGCAGTGGCAAGAATGTATAACGAAAGGGCCAAAACTTTTGATTCAACAATGGCAGTAGGGTTTACATTATTAAGTATAGACCCTAAAACCGGAACTCCATCTACGGCACTTGGGCCGAAAATGGGAATGGAAGCAACGAGTCTTTCCAGAATCTTAAAAAGCATGGAAGACAAGGGGTTGATCCTTAGAAAGCCTAACCCAAAAGATGGCAGGGGTGTACTGATACACCTTACCGATTTTGGGCTTGAGAAAAGAAGGGATTCTAAAAATGTGGTATTGAAATTCAACGAAGTTGTACGGGCTAATGTTTCCGATGATAAACTAGATTCCTTTTTCGAAGTCATGGAAACCATAAATAAGCTTATCGCGGAAAAAACTATATACACAAAAAACTAAAATAAATTAATTCAGCTTTAACTACATGAACAAGCATATTAAAAAAGTAGCCGTAATAGGTTCTGGAATAATGGGAAGTGGTATTGCATGCCATTTCGCCAATATCGGGGTCAAAGTATTATTGCTAGATATCGTTCCCCGTGAACTCGATGAGAAAGAAAAGGCAAAAGGTCTAACCTTAGAAGATAAGGTAGTTCGTAACCGATTAGTGAACAATTCGTTGACGACCGCCTTAAAATCGAAACCCTCACCTATTTACCATCAGAAATTCGCCTCAAGGATTACTACCGGTAATTTAGAGGATGATATTGCCAAGGTGGCCGATGTAGATTGGATCATTGAGGTTGTGGTAGAACGTCTGGACATTAAGAAAAAAGTATTCGAAAACCTTGAAAAGTACAGGAAACCAGGAACATTGATCACATCAAACACCTCTGGGATCCCCATCAAGTTCATGTCCGAAGGACGCAGTGATGATTTTCAAGAACATTTCTGTGGCACCCATTTCTTCAACCCTGCCCGTTATTTGAAATTGTTCGAAATCATACCTGGACCAAAAACATCCCCTGAAGTTTTAGAGTTCTTAAATGGATATGGTGAGAAGTTTTTAGGTAAAACTTCCGTAGTCGCCAAAGATACCCCTGCTTTTATAGGTAACCGTATAGGAATTTTCAGTATTCAAAGCCTTTTCCATACCGTTAAGGATATGGGTATGACCGTTGAAGAGGTCGATAAGTTGACCGGTCCTGTGATCGGCAGACCTAAATCGGCCACTTTCCGTACCGTAGATGTGGTAGGTCTCGATACCTTGGTTCATGTGGCCAATGGTATCTATGAAAACTGCCCCAAAGATGAAAAGCATGACCTCTTTAAATTACCTGATTTCATCAATACCATGATGGAAAACAAATGGTTGGGAAGTAAAACAGGCCAAGGTTTTTATAAGAAAGTAAAGGGTAAAGATGGTAAGAGTGAAATATTGACGTTGGATCTGGACAGTATGGACTACCGATCCAAAAAAAGTGCAAAATTCGCCACGTTGGAATTAACGAAGACCATCGATAAGGTCGTTGATCGTTTTAAGGTACTTGTCGGAGGTAAGGACAAGGCCGGCGAATTTTACAGGAAAAGTTTTGCAGCTTTGTTCGCTTACGTGTCCCACAGGATTCCCGAAATATCAGACGAGCTATATAAAATCGACGATGCCATGAAAGCCGGTTTTGGCTGGGAACACGGACCTTTCCAGATTTGGGATGCGATCGGACTTAAAAAGGGACTTGAAATCATGAATGCAGAAGGTGAAAAACCTGCTGCCTGGGTTACTGAAATGGTAGCTGCTGGCATAGAATCTTTCTATTCCGTTAAGGAAGGAGCCACCTATTTTTATGATATTCCTTCTAAGTCCATGACAAAAGTACCGGGACAGGATGCGTTTATCATTTTGGACAACATTCGAAAATCGAATGAAGTGTTCAAGAACAGCGGTGTGGTCATTGAGGACCTTGGTGATGGTATTTTGAACCTGGAATTCCAATCCAAAATGAACACCATAGGGGGAGATGTATTGGCCGGCTTGAACAAAGCGATCGATTTGGCCGAAAAAGATTTCCAAGGATTGGTTGTTGGTAACCAAGGTGCCAACTTCTCGGTAGGCGCCAATATAGGAATGATATTCATGATGGCCGTTGAGCAAGAATATGATGAACTCAATATGGCAATTAAAATGTTCCAGGATACGATGATGCGTATGCGTTATTCATCTATCCCTACCATATCGGCCCCACATGGAATGACCTTGGGAGGCGGGTGTGAGCTATCCATGCATGCTGACAAAGTGGTTGCGGCAGCTGAAACTTATATCGGATTGGTCGAGTTTGGAGTAGGTGTTATTCCCGGTGGCGGTGGTTCTAAGGAATTTGCAGTCAGGGCTTCTGATACCTTTAAGAAAAATGATGTAGAACTTAATGTACTTCAAGAATATTTCTTAACAATAGGCATGGCAAAAGTATCAACTTCCGCCTATGAAGCTTTTGATTTGGGTATTCTACAAAAAGGAAAGGATATTGTTGTCGTAAATAAGGATAGACAAATTGCCACTGCCAAGGCTTATGCAAAATTAATGGCAGAAACAGGATACACTAAACCTGTGAAACGAAAAGACATCAAAGTACTTGGAAAACAAGCCTTGGGAATGTTCCTTGTCGGAACCGATGCAATGGAAGCAAGCCACTATATAAGTGAGCACGACCAGAAAATAGCCAACAAACTGGCCTATGTGATGGCGGGCGGTGACCTTTCTGAACCTACTTTGGTGAGTGAACAATATTTACTTGATATTGAACGGGAAGCTTTCTTGAGTTTATGTACAGAACGTAAGACTTTGGAAAGAATTCAACACATGTTGAAGACCGGGAAACCATTAAGAAATTAAATACAGATAACGAGATGATAAGAATCTAGAGACTAGACCGATGGGAAGGCATAATTTCAAAAAATTGACAATTTGGCAAGAAAGTATTAAACTCGTTGCTGAAAGCTATCAAATGACAAAGACATTTCCTGAATCAGAAAGATACAATCTCACCAGTCAAATGAATAGATGTGCAGTTTCAATCCCATCGAATATCTCTGAGGGCTCAAGTAAAAGTACGAATAGACATTTTAAAAAGTACCTTGAAAACAGTTTAGGATCGGCTTTTGAATGGGAAACCCAATTAATCATATCGTACAATGAAAAATATATTGAGGAAAGTAGATTCTCGGAATTGGAAGATAAAATTTTACAAATTCAAAAAATGATTGGAGCATTTATAGATAATTTAAAAGAATAAAAAGTCTAATTTCTAGATATCTAGGCTCTAGACTCTTGTTTTAAAACAACAATAAGAACCATGAATAAACAAGCATATATAGTAAAAGCATATAGGACCGCAGTTGGCAAAGCACCAAAAGGTGTATTTCGTTTTAAACGAACCGATGAACTTGCAGCGGAAACCATCGAATACATGATGAAGGAGTTGCCTGACTTCGATAAAAAAAGAATTGATGATGTTATCGTGGGCAACGCAATGCCCGAAGGCTCTCAAGGACTAAACATGGCCCGTCTCATTTCTTTAATGGGGTTAGATATTGTTGATGTTCCAGGTGTCACGGTAAATCGATTTTGTTCCTCCGGAATTGAAACTATTGGTATAGCTACTGCTAAAATACAGGCTGGTATGGCCGACTGTATAATTGCCGGTGGTGCCGAAAGCATGAGTTCCGTACCCATGACAGGTTATAAAACCGAACTTAATTACGATTTGGTAAAATCGGGGCATGAAGATTATTATTGGGGAATGGGAAACACAGCAGAGGCCGTTGCCAATGAATTCAAAGTGTCCAGGGAAGACCAAGATGAATTTGCTTATAACTCCCATATGAAGGCATTGAAAGCACAAGCTGAAAATCGTTTTCAAGATCAAATCGCACCAATAGAAGTTGAACAAACTTATCTAGATGAAAATGGAAAAAAGGCAACCAAGAAATATACGGTGACCAAAGATGAAGGCCCAAGGGCAGGAACAAGTAAAGAGGCCTTGGCAAAATTACGCCCGGTTTTTGCTGCTGGAGGTAGTGTAACAGCAGGTAATTCATCCCAAATGAGTGATGGTGCCGCTTTTGTGTTGGTCATGAGTGAGGAAATGGTAAAAGAGTTGAATTTGGAACCCATAGCCCGATTGGTTAATTATGCTGCTGCAGGGGTTGAGCCCAGAATTATGGGAATTGGCCCTGTAAAGGCCATTCCAAAAGCCTTGAAACAAGCGGGACTAAAACAGAATGATATAGAATTAATAGAATTGAACGAAGCCTTTGCTTCCCAATCCCTGGCCGTAATGAGAGAGCTGGACCTCAACCAAGAAATCGTCAATGTGAATGGTGGCGCAATTGCATTGGGGCACCCTTTAGGATGTACCGGAGGTAAGTTATCCGTTCAATTATTCGATGAAATGAGGAAAAGGAACATGCAAGGTAAATATGGTATGGTAACCATGTGCGTCGGAACGGGGCAAGGCGCTGCAGGAATCTATGAGTTCCTTTCTTAGACATAAGTAGAAACAAGAGAAAAGACCTTAGATACCTTACAAATGATTAGGCATAATTTCAAGAAGCTTAAAATTTGGCAAAACGGAATGGATCTCGTGAATGAAACCTATCAAATGGTCGGAACTTTTCCTGATTCTGAAAGGTTCAATTTAATATCTCAATTAACCCGTTGTGCAGTATCTATACCTTCGAACATCGCAGAAGGAACAAGTAAATCGACCAATAAACATTTCAATAAATTTATTGAAGATAGCTTGGGGTCTGCATATGAATGGGAAACACAATTAATCGTTGCCTATCGATTAAAATATATCGATAAGAAAAGATTTGAAAAACTAGAAAATAAAATTCAAGAATTACAAAAAATGATTTCAGGATTTCAAGTTGGACTTCAATAACGTCCTAATTCTTGACTCTTGATTCTTAAATCTAAAAAACTATGAGCACAATTAAACCTGAAAAAGAGATTTTAAGAGGAGGTCAATTCCTGGTAATAGAAACCCAATGTGAGGATGTTTTCACGTTGGAAGACCTATCGGAAGAGCAACGAATGATGCGCGACAGCACTAAGGAATTTGTTGATCGTGAACTTTGGGCCCATTGGGAACGTTTTGAAAAGAAAGACTATGGATATACCGAAGAATGTATGCGTAAAGCAGGTGAACTTGGACTTTTATCCGTAGCTGTACCAGAATCATATGGTGGTATGGGAATGGGGTTCGTGTCTACTATGTTGGTTTGTGATTATATCTCAGGTGCAACCGGTTCATTCAGTACGGCTTTCGGTGCCCATACAGGAATTGGAACCATGCCGATAACCTTGTACGGTACAGAAGAACAAAAACAAAAATACGTACCGAAATTGGCTTCTGGAGAATGGTTCGGGGCATATTGCCTCACAGAACCTGGAGCTGGATCTGATGCCAATTCAGGTAAGACCAAAGCGGTTCTTTCCGATGATGGAAAATATTATTCCATAACCGGACAGAAAATGTGGATATCAAATGCCGGATTTTGCAATATGTTCATCGTTTTTGCACGTATTGAAGACGATAAGTACATTACCGGATTTATAGTAGAAAATGATCCTGAAAATGGAATCTCTTTAGGTGATGAGGAAAAGAAATTGGGAATCCACTCCTCCTCTACCCGTCAAGTGTTCTTTAACGAGACCAAAGTGCCTGTTGGGAATATGCTTTCTGAACGTGGAAATGGCTTCAAGATCGCTATGAATGCCTTGAATGTTGGTCGAATAAAATTGGCAGCCGCTTGTTTGGATGCCCAACGACGTATCATTGGGGAATCTGTGAAGTACGCCAATGAACGAAAACAATTCAAAACCCCGATTATTAATTTTGGGGCCATTAAAGCCAAGATTGCCGAAATGGCGATAAATACTTATGCCGGGGAATCGGCCAGTTATCGTGCTGCCAAGAACATCGAGGATAGGATAGCCATGCGGGAAGCCGCAGGTAACTCCCATCAAGAGGCCGAATTGAAAGGTGTTGAGGAATATGCCATCGAATGTTCTATCTTAAAGGTTGCGGTATCAGAACACGTTCAGAGCACGACCGACGAAGGCATACAGATTTTCGGTGGAATGGGATTCAGTGCTGACGCTCCTATGGAGAAAGCATGGAGAGATGCCCGTATCGCCCGAATCTACGAAGGCACCAATGAAATAAACCGAATGTTGGCAGTAGGAATGCTAGTTAAAAAGGCTATGAAAGGCCATGTAGATCTCCTTGGACCCGCAACAAAGGTAGGTGAGGAATTAATGGGGATCCCTTCATTCGATACGCCTGACTTTTCTGCCCTTTTCGCAGAGGAAAAGGATATGATCGCCAAAATGAAAAAAGTCTTTCTAATGGTCGCCGGTAGTGCCGTTCAAAAATACGGTACCGAACTGGAAAACCATCAGCAATTAATGATGTCGGCCGCTGATATCCTAATTCAAATATATATGGCGGAATCGACTATCCTAAGAACGGAGAAAAATGCAAAACGTTTTGGTGAGGAAAGCCAGACCATTCAAATTGCCATGTCGAAACTATATTTGTACAATGCTATAGAGACAGCTATATCCAAAGGTAAGGAAGCCATTATTTCCTTTGCTGAAGGTGATGAGCAACGTATGATGTTAATGGGACTTAAACGTTTTACAAAATATACCAATAACCCTAATGTAGTGGCTTTAAAAACACAAATTGCCGATAAAATCGCTGCAGATAACGGTTACACCTTTGACTAATTCAGATTGATCTTCGGAACTATCCTGAAGTATAAACCACTCCAAATCGGAGTGGTTTATTTGTTTTATGGCAATTGAAGGCTACGTTCATGAAAGAGGCCTCAACCTACTCTTTTGATTTTAACTTAATTTTAGGTTTTTGTTAAATTATTTAATATTTTGCCTCTAATTAATTCAAACTAAAAGAGAAATATGAAAAAAAATCTAAAAAATTTAAAGAAAATCTTTTTGCCAACATGTTTGGCATTTTTGTTCTTCAGTTCGTGTTCAACAGAAAATGAGGCAATAAATGACACCGAAATAAATGCGATTTATGCAAAAACCTCCTCTAAATCGGATTATGTGGTCCTATTAAAAAATGAAAGCATTCCAGATGGTTTCGAAACCGAAATGGAAAGTTTAGGTGCCACTGTTAAATCAATGATACCGGAAATCGGTGTTGCCATTATATCCTCAACCGAAACCATTAGCAGTAAGATCGCAACCAAAGCTAAGGTTAGGTCTGTAGTACCGGACTTTAATGTACAATGGATTGACCCTGAACTATACCCGGAGGCATCTCCTCTCAGTATAGGTAGTGATGAGCCTTTCTTCGATTACCTATGGGGTATGGATGCCATTGATGCCCCAGAGGCATGGAACACAGGGCAAACTGGATCAGGTGTCAGAGTAGCCGTCCTTGATTCAGGCATAGATGCAGAACACCCTGATATATCGCCAAATCTAAACACCTCACTAAGCGCCTCTTTCATAGACGGAGAAGATTGGAATGTTGCTGATGGCTTTTATTTTAACCATGGCACCCATGTGGCAGGTACTATAGCAGCTGCAGATAACGAAATAGGGGTCATCGGGGTTGCCCCAAACGCAGAAATCGTTGCTGTTAAAGTTCTTTCGGAATTTTCTGGCTCTGGTCCATTCAGCAGTATCAATGCCGGTATTGTCTATGCGGCTTTGATCGACGCTGATGTAATCAATATGAGCCTTGGTGCCACATTTAACAAAAATGGTTTTATTACATTAGAAGATGGCTCTGTTACAAAAGTGCCAGCGAAGTATATTTCTGAAATTCGACATGCACAACAAAGGGCAATTGATTTTGCTTATAAAAACGGAACTACAATTGTTGTATCTGCTGGAAATGGCGGTGCTAATTTTGATGGAAATGGGTCAACGACCAAGCTCCCTGCCAGTCTAAACAACGTGATTTCGGTTTCTGCGACGGCTCCCTATAGCTGGGCAGAAGACCCTACCACTGACCTGGATGTCCCTGCCAGTTATACAGATTATGGTAAAAGCCACGTTACCGTTTCGGCTCCCGGAGGTGATTTCGACAGTCCTAGTTCTTTATGGTATTATGACATGGTTTTAAGTACGATTCCAGGAGGTTGGAGCTGGAGTGCAGGTACCAGTATGGCCTCTCCCCATGTTGCTGGAATTGCGGCATTGATCATTGGTAAAAATGGTGGTGAAATGAATCCTCATGAGGTGACTAAGCAACTAACCGGAACTGCAGACAAGATCGACGGTAATGGTGTTAGTGCCTACCATGGTAAAGGAAGGGTAAATGCATATAGGGCAGTTACCGAATAATAGAAAACTTCCTAAAAACAAAAATCCGTCCTGACAGCATCGTCCGGACGGATTTTTTTTGCTTTTAACTAAGCTATATCATGTAATTACTCCAAAAAACTATGTTTGCTGGAATAATCCAACATTTGCTGTTCAAAAGAATCGGGCTGTGTTACTTTGACATCCACAATTTCCCCAGCTTCATTGGTCTCAGGAACCAATACCGGATTTACAAATCCGCTATAAGGGGCCGATTTAAACTGTTGGTTACGATCCAATACCTGCGCGTGCAAGGCTTGGTCAACTTTTACACCATAACCTTCGACCAAATCCTGTGCTGCTTTAAAATCACCTTCAGATTTAATTCGTTGTGCTTCACGTAGCAACTCACCGAACAATTCCCGAAGTTTTTTGTAATCGTTTATGTTATAGTAGGTCTTACCGTCTTTTTCAATCTTTTCGATTACATTATCTGCTTTTCCTTTTTCATATACCCAGGCAGAAACCCACTGTCTATTGACCATATGATCTTCTTCGATATCATTTCCAAGCTCAATACGCACCAACTGGGTAATCAATCCATTTCTAATATAACCATCGTACGCGGCTTTACCTACAGCTTGCCAGTCATCGACCAAACCAAGTTCCTGTAGTTTTGGATCCATTAGATAATAGAGCCCAACCAAATCGGCCCTACCCTCTTCCATGGTAGACGCATAATTCTTTAAGGTTTCTTTAGGTTGGCCCACACCTGGGTTTATCAATCCGGAAGCATGTCCGATAACTTCATGCAAGGCAGTATGCAATTTATCGGCTAGCTGTCCGTATTTCTCTTCCAGCTCAATTTCTTCCTCGTCATAGGCAAATTCATGAAGTCTACCACTTCCGCCCGCATTATTATAGGCGTTGATGATATTCCCTAGAGAAACGGATTTACTTCCATGCTCTTGTCTGATCCAGTTGTTATTGGGCAAATTCACGCCTATAGGTGTACTGGGAGATGCATCACCGGCCTCACCGGCCACGTTTATCGTTTTATATGAAACCCCTACCACATCACTCTTTTTATGGGAATCCATTAAAGGGGCATTATCTTCGAACCACTGGGCGTTTTCAGAAAGTACGGCCATTTGCTTTGACATTTCAAAATCCTTAACTTGGATAATACTCTCATAAGAACCTCTATACCCTTTTGGATCATTGTACACTTCGATAAAACCATTGATCCAATCGATATTGCCTTCGGTGGAAGTTGCCCATGAGATACAATATTGATCCCAAATGTTCAAATCACCCGTTTTGTAATAATCAATAAGCAATCCTAGGGTTTTGGCCTGTTTTTGATTTTCGGCTACCCCTTTGGCCTTTTCCAACCATTTAATGACCTCGTCGATGGCGCTACCGTAAAGACCACCTGATTTCCACACTTTTTCAACAAGCTTTCCATTTTCACGTACCAAAGTTGAATTCAATCCAGCCTCAATAGGTCGACCTTCTGGACCTTTATAAGCTGTTTTGTAAAAAGCATCAACATCGGCATCGGTTATTGTAGGTCCGTAGAAATTAATGGCAGAAGAAGCTACATTGTCCACTCCTTTTTTCTTATTCACTTTTTTAGCGTCCTTATCATTGAAAATAACATCAAAGGCCTCTCCCTCCAATTTTGTATCTGTTTCTTTCAATAAATAGGTTAAGAAGTCCGCCTTAAAATTTGGTTTTATCTTATCATTGGAATAGTGATGGTGTATTCCGTTAGAAAACCAAACCCTTTTCAAATATTCTTGGAACGCCAGCCAGTCTTTGGTTGTCTTGTCCCCATTATAAGTAGTATATATATTTTCCAACGCATCCCTTATCTCAAGATTATGTCGATAATTTTGGTCCCACATAATATCGCGACCGGCCAACCCTGCTTGTGTCATATAGTACACTAATTCCTTTTCTTTTAAAGTAAGTTCATCGAATCCCGGGATTTGATATCGCAATACCTTGATATCGGCGAATTGGTCGGCGATATACTCAAATTTCTTTTCAGCCTTTACAGGTGGCTTTTCCTCCATTTTTTCTTGGCAAGACCAAAGAAATCCAACCAAAAGGAACCCTAATAAAATATTTTTTAATTTCATGTTATGTGTTATTTAAATACAATCGCAAATTTAACAAAACATAAACCAATTGTTTAATTTATCGCTATATAAAAAGTTTAAAATATGGCCTTCGAAAACCTTTAGTAGTTATCTAGGATTAAATGCAAGATTCATTCTTGGGTTCTCTCTTTTATATTTAAATTCACTTGCTGAAATCTAATTAAAAACCATTCATTCCAAACTAATGAAAAATCAATTTCTTCTTCTTGTTGTTGTTCTTTTTACCCAACTGGGTTTATTTGCACAAAACAATGTATACCCCTTCCTAGATGCCAAATTATCCCCTGATTCACGTGCCCAAGATGTGGTCGACAGGCTAACACTTGATGAAAAAATAAGTCAAATGCAAGATGTTGCCCCTGCGATCGAACGTTTGGGTATCCCTGAATACAATTGGTGGAACGAGTGTTTGCATGGTGTGGCAAGAGCCGGCGCGGCTACATCATACCCCCAAGCCATAGGAATGGCCGCTACATGGAACCCTGAACTCATTCATGAGGTCGCCAACGCGATAAGTACCGAGGCCCGGGCAAAATTCAATCAAAGCATTAAACTTGGTCAAAGAAATCGCTATCAAGGGCTTACCATGTGGTCTCCCAATATCAATATTTTCAGGGATCCACGCTGGGGAAGAGGACAGGAAACCTATGGAGAAGACCCTTATTTGACCTCAAGATTCGGTGTTGCATTCATAAAAGGCCTTCAAGGTACCGACCCTAACTATTACAAGGTTATTGCAACTGCAAAACATTTCGCCGTTCATAGTGGCCCCGAATACAACAGACACAGTTTTGATGCATATACTGATGCCAAAGATTTATGGGAAACCTATTTACCAGCTTTCAAAGCTGCCGTTATCGAAGGCAAATCTTACTCCGTAATGTCGGCCTATAATAGATATTTAGGTGAATCTGCAACCGCCAGTAAGCTACTTTTGAATGATATTTTACGTAAAAAATGGGGATTTGACGGGTATGTCGTATCCGACTGTGGTGCGGTAGAGGATATCTATTTACGCCATAAAATCGTAAATACCGCAGAAGAGGCATCGGCCTTAGCCGTACAATCAGGTTGTGACTTAAATTGCGGTTCAACATATGCCCATTTAAAAAAGGCCGTGGAAGCTGGATTGATTTCTGAGGATGAGATCAATATCGCCGTTAGAAGATTGTTTCTTGCCAGAATTAAACTAGGGCTTTTGAATACTTCGGAAGAAATTCCTTTTTATGATATACCAGCCTCCGAAATCGAATCGGAGACCAGTCAAAAATTAGCGCTGCAGACAGCTAGGGAATCTATGGTTTTATTAAAGAATGAAAATAATACCTTACCCATTTACAAAAAGGTCAAGACCATTACCGTAATTGGCCCCAATGCGAATGACAAACAATTTTTATTGGGTAATTATTTTGGCACCCCGACCAACCGGAAAACGGTTCTACAGGGAATTCAAGAAAAAGTATCAAAAAAAACAACCGTACATTATTTCAAGGGAACCAATCTAGCCGATGATAAACCCATTTTCGATATTATCGGGAACAATTATTTCAAAGGGAAAATAAAAACGGAATATTACGACAATTCCAATTTGGAAGGGAAACCAGTCGCCATAAAATCCGATGATCTAATTGACTTTGAATGGGGAGGTGCCGCCCCGATTTCCATACTGACCCCCGGTAAGTTTTCTATTCGATACAGTGGCACATTACAACCTGATTTCAGTGGGGATATAACCTTCGATATTTACGATAAGGGAGGATCTTATCGTTTTATGGTGGACGGGAAAGAATTGGCAAAAAGCCCTAAAGAAGGTGATACCCCTACAAAAAATGCGGCATTTACAGTAAGTAAAAACAAGGCCTATGATTTCGTATTGGAATACAAATGCGATAACCCTTGGGTATCCGCATTACAATTAACATGGAACAAAGAGCAACTGCAAGGCAAACAGGTTATGCTCGAAAAAATAAGCCAAAGTGATGTTGTGGTATATGTAGGCGGTATTTCAGCCCGATTGGAAGGTGAGGAAATGCCAATAGATATCCAAGGCTTCTCTAAAGGCGATAGAACAAACCTTAAAATGCCCAAACCACAGCAAAGGTTGCTTAAAGAACTTCATGGATTGGGAAAACCAATTGTGTTTGTACTTACTAGTGGAAGCGCCATGGCCATTAATTGGGAGCAGGAAAACCTTCCAGCAATAATTGGAGCGTGGTATCCGGGACAAGCAGGAGGAAACGCAGTGGCGGACATTCTTTTCGGGGATTACAACCCATCAGGGAAATTACCGGTTACTTTTTATAAATCCGTTAAGGATCTACCTCCTTTTGAGGACTATCACATGAAAGGACGCACCTATCGCTATTTTGATGGCGAAGTCCTTTACCCATTCGGATACGGACTGAGCTTTACTAAATTCTCCTATTCAACACCCAAACTGAATAAAGGAACAATAGGTAAATCCGAAAAGAACACCGTTAGTGTAGAAATAACCAACAACGGGGATTATGATGGGGAAACCGTTGTTCAACTTTATATCAGCGATAAAGAGGCAAGCCTTAGCAAACCGATAAAAACATTACGAAAATTCAAAAAAACGGCATTGGCAAAAGGAGAATCAAAAACCATTGAATTTGAGATTTCCCCTGGGGATCTTTCAATCTTCGATGCTAAAGGAAACAGTTTCGTTGAACCCGGTGAATTCGACATTTTTGTGGGTGAAGATTCTTCAACACAAAACAAGGTCACTTTATTGGTCAAATGATAAAACAAAGTCTATTCCATTGTGATGAAGAATGATATTCTAAAAATGGCCTATTCCCCTGAAAACTTTAGAAAACAGGGGCATGTACTGATTGATCAGTTGGCCGACCATTTCAATTCTTCTATCAATCGAGAATCAGAGAAGGTCATTCGTTGGAGTCCGCCGGAAGATGAGTATGCGTATTGGAAAGGTTTTTTGAAAGATGGAAAAACCCCAAAGTTATTCCCTGAGATCATTGAACGTTCAATCCATTTACATAACCCAAAGTATATCGGGCACCAAGTTTGTCCACCAGCACCAATAGCATCCCTGTCCGCTTTAATAAGCGCTTCGTTAAACAATGGTGCCGCGGTTTATGAAATGGGGATGGTACCGACTGCAATGGAAAAAATCATCACCGAATTTATCAATTCCAAAATCGGCTATGATGAAAATTCAAGGGGATTTTTAACCTCAGGAGGTACTTTGGCCAATTTAACCGCTTTATTATCGGCAAGAAAGGCCATTTTAGATATTGACATATGGAATGAGGGGCAAAACCAGAATTTGGGTATCATGGTTTGTGAAGAGGCCCATTACTGCATTGAGCGTGCTGCCAAGATTATGGGACTGGGAACCAAAGGAATTATAAAAATACCTGCATCAAAAGGTTTCAATATGGATGTTTCCCTCTTGGAAACCTATTATAAAAAAGCTTTAAAAGAAAATATAAAAGTCTTTGCAGTCGTCGGCAGCGCGCCCTCTACAGCTACCGGAATGTACGATGATTTAGAAACTTTGGCCAGTTTCTGCTCTAACCATAAGCTTTGGCTACATGTAGATGGTGCCCACGGGGGCGCTTCAATATTCTCAAGTAAGTACAAGCATACCGTAAAAGGCATACAACATGCCGATTCGGTAGTCATAGACGGTCATAAGATGATGATGATGCCCACCATTACCACAGCCTTACTCTATAAAAAAGGTCACCACTCACACACGACTTTTAGCCAAAAGGCCGATTATCTTTTAGAACAATCGGAGCATGAAGATTGGTACAATCTTGCCAAACGAACATTTGAATGTACCAAAACCATGATGGGCATACAATGGTACACCCTTCTAAAAACCTATGGAGAAGATATCTTTGATGAAAATGTTACCGTACTTTATGATTTGGGTAAGTATTTCGGTTCGCTGGTCAGTGATCATCCCGATTTTGAACTAGCCATTGAACCTATGTCCAATATCGTCTGCTTCAGGTATATAACAGGGTCAAAAGACACTACTGAGCTAAATGCGCTCAATGCCTCTATTCGGCAACATCTTTTGGAAGATGGTGAATATTACATTGTACAGACCAAACTTAGGGGTATCCACTATCTACGAACCACGATCATGAATCCGTTTACCTCTAAAAAAGATTTGAACGGACTCCTGAAAAAGATAAAAAGCATTGCAGATAATATCCGAATATAATCTACTTAGAGCCACAACCTAACCTTTTAAAAAAAGGGAACTAATTGATCGAGGCAATAAAAATCAATCGCGCATAGATTCCAAAATACGTTCTTCAGTTTCCTTAGTCGAGAAATTAATTGCACACTCAATCAATGCCAAATGTGAGTAGGCTTGAGGAAAGTTACCTAAAAGCCTTTTTGTCTTAAAATCAATATCCTCGCTGAACAACCCTAAATGGTTACTATAAGTCAATAGCCTTTCAAAATGTTCTTTGGCCTTTTCAACTTCACCGATTTTGAAAAGACTATTGATAAACCAGAAAGTACAAATCGTGAACGATGATGAAGGCAATCCAAAATCGTCCTCATTTTTGTACCGATACAACAACCCTTCATTGCTTAGGTCTTTTTCAATGGCTTTTACGGTACTTACGAATTTTGGATCTTTCGCATCTATAAAGCCGTAAGACTCCATCAACAATACAGAAGCATCTAAATGTGACGAACCATACGATTGGGTAAAGGCATTTACCTCATCATTCCATGCATTCTCATAAATATCGGCTTTGATTTCCTTTTCCAGGATAAGCCATTTCTCTAATTTCCTTGTCTTTTTTAGTATTCTCGCTACTTTCACCGCCCGATCTATGGCGACCCAACAAAGTACCTTGGAAAAGGTAAAATGCCTATCCTCCGTGCGGAACTCCCAGATACCTTTATCGGGCTCCCTCCAGTGTCTTGAAACAATCCAAACGATACCTTTGGTAATCCCCCATAGTTCTTCCCCATTGTCAATATCGATACTGAACTCTACCAACTGGGCATGAATGACATTCATTAGAATACCATAGATATCATTCTGTTTTTGCTTATATGCGGCATTTCCAATTCTCACGGGCTTAGAACCTTTATAACCACTCAAATGGTCCAAGGTTTCTTCGGTCAATTTCTTTTCTTTATTGATGCCGTACATTATTTGAAGCTTTTCATCCTTGTCAGGCATCAGGTCAATAATGAACTGTAGGTAACGCTTCGCTACGTTTCTATGGCCTAAGCCTCCCATCACCCGTATTACCATAGAAGCATCACGGATCCAACAAAATCTATAGTCCCAATTCCGCACCTCGCCAATGGTTTCTGGCAAAGAAGTTGTCGCTGCGGCTAAAACAGCTCCCGTCTTGTCATAACTCAGCAATTTCAATGTAATGGCACTACGGGATATTTGTTGGTTGTATTTTTTATAAGTCGGTGTCTTGTTCGTCCAATTTAACCAATAAACCTTGGTTCGTTCAAGATCCAGATACACTTTTCTTGTTGTCGGTTGAAGGATTTTCTCATTATAACCCATAAGAAAATATCCGTTTTTCGTCAACTTGATTTCTTGACCCTCCAAAACAGCGTTCTTATCAAAAGATGTATAGAGGAAAACCGTATCGAATTTTACGGTTTTGGTTAAACTTACTATAAAATCGTCCTTAATGTAGGTTTTGGTCTCCCCTTGTGCATATTCCAATTTAGGGTTGTACAACACTTTAAAAACAGGCTTCCCTTTTATATGCTTTATAAATCTGACCAATTCAGGAGGAGCATGGTATTTACCATCTTCATCATGGTAGCGGGGCATAAAATCATGGATTTCGAAAACATTCCCTTCATCGGAAAAACGAGTGATCAATACCGCTGTATTCTTCTTGTAACGTTGCTTTATCGTATACTTATCGGAAACCTTGATTTCAAAACTCCCTCCTATTTCCTCATCCAATAATTTGGCGAAGACAGATGATGAATCGAACTCTGGCAAACAGCACCATTCAATAGATCCAGTTTTCGATATTAGGGCAGCACTCCTGCAATTTCCAATAATTCCGTAATCCAAGTTGTCCATATTTCAATTATCCTCTAAAAGTCTTTTATTAGTTGCTTTTGCCATGCAATTTGACGAAATTTATAGAAACAAAAGACAAATCACTTTAAAATAATCCACTTTATGGGAAAAACTATCATAATCTCAAATAGATTACCTGTACAATTACAAATTAGCAATGGAAGTATCTCTGCAATACCAAGTGTTGGGGGATTGGCGACCGGTATGAAATCGGTACATTCGGGCAGCGATAGTATTTGGATTGGATGGAGCGGTCTTACCGATGAGGATATTCCCAAAGAATTGGCTCCGCAAATAGATAAAGCCTTGGCCGAGCACGGTTCCTCAAAAGTAAACCTGACCTCAGATGAGGTAGACGGATTTTATTTTGGATTTAGCAACCGAACTATCTGGCCGCTCTTCCACTATTTTTTGGAGTATTCAGAATTTGAACTTGAAAGTTGGAATGTATATAAAGCCGTAAACCAAAAATTTGCCGATGCCATCTTGGAAAAGGCCGAAGACGATGATACCGTTTGGGTACATGATTACCAATTGATGTTGGTGCCCCAGATGGTGCGCGAAAAACGCCCGAATATCTCAATAGGTTTCTTTCTACATATTCCTTTTCCTTCGTTCGAGATTTTTAGGACCCTACCCTGGCGGGAAGAAGTGCTTGAAGGGCTGTTGGGCGCTGATTTAATCGGTTTCCATACCTATGACTATGAACGTCATTTTTTAAGTTCCGTAAGGCGTCTACTGGGCTTGGAAGTAAGTTTTAATGATATTTACCAAGATAAGAGGATCATCAAGGTCGATTCTTTCCCAATGGGCATAGATTATAAAAAGTTCAGTGAAGCTGCCAAAGAGCATGAAAAGAACACAACGGAACAACAATCAGATTTACAGCAACGATTAAACAACCATAAACGCTCAACACCTGATGCCAAATTAATACTTTCGATTGACCGATTGGACTACTCCAAGGGAATCGCCAAAAGATTGAATGCCTTTGAATATTTTTTGAACAAATACCCACAATATAAAGAGAAAGTCAGATTGATCATACTGGCCGTCCCATCCAGGTCCAATGTGCCCCAATACCAATTATTGAAAAAAGAGGTAGATGAATTGATCGGGCGCATTAATGGGGACTTCTCCACGGTCAGCTGGACCCCTATTTGGTATTTCTATCGTTCAGTACCTTTTGAGAACCTAATTGACCTATACACATCGAGTGATATCGCATGGCTAACCCCATTACGGGATGGCATGAACCTCGTGGCCAAAGAATATGTGGCCACACGGACCGATAAGACCGGGGTACTTATTCTAAGTGAAATGGCCGGTTCCGCGAATGAGATGAATGAATCGCTCTTGGTCAATCCAAATAATTTTGAACAAACGGCAGACGCTATTTATGAGGCCATAAACATGCCAAAAGAAGAACAAATTGACCGAAACACCGAGTTGCAGAAACGTTTGGAACGCTATAATGTTGAACGATGGGCCAATGATTTCATGTCATCATTAAAAGAACAAAAAGAAAGGGATGCCGCCAATGTATCCAAAAGGTTGACCGAACATCGATTAAGTGTTGTTTTGGATGATTTTAAGAACGCCAAGAAAAAAATGCTGTTCCTCGATTATGACGGAACACTTTCCGGTTTTCATGCAGACCCGCAAAAAGCTGGCCCTGATGAAGAACTTTATGCCCTTTTAGATGCCTTGAATGCTTTAAAAGATACGGAAGTATATTTGGTAAGTGGTCGTGATAAGGAAACATTCACTAAATGGTTCTTACCCAAAAAATACAATATGATCGTTGAACATGGGGTATGGATTTCCCAAAACGGAGAAGACTTCAGAATGCTCGAAAATGTCAAAAACGATTGGATGGAAAAAATTCGCCCCGTATTGGAATCTTTTGTAGACAGGACCCCAGGGAGTTTCATTGAAGAAAAGAATTATTCCCTTGCTTGGCATTACCGTAAGACGGACCCTGATTTCGGAAACCTTAGGGCCAATGAACTCAATACCGTTCTTACAAGTTTAATAGCCAATGATGACCTAAGTGTCCTCAACGGCAACAAGGTCATGGAAATCAAAAGCAGTAATGTGAATAAAGGGCGTGCGACCATGCGTGTTTTAGGTGAAGGTGATTATGATTTTGTACTTGCGATTGGTGATGATTGGACCGATGAATTTATGTTCCAAGAATTACCCGAAAGTACGGTGACAATAAAAGTCGGTAGACAAAATACACATGCCAAATTATTTATAGATGATATAAAATACGTTCGTAATGTACTGAAACGGTTTACCGATTAGGATACCATGTTTGTTTAAATTGTTTTTATAATTTAATTTTCATGAGTGAAACATTTTCAATACATCAATGATATTGATGTTTTTATTGATTCCGTTTCATTTTTGAAACAATCCTTTTATCCTTGATTTATAGTATTATTTAACAGCAATGGAAATGGGTGAAAATACCTCTGGCCAAAATTCATATATTAGTTACTTTTCCCTAATGACCTAATCACTCAACTTATTTCAATAAAACATCAAACTGAATTATAATGAAGAAATCATTTTATCTACTAATATTCTTACTCCCTATCTTGGTTTGTTCCCAAACGGATCAACGCATCTATGATATAATTGAGGCGGTTTCCGCAGAGCGCATAAAGGCAGATGTTACCACATTGGTCAACTTTGGAACACGCCACACCTTAAGTGATACCACTTCCCAAACAAGGGGAATCGGTGCTGCCAGAAGATGGATAAAAAGTGAGTTCGAGAATACATCTAAAGAATGTGGGGACTGCCTAGAAGTTTTTTACCAAAAAGACTTGGTTAAAAAAGGGGACAATGACCGTATAGTACACGATGTAATGGTCGTAAACGTTGTAGCCATCCAGCGTGGGACTAAGTACCCAAACCGTTATATTATTATGAGTGGTGATATCGACTCCAGGGTGAGCGATCCAACCAATTTCACTGATGATTCCCCAGGTGCAAATGATAATGCAAGTGGTATGGCAGGCACCATGGAAGCTGCGCGCGTACTCTCCAAATACAAATTCGAGAACAGTATTATTTATGTAGGGCTATCAGGGGAAGAACAAGGACTTTATGGCGGCAAGGGCCTTGCTGCCCATGCAAAGTCAAACGGATGGGAAATCATTGGAATTTTGAACAATGATATGATCGGGAATATCAAAGGGGTCGACGGGGTTATCGATAACAGGGAATTCCGTATTTTCTCAGAACCCGTACCCCCAACAGAAACAGAAAAAGAACGAAATGCCAGGCGCTTTTATGGGGGTGAAGTTGACGGCATTTCAAGACAATTGGCGCGTTATGTGTACAAAACCACAAAAACCTATATGCCCGAGATGAATCCCATGATGGTCTATCGTTTGGACCGTTTTGGACGAGGGGGACACCACAGACCTTTCAATGATGCCGGTTTTGCAGGGATTCGTATTATGGAAGCGCATGAGAATTACACCCAACAACACCAAGATATAAGAACGGAGAACGGCATTGCCTATGGAGATGTATTGGAGCATGTGAATTTTGATTACGCCCGAAAATTAACAGCCGTCAATGCAATAAACCTAGCGTCAATCGCATGGGCACCCCCAGCCCCGAGAGAAGTTAAAATAGGTGGTATCGTAGAGCCATCTGCAAGGCTTCAATGGAGTATGGTTGATGGGGCCACAAGTTATAAGGTTTATTGGAGGGACACCACTGCCCCTCAATGGGAACATAGCCGAAATGTAGGTAACTTAACCGAATTCACACTTAAGGGTATCGTAATCGATAATTCTCTTTTTGGGGTATCCTCAGTGAGTGCTGATGGCTTTGAAAGTCCCGTAGTTTTCCCGAATGCCATCATGAGATAATAAATTGAGAATGAAACAAAACACAATAGTATTACTAATTGCACTATTTTCACTTGGCCTTTCTGCCCAACAATTTACCCATCAAGATACATTAAGGGGCAGTATTACCCCGGAACGCGCTTGGTGGGATTTGAATTACTATCACTTGGATATCGAGGTTAGACCCGACCAAAAATTTATTTCAGGAAGCAACCTAATACGTTATAAAGTATTGGACGCCCAAAAAGTATTGCAAATTGACCTTCAACCTCCATTGAAGATATCTAAGGTCATCCAAGACGGAAAAACCCTAGAAGTCAAATCTGTGGGCAATGCACATTTCATTACGCTAAAGAAAAAGCAAATCAAAGGTGAATACAACGAGATTGTCGTGTATTATTCCGGTCATCCCAAAGAAGCGGAGAATGCCCCTTGGGATGGTGGGTTCAGTTGGGATACCGATAATAACGGTAAGCACTTCGTCGCGACAAGTTGCCAAGGTCTTGGTGCCAGTGCATGGTGGCCAAACAAGGACCATATGTACGATGAAGTAGATAGTATGGCCATTAGCGTAAAAGTACCCAAGGGCCTTATAGATGTATCGAACGGTAGACTACGAAAAGTAGATAAGGAAACAAACACCTTTCATTGGTTCGTGGCAAACCCGATCAATAATTACGGAGTAAATGTGAACATTGGCGACTATGTACACTTTGGGGAAAAATATCAAGGGGAAAAAGGCATATTGGATATGGATTATTATGTGCTACGCGATAATCTGAACAAGGCCAAAGAACAATTCAAACAAGCTCCCATGACCTTAAAGGCTTTTGAATATTGGTTCGGCCCCTACCCCTTTTATGAGGATAGTTATAAATTGGTCGAAGTACCTTATTTGGGTATGGAACACCAAAGTTCGGTAACCTATGGCAACCACTACCAAAACGGATATTTAGGGCGTGATCTATCCGCTTCAGGTTGGGGATTGCAATTTGATTATATCCTTATTCACGAATCTGGCCATGAATGGTTCGCCAATAACATAACCTATAAGGACATTGCGGATATGTGGATACACGAAAGCTTCACATGTTATTCAGAAAACCTGTATTTAGATTACCATTTTGGAACCAACGCTGCTGAAGAATACGTAATCGGACTACGAAGGAATATCAGGAACAACATTCCTATAATTGGCCCATATGGTGTAAACCAAGAGGGTTCTGGTGATATGTATTACAAGGGAGCCAATATGTTGCACACCATTCGTCAATTGGTAAATGATGATGAAAAATGGCGAAAGGTTCTACGTGGACTTAATAGGGACTTTTACCACCAAACCGTTACCTCGACCCAAATTGAGAATTATCTAATAGACCAAACCGGAATAGAACTCAGCCCAATATTTGATGAATACCTACGCACAACCATGATTCCTTCATTAGAATATACCATTACCGACAGTACCTTAAAATTCAGGTATACAAATGTTGTCGATGGTTTTAAAATGCCCATAAGAATTTATATTGATGGCCAAGAACATTGGTTGACACCCAATCCCGAATGGCAGACCAAAACTTTTAAGGGGAATCTTTCCACTTTTAAGGTTGACAGAAATTTTTATGTGGAAGTTTCAAAAAAGAGACCTTAAAATGGACGCAGAAAAAAATTACCTGACAATAAACAAGGAATCCTGGAATAACAAAACTGAAGTACACCTGAACTCCGAATTCTACGACCTAAAAGGTTTTATCAACGGAAAATCATCATTAAATGAAATTGAGTTGAACTTACTGGGGGATGTCAAAGGTAAATCCATACTTCACCTTCAATGCCATTTTGGACAGGATACGATTTCTTTAAGTAGACTCGGAGCCCTAGTCACCGGGGTTGATCTATCTGATAAAGCCATTGAAAAAGCAAGGGTTTTAGCAAAAGAGACAAAATCCGATGCCCGTTTTATATGTTGCGATATTTACGATTTGCCCAGTCATTTAAATCAAGAATTTGACCTTGTTTTTACCAGTTATGGCACTATTGGGTGGTTGCCCGACTTGGATAAGTGGGCCAAAATCATTTCTAGATTTCTAAAACCAAACGGAAAGTTCGTGTTTGCTGAATTCCACCCCGTGGTTTGGATGTTCGATGATGATTTTGAAAACATCAAGTATAATTACTTCAATTCAGGGGCGATCGTCGAGACTGAAATCGGAACCTACGCTGATAAAAATGCGGATATAACCCAAGAATACGTAATGTGGAACCATGGTTTTAGCGAAGTGATCAATAGTCTTATAAAAAATGGTCTCACCTTGAATTCACTGGACGAATTTGATTACTCCCCCTATAATTGCTTTAACAAGACCATTGAGATCGCACCAAATAAGTACAGGATAAAACACCTTGACAACAAAATACCAATGGTCTATGCCCTAACGGCAACGAAGGTGAATTAGCCATTAACCTATAACAGGACTCCAAAAAATCAGATGCTATCAATTTGTTGGTTCATATAGCCCAAGAATACTAGAAAAATGTTTGAATTAACGAACAGGTCTATTTCAACCTCCTTGCAACTTGTCAGCTCCATCTAACAAGCCTATCAAATCTTGAGGGTTATGTATTAAAACCGGCAGGTGTTGAGGGCATATATAAAACTCACTATCTTTATGGTAGAACTTAGTTACAGGGGTTTCGTTAGAAGATTTCTTACAAACGATACAGGTTTTGTCAGTGCTCATAATTTGTTTTTTGATGAGGCAAAGCTATTCTTTATCCGCCATTAAAAACCTAACAAATATCATGCTTTCAAAGATTACCTTATCCATCGCTTTTTAAGCATAAGAGTGTTATGAAGAATTCGTGAAGAAAATAGCAGGTTCTCCTTTTGGTTCAATTTTCGAGTAATTTCCATTATTTTACCAAAAGTCCTACTAATTTGTATTTCTTCAACCATCAAAATGGGCGAAGTACTATGATTATTTCATTCTTTTAAATTATTCTATCAAGTTACTCACATATGTTACCATCTATTACGTTTCCATTGTAATTTCATAAGTGAGAAATGACTATTTGATTGTATAATATAAGTGCTATTGGGTTATTGTTTCCACATTCAAGCTTAGTTACTACTTATTCTTAATATATCGTGAAACACAGATTATTATGGGCTGGAAATCTGAATACAATAACGTGGAAAATATAATGGAACTGACTTTGGAAGGTGTTATGGACTTCAAGACTTTGACCGAGGCCATTTTCATAATTGTAGAATCCGCAAAAAACCATAACACAGTGAAATATTTGGCTGATTGTAGACTTGTTATGACAGAATTCGGCAGAGGTCAAATATTTGAACTTATAAATAGATTCTTTCCTGAGTGGGACATACCTATTGGTTCAATAGTCTCAATAATAGAGCCCAAAGATATAGATGCCAAAACAAAAGCGGAGTTTTATGTTTATGCGGTTAAAAAGCTGGGATGGGATGCTGATATTTTTCCAAATCGCAAAAGAGCTTTAGAATGGTTGAACAAACATTAACAACCACAGGCTTCAACATATCACATAAAAATGTTTTCCAATTTTCAATTAACCCTATCCTACAACTTTGAAAGGAATGTCAGTGACCAAGGTGTTCAATACCCGATTCACCCATATCAAAAACAAGTTGGCCAATAGCCCTTTAAAAACCCTATTTTCAATTATCACCTATGGCATAAAGGAGACCTCCCAGTATATGCTTAACGAACTTTTCTTCTTCGAAACTTTCATCTGCATGACCTGCCGCTGTGTAGAATACTCTACCTCCATCGTACTCATGATACCAGCTCATAGGATGAAAATCACCGTTTTCCCCACCTTCATACGTACTTTCATCCACCGTAATCAAAACATTCACCTTCGGGTTCAATTTCTTAAAATTATACAGTTCTTCGTTCCTGTTCCATATAGTATCAGTAAAATGTTTCGTGGCAATAAACAAATGGTCTTTAATGATAAAGTCCGCGTTTGGTGTGCCTTTAGGATGGCTCAGAAATTGACCGCCAATCATTTTAGTATACCATTCCCAATCATATTCCGTATCGGTAGCGGCATGTATGCCAACAAATCCTCCACCAGATTGAATGTAACGTTCAAAAGCAGTCTCCTGGTTTTCATTCAAAACATCCCCAGTAGTACTCAGAAAAACAATAGCTGAATATTGCGAAAGGTACTTCTCGGTAAAAAAGGTTGCATTCTTAGTAGTATCGACCTGAAAGCCATTTTCCCTTCCTAATTTTTGTATGGCCTCAATACCTTTTGGAATAGAAGCATGTTTATACCCCATGGTCTTGGAAAAAATGAGGACCTTAGGTTTATCACCCCTTTTATTAGCGCAACCCATATTCATAAAAACAATTGTTACTATGATTAAGAACAGTATATTTCTCATTGATTAACCTTATCTTTAATATATTCTAAATACCCATAAATATAGGCATTGCAATAAGCTTGGACACTATAAGGTGTGATATAAATCCTGATAATGGCCATAAAATATCATCCAAACCTCAATGCTATAATTATATATTTTAAAAGAAGAGATAAAACATGCTGCATTAGGGAATTTCGTAACAAATCCTTAACTCACTGAATTACAAAATAAAAAAGTTATCAGACCAATTCAATAAACAAAGAATTTATATGTCTAAATTGCCCAAAGCAGACCAATTTCTAGATCTATCTGATTATGGGCGACCAATAGCCATGACCATCGCTAAAATATTCAAAAATACGGCGGTTACCCCTATACATTTGACCATCGCCTTTTTTATTTCAGGAATCATTGCCCTAATTTGTATTCTCGAACATGAATATGTTGCATCCTTTTTTTTCCTGATTACCAAATCAATTTTGGATGCCGCTGATGGGGAACTGGCACGAATTAAAAACACCCCTTCTTATGTGGGTAGATATTTTGATTCTATCGCCGACTTTGTGTTGAATTTCATGCTCATATTCACCATTGGACACTTAGAGGAAATTCATTGGATCTATATGCTATCGGCATTTATAGGGTTAGAACTTCAAGGCACCCTATATAATTATTACTATGTAATTTTAAGGAACAAATATAAGGGTGACACTACAAGCCGAATCTTTGAGATTACGGCTCCCGTTGCCATGAAGGGGGAAAAACAAACTTGGGTGAACTTTTTTTTTAACACCTATCTATTGCTTTACGGGGTTTTCGATAAAATCGTTTATTGGCTCGATCCTAAAGCACCATACAGCGAAAAATGGCCCAAATGGTTCATGACAGCTATATCGACTTTTGGACTGGGCTTTCAATTGCTTGTTATTGGCCTGTTCTTGGTTTTAGGATGGATCCGGTTCGTCATCCCATTTTTTATTGGTTACTCTGTATTGATTTTTGTTTTTATCCTTGTTCGAAAGGCAATTAACAGGTGATTTTTTTGAGACATCTTAAGTGGAATTATAATTTTCACATTTATTGTTCTTTTTACCTTTTACTATTACAGTGTAAAAAAACACAAGCTCTTTTTTAAATTTTAACGAAACAGCCCTAATTTTATGACCATGGGAAAATATGTACTTTTCGTATTCGCGTTATTGTTTCTTGCTTGCACCAACCAACCTGAAAAAGGAACCATTATCATCAATGTCAATGTTCTTGACGTTGCTACAGGCGAAATGTGGGAGCATCTTGATGTGGTTATTGATTCCGGTATGATCAAAAGCATTACTGACCATAAAGAAAATCTCGCACAATATGAAAATATGGTGTTGGGCAAAGGAAAATATTTAATGCCGGGACTTACCGAAATGCACGCCCATATTCCCCATCCTTCAGAAAACAATGGGCAAATTGAAGATGTGCTCTTCCTTTATCTCGCAAATGGCATCACTACGGTACGAGGAATGTTGGGGCACCCAACCCACTTGGTTTTGCGAAGCAATACTGAATCGGGCGAACTATTAAGTCCAAGGATTTTTACCTCGAGCCCTTCTTTAAATGGCAATTCAGTTACATCTATCAAAGAAGCTGTACATGCAGTAGAAACATATAAAAAAGATGGGTACGATTTTTTAAAAATACATCCGGGAATTAAGAATGAAGTATTTGATGAAATCGTTAAAACCGCCCATCAAGTTCATATTCCTTTTGCAGGGCACGTTCCTGTTGATGTCGGCATTGATAATGCCTTAAAAAGTAAATACGCTTCCATTGACCATATTGACGGTTTTTTGGAAGGATTGGTACCTGAATCGGCCCATGTAAATCCTGAAGAAAACGGTTTTTTCGGATATGATTTTGTTCCTTTGGCCGATACGACTAAAATTGATGGACTTGTGGCCTTAGCGAAAGAGAACAAGGTTTGGACGGTACCTACCCAAAGCCTTTTCGAACGATGGTTCTCCCCTATTCCCACTGATGAACTCTTGCAACAGCCAGAGATGCGTTACATGCCTATTGAGACTTTGACCGAGTGGTCCAAACGCAAAAACGCCATAATAGACCCCTCCACAGGATTCAATGAAAAGCAATGGGAAAAATTTGATGACATTCGTAAACAGCTCATCTTTAAACTACAAAAAAATGGTTATGGGATGCTTTTGGGTTCCGATGCCCCTCAAGTTTTCAATGTTCCCGGTTTTTCCATTCATCGTGAGATAGATGGATTGTTGGCTGCCGGACTTACACCTCTGGAGATTATACAATCCGGCACTATAAATCCCGCTAAATATTTTAATAAAGAAGATGTTTTTGGTCAAGTAAAGGAAGGACTTGATGCCGATTTGATACTCTTAAATGCTAATCCTCTCGAAAACTTGGACAACCTACAAGAGCTTTCCGCAGTATTCCGTAAAGGACGTTTTATCCCGAAAGTGGAAATCAATAAACGACTTGCCAGAATAGCAGCAAAAAACGGACATGCTTCAACAAGTAAAACATCAACCGAAAAACTAAACGACCAACTCTTAGGACAATGGAAATACTACAGTCGAAAAGGTAAAAAACCGGCCCCTTCAGCCACCTTCGACCGTATAAAAACCATTGCGAACGGTTATTGGTCCATGACCGAGACGAATATCCTTACCAACAAAATGGATTCTTACCAAAGTGGTAACTATGACCTAAACGATTCCATTTATTCAGAAACCACGACTTTCTCCAACAGTAGTAGTTTATATCTTTTGGGCGAAACGCGGTCTTATGGATTGGAAGTAAAAGGGGACACCCTGATTCTGACAGGTACCAACAATGACAATAACGAAGTTTGGACACGGGTGGAATAGCCTGATCGACCACTACTTGGGAAACGACATTTATCGAATTCATTAACAACCATTTAAGAAATTACCGACAGGATTTATTTATATTTACGAGACTAATTAACTCACCAAAACCAATGAAAAAAACTCTTTCCCTAGTGATGCTTTTAGCATCCATTTCGCTATTTGCCCAAGATTTTAAAATGGACCTTGTCCAAGACCTAAAACCCCGAAACATCGGCCCAGCAGGTATGAGTGGGCGAGTTACCGCAATAGATGTAGTGCAGAAATCGCCCGATGTCATGTATGTAGGTACGGCATCTGGCGGACTTTGGAAATCGACCTCCGGAGGTATAAAATGGGAGCCCATTTTTGACAAAGAAGTTACTGCTTCAGTGGGGGCGGTTGCTATTCAGCAATCCAATCCCTCTGTGATTTGGGTAGGCACCGGAGAAGGTAACCCCCGAAATAGTTTAAACGGTGGTTATGGTATTTATAAATCTTTGGACGGAGGTAAATCCTGGAAATCCATGGGACTTGAAAAAACCCGACACATCCATCGAATAAAAATAGACCCAATGGATCCCAATACCGTTTACGTTGGGGCAATAGGTTCACCATGGGGCGAGCACCCGGAAAGAGGTGTGTACAAAACGACCAATGGTGGGGAAACCTGGCAAAAGATTCTTTTCGTGAACAACAAAACAGGGGTTGCGGATCTTATCATGGACCCAACCAACCCCAACAAATTGATCGCAGCCATGTGGGAACATAAAAGGGACCCATGGTTCTTTAAGTCAGGTGGCGAAGGCAGTGGACTTTACATGACCCATGACGGAGGAAAAAACTGGAAGAAACTATCGGAGGAAGACGGACTTCCCCCAGGGGAATTGGGCCGAATCGGTATAGCCATTGCCCCTAGTAAGCCCAATATCGTATATGCGTTGATCGAATCAAAAAAGAACGCTCTCTATAAATCGGAAGATGGCGGATTCAAATGGAAAAAAATCAATGATAAGCAAGACATAGGTAATCGCCCCTTCTACTATTCCGAAATTTACGTAGATCCCCAGAACGAAAATAGGGTCTATTCGGTTTTTACGTATGTCAATGTTTCTGAAGATGGGGGCAAGAACTTTTCCCAGCTAATGCCTGCCTATAATGCCACCAATGGTGTGCATCCCGATCACCACGCATGGTGGATTCACCCTGACAACGGACAGTTTATGCTAAATGGAAATGATGGTGGGCTGAACATTAGCAAAGATGGCGGTAAAACCTGGCGTTTTATTGGCAATCTACCCGTTGCCCAATTTTACCATATAAACACTGATAATGAATTCCCTTATAACGTATATGGGGGAATGCAGGATAATGGATCGTGGAGAGGCCCAGCATATGTATGGAAAGCGCAGGGAATAAGAAATAGTTATTGGCAAGAAATAGCATTTGGTGATGGCTTTGATGTAGTACCTGACAAAGATGATTCCAGATACGGTTATGCCATGAGCCAACAAGGATATGTATCCAGATATGATTGGCAAACAGGTAATAATTATATCGTACGCCCTACTCCACCAGATGCCGAAACCAAACTTAGATTCAACTGGAATTCAGGTATTGGTCAAGACCCGTTTAACAATAGTACCGTTTATTTCGGTAGTCAATTTGTACATAAAAGCACGGATAAAGGACTTACATGGAAAGTTATTTCCCCAGATTTGACCACCAATGACCCGGAAAAACAAAAACAATCGGAAAGTGGCGGGCTTACCATGGATGCCACAGGTGCCGAGAACCATTGTACTATTTTAGTTATTGAACCATCAACGCTGGAAAAAGACATGCTTTGGGTAGGAACCGATGATGGGCGCGTACATTACACTCAAAATGGAGGTGCCAATTGGACCGAGGTTACCCAAAACATAAAAGGCTTACCTAAAGGGAGTTGGGTGGCACAAATTAAAGCATCGAACAAAAATAAAGGCGAAGCTTTATTAATCGCCAACGACTACAGACGGTTCAATTACACGCCCTATGCGTATCGCACCAAAAACTATGGAAAAACCTGGGAGCGCATTGTAGATGCCACCGATGTAAATAGCTATACCCTTTCTATTATAGAAGATATAGAAAACCCTAATCTAATGTTCCTGGGTACCGATGACGGACTATATATTTCTTTCAATGCCGGGGAAAAGTGGCAAAAATGGACTGAAGGATTCCCAACGGTCTCTACAAAAGATTTGGTTATTCAACCAAGGGAACACGATTTGGTCATCGGAACCTTTGGTCGTGCAGCATGGGTGTTGGATGATATTCGACCATTGCGAGCCATTACGGCCGATAAATCCATTTTACAGAAAGATATCAAAATCTTCAGTCCACCCACGGCCTACCAAGCGGCTTACCAACAACCAACTGGGAGCAGATTTGGTGCCGACGCCCTTTACAATGCCGAAAACAGGAAAGAAGGGGCCATGATCACTTATTATTTGAAGGTAGGAAAGAAAAAATCGTCCGAGAAAAACAAAGATGATAATGCAACGGAAAATGAAATGAACAAGACCGACTCGGTCTCAGGAAAAGATACCGCAAAGAAAAAGTTGAGCGGTGTCCAGAAAAAAGACTCTATTATGTTCCAGTTTTATGATGGGGATAGATTAATTCGCACCATTAAGACGAAAACCCCTGAAAAGGCAGGTTTTCATCGTATTTACTGGGAAATGGATGAAAAAGGAAGTGACAGACCTTCTAGAAAAATCCCTAAAAACAAGAATGAGCGTGGTGGAACCAATGTAAAACCCGGAACCTATAAAGTCAAGGTCACTTACGGGGAAATGACCGATGATACCATGATCGAAGTAAAATCCGATCCAAGGTTAAACGTTTCAGCAACATCAATCAATGAAGTCTATGAAGCTTCAAAAAGGCTGGAATCCTTCACCCAAACTGCAGCAGAAGCCGTAAAACAATTGGTCGAAAGTAAAACCGTGGCCGATAAGTACCAAAAAGAATTCAAAGAGCTCGACGAGGAAAAATACAAAGATCAAATAAAAGCCTCAAAGGACATAAAAAAAGCGATAGACAGCATCATTGCACTATATTTAGGTAAAGAAGATAAAAGGCAAGGTATCACCAGAAATCCTGAGATAACCGTAATGCAGCGTATAGGTAACGCCAGTCGCTATGTGCGTACCCGTAAGAACGGAATTACGGCTACCGAAAACCAAATGATCCAATTTGCGGCCGACGAGCTTACATCAGCGTTGCAAAAAACCAATGCGTTCTTCAATGAAAAATGGAAACCTTATAGGGAAGAAATTGAAAAACAAGATGTTAGTCCGTTCAAAGAAACAAAAACTTTCAGTCTGGATTAACAACCCCTCTCCCCAAAAAAACAGAAACCCCTCTTCCGAAAAAGAGGGGTTTTTTAATGCTTAAACATGCAATTTTGATTTGGTTCAAAAAAGATTGATCAATTTGGTTAAAATTGACTTTTATCAGTTTTTCCCTCTAAACACCAAAGTACATTTGCAGCTTCCAATTTTGTCTCTGTATTTTCTGCATACATAGACACTGCGAAACCAAATCTTTATCAACCATAAAAATGACCATCATGAAGAGGGGCATCTTACTATTTTATTTACTTTTCTCATCAATTTTAAGTTCCCAAAGCAAAGATGAATGGGGATCATGGATCATGTTGTATGGGGATAATGAGATTTCAAAAAATCTTGATATTGTTACGGAATTCAGATTACACCATTATGAAATATTCGATGTTTTGGACAACCAATTCTATAAAATAGGACTTGGTTACCGAATAACACCGGAAATTTCGGTAGGTGCGGGTTATGTTCACCATTATTCCGAAACACGAACGAGTATCAGTACTTCCGAGAACCGACCATATGAAGAGATATGTCTTAAAAGGAAAATAAAGAAATTGAGCATATCTAACCGTTATCGATTGGAACACCGTTGGATAAACAATTATGGGGTCACCGATTTCATCAATAGAATGCGATATAGATTACAGGTCACCCACCCTTTAGGAGCCAACTTTTATATCAAGGTCTTTGATGAGGTTTTTCTGAATCTAGAACAAACCATATTCAATCAAAACCGGTTGCATGGCGGAATCGGCTATACCTTTTCCCCTGATTTTAAGGTTGAATTGGGTTATGTAAAAAACCATTTCAATACGCATATGGATGATATCCTTAGAATCGGAATCCTGTTCAAGACCCATCTCCGAAAAAAAACGAACACACTTTAAAACATTCTGATTAAGTATTTCGGGTATTTATCGACTTATTGAAAATATCACTAAACTTGAACGGAATGAATCTGCAAAAATTAGTTTTCAAAAACGAAGAAGGAAAATCATTGGTCGGTAGGTTAGAACTACCAGCCAGGCAACAACCTCATAACTTTGCGATTTTTGCACATTGTTTCACCTGTAATAAAAACCTAACTGCGATACGTAATATCAGTAAGGCCCTAACGGCGAACGGTTTTGGTATCCTTAGGTTCGATTTTACCGGATTGGGTGAAAGTGAAGGTGATTTTGCCGATACCAATTTTTCCGGCAACGTTCAAGATCTAATTGCCGCAGCTGACCATTTAACTGCCCATTACCAAGCTCCCACCCTATTGATCGGCCATTCTTTAGGTGGTGCTGCAGCAATTTTCGCTGCGGCCCGAATAACGAGTATAGAGGCAGTGGCCACCATAGGGGCCCCATCGGATCCCAAACACGTAAAGCACCTTCTTCGAAGTGGTCTGGAAGAAATTGAACAAAATGGAAAAGCTTTGGTAAATATTGGCGGAAGGGATTTCACGATTAAAAAGCAATTTTTAGAAGACCTACAAAAAAACACCCTTTCCACAACGGTTAAAAATATGCGTAAAGCCCTTCTGGTCATGCATTCACCACAGGACATGACCGTTGGCATTAAGAACGCCGAGGAGATTTATAGAGCGGCTCACCATCCAAAAAGTTTCGTTTCGTTAGATAGTGCCGACCATTTACTAATGAAAAAAAGAGATTCCCAATATGTTGGGGAGATGATAGCCGGTTGGGCAAAAAGATACCTGAAAATCGATGATGAAGAACACCTAATAGAAAGCGACCATCAGGTTATGGCCAGTCTGGATTTTGAAGACGGATTTACGACCCGTATGAAAGTAGGCAACCATTACCTAACCGCCGATGAACCTGTAAGCTTTGGCGGCAACGATTTTGGTCCGTCACCTTATGAATTGGTCTCTGCAGGATTATCGGCCTGCACGGCGATGACCCTTCAAATGTATGCAAAGCGCAAAAAATGGAATATAGAAAATGTTGAAGTACACACATCATACAGCAAAACCCATGTAAAGGATTGTGAGAATTGTGAATCATCCAATGCTAAAATCGATACTTTTCGGCGTGAAATTAAAATAACAGGGAGCCTAGACGACAAACAACTTGATAGATTACTTCAAATAGCGGACAAATGCCCGGTACATAAAACCCTTCATAATGAAGTAAATGTATTGACCCATCTTATTAAATAATCATGCGTTCAACATGGTATTTCAGAGACTTTTCAATACCAGAACATAAAAACATGTTTATAAATCAAATGTCAGTATCAAGAATTATTATCCATTAAGACCGTATTTTTTTTCATTTATCTTTATTATTGCATCAAATGTCTAAATAGGCAAAGTATTATCCTATTCATTCTAATCTAAAATCCATAATCATGAAAAGAATCAATTTAATTACCCTAGGCTTACTTTTGATCTTAGGTTTTAGTTGCAAACAAGCAAAGAAAGAAAATACTGAACAACAGAAGGAAACTAAAGAAATCGTAGGCGATTCATATTCCATTATCAGCGATTCTACCAAAGTAAGCTTTACTGCATATAAAACTACAGCCAAAGTTCCCGTTGGCGGTCAATTCAAGAATATTGACATATCGAATGCAAAAGAAGGTAGCACACCTTTAGAGGCGCTAAACGGTATAGAATTCAGTATCCCCGTAAGTAGCCTGTTTACCAATGACGCTACCGGTACTAGGGATCCGAAGATATTGGAGTTCTTTTTTGGGGCAATGAACAACACCGAACTTATTTCGGGAACTTTCAAGACCTCGGCCGACAATAAATGTTCCATAGATGTGACTTTAAACGGTGAAACCGCCAATATTCCCTTGGAATATACTATGGACTCTGAAAACAGCATCACCTTTAAAGGGGAAATGGAATTGGAAAATTGGAATGCCCTGGATGCGGTTGCATCTATCAACAAGGCTTGTAAAGAATTACATACGGGTACCGATGGGGTAAGTAAAACATGGAGCGATGTTGCCGTACAGGCAAAGGTCCTGCTTCAAAAAAATTAATTTTACATAAAGGATTCCTTCATTCAGGATTACCTAGAACATATTGAACCATAAATGAATAGCTGCCTTAGGGCGGCTATTTTTTTATGCATTATCGAATAGTGCCCCAATTAATACAATAGGTTAGCGAATCGTAAATTTAGCGACTGGATTTTACCAAAGCGACAATTAAATTTTGAAAAGCCCTAAAGACACATTAAATGTCCTATAATTTGTTTTATTTTGAAGCCTAAATAAGCAAACCATGAACCCGTCTTCCTCAGGTTGGATAGATAAATTCGGATACCTCACCAGAGACCAGGAGGACAGCTATCAGGATTACAAAGACCTGTATGCTGCCTTAAAAAATACTGGGTTCGTTTATGGGTTGAATATAAAAATACCTCGCTTCATTGATCCCGAACACAAACTATCTGAAGACGAAAAGGCGAAAATAAACTTATTGGCCGCACTGTATTTCACTTTTAGATACGAGAAAAAGAGCACTGATTTCGAAAATTTTCTTCATATAGTATTTCAATTCTATCAAGATTTGGGACTTAACCAAATCTCATTTCTAAAAAAATTATTCGTAGGGAACAAGACATCCGACCAATTGGAAAAATTAATCGATACAAGGGTTTATTTGGATGATAATGTAATCAGCAAGACGTTCAATAGCATCATTACAAATTCGTTGTTGTACATAGATGTATTGACGTTTAAGAGGTACTTGAAAGATACCAAGGATATAAAATCGTTCGCCGAGAATTTTGAAAACACGGCGATGAACGTCATTTACCACACATTGAACTCTAAAGAGGACAATAAAAATGACCATAAACTTGCACATTTGTTCGAGGCTTCGTTAACTTTCATTGATAGCGAAACACATACTTTTGATGGTAATTATCGTGATAAACTGCAAAAAGGGCTTACCAAAATCGAAAACCAATACTTGTTGGATCTTGCCGCTTTGACCATTTGGGAAGATCATTCTATCGATTATCTGGAATCGGAATTCATCTATGAATTTGGAAAAGACCTAGGGTTTTCTAAAAATGAGGTAGCCTCAACGTTGGATGATATTTCAGTTTTTTTTGATAAAAATTTCAAGATAATTCCCCATCTAAAAGACCATAATCTTGCCTCGAAGTTTTACGACAGTATGGCAAGGGTGGTCAATAAATTGATTTTAAGAAACAGTAAAAGACTACAAAAAGAACTTTCTGAAAGTAAGGAATTGGTTGCCCTGATTTCCAAATCGACCATCAAGGACCTGACTGCGGAAGAAAAGAAAAAAGTACAAAGTCAATTATTGGATATCTTTAAAAGCATACCTTCATTGGCCATTTTCATGCTTCCTGGCGGAGCGGTTCTATTGCCGATTTTCATTAAATTGATTCCAAAATTACTACCTTCCTCTTTTGATGAAAATCGTATTGAAAAACCATGATACCGAACGGTATTTTGCTACTATAAGAAAAATCTATTCAATAATCTATATAATTGTAATTCAACCTTATAACTCCACTTACTCCAACCATAACTTGAAGTCTCGAACCCTTTCACGACTTACGATGATTTCTTGGTCAATATAGCGATTTAATTTGATTTTAAGCCGTGAATTGGTGTATGCGACAATATCATTGATGTGGTTTATGTTCACATAGAACTTTCGGCTCACCCGAAAGAAAACCCTTGGTTCCAAATCAACCTCAAGGTTTTCCAAAGTGGTATCCAATAAATAATTCCTACCATCAGAGGTAGCTGCATAGGTGCCTTTATTTTCACTGTAAAAACACTCTACCTCATCGGCATTTATTATTTTCAAATGCTGCCCTACCCTAGTCGTGAATCTTTTTTTATACTCCCGCTCAATCGGGTTGACCAATAATTTTTTAATGTCCTCGAAATCCAAGGTCAGTTTTTGGGAAGCAGGTTTAACTGATCTATATTTCTTTACTGCATTCTCTAGCTCATCATCATCAATAGGTTTCAATAAATAGTCTATACTGTTCAATTTAAATGCCTGCAATGCATATTCATCATAGGCCGTTGTAAAGATTATGGCACTGTTCACTTCTACCACTTCGAAAATCTCGAACGATAGTCCGTCTGAAAGCTGAATATCCAAAAAAATAAGGTCGGGGTGTTCATTCTCCTGAAACCAAGCTATCGATTCCTCTACGGAATGAAGCATTGTGGACGTCTCTACGCCCAATTCCGCCAACTGCCTACTTAATCTTCGTGCACTAGGTTTTTCGTCCTCTATGATGATGGTTCTCATATTTGATTTGTGGTAAATGGTTTATTGCAAAAATATAATTGGTTTCAATATTGGAATTGTTTGTTGCCACTGTATAAGGACAACTGTTCTCTATTCTACTTTTCTTCTCCTAGATACTTCTGAATCTGTCTTTTTTCCCAGCTCTTAAGGATATTCGTTTTGAACACAAACAACCTTAATCCCATAACAAGAAGCACCAATCCCCATATTATGGGTATTGCAAGTATATTCAATTCCATCCATTGCAGAACATTTTTATCTTCAACCCCTTTTTCAATGAAAATTTCTAATACCCTTCCTTTGAAAATCAATATCAATAGGGTTATGATTACGAATTTAATTACATGAAAATAAAACCCCTTGATGTCATCTACCCGCTTTTTGGCCTTTACATATTTTTCAACGCTGTTGGTTTTATTTTCCATCATCTATACTTATCAGCTTCCTTTTTGTCTTTATCCATATACTTCTGGATTTGCCTTTTCTCCCAATCCTTTCCAAAAAAAGGATTGTACGAAAAAACCTTTACACCATGGAAAAATACCCCGATACCCCAGAAAAACCAAACTGCGAACGTTCCAAAGTCCCAAAATGCCTCTCCGAATGTCTCTCCATCCCCCAAATTACGAACGATCTTCATTGTAGAGATAAACGTATTTACCAGGATATAAACGGTAAGGTGAATATAAAACCCCTTAAGTTCCTCTACCCGCTTTTTTGCACGGTCTAATTTGTTGTTCTCCATTACTTCCATCTTTTTTGTTGCTTTTCATCTTCTTGCATGTACTCCTTGATCTTGCGCTCTTCCCAGTTGCGACCGAATAGTGGGTTTAGGTCAAACACTTTAAAGGCATGGAAGACCAATCCTATTCCCCAACCGAAGGCCGCCCATAGAAACCAAGGGTAACTCCACTCATCGGTCCAATAGTTTATTGCCGCCAAAAATCCAACAAAGAAAATATATGACATTAAACTGGTATAGAACTTCTTAATGGCCTCTACCTTATCCTTTGCTCTAAAATACTTGTTTTCGTTTTCCGATGTTTCCATAATGTTGTTGGTTTGTTTTGAATTACTATTTTATTGATAACCCAAAAGTACGTTCGACATGCTTTCTTTCTAAATGTTCATTACCCAATTGTTGTTTTTACGGGATGGATTGTCATTTAAAAATCATCATCATCCATAAACTGCCTAAGTTTTTTTTCTTCCCAAGATTTTCCCCATAACGGGTTATAACCAAAAACCTCCATCCCATGTATGGCTACTCCGAAACCCCATCCTATGGTCGGGAAGATTATCCATGGAAATCCTGTGGTATTGTAATTAAGGATTGCCAAACATGGGATTACAATACAGTATGCTGCCAGGTTCCCATAAAATCCTTTAAGTTTTTCTACGTGCTCTTTGGCCTTTTCATATCTTTTATCGTGAATATATGTCTGTTGTGTTTCCATAATCGTAATTTGTTTTGTTAAGATAGGTAGCTTCACTTTAAACTCGTTTTGGGTTTTTGTAATCTCCACTTCCCTATCGGTTAATATTCCGTAACGTTGATGAATATTGCGCAACCCTACCCCACTACTCTTTTTTACTACTTGTTTTTCCTGTAGGTTATTATTGACCACTAGCATACCTTCTTCCTCGTAAACTTTGATATGTAATGGTTTTGAGGAAGTAACCACATTGTGCTTTACCGCATTCTCCAATAAAAGCTGTAGGGATAACGGAACGATCTTAGCTTCCGGATTGCGGCTTTGCTCAGGAATATCGAAATGAATACTATCTTCAAATCGCATTTTCAAAAGCTTCACATAGGTCCTGGCAAATTGAAATTCCTCATCAACGGAAACCAGATCCTTATTCTTTTGCTCAAGTACATAACGATATACTTTGGACAATGCCGTTGTGAACTTTTGTGCCTGGATGGGATCTTCCTCGATCAAACTGGTCAATACGTTCAAACTATTAAAAAGAAAATGCGGATCCAATTGATTTTTTAGCGCGTCGAACTTGGCCGAAGCCGTACCGGCTATAATCTTCTGTTCTTTGACCTTATTCTCTTGTAACGCCCTGAAAAAGTAAAAGGCGTGAAAAAAAAGAGATACCACCAATGCTATTGCCAATGCAATTAAATAATATGCCGGTCTTTCCCCCGCAAGAAACTGCTCCAACGTTTTCCCATAAACCCCAATGGACAGTAATAATCGTAAAACCCCAAAAGCCAGGACCGTAAGGAAAATAGACCCCAAAGCACCGAACCAAAGTCTTTTTTGTGTCTGTGTTTCCCAACTATATTTCTTAGAGATATAAGAACTGAAATAAGCATTGACCAAGGTCAATGAAAAGGCAAACAAAAAATTTATTCCAACATATTCCAATTGTTGGTTCCAATCAAAGGGTTGGCTCCAAAAAATGATACGGGAACCTATGGCTATAACCACCGTAATTATTATACTTATTCTCAATAATTTTAAAAACTCCTTCATATTTCGTTTTACGATTCTTATTCAGTATTACAAGTTTCTCGTTCTTCTATTTGAAATCAACAAACCACTCTGGCTTAAAATTAGCAAAAAGTTCCATGGTATGTCCGCCATCGCAATCAAACCTATGAACTATTCAGGAGGGCCCTTCTTCATAATTAATTGATGATCGCAAAATTGAGGCTATGAACTGAATTTTCGCAAAAACAACTACCCAACTGTCAAAACTTTATGATGAAATGTAAAATAACCATTGTATATGTGTATAACAAAAGCTGATAAACCAACTAAGACCGTAACAATACTGGATCAATTGATTCCATGAATGAAGTTACCCATGGTTGCGAAGTATGTAATCGCCGGTAAATAAATAAAAACCTTTTGCACATACCTACATCAAAACGACAACCAAAATATAACTAACTAAAAACAAGCATATTACACCAGATATCATTAGAAATGCCATTATCCCAACTATTCCACTACCTTTGCCGCTTATTCTTTACGATACATGACATTCAAAGATTTAGGCATTATTGAACCTATCCTCAAGGCACTAGACCAAGAGGGCTATACGCATCCAACACCGATCCAAGAGCAGTCCGTTCCCATTTTATTAGGAGGAAAAGACCTTTTGGGAGTTGCACAAACAGGAACAGGAAAAACAGCGGCTTTTGCGGTTCCGATCATACAACAGATTTATAATGACCATCACACACAAGGGCGCCATCGAAAAATAAAGGCGTTGGTCGTAACCCCCACAAGGGAACTGGCGATTCAAATCGGCGAAAGCTTTACCGCCTACGGTAAATTCACCGGAATCAAGAATACCGTTATATTCGGAGGTGTAAAACAAGGAAAACAGGTACAGGCCCTTAGAAACGGGGTCGATGTCCTCGTTGCCACACCTGGACGCTTACTGGACCTCATGAACCAAGGGTTTATTTCATTAAAAGATATAGAATATGTCGTTTTGGATGAAGCAGACCATATGCTTGATATGGGTTTTATACATGATATAAAAAAAATAATAGCCAAATTACCCACCAATAGGCAATCCTTATTCTTTTCAGCGACAATGCCTAAAGACATTGTTGAACTATCCCGCAAAATACTTGGTGATTTTGAACGGGTTACCGTGAAACCGGAACAAGCTACTGCAGAAAAGGTAGAACAAGCCGTATACTTCGTAAGCAAGGGAAACAAGGTTCATTTATTGGTTCATATGTTAGAAGAGAAACCGGATACTTCTGTTTTGGTTTTCTCACGAACCAAACATGGTGCGAATAAAATAGTCAAGAAATTGGGGCAGGCCGATATACGTGCTGCAGCCATTCATGGCAACAAATCCCAAACAGCTAGACAAAATGCCTTAAATGATTTTAAAAACGGATCGTTAAGGGTCTTAATTGCCACAGATATTGCCGCCAGGGGTATTGATGTTGATGATCTTTCCTTGGTAATCAACTACGACTTACCCAATGTACCCGAAACCTACGTACACCGAATCGGCAGAACGGGACGGGCAAATGCGAGTGGTATCGCCATTTCTTTTTGCGACCAGGAAGAGCGTCCTTATTTAAGGGATATTGAAAAGCTTATCAAATCAAATGTCCCAAAAATTTTGGAACACCCTTACCACGAAGAAATATCTGAAGGGACACCTGCAAGAAAACAAGGTAACCAAAGATCCAAAAATTCGGGTCAAAACGGAAATCGCAATAAATCAAGAAGTACAAATTATAGGGGCAAAAACAATAGGAACCGAAGAAATAACAATCGTAATAGATCAGAAAGCCGGGATTAACCCCAAGTAAAACCTAGAAAACGACCTTCCTATTTATTTAAATGGTCTGTAGACGACTCAATAAGGTACCCCTATGCATTTTTGCGATAGGAATTACCTTTCTGCCAATTTCCAGATGATTTTCGGCAACGACATCAAGTTTGGTTATATTGACCATATATGATCTATGTACCCTCAAAAAAACAAGTTTGGACAATCGTTCTTGCATGGTCTTCAAGGTTGTTGCCAATACAAATGCGTTCTCTTGGGTTACGATTCTACAATAATTCCTATCAGCTTCAATATATAGTATATCGGCCAATAACAATTTCACCATTCTACCTTTATGTCGTATAAAAATACGATCATCCAAAACCTTTAAAGTTATGTTTTCACTTGATTTACCGTCTTTTACCAAGCGAATGTGTTGAACGACCAATTCAAAGGTTCGCTGTAATTGTATTGTATTCAAGGGCTTAGGGACAAAAGCGAACGGATGGGTTTCTTTAGCCCTTTTAAAGGAGGCCTCATCGGTATTAGCGGTTAGGTAAATAATAGGTATATCCAATATTTCATGAATGCGCAGAACAGTTTCCACACCATCTAACCCACCCCTTAAGTTGATATCCATCAAAATAATATCAGGACTATTTTCCCGCGCATGTTCTATTGCATCCTCCCCTCTGGTTTCAATACCTGTTACCTCATAACCTAAATTGGTCAATTGCATACTGATATTGGCTGCAATGATCATATCGTCTTCAACTACCAAGACCTTTATTTTACTATCCATGTTTACGCTGCTTTATTATATTGAAACTGAAAAGAAACGGTTGTTCCGTTTTCTATTTCCAATTGCATTTTACCATCTAACTGTCGAGTTAATAATTTCACCAACTTTGTTCCAAAACCCAATTCTGAAGTATTAACCTTAGAACCCACCCCATTATCAGAGACGTTCAAGAATAATTGTGATCCTGTTCTGAACATGGAAATACTGACACGACCCATAGAATTTTCGGGAAAGGCATATTTCATCGAATTGGTCAACAGTTCGTTTACTATAAGACCAATAGGTATGGCCGTATCAACATCCAACTCCATCTTATCCATATCAACAATCACTTCAATGTTTTTTTGCCGGTCAAAAATATTGACGATGTAATTGGAGAGGTTCAAAAAATAAGACTTCATTTCTATTGCCGACAGACTTTTTTCTTGATATAACTTTTGATGAACCATACTCATACTTTGAATTCTCTGCTGGCTATTTTGCATGGCTTCCATAATCTTCCCATCATTTAACTCTGCAGATTGCAGTGCCAAAAGACTGGATACGATTTCGAGGTTGTTCTTGACCCTATGATGGATCTCTTTAAGAAGAAACTCCTTTTCCTCATTTTGTTTTTGAAGCATTTTGTTTTTTTTACCATTCGTCTTTAATGACTTATAGAGCAATAACAAGTAAAGAAGTAAGAGAAAAACAAGGGCCATGATCATTATTTGCCTTGTTTGTTGTTTCGAAATACGGGTTTGCTGTAATTGAATGGTGTTTTCTTTTTGGGCAACATCGTATTCGGTTCTAAGTTGTGAGATCCGCTGGTCGGCCTCTGCTGTAAAAATCCTGTCTTTTAGTTCATCATATACCGCGAAGGCCTGATAGGCTTTTTGATAATTATGATTGCCCGCGTAAGCCCTGCCCAATGTCTCGTACGCCTGACTCAAATAAAACTCATCCCCAAAATCATCAGAGGCAATTTTTATGCTTTTTCTTAGACTTTCTATGGCCGAAACATACTTGCCTTGTATATTCTGTAATTTTCCGATAGACAACCATGAGCGCATCAACATAAATTCATTGTCTAATAACTCGGCATACTTTACTGCATTTTCGCCAGCTTTCCTTGCTTCATCGAATTTATTCAAATAGGTATATAAATCTACTTTGGATATATACACATCGCTTAGGTTGTTATAAAAACCATATCGTTCACCAATAGCAATAGAATGATCATAAAAATAAAGGGCTTTTTCATAGGCTTTCAGCTCCAAATAATTATTCCCGACTACATATAATGTAAAACCATAATCGAGATCATTGATAGCACGTTGCTCAAAAATATCAACTGACCTTAATCCGTAATCCAATCCAGATTCAAACTTTGCTTGTTTCCAAAACAAATTACTTAAATCACTATATGCCAATGCCATAGCTTTCTTGTCGTTATGCTTTTCTCCAAGTTGCAAGGACAACATGGCATAATCCGCTGCACGGTCTAATTGTCCTTTTCGTTCAAAAACATATCCCAATTGTGTATAAAGAAACGGAAGGTCATATTCCAAGACCTTTTCTTTGGCTAGGGTCAAAACCGTCATAGCGCTATCCAATTTTTCCATACGCAACAAAATTGCCCCTTGGGTAATCTGAAACCTCCCTTCCCATAAAGCATTGTTCTTTTCCTTGGTTAATTTCAAACCCCTTAGGGTAAAGTCCATAGACCGTTTTAAATTCCTTGTATGCCAATAATAAGCAAGGTCATTGAGTATGGAAAATTGAAGGGAATCCGGTTTCGCAATAGGATAGGCTTCTTCTAGGACATCTAAATATGAGGGTCCAAAGTTATCGGTATCAACAAAAACTTCTTTGTAAGGTTTTTCGCGATCAAAGTCCACTATTTGGGAAATGCCCATAAAGCCACTGAAGAGGATAATGGCTAAAGTACTGGCAACCGTAAAAAGTCTTATTCTCATTTCTGGATTCTTTCACCGGGGGAAACGAGTTTTCTAAATATACAACTTTTTAGGAAGGATATGGCAGATAATAAAAAATGGGGTTTCGGACAGTTTTTACATTACCTCATCCTTATCGGCTTTCATCATGGAATGGAATTGCATTCCTTAGGCTTCATAAAGTTTACACTTGTGGTGCCAAACGGTCATTGCTACTAACTAATGAAATTATGGGGAGATTGGGAATAGTTTTGGCCATAATAGCGCTACTCAGCACAAACTGTAAGCACAAGGTAAATATCGAAAAGAAGACGGCCCTTGAGCAAACCATGTCGAAAAACTTTGAAAATTTTATTGCAAATGCATGGAATCATAAAAATATGGACAGTTTAAAGTCACTTACCGTTGAAAACTTCACTCGTGAATTTAATGGGATAACGGTTGTTGAAAACAAAAACGAACTCGAAGCCAATATGAACATCTATTTTACCGGTTTTCCAGATTTGAAGGTATCAATAAAAAAAACCGCTGTCATTGACCATCATTTATTTACCAGTTGGATATTCGAAGGTACCAATACGGGAACGTTTGGGGAATCGCCCCCTACGGGGAAAAAAGTCGTAATAAACGGATTCTCGGAAATCACCTTTACTAATGAAGGCAAATTGATCAAAGAAGATGTTTACTACAATGAATTAGCGCTTTTACAACAATTGGGATATATGTTGACACCTCCAATTGTTGAATAACTCCCCTAGGCCATGTATTATCGGATATCGAATACCTCCCACTATAATTAAATCAAAAACTATTTATTAATCCTTATACTAAGTAAATCATGAGAACTCTAAAAACAACAGTATTGATCGCAGTGATGCTTTTATTGCTTCCGAATTTGAACATTGCACAGGAAAGTAAAAACCAGGCCTTTTATGTTCATGAAGACCAAGTTAAACCTTCAATGGTACAAGAATATGAACAAATCTCCAAAGAATTTAAGGAGGCATGTACCAAGCACGACCTTCAAGATCTGAGTTGGGAGGTTGCCTCAACCTCATCAGGACGGTATTTCAACATTTCACCAATTAAGAACATGGCCGAACTGGACAAGAACGTTATGGCCCCATTAGCCGAAAAAATGGGTGAAGAAGCATTTATGGACATGTTCAAACGATTCAACAAATGCTATGACAAACACGGGGATTATATTGTATATCTCAATGAAGAATTAACCTATATGCCCGAAGGCATAAGTATTACGACCGAGGGGCAAAATTATAGAAAATGGCATTTTTTACATGTAACCCCAGAAAACATACAAAACCTTAAAGGAAAACTTAAAGAACTGAAGGCCTTATTCACGAAGAAGGGATCAAAGGAATACTACCGCATTTACCATAACGGATTCGGTAACATGGGAGACTATTATATTGCCATTTTATCCGCAGTTGACGAGGAGGACTATGCCAAAAAATCAAAGGCGAATCAAGTTCTTTTAGGGGAGGAAGGTAAAATGTTATTCGATGAAATCTTCAAATATGTATCTAAATATGAAGTTGAATCAGGAGGCATGCACCCAGAATTGGCGTATTCACCAAAATAATATATCTCCGATTTAAATTTTATAAGAATCATTACCAATCACGTAAATGTTACGAGCATGAAAAATCTAAGTTTACTATTACTCACTGCAATTCTTTTTATAGGATGCCAACAAAAAGGGCAGAAAAGGTATACGCAAAAATCACCTGAAATCGATACGGTTAAAAAACTGACAGCTAATTATAACAATAAATCATACGATATCAACCTATATGCCGATACCGCCAAGACCTATTACAACACCAAAGACAATCACATGTCCCCTTCCGAAACCATCGCATACCATAAACAAAATGACGCGGTTTATTCAAAAAGAGGTTTTTTGGATGCCGATCAGGAATATGAAATGGTAGTCACCGATGATGGTGAAACATGGGTGAATTGTTGGTTGGACTGGGAAGCTACCTTAGCGGCGAACAATCAGAAATACGATATGCCCGTTCACCTCACTTATCAATTTGTAAATGGAAAAATAGTGAAGGAATATGGGTATTGGGACCCCTCGGCTCTTGTATTGGCATTTAATGAAGCAGAGGCTAAAAAAGTTGCCGATGAAGAAGAATCCGATTAGTACATCCATCCTGTTGAAGATAACAGAATAATTAAAACAAAAACCAAACCCGGCAGAAACATACGCTGAACATTTTTCGGGGGAACAATGCTAGCACCCTGTCGGGTTTACAATGAATTGACCATGAATAAACAAATTCAAATTCTGTATTTTTTCATCATTACATGTATACTATCATGTTCTAATGAAAACAAGCAATTAACCGCCAATATCAATATGTATTCCAATACTTGGGATGAAGTACTGAACAATGGCAAACTAGATTTGATCAATGATGAACATTTTGATACCAATGTTACGTTACTCATGTCCCCTGAAAATATTGTGGGTATTGAGAATGTAAAGGATTTTTATGCAAACTATCTGAACGGATTTTCCGATATCGAATTCAGTATTGTAGATATATTCGGCCAAGGTGACAAAATGGTAAAGCATTGGCATTTTAAAGGGAAGCATACCGGCGAATTTTTTGGGATTCCGGCAACGGGTAAATCAGTGGATATTGATGGCGTTACCCTGATTGACATGAAAAATGACAAGATTGCCCAAGAGCAGGACTTCATGGACAATATGGATTTTATGCAACAATTGGGAATCCTCTCAAACCCTGACAATGTCGTAGTGATCAACACCGTGTACAATGCATTTGCAGCTGGTGACATTCCCTCAGTTTTAAAATTGTTGGATGCCAATGTAGTCTGGAACGAAGCTGAAGGTAACATCTATGCAAAAGGTAACCCGTATTTAGGGCCAGATGCCGTCCTTAATGGGGTTTTCACCCCAATAGGAAAGGATTACGACTATTTTAATCTGGAAAATATAGAACTTCATGAAATGTACGGAAACCAGGTTCTTGCCAGTCTACGGTACAAAGGCAAATTAAAGAAAAACGGAGCCCATATAGATGCCCAAGTAGCTCATTTATGGACACTTAAGAACAATAAGGTCATCGGCTTTCAACAATATGTCGACACCAAACAACTTGCAGATGCAAACAAGAAGTAGAGAATTACAAGAACCGATAGAAACTATATTTTAACAAAACCCGTTTATAAACGGGTTTTTTGGATTTATGGCAACATATTATCTATCCCTATAAAAGGTCAACCCATTTTCAAAAGGATCGTAGAAGGCAAATTCTTTTGTTCCCCAGGCTGTTTCCCTTAAAAGGGTATGGGCATTAAAAACATCTTTTTCAAAGTATTCCTCATAAAGTGCCTCAATATGCTGGGTAACAATGCGGACCATTGGTCTATTTACAGAATACTCCCATTCCCGGGAATCGTGCCTTTGTAAATGTATCTCAATCGCATCTCGAATAACACCGGCATAGGTCGGTTTTTTACTATCATCTGCAAAGGCTATTTTAAAACCTAATCGATTTACATAAAAATCAAGTGCCTCAACCACATCCTTTACAGGAAGAACCGGATGAATTTGATGTAAATACCCTTTCATATTTATAATTTGATCATATATAAGTACCTTGTGTATTAATTTACAAAAAAATAAAATCACATATTTTGAATACACGATTCACCCTCTTTCTACTATTGGTCTTTATTGTTAAAGTAACTCAGAGTCAAGAACTCAGGACAATGACTTATAACATCAAATACGACAACATAAACGATACGGTGAACAACTGGAACGACCGCAAGGAAAGCATGGTAAAACTAATAGAACACTATGAACCTGCTGTACTTGGAATGCAAGAAGTACTTCACCGCCAATTGACCTATATCGACAGTGCTTTAACAGATTACTCCCATATTGGGGTAGGCCGTGATGACGGACGACAAAAAGGGGAATACTCCCCCATATTTTATGACCATACCAAACTTAAGGTCTTAAAAAGCAATACGTTCTGGTTATCCCCTACGCCTGAAAAGATCTCAAAAGGATGGGATGCCGCTTTGGAACGCATTTGTACCTACGCACTTTTTGAAAACAAGACAGACCAAAGTAAATTCTACTTCTTCAACACACATTTTGACCATAGGGGGGTTATTGCCCGGGAAAAATCGGCCGAATTGATCCTTAAAAAAATCCAAGAAATAAATGACAAAGGTTACCCAGTGATTTTAACGGGGGATTTTAACCTTAGTCCTATGGAAAAACCTATTCAACTACTTAAAAAGAACCTACAAGAGGGCATGGACCATACCCTGAAACCGTTTTATGGGCCTAGTGGAACCTTCAGTGGTTTTGACCATAATAGAACGTTGGACCATAAAATCGATTATATATTTGTAAAAGGATTTAAAGTACTATCTTATATACATATTGATGACCGTATGGAAAACAATAAACATATTTCGGACCATCTACCTGTTATGGCAACCTTGGAAAAAGAAAAATAATGTATATACCCCATAAATATAAAAACGGGAATATAACTGAAGTGAAAGATTTCCTAACCAAAAATAGTTTTGGCATATTGGTGAACCAAGTCGATGGTAAGCCATGGGCCACTCATATTCCGATGGAATTGGAAACTACCGATGACGGTAAGGATGTATTGATTAGCCATATTGCCAAAGCCAATCCCCAATGGAAACACTTTGCTGAAAATGACAATGTTCTATGTATTTTCAACGGTCCGCACAGTTATATCTCCTCTTCTTGGTACAAAGAGGAAGAAGTCCCCACATGGAATTACATTGCGGTTCATGTTTACGGAAAAATCAAGATTTTAACCGAAGAAGAAGTAATGGCATCTATGCACAAATTGGTTGATAAATACGAGTTGAATTCCAAAAAACCCATTTCACTACATAATTTATCGGAAAAGACCTTGCGACAAGTAAAAGGAGTAGTTGGTTTTCAAATCACCATAGAAAGTATTCAGGCGGCCTACAAACTTTCCCAAGGCCGGGAACATGACCATGAACGTATAATAGAAGAACTGGAAAACACCAACAACCCCAACGCAAGGGATATTGCAAATATGATGAAAGAATAATCCTAAGCTTTAATTGATTTATATTTTTTTAAAATACGATCGATCTTTTCATTGCTTTCAGCATTTATGAATTTCCTTTCCGGATTTTCATCCAACCACTGCAAAGTCCTTTTAATTCCTGTGGCAAAAGGAATAGTAGCCCTAAATTCAGGTACAAAAGTCTTTATTTTGGTATTGTCGAAAATAACGCTTTCGGCCTTATCGGCCAGAAGTGTACCAGTATAGGAAGGTTCTACCGAACAAATGAAATCAGAGGCAATATGTACCACCCGGGCTTCTATTCCCAGACTATCGGCTAGAATCTTGTAAATCATATTCCAACTTAAAATTTCATCGGAAGTAATGTGAAAGGCATGGCCAATGGCCTGTGTTAATCCCAACAAACCAACAAAACCCTTCGCGAAATCATCGGAATGGGTAACGGTCCATAAAGAGGTACCATCACCATGTATGATTATCTCCTTTCCTTTTAGAATCCTATCCGCTGCGGTATATTCATTAAACCCTCCTATGGCTATGGGTATTACGGTATCATAGGTAAGGGACGGGCGCACAATGGTAATCGGAAACCCTTCCTCGCGATAAGCCCTTTGTAATCTATCTTCACATTTAATCTTGTTTTCGGAATAATCCCATAAGGTATTACAGAGAGGTGTGGACTCAGTAATAATCGGGTAGCTCAAAGGGGTTTGGTAACATGAGGCAGAACTAATGAATATGTACTGTTTGGTCTTTCCTTTAAAAAGCAAGATATCCCTTTCAATATCCTGAGGGGTAAAAGCGATCCAATTGACCACAACATCCCAATCATGCTTTTCCAATTCAGATAATTGTTCGCGTTTCGTTATGTCTCCCAGGATTTTCTTGGCCCCTACAATTCTATTCTCCGAATTTCCCCGGTTTAAATGGTAAAGGTCAATACCTTTCTCTATGGCCAAACGACTTGAGGCCGAACTGATATTACCCGTACCCCCAATAAACAATACTTTCATGGAAATAGTTTTTTTTAAAATAAAAATTGAAGTTAGAAATAAAAGATGAGAATGACTATTGTAGTTCACCTAATAACCAATAAATCACAAAGTTTTCGTCCTTCTTTTTAATACCAAAAAGAACTTAACAAAAAGCTTTGAAAATCACTTTTCATCGGACCTTAAAACAAGTCACTTCAACAAGGGTTGCCTCTCTTCTAACAACATGGGATATCACCTAAGAAAATAGCAATCGTATATAGCCCAAAATAATTAAAAGCGCTAATTTTATAGTCGTTTAAATTCATTCCAACCTAAATAAATAATTACATGTCTCAAGTATCCATCAGCTCCCAAAAACCTAAGTTATCATTTTGGCAAATCTGGAATATGAGCTTCGGGTTTTTAGGGATTCAATTTGGTTTTGCCTTGCAAAATGCCAATGTCAGCCGAATTTTCGAAACCCTAGGAGCTTCAAAAGATGAACTCCCAATCCTCTGGCTAGCCGCTCCTGTTACTGGGCTTTTGATACAACCCATTATCGGATATTACAGCGATCGCACATGGCATAAGAAATGGGGGCGTCGAAGACCTTTTTTCGCCATAGGGGCCATCTTGGCGACCATAGCATTGTTTACCATGCCCAATTCAACGGCATTATGGATGGCCGTGATAATGCTTTGGTTAATGGATGCTTCAATAAATATAAGTATGGAGCCGTTCAGGGCTTTTGTTGGGGATATGTTGCCCAATGAGCAACGTACAAGTGGTTTTGCCATGCAAAGTTTTTTCATTGGAATTGGGGCCGTAGTCGCTTCCGCACTTCCTTATATCTTCACCAATTGGTTCGGCATCAGCAATATAGCAACTGATGGAGGAATCCCAGATGCAGTAAAATGGTCATTTTATGTTGGTGGTATCGCCTATTTCAGTGCGGTAATGTGGACCGTATTCAACACGGAGGAATACCCACCCGATGATGTTGAAAAGTTAAAATTGGAAAATGCACAAACAGGTGTATTTACAGGCTTGGCGGAATCCTTTATAGGTATTTTCAAAATGCCCAAAACAATGGTTCAATTGGCGTTTGTACAATTTTTTTCATGGTTCGCCCTATTCGCCATGTGGATCTATACAACATCGGCCGTAACTAGCCATGTGTATGGAGCATCGGACACCACATCAGCACTATATAACGAAGGTGCCGATTGGGTAGGCATCTGTTTTGCCATCTATAATGGAATAGCGGCTGTCGTTGCCTTTTTATTACCTGTAATCGCCAAAAAAACGAGTAGACGAATAACCCACTTATTGGCGTTGTTCATCGGGGGACTTGGACTCATTTCCATTTATTTCATCACCGACCCCAATATGCTTTTGGTATCGATGGTAGGTATTGGTATAGCTTGGGCCAGTATTCTTTCTATGCCTTATGCCATACTCTCCAGCATTTTACCTGCCAAGAAAATGGGCTACTATATGGGCGTATTCAATTTCTTTATCGTAATCCCCCAAATTGTAGCTGCGGGAATACTAGGTTTTATGTTGAAATCATTTTTTAATAATGATGCCATTTATGCAATGATTATCGGGGGTGTTTCGTTTTTCATAGCTGGTTTGTTGTGCTTGATCGTACATGATAATGAAAATTCCGTTGAAAGTACGGAATAACTTATCCAAGACTTTATTCCTAAAATCATACGAACATAAAGGCCAAAAGATCCCATAATTCTTTTCGTGCATTTTATGGCAATTACATTATTGCCATAAAATACAGTTCAGTCCTATAAAACAACAATTGGGTCAATGTAGTTTTTAAAAAGTGGGTAATTAGTGGAGTTTTGAAGCATCATTAACAAATAAACCACGATAGATGAAAACTTTAGCACTTATTATCACTTTGACCCTTTCCAACCTAATCGCAACTGCCCAAGACCCTCAAGAAGGTATTACGTTGACTGTACATATCGAAAATGTAATGAACGATAACGGTAAGGTTCTGGCAACCTTGCACAATTCAGAAACCTTTATGAAAGGAGCAGGTGTTGACTATGCCTCGGCAGACAGCAAAAAAGGCCAATTGACCCTTACCTTTGAGAACATTACTCCCGGTGAATATGCCGTTATGTTACTACATGATGAGAACAATAACAAACAAATGGATTTTGAAGCCAACGGAATGCCCAAAGAAAACTATGCCACTAGTGGTAGTATGCAATTATATGGGCCACCGACTTTTGATGCCTCAAAATTTGAAGTTACCGATGAAGATATTGAGTTCAATATTAGATTTTAGACAACCATCATCAATCAAAAAATAAAAAAGGCTTCCAAGATGGAAGCCTTTTTTCTGTCAATATTCCAGAAACTACTAAATATCTTCTGCCAACCATGCTTTCATCATCCACACGGTTTTTTCCTGTTCAGAGATAAAATCGCTCATCATTGAATTTGTTCCTTCATCTTCAGCTTCATCGGAAGCATTTAAAAGCTTACGCTCGATCATTAACAATTGCGTCAATGATTCCACGATCAAACGTATGGCTTCCTCATCCTTGGTGACATTCTTACCTACCGGCACCTTGGAATTAGCTATATAATCCTCAAAAGTATGCAAAGGCACTCCTCCTAAGGTAAGGATACGTTCGGCTATCTCATCTACTTTCATATTCGCATCATCATAAAGCTCTTCGAACTTAACATGAAGGTCAAAAAAACGTTTCCCCTTAATATTCCAATGAATACCCCTTAAATTCTGGTAATATCTTTGAAAATTTGCTAATAACTCGTTTAAATCATCACTTAAAGCCAATGATTTTTCGGCATTTAAACCAATACTATTGTAAGACATAATGTTTGTTTTTATTGTGATATAAAATTAATGAATATTCAGCCTTTTGAGGGTAGTTTTGATCGTTAGTTTTTATATTTTTATAAGCTGAAATTATAATCCATGACCATTACTCAATTACAGTATGTATTGGCTGTTGCCGAGCACAAGAATTTTACTTTGGCCGCCCAAAAAAGTTTTGTTACTCAACCTACGTTAAGTATGCAAGTACAGAAACTTGAAGATGAATTGGACGTACTCATTTTTGACCGTGCAAAAAAACCGATCGCTGTTACCGAGGTAGGGGAAAAAATTGTGGAGCAGGCGAAAAACATAGTTAACGAAGCAAATCGCATCAAGGATATCGTAGATCAGGACAAGGGTTTTATCGGTGGTGATTATACATTGGGTATTATACCTACCATTATGCCCACACTTTTACCCATGTTCCTAAAAACGTTTATTAAACAATATCCGAAAGTTAACCTGATCATTAAAGAACAAAATACCGAAAACCTTATTCGTAATATCCAAGATGGCCATATAGATGCAGCTATTGCAGCTACTCCCTTAGAAATTGAATTCATTAAGGAAAGGCCTTTATATTATGAACCTTTTGTGGGTTATGTACCGCCGAACCATAGATTGGCTAACTCAACAAAACTTGATCCGTCGGACCTGGATATCTCGGATATACTCTTATTGCGAGACGGGCACTGTTTTAGGGATGGTGTCATCAACCTCTGTAATGCGACCAAAAATTATGGGGAAGAACATTTTAGATTACAGAGTGGTAGTTTCGAGACCTTGGTAAACTTATCGAATGAAGGACTTGGAATGACCCTCTTACCCTACCTGAACACCCTTGACCTGGATGAGAGCAAAAAGAAATACTTAAAACATTTCAATGCCCCCTCCCCTGCTCGTGAAGTGAGTTTGATTTATCATAAGAGTGAATTGAAAATTCAAATTACGGAGGCATTAAGGGATGTTATTTCAGGAATTGTGAGAGGTGCGATTGCCTTTCAGGATGTAAAGATCATCAGTCCGATCAATAAATCGTGATCAATTGATTTTTTTAAATCGATATGAACATTCCTCAATACAACCTAAAAAACCCAAGATCAATTTGCTTTCCTCAAATGAAATGAGGTAAACAGGTTCATACAGCTCAGAATTACACAAAAACCGTAGATAAAGCCTTTCCTCACCAATGGCAAAAGTACCATTTACCGGTGCTTTACAGCCTTCCCACTTAGAAAGTTGCAACGTACCGTCCTTACTGAATTCATAAACCACACCATCATCAACGAAGGTCCAATCAACAATGCCGCCGGGACTTATTTTTGTTGCCTCAAGTTGCCATTTTCCGATAATGTCCTGTACAATAACATCACCATTCAAATCATCATCAGTACAACCAAGCAACATTACGAACAAAAATGGAAAAAGGTACCTCATCAATTTCTTACTACGATTTACGTACGGTATATTAAATTATATACGGTACAAATGCAATTGTGGTTGTCCTAATCCCTCAAAAAAAAACCACCCTCTCGGGTGGTTATACATTATGCTTTTAATAAAATAAGACTATCCTGTAATTGCGGTTTGTCGGTAATGAACTGTTGTACCCAGTACTTCAGTTCTTCAATTTCGGCCGGCAGTAGTCTTTTTACTGCCTTTTCTAACTCTTTACAAAAGAGTTTAGCGTCAAAACTAACTTTTTTCAGTACCGTTTTAGTGTACTCAAACATAGCTCTTGCCATATTCCAAAATATTTAATTAGTTGTTGTTTACTCAAAGTTAACTATAAAATCAGATACATTATTGCTTGCAAATCGTTAAATATTCAATAAATTCCTGTTAATTTAATAATCATAGGAAGAAATTGATAAATTTCACGATAAAGGCATGAGAAAAATCGTTGTTCTACTTTTATTAACTATCTTATTCACAAGCTGTTCCAGTGCTAAAAGGCAGATATCAAAAGAAATCGGAAGCCAATTGAAAACCAAGGCGTACAAGAACCAATTCACCGGATTATTGTTGGTTGATGCTAAAACTAAAGATACTTTGTTCAAAAGTAACAGTACCAAGTTTTTTACACCTGCCAGTAACACCAAGATATATACACTTTACGCAGCTTTAAAATTGATTCCCGAAAGAATACCCGTCCTCGAATATCTTGTTCGGCATGATACGCTTTATGTTCAAGGTACGGGTAACCCAACCAATTTACACCCGTATTTCAATGATAGTACAGCGGTTAATTTTATGAAACCCTATGAACACATTGTTCTTTACCTAAATAATTTTCAAGATGACAAATATGGTCCGGGTTGGTCGTGGGACGATTATCAATATTACTATTCTCCCGAGCGTAGTGGGCTTCCCCTTTATGGCAACGTGCTAACTATTGAAAATGGAGATGGCCTTAGGGTCTTCCCTGAATATTTCAGTGACAGTATTGTACCAATAAAGCATTCATATCGGCGCGAACCCAATCGGAACATGTTCTATTTTGACCCTAAACAGAAAGACACTCTTGAAATTCCTTTGGTGACCGATAGTAGTCTCACACGAAATTTATTGGAGAAAGTACTGGGTAAAAAAGTCAAAATCACCAATTCAAAACCGATTGGGGAACACAAAGTTTTATTTGGAATACATGCTGATACAATTTATAAAAGGATGATGGAAGTAAGTGACAATTTCCTTGCGGAACAGTTATTGTTCGTAGCCTCCTCTACGATTTCTGACACATTGAACAGTGCCAAAGCACGGAAATATGTGCTAGAAAAACACTTGATCGATTTACGACAACCGCCCAGATGGGTCGATGGTTCTGGACTTTCCCGATATAACCTGTTCACACCGGAATCCATGGTTCATGTTTTGGACAAGCTTTATACAGAAATCCCCGAAGAAAGGTTATTTCAATTTTTCCCTACCGGAGGAGTTAACGGTACGTTGGAAGATTGGTACCCTGGCGACCCCGAACCCTATATCCATGCAAAAACCGGCAGCTTAAGCAATAATCATTGTTTAAGTGGTTATTTACTGACCAAATCAGGAAAAACAGTGATTTTCAGTTTTATGAACAACCATTTTACCGAAAATTCTTCCGAAGTAAAAAAACGGATGCAAAGTATCTTAGAAAAAGTACGGGACACGTATTAATTAAGATCCGGATTATAAGGAAGAAGATTTACTATCAAACAACCAATCCGTTTACTTGGGCATACTGTAATAATATAATAGTCTTTGCATCTTTGATTTCACCTGACTTGATCATATCAATGGCTTCTTGAAAAGGCATCTCCAAAACTTCTATATTCTCGGTTTCATGGTCCACACCACCTCCTTCACTTACTTTCATACCGTCTTCATAGGCTGCGACAAAATAATGCAAAACCTCGGTTACGGCACCAGGCGAGCTATATGCTTCAAATATTTTACGTACTTCACCAATCTTGTAACCTGTTTCTTCTTCCACTTCTTTCTTAATACAAACCTCAGGATGATCGCCATCTAAAAGTCCGGCACAGACCTCGACCATCATTCCATCTTCATTGCCATTTACATATGTGGGCATCCTAAATTGCCGTGTTAACACAACTGTACCTTTCTCTTTGTTATATAATAAGATAGCCGCCCCATTTCCCCGATCGTACACTTCACGGGATTGGGTTTCCCAAGTACCATCCTCCCTTTCATATTCAAAGGTCATTTTATTCAGAATGTACCAATTATCCGATAACAATTCGGTTTCTATATTCCTTATGCTTCCTTTTTCCAAAATCCTTCTGGTTTTTATAACTGTTATTTATTGAAACCCCATTTAAAATGTCGATAAAAATAATGGGACATTATCCCAATAAACAGGGGCTAGAAATGAAATTTTAATACTACTTTTAATCAACGGATAAAAACGAATTCAATTATATTCGAGAGCTAATTTCCGGGATTTTAACCAAACCAAAGCATAAACCACATGAAAAAGTCTTTTGTACTGCTACTTATTTCATTTTTTCTAACAGTAAGTTGCAAACAAGTCCAAAAAGAAAAACAAGAAACCAAAAAACTGCCAAGAGTCGCCATTGCGGGAATAGGGATTGAATCGAGTACCTTCTCCCCTGCCCAGAGCCATGAAGAAGCATTTCATGCGCGAATCGGGGATTCTATCTTTGGAAGATATCCGTTTTTTGCTGAAGGAAGTGACATACGAAATAGGGCCGAATGGGTTCCGACACTTTTGGGTAAAGCTATACCTGGCGGAATCGTTACAAGGGAAGCTTATGAAAGTATGGTAGGCAAAACCTTGAAAATGCTGGAAGAAAATGGCCCTTATGACGGACTTTTCTTCGATATTCATGGTGCAATGAGCGTAGTAGGTTTACAAGATGCCGAAGGCGACCTCATTAAACGTATTCGAGAAGTCGTAGGCCCTGAGGTTTTGATTTCCACCTCTATGGATTTACATGGTAACGTAACAGAAACCCTTGCCGAACAGAGCGATCTGATCACATGCTACCGCATGGCTCCGCATGAAGACGCTTTGGAATCAAAAGCAAGGGCGATTACCAACATGTTAGATCGTTTGGAAAACGGCAAGGGCAAACCTGAATATAAGGCATGGATTCCCGTACCGATCCTGTTGCCAGGCGAAAAAACAAGTACCCGTATAGAACCCGGAAAAAGCCTTTACGCTAAAATACCGGCCATTGAACAGCAAGAAGGCGTTATAGACGCTGCCATATGGATTGGCTATGCTTGGGCCGACGAACCCCGTAACCATGCCGTGGTAATGGTAACCGGAGATGATAAAGAGGAAGTTACAAAAGGAGCTGAAGATTTAGCCAAAGCTTTCTGGGAGGTACGTAATGAATTTGAATTCGTAGCCCCTGTCGCTACTTTTGAAGAGAGTTTAGCCAAGGCTTTGAAGAGTAAAAAACATCCCTATATCATAAGTGATATGGGTGACAACCCTACCGCAGGGGGTGCCGGTGATGTTACTTGGACATTAACGGAACTCTTGGCACGACCTGAATTCAAATCGGAAAAAGGCCCTTCTTTGATATATGCCTCAATACCCGGGCCTGAATTGATCAATGAAGCTTTAAAAGTCGGTGTCGGTGGAAAAGTTTCCGCAATGGCAGGTGCCGAAGTTGACGATCGTTTCGCCCCTCCCCTAAAACTTACCGGTACGGTAACGGCCATAAAAGAAGGGGACCGTGATGCGGAAGTTGAAGTCGTTGTACAAATTGGGAGCATAAAGGTCATTGTTACGAAAAAAAGAAAACCATACCACTACAAGGCCGATTTTACAGATTTGAACCTAGATCCTGAAAAATCGGATATCGTAGTAGTTAAAATCGGGTATTTGGTTCCCGAACTTTATAAAATGCGGGGCGATTGGATCATGGCCTTGACCCCAGGCGGAGTTGACCAAGATTTGGAGCGTTTGGGCCACAAGCACATTAAACGCCCTATGTTCCCGTTAGACAAAGATATGGAGACACCTGATTTAAGCGCACGATTGATCAAGGCTTCGGACAAACTAGAGTAATGTTAAAAAAAAGAAGGGGAAATGGCATAAGAACCAATCTCCCCTTCTTTAAACATTATTTTTTGATTTTTAAGTATTTATAATAAGGACATATAAGGCGTAAATACCCGATTAAAATCGGTTATCCCCACCAACGATATCGCCTAGAGTCCCTAAAATACTTCCTTCACCTTTGTCCTTACCTCCTCTGGGAATCGATGCCACTATCCTTCCGGCCAATCGACTAAAAGGCAAAGATTGAATGTATACCGTTCCTGGTCCCCGAAGTGTCGCAAAGAACAATCCCTCACCTCCGAAAACCGTATTTTTTATTCCACCAACAAACTCGATATCATAATCTACATCTTTGGTAAAACCGACAATACAGCCTGTATCCACTTTTAATACTTCGCCAGGGGCCAAAACCTTTTTTGCTAATGTTCCACCAGCATGTACAAAAGCCATTCCGTCACCTTCTAACTTTTGCATAATAAAACCTTCACCCCCAAATAACCCCCTACCCAAGCGTTTCGAAAACTCAATCCCTACCGATACACCCTTAGCAGCGCAAAGGAAGGCATCTTTTTGGCAAATGAACTTCCCATCTTTTTCAGAAAGATCAATAGGCAATATTTTTCCAGGATAGGGAGAAGCAAAGCTTACTTGCTTTTTTCCTTGTCCTGCATTTAAAAAAGCGGTCATAAAAAGACTCTCTCCTGTGAGTACCCTTTTCCCGGCTGAGAATATTTTACCAAGAACACTATTGTCCTGATTAGATCCATCGCCGAAAATGGTATCCATCTTAATGTCGGAATCCATCATCATAAAACTACCCGCTTCAGCCACAACGGCCTCTTGCGGATCCAGTTCTATTTCGACATATTGCATTTCTTCCCCGTAAATCTGGTAATCTATTTCGTGTGCGTTCATTTAAAAGTTTTTAGTGATTGACATTGATTAGTTGCTGAATTTCATCTTTTGTTACACCTCATTGATTTTTTCCATTTTAATTGAAAAATACAAGGTATAAAAAATCAAGTTCAACTAAAAAAACACCGTTTCAACTATTCATGAACCACTTTGGCTAATAAGGGCTTTTAACTTTTGCTTTTTTACCAAAGTTGTACCTTAACCCAAAATTATAATATAAGCCATTTTCCAATTCAAAATCATAAATCTCGTCCGAATCGTAATCTTGAACTTCCATCGTGTTAAAAGCGGAATAACCGGCCTTGGCATTGAATACGAAAGCCTTTAGGAAAGTTACATTATAACCTACCCCACCGACCAAATAGGTGTTTTTCAACTTTCCGGTATAATCTTCTCTATAGATTTCAATATCATCATTGATATTTCCCGCGAAACCATCCAAGGTTGTGAAAGCTTCAAAATTATGGTTCTCACGAAAAGACCATTTTAACCTACTATCGGGAAAACCTATTTTATATGCCCATTGATCATCTATCCTTTTGGTGTAAGCAACGACCGGAATCGGGAAATTCAATCCGTTTTGGGCATCATATTCAACCCCGAAACTCCACATAGAGTTGTTTTCCTCGTTTAATTTATCAAATACCAACGAACCATTAACAAAGATATCTTCGTTACCCAATTCCTCTTCATCAAAATTAGAGGATATCTGTGGAGCCACTTTTAAAGAAAACCCCCATCCGTTCTCAAGTATTCGATTATATAATAAGCCTAAACTAAAGGTCTGGAAATTATCGATTTGGTATGTTTCAAAAGGTACGTCCTCGTCAACATAACCAATGTTCAAATTTTGATATTCACCAATTAAGCTGATACTTTCCTTACTTGAAAAGTTCTTTATCGGAAAATCGAACCCAACGCTATTCTTTTTAAAAGTTCCCACTTCGGAATTAGGTAAGATTTCAGAGTTGAAATAAACACTCCCGGTTTCCTGTGAAAAGCCCACACCTACCGCACTTAAAATAAAGATAATCACCAATTTTCGCATTTTCATTTCTAATTTAAAGATTATTGATCCGGTCTTGATTACTATAGACTAGCTCCAAGACCAATTAGAAACGAAATTGGTGATTATGCCTAAGAACAACAAAGCAAATAGATCTGTAAGGGTTTTAAGTATACCAAACAGGGGTATTTATCTACGGAATGCTTTTAAAGCGTAAAATTTATTTCTTTTTTAACTTAACCGTCCACTCAAACTCAAAGGTAGATACCACTACCCCATCCTCATTTACACCTACCGATTTCATCCAAACGGTCTGCCCCTCTCCAGTAGCAATAGTTTTATCCAGTGCATCCTTTATCTTATGGCCATCTTCACAAGTAAACGTAATTCTGCCGGTGGCCTTTTTTGAAAAATTGGCCGTGTTGTTCAACACCAGCATCGAAATCTTTTTACCACTTTCCTTTATCTGATCAATGACCATCGTACCCGTACTGAATTCTGCCGCCATACCTTGTACGGCCCAAAACATGGAGTTAAAGGGGTTCTGATTAAACCATTTATGCTTAACCGTAACGATGGCTTTTTGCTTATCTATATACTTTAATCGCACACCACACCACCAAGCCGATGGTAATTTAAAAAAAGAGAATGTATTGAATTTTCGTACGGTAGTACCCATGATCATTATAATTTTCACTAAATGTATGCAAAATAATCGACCTTTTAAATGTTAATACTATGTTAATTTTTAGTACTATGTTTTGCAAAGTACCTTCTTTTAGCCATATATTTGTATAAGAAAATAATAGGCCATGACAGACACCATCTCAAAACACGAACGAAATTTATCAGCGATCATACACGCATCTACCTTTAGCAAGTTCTTTATTCCCTTTGGTAATTTCATTATTCCGTTGGTATTATGGACAGCGAACAAGAGGGATTATGAATTTGTTGACCACAACGGTAAACAGGCATTGAACTTTCAGATTAGCATGCTTTTATATTCTATAATCCTAGGTATGATAAGCATTCCGTTTTTCATTGGTTTTCTTCCCAATATTTTCGATCACGGCTTTTTCGGCTTCGATGGCCTAAACAGTTATAACAATTTCAATATAGATATAGACTTGGACGGTTTTCCTTTCAACGGATGGATTTTCCCCGTTGGAATAGCTGGTTTATTGCACGGTGCCTTATTCATCGTAAATGTGGTATATACCATTTTGGCAACCATGAAAACCAATGAGGGAGAGACTTTTAGATACCCTTTCACCATAAACTTTATAAAATAATGAGGCCACTAAAAAACATAATACTCTTTTCTTGTATGATCTTGATGGCCAACCTATCAACGGCTCAAGTGCCTGAGGGTTCTGAATTATATGAAACCATATTGGCCATGGACACTGCTTATTTCGCGGCTTATAATACTTGTGATATGGAAACCCAAGCAATGATCTTGGCCGAAGATCTGGAATTCTACCATGACAAAGGGGGATTATCAACCTCTAAGGAAGAAATACTCGAAAGCATAGAAAAAAACATTTGTGGCAAAGTAACCCGTGAATTGGTTGAGGACAGCTTCGAAGTTCACGAAATCAAAGGTTTCGGGGCGATAGCCATGGGGCTTCATAAATTTTACAATAACCAGGAACCGGATGCGATTTCAAAACCAAGCAAATTTATAGGTATATGGACACAAAACAATAATAAATGGCAGATGACCAGAATCATCAGTTTACACTAAATGGAGGAAATGGGAATAGGGAACACCCTAGTTGCCCGGAGGAGTTTAATCATCAATCAAAACCTGAACTGGATCTATTTCAAGACATCTTAATCACGTGTCACACATTGAAATAGACCCAGGCCAGGAAAAACGAACAGTTAAATTAATAGAATCATGAAATTATGAATGTAGAAAACACAAAAGCACAAATGCGAAAGGGGGTTTTGGAGTACTGCATACTGTCTATCCTGAACGGAGAGGACAAATATGCTTCCGAAATTCTTAGTACCCTTAAAGACGCTAAGATGCTTGTCGTTGAAGGTACCATTTACCCTCTATTGACGAGGCTTAAGAATGCCGGCTTACTCAACTATCGTTGGGAAGAGTCTACTTCCGGACCTCCACGAAAATATTACACCTTGACCGAAACAGGAAAATTGTTCCTGAAAGAACTAGATACTACCTGGGATGAATTAAGAATGGCCACCAACGTGGTAACCAACAAAAAAAACAAAAAATAATGAACAAGACAGTAAACATAAATCTCGCAAATAGGCTTTTTCACATGGATGAAGAGGCATACAACAAGATGCGTCGATATTTGGAAGCTATAAAACGTTCATTCGCCAACACCCCGGGCAGTGATGAGATACAAGCTGATATCGAAGCGAGAATTGCAGAACTTTTTTATGAAAAATTGGAAAATGAACGACAGGTCATCACCTTGAAAGAAGTTGATACCATAATTTCGGTCATGGGACAACCTGAGGATTATATGATCGATGAGGATATTTTCGAAGACGAACCTATTAATAAAGGGAAAAAATCTGCGAATACCACTTCTAGGGTCAAAAAACTCTACCGGGATATGGAGCATAAATATATAGGTGGTGTTTGTGCCGGATTGGAACATTATCTTGGTCTCGATGCCCTATGGATCCGTATAATTTTCATTCTCCTTGCGGTAACCACCGGTTTTGGTTTCATTGCATATATACTTCTTTGGATATTGGTTCCTGAAGCAGTTACAACCTCCCAAAAATTGGATATGACGGGAAAGCCCGTGAACATCAGCAATATAGAGCGCAAAGTTAAAGAAGGTATTGATGATGTTACAGACAGGGTAAAAAGTGTGGATTATGAAAAGGTGGGCAATAAGGTAAAAAGCAGTAGTAAAAGCTTCTTTGATACCATCGGCGATATATTCATGTTCATTTTTAAGGTCTTCGGAAAATTCATAGGAATTCTCTTGATCTTGATCGGAGCAGCTACGTTGATCGGTTTGTTCATAGGCCTTTTCACCGTTGGGGTTTTGGACATGATACATATTCCAGGAGTAGATTTTTACAACATGGTCAACTCTACCAATGCGCCGGTTTGGTTGGTCTCTTTATTAGCGTTCTTCGCGATTGGCATACCTTTTTTCTTTGTACTTTATCTAGGACTAAAGATTTTAGTGAACAACTTAAAATCCATCGGTAACATTGCCAAATTCACTTTATTGGGCTTATGGCTTATATCATTGGTTACTTTGGTCGTTTTAGGTATTCGGCAAGCAGCGGCACATGCCTATTCAGATAGTGTAACTGTTGAACAGTCTTTATATTTCGAGGTGCCCAATGATACCTTGACAATTAGTATGCAGACTTCGGAATATTTCGAAAAAAGAAGAAATATGGCGATTGATGGGGTTATGGTAACTTCAACAGATGAGGGAGAAGAAATCTTGGTCTCGGACGATGTTCGCCTGTCCTTAAAAAAGTCAAAGGATAGTATTGTTCGTGTTAAAATTCGCAAAGATGCCAATGGCAGCTCTTTTAACGAAGCAAAGGAGATTGCCCGAAATATTGAATATTCTTATAAGGTGGAAGGTAATACCATTGCTTTCGATGATTTTCTTACTACATCCTTACAATATAAGTTCAGGGACCAAGAGGTCTGGATAACTCTCTATGTACCGGAAGGTAAAAAGATTCAATTCGATAGTGAGTCTAAAAGATGCATGCCAATAAGTGCGAATAATGACCAAGATATGGGACGATGTGATTTACAGGAACATATTTGGGATATGGGAACCGATAGTGAACTGAAATGTTTGGATTGTCCCGAAATCATTGAAGAAGAAGACGCACAAGGCAATGACCGAATAATCATAAATGAGGATGGCATAGACATCGATATTAAGGACAATGGGGATTCCTTTAAAATGAAGATCGATCAGAACGGCGTTAAAATCCAGGCCGACGACAGCACCGATGGGGAAGTATTGAACATTGACCTGAACGATAAAGGTGATGGACTTAAAATGAACATAGACGAGGAAGGTGTCGTCATCAAAAACAAGAACAGTTAAATCATCAATACAGTTCAGTAAGCATAATCAACAACTGGGTAACCAACTATTTTTTAAATACCAGATAAAAAATAAATTTATTGACTCATACCGATTTTGTTTCGGTAAACAACCAAAAAATCATTAATCTGACCTTGAAGTATTCTCAAGGTAAAAACAAACAATCATGACAACACTAGTAAGAATTACAATCGCACTGATTTTAGCCTTATTTCTATCTTCCTGTGGATTTGACATCAACTTCGGGGATTTCGGTAGTGGTAAGAAAGGAAATGGGAACGTTACTTCCGAAACTAGGGAGATAACCAGTGAATTTACAGAGGTTTCAGCTTCAGAGGGCCTTGATGTTTATGTTACCCAAGGGGATGAATTCGGTATTACCGTTGAAGCGGATGAGAACATCATCGATCTAATCGCAACGGATATTAAAAATGACAGACTACGAATCCATGCCGAAGAAAATATCGGAAGGGCCACTAAAAAAGTCTTTGTTACCTTGCCCGAAATTACTGCCTTAAAGAGTTCTAGCGGTGCCCACTTAAGTACTGAGAACATGGTCAATTCCGATAAATTGGAAATTGACGGCAGTAGTGGGGCCAACATTCAAATAGAAATGAATGTAAGTGAGGTGGATATCGATGCCAGCAGTGGGGCCAACCTTAATTTATCCGGCGATTCCCAGACCATCTACGTAGATGCAAGTTCCGGAGCTAATATCAACGCAAAAAAATTAACCTCTAAAGTATGCCATGCCGATGCCAGTAGCGGTGGTAACGTATCGGTATATGTTTCTGATGATCTAACCGCTGATGCCAGTAGTGGTGGTAACATTTCTTATTCTGGGGATGCCAATGTCACCAAAAAGAAATCTGTATCGGGGAGTGTACATAAAAACTAAGTGATATACCATCTAAAACCTACTTAAAGAACCATCGAAATTACGATGGTTTTTTTAATTTATAGTCCATCGGCTTTATCTATCTTAGTGTAAACATTTTTCAGCATGCAAATCCTATTAAAAAAATACACCTTAGCCTTAAAACATACCTTTAGTATTTCCAGGGAGTCACATGATTATCAAGACACTATGATCGTGGGTCTATCTTTGAACGGACAAACGGGTTATGGCGAGGCCACTTCAAACCCCTATTACAAAATTACGGTTGAAAGTATGATGGGTGAGATTGAAACCGTAAGGGAGAAAATAGAATCCTTTGATTTTACCCTTCCCGAGGTATTTCATCAATTTCTTACAGAGCAAGGATTGAGCAATTTTACCATCTGTGCCCTGGATTTGGCAGCTCATGATCTTTATGGCAAATTATTGGGCAAACCCCTATACGATATTTGGGGAACGGGAATTAACCACTACCCTACTTCAAATTACACAATAGGGATAGCCGACATACCAACCATGGTCCGCAAAATGGAAGAAAAACCATGGCCGATCTATAAAATTAAACTTGGGACCGAAAATGATGTGGAAATCGTACGTGAATTACGCAAACATACCGATGCCATATTCAGGATTGATGCCAATTGTGCTTGGACAGCCGAGGAAACCATAGCCAATGCCCCATTACTTAAAGAGTTAGCGGTTGAATTTTTAGAACAGCCCTTAAAAGCATCTGATTGGGATGGTATGAAAAAAGTATCGGAACATTGTGTATTACCTGTTATAGCGGACGAAAGCTGTATCCTTGAATCCGATGTTGAAGCATGTGGGCCATATTTCGACGGAATCAATATTAAGCTGACCAAATGCGGTGGTTTAACGCCGGCTCTTCGTATGATCAAAAAAGGTAAAGCCATGGGGTTAAAAGTAATGGTTGGTTGTATGACCGAGTCTTCTGTCGGAATCTCGGCCATTGCACAACTTGCACCACAACTGGATTTTGTTGATATGGACGGCGCAATGTTATTAAAGGAAGATATTGCCAACGGAATACGTATAAATGAAGATGCCTCCCTTGAATTTCCGAAATTGGGCGGCAGCGGAATAACCTTAAAATAATGGCACATTATATCGATGGTTTTCCTGGACGGGAAATAACGGTAAAAGGCTCAAAATACCACTATTTTGGTGGAACCTCTTATTTAGGGCTCCAGACCGATCTGGAATATCAAGATCTATTTATCAAGAACATAAGGCAATACGGCACTAATTATGGTGCATCTAGAAAATCGAATATTCGCCTTTCCGTTTATGAAAAATCCGAATCTTTACTCGCTGATACCGTCGGCAGTGCATCGGCCCTAACATTATCCTCCGGTTATTTGGCCGGCCAATTCGTTGCCCAAAATTTCAACAAACCGGAATACAAGCTATTTTATGCCCCAAACACCCATTCGGCACTTTACAATAATTACAACAAACCTTATACAGACTTCATTGAATTGAAATGTGCGATTCTAGAACATTTAAAAAGCAATAATAAAGTTACTCCTGTGGTTTTTATCGATTCCGTGGATTTCAGTGGTCAAAATTATCCTGATTTCAACGGATTAAAAACCCTTCCTTTAGACAAGATAATCATTGTAGCCGATGATTCCCATGGCATTGGTATAATTGGGAATAACGGTGAAGGGGTTTTTAGGACATTACTAGGATTTAAGCCTAAGGAATTGATAGTCTGCTGCTCTTTGGGCAAAGGTTATGCCATACAGGCCGGGGCGGTATTCGGCACCGAAGACAGAATAGAACAACTTGGTAATACGGCTTTTTTTGGCGGAGCTAGTCCTGCCGCTCCTTCAAGTATGGCAACATTCCTTGATGGACAAGATATTTACAACAAAAAAAGAGGACAACTCTTTCAAAATATGTCCTACTTTGAAAAAACAATACACCAACTCGTTTTTTTCAATCATATGCACGGTCACCCTACGTACTCCTTCAATTCTCCTAAATTGGCCGATTATCTTGAAGAAAACGGTCATATAATTACCAACTTCAATTACCCCGCAGAAAGTTCATCTGTTATGAGCCGTATTGTTTTGAGCAGTCATCATACCAAAAAAGATATGGATCGCTTCTCTCTTCTTTTAAATTCCTTTCTTTAACAGTACGTTTTTTACCCCGGTCCAAAATATAAAATGCACAATTATAGCAATTTAGAATTATGATTTTAACATAATTATTTGTAACTTTTAAAGGATATTAACTCCTAAAACAAATAACTATGAAAAAATTACTTGGTGCCGTATTTATGACGGTAATATTTGTGACTATAGTAGCATTTACGAGTTCAAAGCCCGATACATATCATTCTATTGAAGGTACTTGGGAGCTAGAGAATTTTTACAATTTTGATGGTGAGAACATAACGGACACCTTACCTACCACTGAAGGATACAGACAGGTGAAAATGTATTATAATGGTAAGGTGATGTGGTCACGTACCACTCAAAAATTCATTAAGGATGCTGATGGTAATGATGTAAAGGGTAGGTTTGGTTACGGTACCTACAAGATTACGATGAATGGATTGGAAGAAAATATTGAATACGGGGACATTGGCATGATGACCGAGCTGGATACGTTACGCAACTTCAAATTTGAACTTTGGCTCGATGATGATAGATATAGCCAGATAACACTTGATGAGGAAGGTAACAGAACATTTTCTGAAAATTATAGAAGAATAGATTAAACCATTCCCACTTTTAACCATAAAACCGTCCTTATGATGAATATCATCGTAAGGACGGTTTCATTATTATTCCTCTTAACTAAGCCACTTCCTCCTCTGCGGATTCGACCAAAGCTAAATAACGTTCAGCATCCAAGGCAGCCATACATCCTGTACCTGCTGCGGTAATTGCCTGTCTGTATTCCTTATCCTGTGCATCGCCACAAGCGAAAACACCTGGAAGATTTGTCTTGGTAGACTTTCCTTCTGTAATAATATATCCGGTTTCGTCCATATTGATCTGCCCTTTGAAAATATCGGTATTCGGTTTATGGCCGATAGCGATAAAAAGACCGGTTATGGCGATTTCCTCTTTTTCATTGGTTTGGTTGTTCACCATTCTAAGTCCTTCGACCACTTGATCACCTAAAACCTCATCAACTTGGGTATTATATCTAACTTCTAGATTAGGAAGACTGTTTACCCTATGTTGCATGGCTTTTGATGCCCGCATATGATCTTTACGAACGAGCATGGTTACTTTATTACAAATATTTGCCAGATAGGAGGCTTCTTCAGCAGCGGTATCCCCTCCCCCTACTATGGCAACATCTTGTCCTTTGTAGAAAAAGCCGTCACAAACCGCACAGGCAGAAACTCCACCACCCCTTAAACGTTGCTCACTGGGCAAATTTAAATATTTGGCTGTGGCCCCTGTAGAAATTATAATGGTTTGCGCTTCAATTAACTTATTATCATCAACTGTAACTTTATGGGTACCACCTGCTACTTTACTCAACTCAACAGCTGTTACCATACCAATACGAACATCTGTCCCGAACCTTTCAGCTTGCTGTTGCAACTGCATCATCATCGAAGGACCATCGATACCTTCAGGATACCCTGGAAAGTTATCTACCTCAGTTGTAGTTGTCAACTGTCCGCCAGGTTCCATACCTGTATAAACAACAGGTTTCAGATCTGCGCGGGCAGCATAAATCGCAGCGGTATAACCTGCAGGACCGGATCCAATAATCAATGTTTTGATTTGTTCTATTTTGTCTGACATATTCAAATTATTCAATTGGGTTTGATAAAACAAAAGTAGGTTTTTTGTCAAAAACCTTACAGCCAAAGTTATCAAAAGTTTTTAAAGAAACCTCTTGTGCCATAACAAAATCAAAGCGTTAGCCGGCTCCCTGCCCATGATGGGCATCATGAAAAATTCCCGTTATGTTTCGTATTTTTAAACCCTATTCCTAAAAACCGCTATGTATTGGATAATAGCCTTGATAATTTATGTGCTTATTGCCATTGGTATGGTCATTAGCTTGTTGGTCAACGGAATTAAACCGGCCAAAACACTAGCTTGGTTATTAACTATTTTCACTATTCCCATCGGAGGTATCCTACTTTATTGGATGATCGGAAGAAACAGAAAAAAGTATTCTTGGAAAGACATTCAGGAAGATATAGCGATCAACAATTACCTAAAAAAAATACAGGAAAACAAAGACGCTGCGGAAACAGTGGAAATGGAGGCTGAAGAATATTCCAAAATTACCCACCTTGTTGAAAAGAACAATGGTTTTAAGCCCACCAAGAACAATGAGGTTAAATTGTTGAAGGATGGCAAGGCAACATTCGATGCCATTTTTAAAGCCCTTGAATCTGCCGATAAATATATCTATCTACTTTATTACATTTTTGAAGAAGGAGAACTCGCGGACAGATTGATAGCTTTATTTGACGAAAAAGTGAAAAAAGGTGTTAAGGTAAAGATCATCTACGATGGGGTCGGCAGTTATTCACTGAGTAAAAGATATATTACCCAACTTAAATCGATCGGTGTAGAGGTTTATCCTTTCCTGCCCTTTAAATTAGGAAGGTTCTTAGCATCTATCAACTACAGGAACCATAGAAAAATAATTATCGTTGATGGCAAGATCGCGTTTACAGGGGGGATAAACATTTCGGATAAATACCTGAAAGGTGATCTGGTACTTGGTAAATGGCACGACATGCACATACAATTACGTGGTGCTTCGGTTTTAGAATTGCAAGTTGTATTTGAGATTGATTGGTTCTTGGTCTCCGGTGACAATTCGGAATTAAATCGTGATTTGCCTTCTTTGGAAGAAAAGGTAGGGAACCAAATCGTACAGATTGTTTATGGCGGACCTGACGATTATTTCTCCCCAATAGGGCAAACGTACTTCGCTATGATCAATAATGCCAAAAAATATATCTACATAACCAATCCCTATATAATTCCGGGCACAGCGATTCTCAGGTCTTTGGAAGTTGCCGCCAATAGCGGTGTCGATGTTAGGCTTCTGGTATCGGCCAATGCTGATAGCACTTTGGTGAATTGGAGTGTTAGATCGTATTTTGAAACTTTTCTAAGGGCCGGGGTAAAAATATATCTGTTCCCCAAAGGATTCCTACACAGTAAAATCATCGTTTCGGATGATAATCTTGTTTCTATAGGTACCGCCAATATGGATATAAGAAGCTTTGAACAAAATTATGAGGTAAATGCCCTGGTCTATGATCAAAAAACAGCCCTTTTACTAAAACAGGATTTTTTAAATGAGATTGACCAAAGTATACCTTTAGACTATGAAACCTTTATGAATAGACCCTATCTGGAAAAAATCAAGGAAGGTTTTGCCAAAATATTCAGCCCATTGTTATAGCACGAGGGTTTCATATCCCAATTCGTTCTTACAAGGTTTTCCTTCTTGCCAACTATCCAAATTATCGAAGGTAATCTCCGCTATCCTAGTAAGGGCCTCTTTGGTTACATATGCTTGGTGCGGGGTTAATAAGACATTGGGGAAAGTAAGTAAGGTCCTTAAGTTTTCATCTTGTATACCAATGGATGAATTATCTTTAAAAAACAACCCCTTTTCCCGCTCATATACATCGGCTGCATAAAAAGCTATCTTTTTGTTCCTCAACGCATTGATCAAGGCTTTAGTATCTACGATCGCACCTCTGGCCGTATTCACAAGTACCACTTTCGATTTCATTTTATCAAAAGCCTGCTCATTGAGCATATGATGGGTTACAGAATTTAATGGCACATGAAGACTGATTATATCTGCATGCTCAAATAGCTTGGCCATATCAACATATTCAACACCGAAGTTCTGTATGAGTTCTTGTTTAACTTGTAAATCGTGCGCCAGGAGCTTACAACCGAATCCGTGCATAATTTTGCCCATTACAGAACCTATACGTCCTGTACCAACGATTCCCACGGTTTTACCGACCAAATCAAAACCTAACAATCGTTTCTGTTTAAAATTGTACTCATGTACCTGCCGATCGGCAATATGTGTTTTCCGATTTGCGGCCATAAGCAATGCAACGGCATGCTCTGCAATGGCATTTGGGGAATAGTCCGGGGCATTGGCCACTTTGAGTCCAAATCTTTTGGCTGCCTTGATCTGAATATTATTATAACCGGCCGATCGTAAAGAAATGTATTTAACGCCTAAATCCCTTAATTTCTCTAAAACGATCAAACTGGCATCATCACCTGAAAATATACTGATGGCATCAAAACCCATTGCTTTTATCGCAGAGTTCGTATCAAGTGCTTCTTTTATATATGTAGTTTTATGGCGTAACCCATTTGCCTTTTTAAGAAAGGGAATCTCAAAATCCTGCGCACTATAGACCAGTAATTTCATTTTTGTCTTCTTTTCTGAATATTAAATCTTGATCTTCCATCGCCGTAATGACCAACTTTATATAATCATCGATCACATCCTCAATATCTACAGGATCCAAGATATCTATAGAACCCCTCCAAATCAATTCCCTTTCCTTACCCGGACAAATACAATATAGGGAAGTTTCCGCATGATAAACAGCAAAAGTTTCATGTTCATCGGGCTCATAGTAAATTCTTTGGCTGCTCAGGTAATCTTCATCAAAACCCCTATTATAGCGATCTAGATTATTCAACAACCTTCTGTTCTTCTCTACATTCTCCACACCGATTACCTTAGAGAAAAGTATGGCATCGAAGTCCTTGTCCAACAATTGTTGCTCAACATCAGACAGCTCTTGCTCAGAACGTTCCGAGGAGGTGAAATCAACATCAAAAACGTCTATGCTCCGCATAGCCTCTACATTACGCGCTTCAAACTGATCCCGTAATTTGGTTTCATACTCCATTCGGGCATCTTTGTTGTAGGTCATCCCCACTATCAGTACTTTATTGGCATTGAATATCACAATATCCGGATTCTTCCAATTTTCTACCAATTCGGCAGAGGAACAACCCAATATCAAAAAGACGACAAGTGTAAAGAGACCTAACTTTTTCATGGTATTTTATTTATAGGGGCTTAATTCAACAGCCTTTTTTGTTTTTCCTTCTTCATGACCTTCGAAATCATTTGGAACAAACTTCCTTTGAGTTTTCTGTAATCGGCCAAATAGTTATCAATAGCAAAAATCATATCCCTATGGGATTCGGTATAAGCTTTCTCCATTTTGGGTTGATCGATATCGTCGACCATAATGGATAGTTGATTTTCGTGTATTTTGGCCTTTTTCAGTAGTTTCTCTGCTTCCACTTCCGAATTGGATATAGCAGTGACCAACTCCCTACTTTCATCGTACATTCCCGAACTTGTGATTTGAAGCGTATAGGACTTGACCAAGTCGTTCAAAAAAATCTGCTCATCCTTGACAAATTTCAATTCTGAAATCCAATCCAAAGAGGTTTGATGCATTTCTTCTGGGCTTTTCCATTCTAAATACCTGTAAATCTGATTTTTAGCTTTCATAGTCTATTGTTTTTATTTTACTTTCATCATACGGTGCATCCTTATGCTTTCCAGGCTCCGATTACATATACCAAGTTATCTATTTTGCGGTTTGGGCTCAATGATTTAGATCAGTCAATCATAAAGCGATCGGTTTAATCCCAATGATTTACTTTTCTACGACATGTTATGTCTTATTTTTACGACAGATTTGATTAAGTATTCTTATTTTTGAGGATGATTCAATTTTTATAAGTCGATGTCAATGACTATTTTGCATCGTTGCAAAACAACTGACTGACACAAACACGAATTTACATCAACGTTAAAGTTGCTCCCCAAGATGACTAAAATAACCTTGAACACTGTTGTAGTCGAAGACTCTGAAACTCAAAGGGCCGTGATTACCAAACTAGCCAAAGACAATCCCCATTTGAATGTTGTTGGTGATTATGCAAATGGTATACTTGCCTTGAATGCTATTAAAAAAACCAAAGTAGATCTAATATTGCTTGATATTGTTATGCCTGTGGTAAATGGCTTTGATTTACTCGATTCTTTAGAGAAACCACCTCAAATCATCCTTATATCGGATAGTAGTGATTATGCCCTAAAAGCCTTTGATTACAATAATATAACCGACTATTTACAAAAACCGATAGACAAATCACGGTTTGCTACGGCGATAGATAGGGCCGTGAAGACCCAAAACCAAATCAATAGGGATAATGATGAGGGAGAGTTCGTTTATGTTAATGTTGACCTTCAAAAGAAAAAAATCTTTATAAATTCCATTCAATGGGTAGAGGCCATGGGCGATTATATTAAAATCGTGACCACTGAAGGCAAATTTGTAGTGTTATCCACTATGAAAGCATTTTTGGAACAAATGCCCGAGAACAAACTCATTAGAATACACAAATCATATATCGTAAACGTGAATAAGATCGATAATTGGAGTAGCACCAAGGTCGAGGTCGACGGTACAAAACTTCCCATGAGCAGATCACATAAAGATCAACTGGAAAAAATCCTTATCATCACGGAATAACAGAATCAATTATATTAGTTATTGGGTTTACGTTTTTTTAATATACACCCGGCGTATTCGAAAATCTCGTATTTCAAATCTTTGAAATTCTCCATATAATTGACCGCTTCCGCTTTGAGTTTTTCATGTTTTTGATGATAGAAATTATCACAGACACTATCTGAACATTCCAGTATACCACCAATACTATTTTCATGGCGCCCGATCATTTTCGATAACTTGTCCCAATCGTCCTTTGACCTTTTTATACGTGCTTGGTAGTCTTGTAAACGCTCGAACAAGTTCGGTGTATTGGGCTCAAATACATAGGAATTCAATAAGTGCTGAATAAAGGTCAGTTCGTCGTTTATGAGCTGCAAGCAAGAATTCCAATGCTTGGATTCCCTGTACATCTCATCCACTTTTGCCGATACGATCTTCTTTGTCATTTTTTTATGGGAAACCATGGCCTTAAATTTTAAGTAAAATTATCCATGACCTCATTGTTTTACAATGACGAAGATCAGTCTGCCGCCTAAACCATTAACTCAATGGTTTCATAGAGCTTAGGTATATGCACCTGCCAATTATGCTCATATACCAATTTACTCCTAAACGTATCGAGTGCCGTGGGCTCCCCATGTACCAAAAAAACCTTTTCCGGTACGTTTTTCAAGGCTTCTACCCAATGTAACAGTCCTGATTGATCAGCATGTGCCGAAAGGCTCTCCAAATGTTCTATTCTCGCTTTTACCGGATAATATTTACCAAAAAGCTTAAGTTCATGGGCGCCTTCCAAGAGTTGTTTTCCCCTTGTTCCCTCGGCTTGGTAGCCTACCAATAAAACTATTGTGCTCTCAACATCGATCAACTGCTTTAAATAGGTAAGTACCCTTCCACCGGTTACCATACCACTACCGGCAATTACGATTTTTGGTCTTGGGTCGTCTATGGTTTCCCATGTTTCCTTGTAAGAACTGATGATATTCACGTGATCGCACATAGAATGATATTCCTTTAAAGAGAGTTTATGCCATGTCGGGAACCGTTCAAAAACCGATAAGACATTGTTTCCCATAGGGCTATCAACAAAAATAGGGATATTCGGAATCTTGTTCTTTTTATAGAGCATCCATAATTGGTACATAAGTGATTGTAAACGCTCAACGGCAAAAGAAGGGATAATGAGATTTCCTTTTTGATGAATGGTCTTATTCACCAATTGGGCCAAAATTGCCTCCACATCTTCTTGCGGATGGTTTTTATTGCCATATGTACTTTCTATAAACAGGTAGTCGGCCCATTCAGGACGTTCAGGTGGCGCCAATAGAAAATCCACCGTTCTACCCACATCCCCGGAAAAGACAAACCGCTTTTCAAAAATCTCAAGCTCAATAAATGTAGCACCAATGATATGTCCGTTGTATTTGGTTCTAAAACGCACATTTGGGGATAAGATCACCCATTCGTCATTTTCTACGGATGAAAAAAGTTGAATGGTCCTTTCCGCTTCCTTCAGGGTATAGAACGGTAATGCGGGATCATGCTTGGAATACCCCTCCTTATTTGCTTTTTCTGCCTCTTCCTCGTGTATTTTAGCACTATCCTTTAATATTATCGAAGTAATGGCCAAGGTGGGTGAGGTACCTAGTATCTTTCCCTTAAAGCCTTCTTTCAATAACCTGGGCAAATATCCTGTATGGTCAAGATGACCATGGGTAAGCAATACGTAATCCAATTGGGTCACATTGATCGGTAGAGGGTCCCAATTCTTGATCCGAAGTTCTTTCAACCCTTGGAACATTCCACAATCGACCATAAGGTTCAACTCAGGTGTCTCTACATAATACTTAGATCCCGTTACTGTTCCTGAAGCACCTAAAAATTGGATTTTTACCGTATTCATATCAAACTAGCAGTTACATAATTGGCGTAATTCTTTCATTATTTTTTCTTTTCTCGGCTCTTTGATCTCTAAATGATCAAGAAAAAAACTGTCGTTCAACAATTCCCGACATAAAACGACATCACGACTCAGCAAAAACTGCTTTTCGCGCTGACTCAATAACGTTGAAACGGTTATGGGATATAACCCCAACCTATCTATTCGGTCCCTTAACCCATCACCGTGAGGAATATCCCAACTTAACAGATAAAGATCAACACATTTGCCGTATGCAAGGGCATCTTCGGTAAAACGGGTATTGGTTACCACCCAGCCTTTATCCAATTCACTATTCCCATTTTTCTCTCGCTCCCAATGCTGTTTTATATCATTATATCTTGAGTTGATGTACAAGGGTACTTTAACATTACAATTGCGGCCCTCATCACTGTGGAACTTACATTCGATTACGGCTACAAGTCCGTTTTTCTTGGCCAAAACATCAACTTCATGAGTCACGCAATGACCTTGTAATACCTTACCTACCTCAGTGGTGTAGCCAGAATAACGCAATATCGCTGCAATGAATTTTTCAAAAGGAAAACCTGTAGGACCCAGTTCATATATGGCCTTTTTCAACTTGTATTTAGACGCCAAAATCGATTTTTTCTTTTTTAACAGGGCAAAAGCCCTATTATATATTTCGCGGGTAGAGATACCTTGATAAAGCTCATCCCGGACTTGATTTACGATCTGTTCAACAAAGACATCGTCGGCTCCACTGCGTTGTAACGACCTACGTAATTTCGAAAGGGAGAATTTCACCTTATCGCCTGACGATTTTATGATTTCTATTGCTTGTTGCTCTTTCATTTTAGCATGATTTCAGTGACTGTTCTTATGTTGTTTTCGCCTAGACCCCCTTAAAGAAACATATTTTTATCGCATTGGATTTACACGAACATTCATCTCAGGTATTTTTAGCAACTGTAAGGTCGCCGATGCCAATTTCACTTTCCCGTTCGTTAATGAAATGGAATGCTCTATGCTTTCGAACAGCCTATGTTTAGTACTTCTTCGTAATTTGTAATCGGTAATGTACCTAAGGTTGATGGTAATCCAATTATCGGTTAACCCTATAGCCAAGGTAGGATCCAATTTCGCATTTTCAATATAGTAACGTTCTACCATTTTGGCCCAGTTCGCTTTGGACTTATCGGTATAGTCAGATAACAATTCGACAGCACTCCCCTGTATGATTTCTTTTGCCATTTCAATATCCGAATCATAGGTGACCAGAATGTTGAGTTCGTCCCAGACAAAGGGGAAGTCCATTGAATAATTTTTTATAGGCCCCTTGAATACGAATGCATTACTGATCTTCACTATCCTACCTGAGTAATTGTCAGAGCTGACCCACTCCCCCATTTCCATAATGGTAGTATAAATACTGTCAATATCGATTACGTCACCCATAATATTGTTAATCTCTATGCGATCGCCCGGTTTATAGACCCTAACGAAAAAAATATAGAATGAACCGGCAACACTTAAAATCAGTTCCTGTAAGGTAAATGTGAGTCCGGCTGTAAAAAGCCCGATGATAATGGTGTAATCCTTAACACTTTCCAAGGTAAAGGTTATCAGGAAAAGCAGAATTATCAACAAATAACCGATAACCTCTATACCTTTTTGGGCTTTATACCTCAGGTTAAGGTTTTCGATTCTTCTTTTTGCCAATTTTCTAAGAAACCCTATGCAAACTATGATGAAGACGATCCATATGAACAACCTTAGTCCTTTTAGGACAAAGGGATCCTTCAAGAAATCTTCGAATACTTGCATAATTAAGCGGTTTTAAAGACTATGTCTTGAAGAAATCGCGAACCAATTTCTTGACTTGGTTATTTGTCATGCTATCCGCTTTTTCGACTGTTTTTACCTTAGCGGCCAATTCCGGATAATTCTTGTCCAGTTCCTTTTTGAATCTTAACGCAGTTTCGGCCGGACCGAACAAGGCAATATTATCTGCCGATTTAATGGCTTCTACCAATTTTTTGAAATAGGCTTTGTGTTGATGCTTTTCACGTTCCAGGAATTTACTGTCCTGCACAACATCCTGAGGTCCCCATTTAGCGGTTTTCGTACCTGAACCCCCTGCGGGTCTATAGTTTTCGATTTCTGAAAGCAGTGTTTCAAATTTTTCCGAATCCTTGTCCAAGAATACCATATGAGCTTTTTCCTTATCGAGCCAAATACCAATATTATTCATAATACATGTTTAGATTAGTACATTCAATATCTTCAAAAAAAAGACCTGGAACAATGACGCAAATCAGGCCTTCGCAGGTATTACCAGAAATGGTATATCTATTTTACAGGCCAATTTTTGGATAATCGGTTCTTTCAGCAAGTTCTCGAAAAACTTATGCTCATAATTCACCATTGCCACCATCCCTATATTCAATTCATCTAAAAAGGTGCGGATCGCGGTTGTCTTACTTTTATAATTGGGCATCCAATGTAGGGAATGGTCAATTGGTGCTAAATAGGTCTTCAAGGTTTCCAGATTACTCTCCTGGGTCTTAGACAAGGTTTTCTCTTCGTTTATATGTGCCACCCTTATGGCAGAACCGCAATTAATGGCCATTTCTTTTAAGGAATCAAGTACTTGGGCATCATAATTCCTTTTATAATCGGTTGCAAAGGCTATCTCATAAGGCATTTGGAAATCGGCATTAATAGGAACCGAAAGAATGGGGCATTTTCTTATCGAGGAAATTGTTTTGACCGTTGTACTGCCCAAAAACAGGCCAAAGCTATTACTTTCCCCCTTATTACCCATTACGATAAGATCTATGTCGTACTCATCGATAGTCTTGTTAAGGGCTTCGGTTAGATCCATTTTTATCGGGATCAATTTATAGGTATGGTTACGGCATTTATGATCAAGGTTAATCCTATGGAAGGTGCGTTTAAGTTCTTCACAGGATTCATCTTTCAATTGCTCTAACAGTCCTTTACGATGGCCATCATCATTGGTTCTTTCCAAATTTATACTCAATAAGGGCGTACGCTCATTATAGGCGTTCAAAAGATAAAAGTTACAAGTTTTTGACTTGAATAATTTTGAAGCATAAAAAAGTGCATTATACGCATCATTCGAAAAATCTGTCGGTATCAATATATTTTTCATGTTCAATTATTTTTATGGGATGGAATTACTAAAAACGGAATGGTCTCATGAAAACCTAATTTCTTGATTATAGGCTCTATGAACAAGCGTTCCAAGAAAGTGTGCTTATTCTGAATCATTGCCAAAATATCGATTTGTTTCTTTTGTTGGAATGTGTTTATGGCCGTCATGATCTCCTGGTTGGGCTCCTCATGGAACAGATGGGGCGTTGTACCCAAAAGACTATCTAATTTGGCCTTGTTCTTCAACTGTGTGTCGTTAAGATCATAACCAGAGGATACATGCATTACGTTAATCTTGGATTTATATCTTGCTGACAAATCCATAATTTCATTTAATTGCTCTTTTTGATAATCGATCTCAAAATCAGTTGGGAAAAGAATCTCCTTCGGAACTTCAAATTCAACATTTGGAGGTATGGCCAATATTGGGCAGCAACCCCTTTTTATGACATGCACGGTATTTGTTCCTATAAAAATCTCTTTGGCCCCTGTAGCTCCTTGGGTACCCATGATCACTAAGTCCGCATTTTCCTTTTTGGCGGTTTCAACAATTTCATCAACCAAAATGTTGAATGCCGAATGTACCATAAAGGTGTGGTTCTTATTATTGAATTCTGATGTAACCTTCTTTTTCAGTTCATTTAATTGATTCAATGAATTTTCTTGGTAAATGTCCCCTAGACCAATCTGACCGGGACTGTGCAAAACATATTCGGCTTGATAAATGGCCGGTGTATAAGTGTGCAAAAGATAAAACGTACACTTTACATCCTTAAATAGTTTAACGGCATAACGAATGGCATTATAGGCATTGTCTGAAAAGTCGGTGGGTAGGATTATACGTTTCATCTTGTTTTATTTTAATTATCTATATAAATTTTGCATCACCAAAAACGGAATTTTTATATGCAGGCCGATTTTATCCAAAGTTGATTGTACCAACATATCTTCGATAAAAGAGTGCCTTGAATTTACCAAAACCAACATGTCAATATTGTTATGTAAGATGTATTTGGTAATGGCGATTGATTTATCCTTTTCTTGGGTCGTCTCAAAAACCAATTTGGCCTTGGGAAGACTTTCTCTTAAGAATTGTTGGTTATCCTCTTGTCGAAAGGATAGCTTTTTAATGGGATCTATATATAGCATATGTATGGTAGACCTAAAAGAACCGGATATTTCGCAGAGCAACTTTAATTCGCGCCTTTTATATGGTACCAAATAGTTGGTAGGGAACAATACTTCTTTGGGCGGATGGTAGGCATACCCCTCTGGTATGGCTAAAACGGGACAACTTATATACTTCAATACTTGCAAGGTGTTACTACCAAAGGTAAGCCTACGGTCATTGGTCTCTCCCCTTGTCGCCATGACAACTATGTCCATATTCTCCCTGTTTACCAAATCGTTTACCTCATCTATCAAGGAACCGAATGCCGATACCAACTTATATTTATGATGGGGGTTGGGATATTCGTGTTTGATCTGTTTAAAAACCTTGTCCAGGTTTTCTTCCGACTTTCTAAATGTTTCTTCTTTAACCTGTTCCAGAAGACTCCTTTTCGTAAGCTTATCTTGTTGATAAACCTCATCAGCGTAGGCATGCATGATGAAAATCTCACTTTTTTCATACTTAAATACATGACATGCATATTTTAAGGCATTGAAAGCATTGTCCGAAAAATCCATAGGTACCAAAATCTTTCTCATGTTGCTCGATTTATTCGTTATAACCAAATTTAACTTTTAACACTTGTAATAACCATGATTTTGGTCAGTTAGAAAATCAACGTATTTTATTAATTTGCATTCAAATTATTAGTCATGAAAAGTAGTTTCGGTGATATCATAAATTCGGATACCCCGGTTCTCGTAGATTTCTTTGCGGACTGGTGCGGCCCCTGCAAAATGCTCTCCCCCATCCTCAAAGATGTGAAGAGCGAACTGGGAGATAGTATCAAAATCGTAAAAATCGATGTGGACAAAAACCCTTCAATAGCCTCTAAATACCAAGTAAGGGGTGTGCCCACCATGCTTTTGTTCAAAAATGGAAAACAATTGTGGAGGCAATCCGGAGTGCTTCAAAAAAAAGATATTATACAGATAATTCAATCCCACCGATAAAAGTAAAGCCTATTCATGCAGAATAAGGAAAGGAATATCGGTATGGTAACTGATCTGTTCTACCTTGGGCCTAAATAGGATTCGCTGAAAGAAATTAAGGTTTTTGGCCACCATGGCAATCATGTCTATGTCCCTTGACTCGGTAAAACATTGTACCGATGTTTCCAGATCGGTTCCTGTAAGGGAATGAAAACTATGCTTTACATCCTGTAGATAATCATTTAAAAATTCCTTATTTCCAGCTTGTTCATCGGTGAGTCTTTCCCCTCTTTTGGAAATATGCAATATGCGTAGATCGGATTTAAACAAATTGACCATATCTATAAGTGTATCAAGTACCTTAAGATCATAACTCAAGTGGTAATCGGTAGGAAAAGCTATTTCCCTGGGTGTTTTGAATACGGCATTCTCAGGGACGGCCAAAAGCGGGCATTTAACCTTCGTAAGTACATCTCCCGTATTACTGCCCAATGTAACTTTTTTAAGACCTGATGCACCTTTAGTCCCCATAATGATCAAGTCAATTTTGTTGTTTTCTACTTGACGTTTTATCGATTCCACAAAAAAATTATGTGAGGCTATGGTCTTAAAGGTATGTTTACTGCTGGGATCTACTTTTTCCGCTTGTGCCAATAAATGATCTAAACTGATCTTGCTTTCTTTTAAAATGCCCCCATCGACCATTTTTGAGGAAACCTTTACACTTGATCCCGCTCCAGAATATGCGGGTATGGGGTTAATATGTAAAAGATGAAAAGTGCAATCGACGTCTTTATACAATCGAAAGCCATACTTAAGGGCGTTCCACGCATTATCGGAAAAATCGGTAGGGACTAGTATATGCATCATTTTATGACCATTTTTTTACTATAAATACAAAAATAGGACGTTATTGCATTCCTGTAAATGATCCCTATCATGAGCAAACATGATTTTTAATATATACGGCTAAGGGTTTCTTGATCCAAGATTTTAATATTATGATCCTCCATCGCGATTAAACCCTCTTTTCTAAAACTAGACAAAGTACGTATCAAGGTTTCCGTGGCCATACCGGCCACACTGGCCAGATCACTCCGCAGAATATGGATGTTACCTTGATTGTCTTGCTCCAATTTATCGGCAAATTTCAATAAGGTACTGGCGGTTTTTTTCCGAACTGAGCCATATGCCATTTCCAATAATTGTTTTTTGGCTTCTGTAAGGTTCTCTGCCAAAACGTGCATCAATTCAATGGCAAGATCATGGTTTTCCTTAACCACGGTTCTGAGTTCATCCTTGCAGACCCCGACAAGTACGGTATCTTCAATAGCTACCGCATACTCCTCATAAACTTCTTGTGACGTTAAGGAAGTAAATCCGAAGAATTCATCCGCATTATAAATGGCTGTTATCAATTCCTTGCCGTTTTCATCCAATTTATAGGTCTTTACGACCCCTTTAATGATCAAATAGACCATATGGACATTACCACCTTCCCGATAGATTTCATCGCCTTGTGCGAATTCAAATTCTTGTCCGTTATCATCTAAATAATTCTTGAATTCGTGAATGTTACGAACCTCAAGTCCACTTGCATGGCCATGCTCAGATTCTGAACTTTTGATTTCCTGTAAAATAGCGGCCCTCGCCAACCTACTTTCTATAGCACTTATCAATTCTGATTCTTCAAAGGGCTTGGTGAGGTAATCATCTGCCCCAAGGTTCATTCCTTTGCGAATGTCCTTACGTTCGGTTTTAGCCGATAAGAATATAAAGGGAATATATTTCGTATCAATATCTTTCCCTAATTGCTCCAGAACCCCGTACCCGTCCAACTCGGGCATCATAATGTCACAGATGATGACATCGGGTAACTTTTCTTTGGCAACGTTAACCCCTTTCTTTCCGTTGGATGCTGTATATACCTTATAGTCCGAAAGCTCTAGAAGTTCGGCGGTGTTCTCCCTTAATACGGGATCATCCTCTATCAACAGTACTTTGTTCATCATTATTTAATTTAATCCTGAATGAATTCGATTATCAACAGGAAGCTCAACCGTAAAGGTAGTTCCTATATGCTCTTTACTTTCAAAATAAACTTTGCCGCCAAGATTCTCAATATGGTCCCTTATAATATTAAGGCCAATCCCCGTTCCTTGGTTCAATAGTGCATTTTCTGCCCTAAAATAGCGTTCAAAAATATGCTTCTGGTCATTAGTGGGTATCCCGATACCTTGATCCTTGATCTTTAAAAACATTACCCCATCCTCGACCTTTATTGAAATATCTATCTCAGAATCCTCAGGGGAATACTTTACTGAATTATAGAGCAAATTGGTCAGGATAAGTGTAACTATTTTTTCATCCTGGTAAATAATCACATCATCAATATTATGGGGATAATTTATCCGCTGTCCTATTTTCACCAACATATTGGCATTATAAATAACCTCGTTTACCACTTTGCTCAAAGAAAAGTCAGTGAAATCATATATTTCTTTTCCTTTTTCGAGCCTTTCTATCGACAAAAAATCGGTTAGGATACTGTTCAGATGACGCACCTCGCCGATTATCGTTGATAAATGTTTGTCCCTTCTTTCCTGATCCCCTGCTCCCTTATATTTTCCGACAAGGGTTGCAGAAGTAAGGATACCGCTCAAAGGCGTTTTAAATTCATGTGATACTAAAGATAAGAATTTTGTCTTCAACTCGCTTAATTCCCGTTCACGTTGAAGTGCCGATTTCATCTTCTTTTCTGCTTGCTCCCTTCTTTTGATTTCTTGTTCGAGCATCGATACGGTTTCCCTGAGTTCAAAAGTTCTGGTCTTGATTTTCTTTTCAAGATGTTCATTCAACTCCTTGATCTGATAATCCCTTTTACTGATTTCGGTCTTATCGAAAACAAGTGCCAAAACATAATCAACACCCTCAATATTAAAAGGGTTTAGACTAATTTTCACCGGAAAATCACCCTTACATTTGTGTTGGCCCAAAAGAATGCGGTCAACCATCATTCTTCCTGTTGTCTTCGCCTTGAAAAACGCTTCAACACGATCTTTATGCCCCATATTGTACGCACCTGGAACCAAGACATCTACGGGTTTGCCTACAAGTTCCCGATCGTCGTAACCGAACATTGTATCCGCCTTCTTGTTCGAAGCAACGATCAATTGCTCCCTATTCACCACCAATAGTCCTTCGGAAACCGCCTCTGAGAGTAGATTAAAAATGTAGTTGTTCTTCGCAAAAACCCTCATTATAATAGAATTGCGCCAAACTACCATAGGTCTTCAAAACAAATGGAAATGACTGTATATTAAATGAAAGGTAATTCTTTAGCAACTACGGACTTATGATAAAAATCATTTTTTTAGATTATTGATAAGGGTATTTTTAATGAAAATGATCTTATCATGGAAAAAGTAAGTGCTACTTCGGATATTTTGTACAGTGTGGATTCTTTACAAACTTATATTTTGGAATGTGAAAAATTAAAATCCGATATTGCATTGAAAACGAAAGACATACGCTTTCTACAACAACTTTTGGATCGGTATTTCGATGAAATTGTACAAAATGAAAACCTGGATGAAATACGTGAAAGTTTAATGCGTTTTCAAGATCTTTGTTATAATTGTTCGCGTTTAAAAAAACGTATAAAAGACCACCAACGCCAATTGGTCGGGATTCTAAAGGGATATGAAGGTTTTAACTCCAATGCCCTAACCAAGGAACAGACTTGGATAGAAAAACGTATTGCTTCACTTACGCATGACTTCATTTCCGTTGAAAAAGAAATTTTGGTCATCGCGGACAACGTAATACAAAAAGACAAGGAAAACAGAAACCATCTATTCATTTGTTAACGCATTACACACGGCACATTTAGAACTGAATACCAATTAATCGAATCTGCAAAATGGATTACATTGACTATTATAGTGTATTGGGAATTTCAAAAAACGCCACACCCAACGAGATTAAGAAAGCTTATCGTAAACTCGCGAGGAAATATCATCCTGATGTAAACCCAAATGATGCGGAGGCCGAACGAAAATTTAAACAGATCAATGAGGCCAATGAAGTATTGGGTAATCCTGAGAACAGAAAAAAATATGATGAATACGGGAAGGATTGGCAACATGCCGATGAAATAGAAAAAGCCCGCAAAGCACAACAACAAGGTAGACAATACCAGTCGTCGGGCGGATTCGGGGAGCACGATTTTTCAGACTTTTTTGAATCTATGTTCGGGGGAAGAACCACTAGAGGCTATTCCAGTGGTAGGCAACCAAAATATCGGGGGCAAGATTTCAATGCCGAGCTCAAACTACAGTTAAACGAAGTTTACTCTACGCATAAGAGAACCTTAACGGTAAACGGAAAGAACATAAGAATAACCATTCCCGCAGGTATAGAAAATGGGCAGACCATAAAAATAAACGGGCATGGTGGCCCTGGGCGCAATGGCGGACCAAAAGGTGACCTTTATATTACCTTTATTATAGAGAACAACACCCCATTTAAACGCGATGGCAATAACCTATATAAAAATGTAGACCTGGACATATATACCGCTGTTTTAGGTGGTGAGATCACAGTCGGCACTTTTGATGGTAAGGTAAAACTGAACGTAAAACCAGAGACCCAAAACGGAACAAAGGTAAAGTTGAAAGGGAAAGGGTTTCCAATTTATAAAAAAGAAGGCAAATTCGGTGACCTGTTCATCACCTATACCATTAAAACACCTACGAATTTATCTGCCAAAGAAAAAGAACTCTTCAAGGAATTGGCCAAATTAAAATCACCTAAATAATGGAACAGTATAAATACATAGAAGTCAGGGATTTTTGTGTCAGTCATGGAATCAGTACCCAATTCATTGTACAATTGCATGATACTGGTTTGATTAAGGTAGTCAAAAAAGAAAACACCGAATATTTGCAATATGATGAACTACCAAAGGTGGAAAAAATAGTTCGCCTACATGATGACCTTAACATTAATCTAGAGGGTATTGATGTTATCAATAGTTTATTGGAACGGGTTGAACAAATGCAAAACGAAATCATCAACTTAAAGAACAAACTGGATTTTTACGAATAATCCCATTAAGTTTAAAAGGCACTAGGACTGCTACTACTTCTTTTGAACCTGAAGGTAGCCCCATGCTTTTTACCCCCCTATCCCCATACTACATTGTTTATTGAAAACAGTCCTTTGCAAGATGCAATTGAAGTGATAACTCCCTGTTAATAAACTTCATAGCACCCACTATTTTTAGCTAAACATTATGATAATTATCATGAAAAATAGGGTGTTTTGTAGGTAACTTTAAAGAATAGCACTAAGCTTGGACTAAATACTATTCATATGGAAAATTATAGAATAAGACCGAAAGGAGATTATATTCAACTTACGGATTGGGATGAGTTGTACGTTTTGACCAAACATTGGAAATCTGATTTAACCTTCTATAAACAAGACTTGGTTTTTCTGCATAACCTATTGAATAAATATTTTATTTGGATTACCAAAGAGGACAATCTTGAGGCCGTAAAAAAAATTGCCGAGGGAATCATGAACGATAGAAAAGTCGGCAAAAAACTTCTAGAAAGAGTGGGCGAACACCTGAACCATATTGCACAGACCATTGAAGACCCCTTTAAACATGACACCCGATTGTTCCGTGAAGAACATCAAGCCCTTGAAGACGATATCGCTCGCTTTTATAAAACGGTACGTGAAAACAGAAAACAAGTCTTTGCCATAACCGAACACATTATGGACAGTGAAAGTTTGGGACATTTATTGGAGAAATAATTTTTAAGAAACATGCTTCCATGCCAATGCCGCAGGCCCCAAAATTGCGGCATTGCGTGGTGCATTCGACAAATACACCTTTACTTTGCCCTTGTAGGCGACAAAAAGGTTTTTTTCCATATTGGCCTTAACCGGTTTTAATAGAATATCACCAGCCTTACTAAGTCCACCTGCCAAAATAAAAGCCTCCGGATCTAAATGAGCGACCGTATCAGCCATTTTACGGCCTAAAATCTCTGCTGTTAAATCGAATGCCCTTAGAGCCAAGACATCACCTTCAATTGCAGCTTTGGCAATATCCTCACCGGTTAAATCCTCAAAACTTATACTACGTAATGGTGAATCTTCACGCATTTCAGAAATTAGCTCAAATACAGTTCTTTTAATTCCCGTAACCGAGGCATAGGTTTCCAAACAGCCCTGAAGACCACAATTGCAATACCTTCCATGGGGATCTACATTCACATGTCCGATTTCCCCAGCTTGGGCATGCTCGCCCAAAAGAAGCTCCCCGTTTACGATAATACCACTTCCTAATCCGGTACCTAAGGTCAGTACAACAAAATTGCGCATTCCTTGGCCCAAACCGAACTCCAACTCCCCTAAGGCCGAAGCATTGGCATCATTCGCTATATACACGGGTAAATTATAAGTTCTGGATATTTCCGCCGCGATTGGCGTTTCTTTTCCCCAATTCAAATTGGGAGGATTCTCAATATTACCGGTCAAGGAATTGGCATTGGGAGCCCCTATACCAATGGCAATAGGTTTGTTATCCGTACCTACCAAGGCAATCAATTCATTGATATTAAGAACCAATTCCTTTAGAAAATCGGCAAATGGCTCTTTTGATCTTGTACCGAACACCTTTGACCCAAGTATTTCCCCCTTCTTATCAACAACACCTATTTTTGTGAAAGTTCCGCCTATATCAATGGCCAACACAGTATTCATAATCCATTATTTTAATTACAAAGGACTTAAAAAATATTACTTTAACGACTGATGCAAATCATCCTAAAAAACGAAATTTAGGATTATACTTAACCTATTAAAAGACGACCAACATTTAATTTTCGAAAACATGGAAAATAAAACGGCCCAATTGTATTATCACATCGGGATACTTTTTTATGCCATTGCCATGGCAGACAAAAAAGTTCATGAAGAAGAATATAACAAACTGAAAATCCTTCTCAGGCAAAAATGGTTGCAGTATCCTGATATCGATGAAAAAACGAACAAGGACAACGCTCTGGAAATATACAACGCATTTACCAAAATGTTAGAACAAGGAACCGATAGCGAGGAATGTTTTAACCGTTATCGAACGTACTTCTTAAAGAACAAGCCAAAATTTACCGATGAACTCAAAGCGCTCATATGGGAAACGGGCCAATCGATAGCAACCATCTTTGCTAAAAAAAACAAATCCGAACTGGTTATTCTAGCCAAGTTACGTATCCTTTTTCAGGATTGAACCTATACCTTGAAAGTAATAACGGGAAGATCGGCCCTGTTGGCGATATCTTCCCCTATACTTCCTTTGAAAAAATGTGACAATCCTTTTCTTCCTTGAGTAGGAAGTGCGATAATATCAGCGTCAATTTTCTGGGCATAATTATAAATTCCCTGTTCTATACTGTAATCGTTCAAAATAGTGACTTTTTCTTTGGACGGATTTTCCCCATGATGGGCCGTTCTCATAAAAATCCCTATTTGCTCCTTGATTTCCTCCGTACTTCTAAAATATTGATTAGGACGGTTTATATACACCTTATGAACCTCTACTTTCAATTTATTGAAGAAGTTCATCGCCTTCATATAAACCTCAATATGTTCTACTCCAAAATCACTGGCGAAGACCGCTTTTTTTATATCAAAATCCTTTCTTTTCTTCTTTATCACCAAAACAGGTACAGAACAATTACGAACTACTTTTTCAGTATTTGAACCAACAAAAAGACCTGTAAGGCCCGTTACGCCGTGGGAGCCCATGACAACAAGGTCTATATTCCGTTCTTTTACGACATTGTTCATTTCGTTGAAGTCTTTATAATTCTGAACGATCTCGAACACTTTTACCCCTTTGAGGTATGGTTTATCCAAAAACTCATTAAACCTCTTCTTGGCCAATTTCATGTAGTATTGAGCCTCCATGAACTCTTGGGCTTCATTTTTTGTAAAAATGGCCTCAGAGAGTCCTAGCATATGCAATAAGATCAAATCAGCGTTGAATTTACTGGCTAAATGTGCCGCGACTTCCAATGCATTCTCAGAAAATTCAGAAAAATCTACAGGTACAAGGATTTTATCCATAATACAATAGTTTAAGGATTAGGAATTAATACTCAATGTTTGTTCATAATGGCTTTGCGCTTATTCAATTGTTTTTCGAGATCCTTTATGGTATTGGCCGCAGCCTTCTCAAAATCGTCTTCATTGGAACTGGCGAAAATCCTTGGTCCAGGGGCACTGAGTTCCATCTCACAAATTTTACCCTTACCTGATGGATCGTTTTCTTTCTTAAAATGTACTTCGGCCCTGATTACCCATTCGAATTTGTTTGCGAGTCGATTTAATTTAGAAGTTATTAATTCATTCATCGCTTCACTTGTAGGCATTTGAACATATTGAATGTTAATTGTCATATTATTTTGATTTTAGATTTACATAAAGCTATAATCTTTATAAAAAGGAAACCATGACATATGTCATTACCTTAAAATAATTCGGATTTAATAGTGCCATTACCACATCTGAAAATAAGTTAAAAAGGCTATTACCTCATTACAAGTACAAGTTTCATTATTCTTCCTTGATTATCTGAGTGGATATTCCCGAACTATTTTTCTTATAGGCAAAAGGCACCTTTAATTGGTACATGATATCGTTGGCTTTACCGTCATCCAGAATATCTAGCCCATAAACGATATCCTTGGTGTCATGATAAACGAACGTTCCAAAAACCCTATCCCAAATAGAAAAAATATTCCCAAAATTGGTATCGGTCCATGGCATTTCATGATGATGGTGGAATTTATGTGTATTAGGCGATACAAAAACCATACTTATTGCCTTATCCAAGGCACGTGGCAATTGTATATTGGCATGTGAAAAGTAAGTGAACAGCACGGTTAATATCCGGTAAACGAGATAGTATGCCAAGGGTAAACCCGCAATTAAAATGGCCAATAACGAAAATAGTTCCCTCATAAAATAATCTATTGGATGATGACGCGTTCCAGAGGTTACATCTACATTGGTATCACTATGGTGAACCATATGAAACCGCCACATAAAACGAACTTTATGCAACATAAAATGTACCACATATTGGGCAAGGAAATCCAATAACATCACGGCCAATATCAATTCTACCCATATGGGTAAATCTACCATATTCAATAAACCGAATCCACTTACCTCGAGCCAACTGAAAATATCTACCGTAGCAATACCGAAGAGAACATTGATCACAATCGTGGTTGACAACAATATAAAGTTGGTGAATGCATGTTGCCACTTGTCGTATTTGAATTTACGGAGCGGATAAGCCCCCTCTAGCAACCAAAAAACCACTAACAGTCCAACAATCCACACAAACTTTTGAAGACTGGTCAAATGGGCAAAAAAATCGATAAATGCATTCATGTTCAAATCAACTACTTTAGTATATCAATAAATTTTTAGCTGAATATACTTCAAATATTCAAAAAACTAATAAAATTATTGAGTCATTAACACATGACATTCTTCTTGACTACTTTAAAAATACTTCGTTCACCCTATTAATCTTCATAAAAAACCATAAAAAAAGCGGCTTGGATACATTCATCCAAACCGCTTAATATGATATCTCCGCTTCTTTTAAGCGACAATTTTACATTCTTACTATTTCAAGAAATCAAGTACTTCGTTATATACTTTCTCTCCTGTGAATCCGAATTTATCATCCAACACTTTAGCAGGCGCTGAATATCCGAAATGATCCAAACCGAAAACCTTACCATTTGGCCCTACCAACGCTTCTAAGTTAACGGGCAATCCGGCTGTAAGTCCAAATACGGGAACACCTTCAGGGATCACACTGGTTTGATAATCTTTAGATTGTAACCTAAAAACACCTTCTGAAGGAATTGAAGCGATACTGACCTTCAAATTCTTTCTTTCTTCCAATAATCCAGCAGCCTCTATCAAAGTGGATACTTCTGAACCATTGGCTACCAAAACTACGTCAGCACCCGAAGTTTCCTTAACTAGATAACCTCCTTTTTCCGCATTCAAGGCTTCTGCATATCTAGAACCTGAATTTGCAGGAACATCTTTGATTCCTTGTCTTGAAAGTATAAGACCTGTTGGGGTCTTGGTGTTTTCCATGGCCATTTTCCAAGCAACACTGGTTTCTTGGGAATCAGCTGGGCGTAATGCCACAAAGCTAGGATCGCCACTATGGTTTTTCAATTTCTCCAACAAGCGTATTTGTGCTTCTTGTTCTATGGGTTGGTGCGTTGGTCCGTCTTCCCCTACCCTAAAGGCATCGTGAGTCCAAACGAACTTAACGGGCAATTCCTGAATACAGCTTAATCTGATAGCTGGTTTCATATAGTCGGAGAAAACGAAGAAAGTCGCTACGACAGGAATAACCCCTCCATGAAGTGCTATACCGTTTGCTATGGATGCCATGGTCAATTCCGCCACCCCTGCTTGTAAAAACGCTCCTGAAAAATCACCTCTTTTCAAGGCCTTCGATTTTTTAAGGAATCCGTCGGTCTTATCACTATTGGATAAATCGGCGGAAGATACGATCATATTCTCAACGTTCTCAGCTAAATAAGCCAATACGTTTGAAGAAGCGGCCCTAGTTGCCAATCCGTCTTTATGTACAACGGACTCAAAATCCAATGCTGGCAATTCGCCGGAAAGGAAATGGTCTAATTTATCGGCCAACTCTTTATTTTCCTTTTTCCAAGCATCAATTTCATTCTTTTTAACTTTGGCATCGGCTTTCTTTTTTTCCAGGATATCTGCATAAAACGCCTTAACATCCGGTTTAATTTCAAAAGGATCACTTGGGTCAACTCCAAGGTTTACGAGTGTCTTTTCATAATCAGCACCTGTATGCCCTATAGGTTGTCCGTGCAATTCACAATGCCCTTCGAACATGCTGCCATCGGCGGTAACACAACCTTTGCCCATTATGGTTTTACCGATAATCAAAGTAGGTTTTTCGGTTTCGGCATTGGCTTCTACCAATGCTTTTCTTATGGCATCATGGTCATGGCCATCAATGGTGATAACTTTCCATCCCCATGCCTTATATTTCATTTCGGTATCCTCTGTGGTTACCTCATCGGTCATCGTGGATAATTGTACATCATTGGAGTCGTAGAACATGATGAAATTATTCAATCCCAAATGTCCAGCAATTCTTCCGGCGCCTTGAGAAATCTCTTCTTGAACACCTCCATCGGAAATGAAACCATATATTTTATGGTTCATCCAATCACCAAAACGGGCCTGTAAGAATTTTGATGCTATGGCCGCACCGATACCCATTGTATGTCCTTGTCCTAAAGGACCGGATGTGTTTTCTATACCTCTTGCCACATCAACTTCCGGGTGTCCTGGTGTAATGGAACCCCATTGTCTAAAATTCGCTACATCATCTTTGGCGTAATTACCCAAAAGATAATACTGTGCATACATCAAAGTGGATAAGTGACCTGCATCCATGAAGAAACGGTCCCTGAACGGCCAAGTCATATCACTTGGGTCGTAGTTGAAAAACTCTGAATACAATATGTGCATAAAATCGGCACCTCCCATTGGGCCACCAGGATGGCCAGAATTGGCCTTTTCAACCATTGCTACTGCCAGAGCCCTAATATTATCAGCCGATTGCAGATTAATTTCTTTGTTCATTCGATGTTTTTTGTAAGAATTATCAGTTAGTCTTTTAAAATCAAAATTTTCTAAAAAAAATTCAGACAAATCTAACTTTTTTTATTGTTTTTTAGATTGGTATACCTCTAAAAACTGTTTTTTTTAATATTCACAACAAGAGCCTCTTTTTTTGTGCAATCCGTAGGCCTATAGTTTATTATGCCTTTGGCCGTTCGCTCCAATCCATGGATTTCATATAACGATTTCGTATTTTTATGTATTACCTAAATAGGTAATAAGGTAAAAGCTTTGTATTCGGTATATTGTGGTACAGGAAAGCTGCCCACATTTGTGGTGAAGGTCTTTACCTCCCCTTGGGACCTATGGGGTATTCAACGTGAAACTGATGTAAAGACCGGCCATATGCAAATCCCATGTTCCTTGATAACCCCTTATTAGACCACCAGCAATACCTAGAACTTATAATCCAAGCTCAAATAAGTACCCCTAGGCAATACCGGAACAACAATAAAACTTGCATCTGGATTCGCTTGAATATAGTCCGCTGTAGCACTATTGGCACTTGCCCCAAAATTATTGGGACCAAAGAAATTGGCAAGACCCCCAGAATTGAAAAGATTGGTAACCTCTAAGTGTGCAGAAAGGTTGTTGTTGATTTGAAAGCCCACTCCTGTATTAAAAATACTATAAGCAGGTAATTGAAAGGCATTTCCAACGTTTCCTTCCCGTTCCCCCATAAACTGCCACCTATAATAGCCGTTCCATTTATCCTTGTTATACGCAACCCCTAGGTTGAACATTATTTTGGGATTGAATGCCAAGGTGTTCCCCGAATAATCCAAAATAACATCATCTGACCTATCCACGGAATCCGAAGCGTCATAAACCGTCCATTGCGTAGCTTTTGCATTTTGCAACGACCCATTAAAAGTGAACGCAAGATATGAAAGTGGTGTATAGGCACTTTCCCATTCTATACCAACCGTACGTGAATCATTGAACTGTACCGGGGCATAAAACACACTACCATCATCAGGGTCAAATTGAAAATCCGCAATACCTATGTTCCTCAATTGGCTCCAAAATGCTGTTGCCATAACGGAAAATTGGTTGGTTTGCCCCTTAAAGCCCATTTCCAACTGGTTGATTTCCTGCACCTGTCCTTTTTGATTGATGGGCACCCCGGAAAAATTATTGAAATAATAATTCAATTCCGGTGCCTTATTACCCGAAGAGAAACGGCCGAAAATACTGGTATGGTCATTGACTGCGTAATTCAATGCCGTTGAATAAGACAAATAATCATACTTAAAATCGAAACTATCCCGTTCGCCCGAAGGCATTAAAATACCATTGTCATAATCCGTTATTGGATTACCGTCATATCCGCCTTCCCTTTCAAAAGGAACCGCCTGATCTTTGCTTCCTTTATGACCCATGGATTCATATCGCAATCCGATATCAATATGTAAACGATCGGACAATTTACATCGGTCATTCGCAAAAAATGCGACCTGCGCCACGTCAGCCCTGGCATTATCGAAAAATAAGCCCCCGTAATTACTTAATCCATTTGAATCGGAAAGGGCAATCATAGGTTGACCTGGATTTTCAAGGGTTACCTGTAACATCCGGGGATTGGGTTCATAGGTCACATAACCAAAACTGCCTTGGGTAAAAAGGGATGTATTGGAGAACCCCAATCCCAAACCAAAGGTAATATCATGATTATCAGTCATTTTACGAATGGTTATTTTATTCATCCATTCATCACTCTTGTTCTGTTTCAACCAAGAAGCCGTACCCATAATCGCATCATAAGGCAATGTGCCTGTTCCTATATATTCAAAGGATTCCCCCGATAAAATGCCACTATTGTCCAAACGCGCCAATTCCTCTCCAGAAACCACCTCATTAAAAACCACTTGACCTAACGGAAATTGGGCTCCTGAAATGAAATACGCCAAAGGATCGTCCAAAGAAACGAATGCATTGCTAATGGCCGTTTGCCAATTGGCACTCTTATGGGAATATTTTAGATTGAAACGTACGGACCAATCCATTCCTAAATCCTGTAAAAACTCAACACCGAAGGCCTTATCTTGGGCATGAACACCTTGGGAAGGATCAAAACGACCTATAGCGCCTTCACTTAATCTTCTTCCATCGGGAACATCGACAGAAAAGGCTGGCATTAACAATGCAGTTGTATTAAAATCCTGACCATAGGCTGCAATGGGGTCATCCCATTGTGTAGCGGCAACACCTGTATATCTATTGGTGAAATCATCCAACAACTTACCGTAGAATTTAATAAATCCTTTTTCATGTTTTTTCATAAGGTTGAATCGCAATTGTCCACCTTTACTGAAAGTGAAGTCGGTATTCCTAGCCCCTTCATCCTTACGGTAATGACCTCCGAAACTGAAAAACCAATTGTTACCTATCGGACCTCCAAATCTACCATCAACCCTGAACATTGGATTATTATTTCCTTGGAGGCCACCCTGAAGAAGAACTTCACCTCCAAAAACATCACTAGGACCTTTTGAAATAAAGTTATAAATACCTCCAGGGGCATTTAGGGCTGTTATTGCGGCACCCCCCCCCCGTATGGCTTCTACCCTATCGGTAAATACATCAGAACGATAAAAAATATCGGGACCGTAGTAAGAATGTTGCACCAAGCTAACTGGTAAACCGTCCTCTTCAAGTGAAACATAATACCAGCCCATATCATCCTCGGCAGAGGCGGATATGCCTCTGGTATATACCTTAGTAAAAACTTCACCTGCCGAAGCATCAGTAAAAGTTCCGGGAATGGCCTGCAATAAATCTGCCGTTCCCCTTAAAAGTCCATCCATCAAATCTTTACCTTGCAGGGTGCTAATAGAGGTAGCGGACGAAAGCTTACTTCGAGGTTCGAAGTTTCCGGTAACTACTACCGTCTGCAAGGCGAGCACATCATCATCCAACACGATTACTAATTGAACATCTTCCTTTTTTAATTTTATTTTTTCCCAATATTTTTTTGCCCCCAAATAAGAAATGGATAGCAGATATTCACCAAGTTTCAAATTTGGGAATTCAAATCTCCCTTGGAAATTTGAAATTGTTGAATGGTTTCCTGGTTCAATGACAATATGAGCACCAACAATAGGTTCCAACAAGCTGTTTTTCACTTCTCCACTAACACTATTTTGCCCATAAACATAGCAATGGAAGATAAAAAATATTAATAAAGAATACGGGAGTAGGACTTTTTGCATTTTCAGATTTTAATAACCTAAATATACAAGAACCGGATAACATATACTTCCAATCTTTTAAGAATCACTATTTATAAATTTCGCTGGCCAAGGGATTGTTATTTCTTTAAAACATAAATAGTTATTCATTCTTAATCTTAATGTTGTCTTTGGTAACTATTTTGGAATATTGATATACCTCTTTGACCCTCTCTTCAGTATTTGCTGTCATTAACCATCCGGACCAAACCATGAACCAAGACCATTTCGGCTGTACTTTTAAAATATTGGTTTTGGGCAATTCCCCAACTTCTCCCAATGCTATAGGTTTATCTTGAGCTAATTTCAATAATTCTTCGTAGTCCTTTTGCTCATAATCGAAGTGATATACATCGGTTGCCAAAACATCGACAAAGTCATGTCCGGGATAAAAGTCTTTATAGGCGAAAGCTTCATCTTCAGGAATATCCCTAGGGGCATTCGCATTCCAAACCCAAATCAAGTTATTTATATGATGATACTCAACAAGCCTTTGGTATAACATTTTCCAGAGCTTTATATAGCCATCTTCACCTTTTTTATCTCCCCACCAAAACCATACACCGTTCATCTCATGGTATGGACGCCATAATACCGGAATATTTTGTTTTTCAATTTCTTTTAGATGTACCGCCAAGCGATCTACCTGATCTTCCCATCGTTGATGGACTTCCGAACCGGGTGAAATCAATTTTGTCCAATCACCATCTGAAATTTTATTTTGAACACTCTCTTTCCATCCGTAAGGAGCATCATCAATTGGCCTGCCAACATGCCACATAAGGGTTATAATTGCCCCTTTTTCATGTTTATCGATAACTTCCTTTACGATTTTAGAACCTGGATCTGTTTTTTCATTACTCCAATAAAAGTCAGCACCCCATATAGCAGGATATTTCCCAGTTAATTCATTCACTTTTTCATAATACCTGTCGGGTTCATGGCTGTAGCAATGTTGTCCAGATAAAATCTTATCGCCCATACTACCGATATAGGCCAATAATTCCCTTGCTTCTTTTGATGCATTTTTATTTACCGGTTCTAATTGTGCTTGGCCAAGCTGACAGAAAAAAACCAAAATCATTATAACTGAATATTTCATAGCGCAATTTTCTATTCTTTTTTATTAAGTAATTGATCAGCAGCCAGGACCAGAAAAATATAATCGGTAGTACCACCCCCTAACACATACTCCGTTTGCTGCCATAAAAAGGGCCATTCCAACAATTCAGGTAAGTTGGGCCTGATCAAGGCCGTACCGGAGCCTATTCCTCCTGGAATGAACGAAAAATCACCACGATTCATACCATATGCCTGCGTAATAGACCTAGAACCTACCCCAGACACAAATGATGATGTGTTTATCCCTGGATGAACACCCAATATGAAATTCAAGGAATTCAATATATATTTTTTGGGAAAGAATTCAGGAAAACCCGTATGCAAATAATATTGTCGCATCCCAAAATTCTGGATCCCCCAACCTGCTCCCCAAATATTGGGTTTATATACCAAACCATAGGGAGTTTCCTCTTCGAGACCATTAATCTCTTTGAGATATCCTTGAACCGCTTTACTCACTTTTACCTTGAAACTTTTTTGCTTTATCAATGGTAAAGCTGGTGCTACCAACCATCCTGTACGGGCTATATTTTCAGTAATGATTCGATGATTGTCGGTCAGGAACCGGGAATATTCATCATTCCTGGTAGTTCTTAACAATTCAACGGCCAATTCAACCTTATCCAAGGGGTTTTCGGTAGTTGTCTTTTTCCAAATCGCGATTGATATCTCTATACAACTCTCGGCCATTTCCTTATTATAACCGCCCAAAACCCTACTTGCGGCAGCAAGGGCAGCTGCCGTACTCATTTCCCTCTTAGGATTGTCCTCTGTATAAACCCAACGATCGTCCGGTGCTCCAACTTTGCCAATTTCAATATTCTTTATATCTGTTTGCGATAAATTACTGTCCCCAGAATAATCAATATTATCACTATGGTTTACTGCATCCCCAAGCAAAACATATTGTCTCTTGTGAGGAACAATAATTCCGCGATAAAATCTACCTAAGGATTTATATCCCCCGATAATCGAAAGTACCCCATGCTCAATTTGCTGTATAACATCTGGCACCCCGTCCGGTTGTTGTATCTCCACTGTTTTCGTATTCTGGTCTATAGTGGTATTGTCATAATCAACTTTGAAAATTTCGTAGATATGAGCGAGTCCTTGCACCGTTGCTGCTTGGGACTCAACTCTCAAGTCGAAATCACCCGCATCGTGCCATCCACCTATGTTGATTCCATGTATATGTTCCCCCGATTTGTATCTGGTCATTGTTTCGGGTCCTTGTAAATAGCCATCAAAATGATTTGAATTGATTGGTGCCATTCTTGCGTCATCTAAATGGCAACGCCCGTGCCAAACCTTATATCGATCATTAATGCGCATATGACACATTTGCACCGGTAAGAAATATTCTAACGTGGGTTGCCATACATCCCTTTTGTATACCTCTGTGCTTATTTGGAAAGGACGTGTTTTAAAATCCTTATATGAAACAACATACATACCGGAATCTTTTATTTCAGAAAAATCAAAATGGTAGTATTTATATCTTAAAAAATCTCCCCACTCTTTTGGTCGTTTCGAAATTACAGTAGTAAAACCTCCCCTGCTATTAACTTTTTGAAGTTTCACCTCTTCAATTTCCAAATCAGTTTTATCGGTTTCGATTACGGCTATTTTTTCTTGTTCAGGATGATAACCAACTTGTGACACCTGAACAACAGGTGAATATTTGAAATCAGAAATCACATTTGGGGTAACCAGCCATTCTATGGCATTTTTGGTTTTACCAGCTGGGACCAAAGAACGAACCACAAACCAACCATTGTTATGTTTAGCCCTACCATCTATCAATTGCAGTTGCGAATTTTGAAGATTTTGTATGCGTAAAGTTTGGCGCCCATCCTCTGGAACAATTATGAGTTCCTTTCCGATTGCCATTGGAACTATTTGGTATTCGCCATCTTGATCCGTATAGCCTGGACCATTGGCCTGTCTGTTAAAAATACCAAAGGAATCATCCATATAATAAGACTTGCCAAACAAAATACCAGGAAACAACTCAATATTCATCCCTACTTTCCCAACCCATTCTGCAGGCAATGGAGAATCCAAATCCACAACGATTTTAAACGATTTTCCCATGGGTTTTACTTTTAAAGTGTAGGACAAATTCAAATCTGGATATTCGATAGGATTGAATCCTTTTCTATCCTTTGATTCATCCGGATAAGTCATTTTTACACTGATTTCCTGTTTTGACCTATCTACCATCCGCTCCCCTACTTTTGGAACCGGTTGCCATTGACCCGGTGTTGGCTCCAATCTAAGATCGCCATTCGTGGCAACCCGTATTCCGTTTTGAATTATCCCAACTCCACCTTGATGACTTTCTGGATAAAAATCATGGGCCAACATAACATCCGCCCCTTTCATTTCAAGGTATTCAAGTTCGTTTATCTTGAAGACCTTGGAAGAATCCAATTGAACTTGCGAGTGAACAATAAGCGAGTTTAAAATGAAGAAAAATATCAAATGGTATTTCATAACATAAAATTTATAAGTTCTTAACCCATATTAAAAAGAAAAGCTATTTCGGTATTTACTGTAATTTAATTTCCATTGAAGAAAACCATTACACCTATCACAATGGCCACTATCACTATTGAAACAGCTATATCGACCCAACTATAACTGTCTTTGTTCTTCGATTTTTCTTCTTCCGTAATTGTCCCAAAAGTTAAATTGACCACATGCTCTTTTGATGGAGGCGGTGTTAAAAGACTCACCACAACCAAGAATATCATACAGAATAGGAAAAACCATGCCCCGAAACTTAAAAAATTCATATCTCCCATCTTATATAAAAAGCTATTGGAGTCAAAACCATCTTTTATCAATTCGAGGGTAATCCTAATAAAGGCTACCACAACTCCCATAATCAATGTGGCAAAAGCACCCGTACCATTTATTCTTTTATAAAATATACCTAAAAGGAATACTGCAGTTATAGGTGGTGCTATATAGGCCTGCACACTTTGTAAATATTCATATAGAACGCCAGAGATATTGGCCATTATGGGAATCCATATAATACCAATAATCACGACTATTACGGTAGCGAACTGTCCTGTTCTCACTAATTTTTTTTCAGGGGTATTTGGTCTCAATTTTTTATAGATATCCACGGTAAAAAGTGTGGAGCATGAATTAAAGACAGAAGCCAAAGAACTCATTAAGGCCGCTAACAAGCCAGCAGCTACCAATCCTCGTAAACCTGATGGCAAAAGGTTACTCATCAATACCGGAAAGGCTTGATCTGGTGAATCCCAATGTAATTCCCCTCTCATTTTCAGAGTAAGAGCGATCATACCTGGAATCAAAAACAAAAAAACAGGTAGCAATTTCAAGGTTGCACCAAAAATGGTGCCTCGACGTCCTTCCTTTATATTCTTCGCCGTTAAGGCACGTTGAACAATATACTGATCCGTACACCAATACCATATACCTACAATAGTGCTGGTAATAAGTAATGAAGGCCATGGAAAGTCAGGATCTGTGGCTGGTCGCCACATATTAAAATATTCTGGCTTTAAAGTTTCTGTCATACTTCCCCATCCACCGACTTTATCAAGGCCAATAAAAGTCAATACCGCTGCACCCAAAATCAAAAGAACAGCTTGCAGGGTCTCTGTATAAACAACCGCACGCATTCCACCTAAAACGGTGTAAATACCCGTTAGAACAACCGTGGCTATGGCTCCCGTCCAGAAATCTATTCCCAAAAGTGCAGAGACGACTACCCCTCCCGCATATATAGTGACCGAAATCTTGGTCAATACATAAGCGGCGATTGAAAATACGGAAAGAACCCATCGCGATCTAGCATCGAAACGTTTTTCCAAGAACTCAGGCATGGTAAAAACTCCGCTACGGGCATAAAAAGGTAAAAACACCCATCCTAAAATCAATACCACCCAGGCTTGTATTTCATAAATTAGCAAAGGCAGTTTATTACTTGCTCCCGTACCAGCCAAACCCACTACATGTTCAGAGCCGATATTGGATGCAAAAATGGAAGCCCCGACGACGAACCAACCGATATTTCTACCTGCTAGGAAATAATCTTCTGTATTATTCTTTTTCTTTCGGATTACCCAAACAGCAATTCCTAACAATATTATAAAATATAAGGCAATACTGATCCAGTCTAGGGTATCCAATGTTTTCATAGGAAAGTTTTAGGTAAAATTATTTGGTCGTGAAATTAAACGTAGTGGTAGTTGTATACTTTTGGCCCGGATTTAAGGTTACTGAAGGAAAGCTTGGCTGATTCGGTGAATCCGGATAATGTTGGGTTTCCAAACAAAGGCCACTTCTTTTGCCATATGTGCCACCTCCTGGTACAGGCAACGTACCATCTAAAAAATTACCTGTATATAATTGTACCCCGGGCTCTGTTGTTGCAACTTCCATTACCCTACCTGTTTCCCGTTCATAAACTTTGGCCACTATTCGTAAACCTTTATTCTGATCATTCAATACCCAATTGTGGTCATAGCCACCCCCTTTTTTGATTTGATCGTGATTCGCTTCAATATCCTTTCCTACCAATTTAGGTGACCTAAAATCGAATGGGGTTCCGGCAACATCCATTAATTCCCCTGTCGGAATCAAGTTACTGTCTACAGGAACCAGTTTATCAGCATTCAATGTAATTTCATGATCCAATATATTTTTCGAAAAATCACCACTTAAATTAAAGTAGCTATGTTGCGTAAGGTTTACCACGGTCGGTTTGTCCGTTGTTGCCTCATATAAGACTTTCAAAGTATTATCATCTGTTAGTGTATAGGTAACACTATTGGCGAGGTTACCTGGAAAACCTTCTTCCATATCCTTGCTTAAATAACTAAGCTTCAACGAGGCATTATCACCTTCGGTAGTTTCTTCGACCTTCCAAACTACCTTATCAAACCCTTTAATACCTCCATGCAAATTATTTGGTCCGTTATTCGCTGCCAATTTATATGCATTACCGTTCAATGAAAATTCGGCATTTGCTATTCTATTGCCATAACGACCGACCAATGCACCGAAAAACGGATTATCCTCTTCATACTGTTCGATCGAATCGAATCCTATGACCACATTACTGAATTTTCCATTTTTATCTGGTACGGATAGCCTTGTAATTCGGCCACCGTAGGTAATAATAGCCACTTCCATTCCTTTATCGTTCCGTAAGGTATAGAGTTCAACCGGAGTTCCCTCTTTTGTGTTTCCGTAAGTACTCTTTGTGATAGTGGTTTTTGATTGTTGTTTCATTGGTTCTGCTATTTTTCCTTTTTTTGTTTCTTGTTTGCAACTAAGCAGTACAAAGGTCACTCCAATTATGGACATAATTAAGAAGTTGCGTTTTAAAATTTTCATATAAATCGGATTGATCAATGTTATTTTCCCTACTTGAATAAATGATAAAATACTTCATTGGAATTTATCTTGTCCTTAAATTCCCTTATGGAAGTCTTTTTGTCGATAACCAATAATTCAATACCCGCCATATCGGCAAAATCCTCCATAAACTCAGTAGTTATAGATTGGCTAAACACGGTATGGTGCGCTCCTCCCGATAAAATCCATGCTGTCGCAGCAATATCCAGATTGGGCTTTGGATCCCATAGTGCTCTTGCTACGGGTAATTTTGGCAAGTCTCCCATAGGCTTTACAACTTCAACTTCGTTTAATATTAACCTAAATCTATTACCCATATCGACCAGGGAAACATTTATTGCCGGCCCCTCTGTGGAGTCAAATACCAATCTGACCGGGTCTTCTTTACCGCCAATGCCTAATGGATGAACCTCACACGAAGGTTTGTCCTTGGCTATCGTAGCACATATTTCCAACATATGGGATCCCATGACATATGCTTTTTGGGGAGAAAAGTGATAGGTATAATCTTCCATAAATGAAGTTCCACCTTCAAGTCCTACGTTCATGACTTTTAAAGCCCGTAGCAAAGCTGCCGTTTTCCAATCCCCTTCTGCCCCAAAACCATACCCATCGGCCATAAGTCTTTGGGTCGCTATACCCGGTAATTGTTTTAACTCACCCAAATTTTCAAAGGTATCGGTAAAGGCCTTGAATCCCCCTTCATCCAAGAAAGCACGAAGGCCTAATTCTATTTTAGCCGCATCTACCAGAGACTGCCTTTTTTCACCTCCTTCTTTCAATGCAGGGGTTAGTGTATACGATTCTTCGTATACTTTTAACAAATCGTTGATCTGTTCTTCGGACAAAGTATCTATGTGTTTTAATATATCTGTAGTATCATAACCATTCACTGAAAATCCAAAACGCAATTGCGCTTCTACCTTATCCCCTTCCGTAACGGCAACCTCACGCATATTATCCCCTATTCGGGCCACTTTAAGATTTTGAAGCTCGTCCCAACCCAAGGCTACCCTTGTCCAGATGCCTAATTTGCGAAGTACCTTATAATCTTTCCAATGCCCAACTACCACTTTTCTTTTAAGCCGCATTCTGGACATCATGAAACCAAATTCACGATCTCCATGTGCGGATTGGTTCAAATTCATAAAATCCATATTAATGGATTCCCAGGGTATCTCCGCATTGAATTGTGTGTGTAAATGACATAAAGGCTTTGTTAAAACCTTAAGCCCGTTTATCCACATTTTTGCAGGTGAAAAGGTATGCATCCATGTTATTATCCCAATACAGTTCTTATTGGTACTTGCTTGTAAACATAAATCTGTAATCTCATTTGGGGTTTTTACGGTCGGTTTATAAACAATTCTCACTGGAATATCTCTAGAACCATCTAACCCTTTCGTAATTTCCCGAGAATTTGCAGCAACCTGTTTCAAGGTTTCCTCCCCATATAAATGTTGGCTACCCGTTACGAACCAAATTTCCTTATCTGATATATCGATGTTCATCAATTTCTTCTTTTAAATAATTATTGTCCGTAATACGCATTTTCGCCATGCTTACGCTCGTGATGTTTTTTGATTAGTGAATCTTTTAATCTATGGGCATTCGGATTAATTTGAAGGGTCAAATAAGCCATTTGGGCCACGGTCTCTAAAACCTTTGCATTATAAACCGCCATTGCCGCATCGTTACCCCATGTAAATGGACCATGATTGCCAATTAGTATCATTTCAACCTCATTGAATGACAACTCTTTTTCTTTAAAACAATCCAAAATTTGGATTCCCGTATTGTGTTCATAATTACCCTTGATCAATTCATCTTTCATTGGAGGTGCACATGGTATATCAACAGTGAGGTGATCCGCATGGGTTGTTCCGAAAATCGGAATATCTTTTTGGGCTTGTGCCCATGCAACGGCATACATTGAATGTGTATGGGCAATTCCTCCTATATCTCCCCAATTTTTATACAAAAAAGCATGTGTTTTTGTGTCGGACGAAGGTCGCATCGATCCCTGGACAATGTTATTGTCGTAGTCCATAACTACAATATCTTCAGGTTTCAATTCCTCGTATGGCACTCCGCTTGGTTTAATGGCGAAAATAGCTTCTTGCCTATGTACCGTACTTACATTTCCGAAGGTATAAATAACCAATCCCAATGCATTCAGCTCCATATTAGCCTCATAACATTCTCTTTGTAATTCTTTGTATTTAGACCCCATACTTCTCTATTTTTGGTTGATCGATTCAACAAAAGCCCCCAAATCGCTATAAGAAGCCATCAATTTTTTATATTCCAATAAGGAATTTGAATCGGGAACATATTCCGCTTCAAAGTCACTTCCCATATGTTTGCTAGCCTCAAAAACATCGACATAAATACCGGCCGCCACAGCAGCATAAATGGCCGCACCTAATGCTGGCGCTTGATCTGAAGCTGCTACCTTAATGGGCATGTTCAGTACATTTGCCAATGTTTGCATTATAAAGGGGGATTTTCTTGCCACCCCTCCAATGCCGATAACGGCATCAATTTGCACACCTTCTTCTTTAAAACGATCTACAATTTTTTTGGAGCCAAAACAAATGGCATTAACCAATGCTTTGTATATATGTGGAGCTTTCGTTCCCAAGGATAAATCTGCAATCGCACTTTTCAGGTTTTGATCGGCATCAGGTGATCGTCTACCATTAATCCAATCCAAAGCAATCGGAATACTTTCCGAGAGAGGAATGTGCTCTGCTTGCTTAGAAAGTTTTGCAATAAAACTTTCCTCTATCTCTTGCTTTAATCTCTCTTTCTGGTCTTCAGAAATTATCTCGGAGTTCATTATCAAATTATCAATCGGCCAAGACAAAACATCTTTAAACCATGCCAATACATCGCCAAAAGCTGATTGACCTGCTTCTAAACCAATCATATCTGGTATGACCGAACCATCTACCTGTCCGCAAATACCCCTCACTGTTCTTGTTCCGATATTTTCTTTTGGTGAAACGATGATGTCACAGGTTGATGTCCCCATGACCCTAACCAGCATGTTTTTTTCGATTTTGGCACCCACAGCCCCGGAATGGGCATCAAAAGTCCCTACCGCAATAATAGTATTTGTTGAAAGTCCCAATTTATCTGCCCATTCCTTATTGAGCTTGCCAGCAACTTCATTAGAGGTATAAGTTTCGGTATACAAATTACCCCTTAAATCGGCCAAATATGGATCCAATTGGCCCAAAAATTCTGTTGGCGGCAATCCGTTCCAGTCAGCATGCCACATGGCCTTATGCCCTGCTGCACAACGACTTCTCTTGAATGTTTTTAGATTTTTGTTATCACTTAAAATAAAGGTCATTAAATCACAGTGCTCAACCCAAGAGAATGCAGCATGTTTTACCTCTTTGTCTACTCGGATAATATGTAGGATCTTAGCCCAAAACCATTCCGAAGAATAAACTCCACCTTCATATTTAGTAAAATCAACACCTCCCCAATTAGCTGCCAAATTATTTATTTCCGCGGCTTCTTGCACAGCTGTATGATCTTTCCATAAAACCATCATGGCATTGGCATTGTCCTTGAATCCTTCCAAAAGGGCCAAAGGCGTCCCATCTTCTGCAACAGGTATCGGTGAAGACCCTGTCGTGTCGATACAAATACCCTTTATCATTTCAGACGATACTTTACTGTTATGAACGACGGCCTTAATCGTTTTTTCCAGACCTTCAATATGATCCAATGGATGCTGCCGAAATTGATTTATGGCTGGATTACAGTATTTCCCTTTTGCCCATCTTTGGTATTTATGTACCTCAGACGCCAATTCATTTCCATTTTCGGTATCGACTAAAACAGCCCGAACGGAATCCGAACCATAATCCAATCCAATCACATAATTCTTCATTTGCAATTCTAATTAATAATCACTTTTCAGTGATTTTAAATAAAGGTGGGTTCTTATTCCTTATTCAGTCTTCATATACCAAAAAGCCATTTCGTGGTTCACCTATAATTTATTGAATTTTTGGACACGCCCACAATAAGTGTGTAATTTACACATATAAAATTAAGAAAGTTTTTGACACGCACAACCATTAGAAAAAAAATCATTTTCAATGCACGCCTTTGATGCTTGAATTTTTAAATTTTGAAATATTTTAATCCAATTGAAAGCGAGGTATTATTTTCATCTAATCCTAACCCATTTTAATTATGGCCTTCAATAATTAAAACAATGAAAATAAGGTACTCCTTGCGGTTGACTGTATTATTTTTGGTTACGACGGAGAACATTTGAAGATATTATTGATTAAGAGGGATTTAAACCAAAGAAAGGTAAATCGTCGCTCATGGGTGGGTTTCTTAAGGCTTCTGAGAATCTTGACCAAGCTGCAACCTGTGTATTGCATTCATTGACCGATCTGAATGATATTTATATGGAGCAATTAAACGCCTTTAGCGAAATTGATAGAGATCCAGTGGAAAGAACCATTTCCGTAGCCTACTATGCACTTATCGATATTGAAAAACATAATAAGGAACTCGTTCAACATAATTATGCCCAATGGTTTAAATTGGATGAGACTCCACAACTAATTTTCGATCACGAACAAATGGTCAAAAAAGCAATTGGAAGATTACGTAGAAGGGCCATTAACAAACCTATAGGTTTTGAACTTTTACCTGAAAAATTCACCATGTAACAATTACAATCGCACTATGAGGCCCTATTGGATAAAAAACTGGACAAGCAAAACCTTATCAATAAATTCAATTCCCTCGATATCCTTATCAAACTTGATGAAAAGGACATGTCAGTTTCAAGAAAAGGTGCCTATCCATTCAAATTCGCTGAAGAAATATACATAAGGAAGGTAGAAGACGTATTCAACTTCAAACTTTAATTGCCAGCTACAAACCGAGAACTTCCTTTGCTCAATACTTCACTTCCTTCACTGATATTCTAATAGAAAGATCAAAATCCTCGATTTTATGATGAATGTCATAAATAGTGTTATCATATCAAGGGAACTTTGTATGCTAGAATCATGGATTTACATTTTTGTTTTCAGATGGATAATAGGACCAAGAAACCTTCAAAAGTCCCGTTCAAATCACTTATGATGGCATTGTTCATCATGACCTCATTTACGTCATATTTGAGCGCTCAGGAACGGGAAATAAGTATTGCCGAGGCATTGGAGTTGAGCTACAACAACAATGAACAAATTAAGCGCTATATTGAAAGAGTTAAACAGAAAACCTATGAGGACAAGGCTGCAATGGGCAATTTCCTTCCCTCTGTCAACCTTTTGGGAGGCTACACTTACTTAAGTGAGAATATAGAAGTGAACTCATCCCAGATGTCCAGTTCCTTAGATGAATTGGGAGGTAAATATAGTGCCGCTTTTGTAGAGGCTTATGGCGAACAGATCGGCCTATCTGGGGTAAGTGCGGAAAGTGCATTCAGTACCATGGTTACCGTTCTGGGTCAATTTCCCGATTACACCAACATGGTCATCGATAATCAAGAATATGTAACCGCAGCCCTTACCGCCACACAACCTTTATTTACAGGTGGAAAGATAATCGCTGGAAAGAAATATGCAAAAGCAGAATTGCAATCTGCCAATATTGAGCTAAAACAGGTTAAGGATGAAATTGCCAATGAACTGATCGAACGCTATCTGAATGTCGTCTTATTACAACAGGTTATCAAAGTTCGTCAGCAGGTTTATGAAGGCATGGTCAAACATCAGGAACAAGCCGAACGTGCCATTCAACTTGAGATTCTTCCCAAGCACGTTTTATTAAGGGCGCAGGTTGCCGTGGCAGATGCCGAAAAAGACCTGAACAATGACCTGAACAAAATACAGCTCGCAGAAATGGCCTTGCGAACTACTATGAATTTACCTGACTCTATCCCTTTTAAGATCATGGACAGTATTGCTTACAAGGATATTTATTTGGATTTTGACACCCTTCTCAATACGGCTTATACCAAGCAACCCGTTTTGGAGTTGATCGATCAAAAAGAAGTAATGGCAAAACAAGCCCATGCCATTGAAAAGTCAAAATTCATGCCCAACATAGCAGCATTCGGCAGCTATAATATGTTCCGGGAAGACCTACCTATTGTCCCACCTAAATTCATGGTCGGGGTCCAGGCCCAAATAAATATTTTCAATGGATTCAAGGATATAAATAAATTGAAAGCCAGCAAGCATTTACAAAAGGAAGTTGAAAACGCCAAAGAATACGCTACCCAACAAATCAACCTTCTTGTTAAAAGCAACTACACGAATGCCCTTAACCAGAAAAAACAATACAATAGCCATATAACTACCGTTGACCTTGCAAAAGAAAACCTAAGAATAAACAAGCGGCGTTTTGAGGAAGGCTTGGGTAAATCAATAGATGTGATTGATGCTTCCCTCTTGTATGAAAAATCAAAAGTAGAGCAATTAGTGGCATTGGATGGGTATTATAAGGCTATTGCAAATTTATATACAGCAATCGGGGAGCCGGAAAAAATAATTCAAATCATTAGTAAATAAGTAAGACTGTGAAAAAATCTTATATCACATTAGGCATACCAGTACTGATTATCCTTTTTTCAATTGTATTCTTGATAATACGGGCCAATACCTCTAAACCTGAGATATATTCGGGAATCCTGGAAACCACAGAGGTAAGTGTTTCTTCGGAAATTGCTGGAAGGGTGCATACCATTATCATAGAAAAAGGGCAGACCGTTGAAAAAGGACAGGTGCTGGCGACTTTGGAACCTGACATCCTTGATGCGAAAAAAGGTCAGGCAGAAGGTATGGTCAAGGCAGCACGTTCTTTGGTAGACAAAGCAGAATTCGGTGCGCGAACAGAAGAAATCAATGCATTGAAAAACCAATATCAAATGGCAAAAAGCCAATTTGATTTTGCGGAAAAAACATACCAGAGATATCAGGCTTTGTATGCGGACAATATTATTTCTAAACAGGAAATGGATGAACTTCAGTTTAAATACGATGCGGCCAAAGAACAGATGAATGCCGCAAAATCCATTTGGGAGATGGCAAAAAGCGGGGCACGGAAAGAAGATATCAGAGCAGCTTACGGTAGTTATGAAAGTGCCAAAGGTGCCTATAAGGAGGTTGAGGCCTTTTATGATGAATTACAGATTACCGCCCCTACAGCAGGAATCATTAGCAACCAAATTGCGGAAGAAGGGGAAGTAATGGCAGCAGGGTATCCTATTTTGACCATTCAAAGGCCGGAAAAAATATATGCTATCTTCAATGTAAGGGAAGATAATCTGGCAGATTTCAAAATTGGTCAAACCCATAAAGCAAAAGTGCCCGGATTAGGTAATGAAACGGTTGAGTTCAAAGTAACTTACATTTCGCCTATGGCAGATTTTGCAACATGGGTTCCGGTAAAAGCCAAGGGACAATTTGAACTTAAAACCTTTGAAGTACATCTTAAACCCCAAGAACGTATCGAGGAATTACGTCCTGGCATGTCCATACAGATTTACAAATAAGCCATTATGTTAAGGAATTGGCCTGTATATCGAGTTTTTAGACGGGAACTATTGCGTTTGTCCCAAGAGAAATCTGTGAGGAACCTATTCATTATTATTCCGATAGTGGTGTTCTTTGTATTGGGTTCCATATATTATAAAGGGGCATTAAGGGAAGTACCCATCGCGGTTTATGATAATGACAACAGTACCTTAAGCCGAACCTATATCCGATTTTTAGAATCTTCACCTAGTCTACAAGTAACCCATTACCTGTCGTCTACCGATGCCCTAGAAAATGCTTTTGTTGAAAAAGGGGTTCAAGGTGTATTCTACATTCCGCAGGATTTTCATAAGAACATTCTGAAGAGCGTTCCGACGCAAATCAGGATTTATACCAATTCCACCAATATAGTTTTCGGAAACTTATTGTACAAATCAGCCCTAGAGGTTACACAAACCCTTAGTGGTGCAATCGTGGCAAAAAGAATAGCTCCTCTGGGAATAGACCCGAATAAAATAATGGGTACCATACTACCTATAGACATCAACACCAGGGTTTTAGGCAATCCTCAATACAATTATGTATATTATTTACTCCCCGGATTGACGACGGTATTATTACAAATGATCATTTTCCTAGCATCGGCAAGGGCCTTTAACCGCGAATGGAAGAAAAAGACCTATACCGAACTTTATTCTATTTCCGAAGGGAATATAGGCACCATGATTTTGGGTAAATACTTTGCGTTCATGATATACGCACTTAGTCTGTGCGGTTTGATTTTTGCCATGGTATTCCCGATTTTCGGAATTCCTATTTATGGTAGTTTCCTGAATATTTTCACCTTATTATTACTTTTTCTCACTGTGAACATTTTAATGGGGTTTGGGCTTTCCTTAATTGTAAAAGATGAAATCATAGCCCTAGATGCCGCCATTTTCTATAATTCACCGGCCTTTGTTTTCAGTGGCTTTACCTTTCCCATTTGGGCTATGCCATGGCCAAACACCATTTATGCCCAAATAATACCTTATACCCATTTTTTAACGGCTTTTCTGAAACTATATCAAATAGACACTCCCTTAAACTTCATCTGGCCGGAAGTTTGGAAACTCCTGTTATTTCTTTTAATAGGATTATGCATGATAGCCATAGGGCTCTTTATTAATAGGAAGAAAATATTTCTTACTCCAAAGACAGCAACATTATGAATCTAGGCCTAATTTGGAAATTAATCAAGAAGGAAGCTGAACTGGTCCTTAACGACCATAGTATCTTGTTGGTATTATTGGCCGCCCCCATTCTCTATTTTGTCCTAATGGGATCAACCTATATAAAAAAGGATGAGGAAAAAGTAAGTGTAGGTGTTGTTGATTTAGACCTGACAAAAAGCAGCAAGTCATTTTTGAACAAGATCAATGCGACCCAAAAGGTTGATATTACACATAGTTATACAAGTCTTTCGGAAGCTGAGGACGGAATGTCGAAATTCGAAATTCAAGGGATTGTGAGCATACCCAAGAATTTTGAGAAAAAGCTCAAGAAAAATGAAAGTTCCCCAATTGGACTCATATTGAACAATACGAAATTCTTATCCTCAAACGATATTAACAAAGCGGTAAATTTAGTAGCTCTGGAATACGCTTTTGAATCGCGTAAAAAATTCTTTGAATCGAAAGGTTTAAACCCCTCATTTGCCGAATTGAAGGCCAACCCCATAACTACCCAAATAAATGCAGTCTACAATTCGACCAATAATTACGGGGATTTCCTGTTACCGGCCCTTTTGATTTTGATCTTGCACCAAACCTTGCTGATAGGTCTTTCGGAGGGTATTGCTTCTGACCGTAAAAAAGGGGTAATGCAGATAAGTTTTAAAGAAAGTAATGATAACTTCCTTAATTATATAATAGGTAAGCTAGGGTTTTATCTTCTGCTATATTCTGCCTATATGTTATTTACCTTTGCAGTGGCTTTTCCATATTTTAACCTCCCAATAAAGGGTAATTTCTTTGCATTGATCGGTGTTTCCCTCGTGTTTTTTACAGCAACGATATTGTACGGCTGGTTCATATCGTCTTTCTTTAAATCACAGGCAATAGCCATGGAAATAATGGCTTTTACATCCTATCCTGTTTTTTTAATAACGGGGATTACTTGGTCTCTTGACCAAATGCCTTTGCTTTTACAATTTGTTTCAAAACTTATTCCGTTACAGCCATTTTTCGTTTTTATAAAGAAACATGCCATTATGGGTGTAGACCATCTCTTGTACACCAATGAAATAGTTCATTTGCTTCTTTTACTCTTGATAGGTTATGTGGCCGCCTTCCTCAGGTTTCGTCATCTACAAAAGAAAATGGTTATAAAAGAAATGGTTCCTGATAGGGCTCAACAGGTGTAATTGCCCGTAAACAAACTAAACCTATAAACTTAATGTTATGTATAGGAATTATATTTTAGAATAAAAATCTGCAAACCAAGAACTGGAAGGCGCTATAAGAAAAACGACCGATCTGGCTTTTACCAAATAGGAATCCCCCTCTACAATTTCCGCATTTTCAAGTAATACGATATCATCCGGTGAAGGCAAGGAAGTATCGATAATACGAAACCAGTTCATTTTATTAAAATCGTGGGAATCCGGAATTTCAAAATTCATATCCTCGGTGTACGCGTTGCAGGCCAGAAACAATACAGAATCTTTTTTATTGGATCTAACGGTACCTGCCAAGCTATGTGATGTAGCGCTCCAATCGGGTTTCCCTAAATGAACACCGCTCCAATCAATCTGCCTTTTAGTTTGAAGAAATTCCATTAATGGCAATGCATCGTCAGCTTCACTTAAATTGGTGTTCAATCTAAAACCGTTCAAAAGACGTACAAATCGGTAGAGTGAAGCGTTCTTTTTAAGCAAATCCCAATCAAACCAACTTATTTCATTGTCTTGACAATAGGCATTGTTATTGCCTTTCTGGGTTCTTCTAACCTCATCCCCCATCAAGATCATGGGCGTACCATAAGAAAGCAGCGTTACCGCCAAAAAATTCTTTATTTGTTGTTCCCTTATCCGTACAATCGCTGGATCGGTCGATGGACCTTCCTCCCCAAAATTATAACTCAGATTGTGGTTGGTACCATCACGATTATCTTGCCCGTTTGCCCTATTGTGTTTTTCATTATAGCTTACCAAATCATTAAGGGTAAAGCCATCATGACAGGTAATAAAATTGATACTGGTATCCGCGGGCTGGTTTTTATGCCCATAGAGATCAGGACTAGCCAATATCCTGGATGCGAAATTCGATATTGAACCTTCATCTCCCCGAATAAAACTGCGAACGTCATCCCGGAACTTTCCATTCCATTCTTTCCATTTATCGCCTATGAAATTACCAACTTGATAAAGTCCGGCCGCATCCCAAGCTTCGGCTATGAGTTTGGTTCCCGCAAGGATCGGGTCGGATTGGATCTCCCAAAGTATGGGTGGACTCTGCAAGGGGTTTCCATACTCATCCCTTGATAAAACAGAAGCCAGATCAAAACGGAATCCGTCAACATGCATTTCGGAAACCCAAAAACGCAGACTGTCCAAAATCATTCTTCGGGCAATGGAATGATTAGCGTTTATGGTGTTGCCACAGCCAGAATAATCCCCATAGGTCCCATCCGTGTTAAGTAGATAATATGCCTTGTTTTCAACCCCTTTAAAACATAATGTCGGCCCATTTTGGTCGCCTTCACTGGTGTGGTTGTAAACTACATCGAGAATTACCTCTATATCGGCCTTGTGCAAGGCCTTTACCATGTCACGGAATTCATCCAACGGGCCCAAAATATCTTTACGCGAACTATATGCCCTATGTGGGGCAAAGAAAGAAACGGGACTATATCCCCAGTAATTCTTATTGCCTGGAGGGGCATCTTGATTATCGAACTGGAATACAGGTAGTAATTCTACGGCCGTAATTCCCAAATCTTTTAAATAGGGGATTTTCTCTATCAATCCGGCATAGGTTCCCCTCTTCCCTTCCACTACCCCAGAATTGGGATGCCGTGTAAACCCTTTTACGTGGAGTTCATAGATTATGGTCTGAACAAAGGAATGACGGGGACAACGATCTTCTTCCCAATCATACGTGCTGGTATCTACCACGACACTTTTCATAGCGCTGGCTTGATTATTACCAGGTTTCTCAGCTAACTCACGTTGATACGTTTTAGGAAGCACAACCAGTTTGCTATAGGGATCCAACAGTACTTTTTGGGAATCAAATAGATATCCCTTTTCAGGACGAAAAGGCCCATATATTCTATAGCCATAGATTTGACCGGCCTTTAACCCCGGAACGAAAACATGCCAGTACGATTCCGTTCTATTCAGTTTATTATCAAAAACAATTGTTTCATTGGGTTCAGTATCGTCTGGATCAGTGAACAACAACAATTCTACAGCAGTACTGTTCTTGGAATAAATACTGAAATTAACCCCATTGCCCTTGATTGATGCCCCAATCGGGTATGGCCAACCTTTCATTATTTTCCTAGAAGTTTTCAAAACAATCAATTCGCTTGTGTTCTATATTTTGCAATCAAATTTTTAAATCCCTCTAAAAATTCATGATCAATGGCGTTCCAATCCATTGGTTCCCTGACCGCTAAATCTGAATGGGGAATCGACCCATTGATAGGGGATCTGTTGTAGGTGCAATTTTCGGTACCATAATAAATAACTACGGGATGTCCTAAAGAAAGTAACAACTCAAATGCCTGTAGCATAATTTGAACATCACCCTTACAATGCAATAAAAACCGGTTCATATCATGGTTATCCAAAAAAGTAACCATATGATAATCGGAAGGTATGCGCTTAAAGTGCTTTTTGATTTTGGATTTCAGCTTTTTGCTTGATAAGAGATCAACCCCATTCTCAACTGCTTCCACTATCATTTTGTTGAGGGCAAAGTCCAACACCCCATCCAATTCTCCATGGTACTCCAACTGAATCCCTTCCTGTGATATTCCAAATTTCCTTTTCAGCGTTTTGTTCCTTAAACCTGTAGTCTTAATAAGCTTTTTCTCCAAACCTTCGCACCAAACCTCACCAATGAACACAGCATGGGGATATTTGGCCTTCATCCTTTTCCTGAATACTTTCCAAAATTTATGTGATGGCCCTATGGCGTGATCTATTCTAAAGCCATCGAGTCCTAAGGACATCCAATAGTCGGCGACATTGATCATGTAATCCCTTGCCCCTACATTATTTAAATTAAGTTTGGGCAACTCACCAAAATCCAGGAAACAACGATAAGTATCTGGCCAATGTTCAAAAATGAACCAATCATAATACTTACTATGTCTATGCTGACGCGCATCTTTAAAGAAAGGGTGTTCATGGGAACAATGGTTGGGAACAAAATCAGCTATAACATAAAGCCCTCTTTTATGCGCTTCATGGATCAGTCTTTGAAGATCTTCCATTGAACCAAAATGTGGATCCACTTTTTTATAATCAGTTATATGGTACCCATGGTAATTCAAGGATTCATAAAAAGGGGAAAGCCATATAACATTGATGCCCAAACTCTCAAAGTAATCGAGTTTCCCAATTACCCCATTGAGATTTCCACCGAGGAATTCGGGTTTGTTTTCTGTCTTTTCAAAGCCATTGAACCTATCAATGAACACTTGGTAGATCACGGCTTTCCTGAACCATTCCGTAGTACTCATAGTTTTTCCATCCTTGGGAGCATCTTTTCATTTTTTTCATGAAACTGCTCCATATGCGATAGTATTTTATTCAAAAGTAGCAATACATCATTTATGTAAGGGCCTTTGTTCAACATTACACATTCTGCCTTCAATGAGGCCGTTGCATCAGTAATTTCTGCCCTTGATGGCAACCCTTTTTTCGCAAAACTCTCTAAAACTTGAGTGGCCCAAACCACGGGAACATGTGCTGCTCCACATAAGGTCAATATTTCTTCTTGCACCTTTCCTATGGCATCCCAACCCGTTTCTACCGCAAGATCTCCCCTCGCGATCATTACCCCGATATATTTGACCTTCATGGCCGAAAGTAGTATCTCAAACAGATTATCAAAAGCGAATCGGGTTTCTATTTTCAAGATTATGCTCAATTTGTCGATCGCATTCAATTTTTCCAATTCCGTCAATAATTCCTCAACATCCTTTTTAGAGTTGACGAAGGAAAAATTAACAACATCGGCATGCTCAACAACGAATTTTAGATCTATTTTATCTTTTTCGGTCAACCCACTTATTCCGAGATATGTGGTCGGGAAGTTCATTCCCTTTTCCGCCTTTAATTTAGATCCGTTCTCATTGGCGCGAACGATTCGTAGATCAATACGGTCCGGATATACATTTTCGGCCCTTCCTTCTATCTTACCATCATCGAATAAAATGGTTTCCCCTTTCTTTATCCGATCAAAAACCTCGGGAAGTTGACAAGATATGCTGGCCGGTTCTATAAGATTACCTTCCTCATCGAATTTTGCGGGATAACCGAATGTGTCGCCCTTGGTAATTGTAAGAATATCATTGGTCATCAATAAAATCGACTGTTCAATGGCAGGCAATTCCCCTATTACCCCATCCGGTATTTCCCTATTTCGGCATTTTAGAATGGTACCGGTACTTATATAGGATGTTTTATTACAATGTAACAATACTTGCTGTTCCCCTACTTTTACCACTTTTAATTTACGTTGCTTACCTCGGGTGTCTTTCAATGTGAATTTATCACCAAGCTCCAATTTCTGTAGCCAACCCAAACCCACGGGTAATGCATTGGGTTCAGAGGTATCTTTTAATTCAGGAACCAATACAAGTAATGCCGGATTTACCACTACTCCACTTTCATTTCGTTTAGGGGAAAATTTACGCACCTTGGGACCGGGTATTATACTTCCTGTCCTAATTTTTGGCCCTGCAAGGTCCATCGTAATCTTCACCTTTCTTTTCAATGTTTCAGAGGCGGTTTTTACATTCTGGATAATTTGTTCCCAAATGGCCGGATTATCATGGGCACAGTTGATTCGTGCACAGTTCATTCCGTTCAGAACCATATTATGTACCATTTGATAATCATAAGCGGCTTGTGTGGGTAAGGTTACCATTATCCTAACCCTTCTACCTTTGGAGCGATTTCCCAATAACTCTTTGGTATGGTTCGTTAAAAGTCTTTTACCGTTTTTTATCGATAATCCTGCTTTCAGATTTTCGGCGGGCAGTTCTCCAATAAGACTATATAAGATGAACCTGGTTTTTAATAAACTCGACATTAAATGTCCTTCTGCTTTTGCAAGTCTTGTTAAACCTAGATTCTGTAATTTTTTTTGGATATCCCTAAGGTCAAATTTCCTAAAGGCATTATAGTGGATTAAGTTCCTTGCACTTTTATGGTAGTCGGGGTGAATCTGACTTAAAAGACCTTCCGCTTCGTTTTCTTCTTGCTGTACCGCAATGATTATGGTTTCAATCTGTGCGATCAGCTCCTTTATTTTCTCAGTCTTTAATTTCATATTTCCCCTTTTTGCATACGCTGTTATTCCTATACAAATATATTCATAGGTTTCCAGCATTTTATGACATTGGTCATAATCTTAATTTAAAGTTTTCGTCTTTCTTTGAAAACAAATGCAAAATCCAATTTAGTGACCATTTTCCTAAATATATTGATTTGGAAAAATCATCCTAGAAATACACGTGAACTACAATACCCGACTATTTTTCATCCAAGTCAGAAACGATAACCCGGGCATCAATTTCTTATATGAATTATCATAAAATAACAACCCAACAAACTATAAATCTAACCATTATAATCATCTACTTAAATCAGTATATTGCTTATTGAAGCTATTGTTCTTAAAGTTATTGAACCCAAAACAATTTCTTCTTTAAAAATTGTAGTTTTATAAAGTAATTAGCCAATTTTTATGAGAGTATTTTTTTGTTTATTGATTTGTTTGACTGCTTGTAATACTTCAAAGGATCCTTCAAATTACGATTTTGAGACTCATTTTGAAAAAACAGGAGGGTTAGAAACTGCCACCTACCAACAAGTCATAAAGTATTATAATATTCTAGCTGAAACTTATCCCGAAATTTCTTGTGATAGTATGGGCATGACCGACTCTGGTAAACCCTTATATTTAATAACCCTTAACCCTGATTTAAAATTTAATTTTTCCGAAATAAGAAAAACAAAACGCATTATTTTAATCAACAACGGTATACATCCTGGAGAACCAGACGGTATTGATGCTACCATGATGTTTTTTAGGGATATAGTGCAAGGTAAAATCAACAAACCTGAAAATACTGTTTTGGCCACCATTCCCATATATAATGTTGGAGGTAGCCTGAACCGAAATTCAACGTCCCGTACCAATCAAAACGGACCAAAAGAGTACGGTTTTAGAGGCAATGCCAGAAATTACGATTTAAATCGTGATTTTATCAAAAGTGACACCAAAAATGCACGGACCTTTGCCCGAATTTTTCATTTGGTGAAACCTGATGTTTTTATTGACAACCACGTTAGTAATGGTGCGGATTATCAATATACCCTTACCCATTTGTTTACACAGCACAATAAACTTGGTGGGGAATTAGGCAATTATTTACATACCGGAATGATGCCGGAATTGGAACGGAAATTAGCAGAAAAAGATTGGGATATTACACCTTATGTAAATGTCTTTAATCAAGTACCCGAAAACGGGTTTTCACAGTTTATGGATTACCCTCGTTATTCCTCGGGTTACTCTACACTGTTCAATACACTGGGAATGATGGTGGAAACCCACATGCTCAAACCCTATAAACAGCGGGTAGAAGGCACCTATGAGCTTATGAAAAGCATGTTGGAGATTACCGAAGAAAATGGCAGTAAGATATCAGAATTAAGAAAAAACGCCTTTATTGAAGACCAACACCGTGAAAGTTACCCTTTAGATTGGGAGGTTGACACAACAATGACCTCTACTTTAGATTTTAAGGGTTTTAAAGGGGATATAATCAAAAGTGACATTACCGGATTAAACCGATTAAAATATGACAGGACAAAGCCCTTTAACCAAAAAGTAAAATATCAAAATTACTTTAAAGCAAAAATTACAGTTAATGTACCAAAAGCGTACATAATTCCACAAGGTTGGTTTAACGTCATTAACCTATTGAAAAAAAATTCAGTTGAAATGACAACATTAAAAAAAGACTCCACAATCAACGTTGAGTCTTATAAAATAGAAAGTTACCAAACCAGGAAAACCCCTTATGAGGGCCACTATATGCATTATGACACCAGAGTGGAGAAAAACCATACCATAATGCAGTTCGCCAAAGGGGATTATCTTATCTATACCGATCAATATGCTTTTAGGTATTTGATTGAAACTTTGGAACCCCAGGCCCCGGATTCTTTCTTTAATTGGAATTTTTTCGATACCGTTCTTCAACAGAAAGAAGGATTCTCACCCTATGTTTGGGAAGATAAAGCTCTTGAAATTCTGGACGACAATCCCGAATTGTCATCTGCTTTCACCGCAAAAAAATCGAAGGATAAGGAATTTGCCAAAAATTGGTACGCACAACTGGACTGGATACATAAACATACCGAATATTATGAAAAAGCACATTTACAATATCCAGTATTTAGGATAATGGATTAAATCACATTGTTCATTATGGGAATCTTAAAAAAGCTAAAATCAAACTACTGTATATCGTTGATTTTCAAATGTTAATTATGCGTTAATTTCAAACCCACTAACCTAGGAGCCATAACATTTAGTCCCATTTTTTGTAGTTTTAGAATTATTCTGTCATTTGATAAAATTCCACCGAGTAAAGAACTAAAACCAACCTTAAATGAAAAATGTCATCAAGTTTGCATTGCTCTGTTCAATTACATTCTGCTTTGCTTTTAACCTAAGTGCCCAAGAGAAATCCAAAAACCCGTTAACGGGATTGGAATTTAGAAATATTGGTCCGGCAATGGCCTCTGGCAGAATCGCCGATATTGCAATTCATCCTGAAAATGAAAACATTTGGTATGTGGCCGTTGGATCTGGTGGGGTCTGGAAAACCATGAATTCAGGAACCACATGGGCATCCCTTTTTGATGATCAACCCTCCTATTCCATAGGGTGCGTAACCATTGACCCCAATAACCCACATACCATTTGGGTAGGGACCGGTGAAAATGTTGGTGGGCGACATGCCGGCTTTGGTGATGGCATTTATGTAAGTCATGACGACGGTAAGACTTGGAAGAATATGGGATTGAAAAATTCCGAACACTTATCAAAAATCATAGTTCACCCGACCAATTCGAATATAGTTTGGGCAGCTTCCCAAGGACCTCTTTGGAGTAAAGGGGGAGACCGAGGCGTCTTTAAAACCACCGATGGTGGGGAAACATGGGAACGTACCTTAGGGGATACCGAATGGGTGGGTGCAACTGATATGCTTATCGACCCGAACAACCCGGATATACTCTATGCCGCTACATGGCAAAGACACAGAACAGTAGCGGGTTATTTAGGGGGTGGCCCTGGATCGGGACTTCATAAAAGTACCGATGGCGGGGAAACATGGGAACCCCTTAAAAATGGTATTCCAAAATCCAATCTCGGTAAAATCGGCTTGGCCATGTCTCCCTTCGATTCACAGGTTATTTATGCGGCCATCGAATTGGACCGAAAAAAGGGCGGTGTTTTTATAACATGGAACGGGGGTGCATCTTGGTCTAAACAATCAGATGCCGTTTCTGGTGGTACCGGGCCACACTATTATCAGGAATTAATAGCTTCCCCACATAAAGAAGGAACGCTTTATCTTATGAATAACAGTGCCTTGGTTTCAACAGATCATGGAAAAACCTTTACCTTCATGAGTAGATCAAACCAACATAGTGACAGTCATGCTTTGGTTTTTAAGAAATCCGACCCTAATTATTTATTGATCGGTACCGATGGTGGTCTTTATGAAAGTTTTGACAATACGGGTAGTTGGAAATATGTACGAAACTTGCCGATCACCCAATTTTTTAAAATTGCGGTCGATGATGCCGAACCTTTTTACAATGTTTATGGTGGCACACAAGATAATGGTTCACAAGGCGGTCCGTCGAGAACCATTAGTTCTGATGGTATTGCAAGTGCCGACTGGTGGAAAACACTTGGGGCTGATGGGGCCCAAACGGCTACTGAGCCTGGAAATCCCGATATTACCTATGGAGAGTTCCAACAAGGTGCCTTATGGCGTATAGATAGTAAAACAAGGGAAACCGTATTTATTCAGCCCCAAGCAAGAGAGGGTGATCCCTTTGAACGTTTTAATTGGGATGCTCCAATTCTAGTGAGTTCACATAACCCAAAAAGATTATATTTTGCTTCGCAACGGGTTTGGAAATCAGAAGACAGGGGCGATTCCTGGAAACCGATTTCAACAGACCTTACCTTGAACCAGGAAAGGATGGACTTTCCTTATTACGGTACATCCCAAAGTTGGGATAATGCTTGGGACATAGGCGCAATGTCAAATTATAATACCATTACTTCCTTAGCCGAATCACCAAAACAAGAAGGTTTGATTTACGCTGGTACCGATGATGGACTCATTCAAGTAACGGAAGACGGAGGTGCAAATTGGAGAAAATTCACTTTGAATACCATAAAAGGATTACCCACTACACCCTTTGTGAACGATGTTCGCGCCGATCTTTTTGATGCCAACGTTGTATACGCGGCCTTGGATAACCATAAGTATGGTGATTATAAACCTTACATTATCAAAAGTACTGACAAAGGAAAGTCTTGGTCTTTGATCAACGGGGATCTTCCCAATAGATTATTGATCTGGAGACTGGTACAAGATCACGTAAAGAAAGATCTATTATTTGCCGCCACCGAATTCGGAGTCTATGCTACTTTAAATGGAGGTAAAAACTGGATGGAATTAGAGGGTGGAATGCCAACCATTCCCATTCGGGATATTACCATACAAAGACGTGAAAATGATTTGGTTGCCGGTTCATTCGGTAGGGGAATATTCATTTTGGACGATATCTCTCCTTTACGGGATTTTGATGAAAGCTTGGAGTCTACTGAAGCAAAGCTCTTTCCCATAAAACCGGTTGAGTGGTACAAACAATCCAATAGGATAGGAAGTCAAGGTGATGCTGAGTGGATTGCAAAAAATCCTCCTTTCGGGGCCAATTTCACTTATTACATGGCAGATAAGATAAAATCAAAAACAGACCTCAGGAGGGAAAAAGAGAAAAAAGGAACTGCCAAATTCCCAGGATGGGATGCTCTTGAAGAGGAAAGTAGACAAGATGGGCCATCAATACTTTTGGTAATTAAAGATGCTCAAGGAAACGTAATCAATACAGTGAAGGGATCCAACAAAAAAGGATTTAACCGCGTAAATTGGAACTTAAGTTATCCGAGTAAAAGTGGAGAGCGATTAAAGGCTCCAGAAGGGCGAAGAGGTTTTCGTAGGGGTGGCGTAATGGTTACCCCCGGGGAGTATTCCGTGACTTTGACCAAACGGGTCAATGGTATCAATACCGTTTTACAAGGACCGGAGACCTTCAAAGTAGCCCCCTTGTTCGAAGGGGCCTTACCTAGAAAATCATTTGAGGAAATGGATTCGTTCCGGGAAGCTGCTTTTGCATTTCAGCAAGATTTAACGGCAACCAGCACAGCATTATCAACCAGTCAGCAAACCGTTGATGCCATGTTAAGGGCCTTGAATAAGGCAACGTCGCCTACCGATGATTTGTATAAACGATTAAATACAGTGAAAAATACCTTGTTGGATATTGATAAAGAGCTTAACGGCGACAAAATAAAGGGAGAAATCGGGGAACGATCTAATCCTACGGCTCGTGAAGGTAATTCGATTAGCTGGAGGGCTTTGGGCAATACCTACGGTCCAACGGAAGAGCATAAAGGTTTCTTGAACCGCGTACAGAATCAACTCAAGATGGTAAAAAATAAATTACTGCCTATCATTGATTCTACACTCCCAGGACTTGAAAGTGATTTGAAGAAAACGGGAGCCCCTTGGGTAGAAGGACAAGGATTAATCAAGAATTAAACCCTTACCACAAGATTATAAAAAAGCCTGAATATAGTATTCGGGCTTTTTCTTTTTACAATTCGTATTTAATGGATTTTGCCTTTTAAATTTGAAGGACTTTAAAAGTTTTTAAACCACTGGGACTACTGAAAAAAACTTAACCGTTTGGTAATACGTATCCATAAAAAAACTAACTTCAAAACCGGTTATTCGGTATGCTCCTAGAGCCCCAAAAATTGGTCATCTTTATGGATAAAACACAATGCCAATACAATGCATGCAAACATTTAGTGGTTTTAGAGCTGTTAATAAGAATAGTACCCTGTTTGGGTGCACCATAAAATTATTAGTGAAATGACAGATTTTGAGCTATTTGAACCAAAAAATTGGATAGAACTACAAGAATTTTTATTCAATGAAAAGGACAATAAAATTGATAGGTTTAGATCACCTTATGCCTATAGGGGTGTTCATAATGCCGAATTTGGATTAGAGCCAAGCCTGCAAAGAATGGGAAGAAAACCCTCAAAGGTTGAAGGTACCATGATCCGAAACTTTAAGAAGTACTCTCCGATAAATACCTTGATCGATGACAATAACAATCTTTGGAACTGGTTTTCCTTAGGACAACACCACGGACTACCCACTAGACTGATCGACTGGACCCACTCCCCAAATGTTGCCTTACATTTTTTAACGGAGGACATGGACACTTATGATATGGACGGAGCCATATGGATGGTGAACTATATAGCACTAAGGGAAGAACTGCCGGAAGAGCTTAAAACACCTATTTTCAACAAGGACATATTTTATTTTAGCTCAAAGGAATTGAAACAAACCATAGGCAATTCTTTGGAGGAACTCTATGATTTTTCGAGTAGGAATGCAAATACCATGATATTTTTTGAGCCACCATCCCTCGATGATCGCATCATAAACCAATTCGCCCTTTTTTCGTTTATGTTGGATCCGGATTCCAATCCATTGGAGTGGCTTAAAAAACATCCCAAATATTTAAAAAAGGTAATTATCCCTTCAGGATTAAAGTGGGAAATACGCGATAAACTCGACCAAGCGAACATTACCGAAAGAATTATTTATCCCGGGTTGGAAGGTATTTCCAAATGGTTGAAAAGATGGTATAGTGACAAGAACAAAATCTAATAGGGTGTTATGAGTAAGATCAGCCAAAAAATGTTGAAAGATTAATATGACATCAAAGTCTATCTTTATTTTTACGGTTTTCTTTTCACAGGAATCTAAAACTATTTTTACCATCACTTTATTATAACTATCAGTTATGTACAGGTTTAATTTTGAGTGGTTGACTAAAATCAAAACTTGTTTCAAAATGGTACATTCAGAGGTGAATTTTGCGCATCTTTTGCATATTAACCTATAGAAATCACCCAATACCAAAAAAAATTCAATTCATATAAGCCAGCCATATAACCAATACAAATTTATCCTTTCCGTTTTCGTCTTTTTTTAAATATTCAAAAAAATGCTTTACCTAGGCAAACAAACTATGTAATCACAACATCAATAAAATTTTGTATTAATCAGTCCTTGATTTCAAAGGTCTTCAAGAGGCCTTTTTCTTTTGAATTGGGTACTTCAGAAATAAAAACATACTTCCCTGGCTCTAAATCAACTGTAAAATAACCCGTACTACCGGACGGCATATCATTTACACCTCCAAGAAATGTTACACCATTGGGAGCTGGAGTGATAAGCCCTTTGGGGTGCGACCAGTCCATCCATTTCTCCAAGGCCTCAATATCTGCATGGGAATCCAATCGTGCGATATTAATATCGTGCCAAATAAAATTCTCGTGTGCTTTTTGGTCTTTTACAAAGACCGAGAAAGTGTGTCTACCTTGGGTGATAGGTTGGTCCCAACTTATACCTTCTTCTCCTGAAAGTATGATATTAATAGTCGCTTGTGGGGGTTCTTGACCACTAGCTTCTTTTGTAACTATGAGTGGTTTGGCCATGCCCATAAGAGTGTGGAATTTACCGTTTGGCATTTTTACGTAGCACTCCATAACATAATAACCGGGGTCTAATTTTAAGGTACTCACTGCTGTATGTTTAGGTGAGATTAGACCTGATCCACCACTAAAAACAATATCAAAATACCAAGCAGGCAGATTACCAAATGCTCCAAAGCCTTCTTCTGATTTCCCCATATTGATTAAATCCATTCCATCTTCAAAAACGGGGGCTACATCGGTAATCGTGTTTTTAATAGTTTTACCTTCAGGATATTGATCCAATAAAAAAAAATGGGTCTCATTTGACAGGTTATCATAAACAAAGGTGTTCCACCCAGAAGAAATGGTATCCACCGATTGAAATTCCATGCTACGGGTTGTAACCCTGATTGCATTTTTCGACATACTGACTGATTCAGTTACTACTGGGTCCTCTTCAACTGTACCAGATTGCTTGTTATTCTGCTTACAATTAACTACTATACATACAAGCACTGATAGGCTTATTGTTTTAAGTGTTGTTTTCATTTGCTTTAATGTTATTGGGTAAATGTTGCTTTTATTTTACCGGAAATAAGAAAATTATTGTCGCGTTCGGTTATTCCACTGCCTTCTCCCTTAAAAGTCATGTCCAATTCGTTTTCAGTCAATTTATCAATTTTAATGATTCCTTTTCTGAATATGATTCGTTTATTTATACTTTTTGTATTCCTGTCGGAATTGAAAAAGTTCAGGTCTACTTTGATTTTTCCGGCATTTTCGTCCGGAATACTATATTTTGCATTTTGGGCAACCAAAATATCGGTATGGGTAAGGTTCAAATTGAGCTGAAATGGGTTTTCCTCTTCCCTGAATAATAGTAAGATGCTGTCTTTTGTAAATATGGTCTTTACGGGCAATAGGCTTTCTTGCTGAATGTGAAATACTTGGTTTTCCATTGAAACTTCTACTGCATAGTTTCCATTGAGGTTATTTACCGAAGTGTTGGCCTCTTGCTTTTGGGCATCTTTGCACGAAACAACAACCATTGGTATACCTACTATGAAAATATATAGCAAGCAGCTTTTTAATTTTGAGGTTGGAATATTCATTACCAAAGTTTTTAAGATGGGGTTATCTTACTTTTAAAACAACCATTTTTTTCTTCTTATCAAACATTATAAGGAACTGGTCTCCGGGAACGAATTGATTACCAGGAATAAAGGGTTTATCAGTATTAATGGACACCAACGAACCTTGCGGGAGGTTTAAATTCTCTGTCCCCTTAAGTTGACTTTTTTTGGTAATGGCCCTTTTGAATTTTGATGAACGGTACAGTTTACCAGCATAGAAAGTACTTTTGGGGTATAACTTGTTCAAGTTACGTATATTACCCTCTTCAAAAGGAACAATATGGGTTAGCTTCTTATTGGATTTGTTCACCACCACTACCACATTTTCCCCTTTGGAGGATTTTCCCTGGGCGTTTGCACATGGGTGTACGGCCCATAATAGTAGGGCCAAAACAACTACTTTTTTCATTTGTGATTTCATATGTTTTATACATTAATGGGTTTTGAAGGATTTAAGGCATTAATCTCTTTTTTTAAATGCTCTTGTTTTTTCTATTGGTGATATACATTTTTTAAAGTTTGTGTAATTGCTTTTAATTCTTGTTTGGTATCTTGACCACAAGAAGATATTGTGAACACTGTTGAAGACAATATTGTATGCATTGGAAGTTTATCAATAACAACGTCTTCGGTGTTTACAGAAACTGATTGTGCTTTATGGTTAATAGCTCCTACGGAAATACCAAAACTAAATGTTGGGTTTCCTTCTCTTATTTCAATACGACCTGATTTAGCAGGTGTTTTTAATTACTTACATAGCGTTAAGGGATTTTAAATCCAAAGTTGAAATCACATCCCAAAGCTTATCATGGTTAATTCCAAGGCTAACTATGGTTATTCCAAAGCGCATATCAACCAAAAATTTGACTTCATAATAATTATCTTTTTCAACGTAGGTTTCCAATACTTTGAGTTCCTTGTTTTCATACGTTTTTTGATAGCCAGATGATTTTTCACTACTAAATTTCATAGTCTGAGCCATATAATGAGAGTTTATTGCCAATAAACCATCCTTGCTGGCTCCATCCACAATGGTGAGTTCTAGTTTTTTGCCGTCTCCATCTGTATAGATAGCTCCTGCAGATGCAATATCGTTTTGCGAAATGCGGGATGTGGTAAACTCTGCCCTTTTGAAATTTTCAAGATTGGTCGGTAACCAGTTTTGGAATTGTGTTTCTGTAGCAGGTTCTGTCATTTTTAAGTGTTCTCTAAAATCGTTTGTTTTAGGTGTTTCCTTAACTACTTTTACTGTTTTTTGAATAATCTGTTTGTTTTTTGATTTATCTCCGCCACAAGAAAATAAAAAGAAGGAGCTAAAAGTTATTGCAATAGTTTTTAGTGGATATTTCATTTTAAATCTAAGGTTTATCATCAATTTTTATTTTTACCAAGTTCTTTTAACCCTTTACCAGGATGTAGCTCCTTCTTTTAATTGTTCTTCTAATTTTTCCAGTTCCTTTTTTCTTTGAACTTCCCTTTTACCCGCTATTGATCTGCAGGATTTCAGAAAACCACCTACATCAAAAGAGACTATAAAAAACTTGTGTGAAATATACTTCTACTATATAAGGGATATGCTTTGTGGTTTGATTACATCCTATGTTTCAAAATGCGATTAACCGCAAGGGTTACTGTCCACTTCTTCTTTTGCCTCATCTATGGCTTGGTTGATTGCGTCTTGATTTGCCGTAGGAACACAATCGACTATATTCCGTAATGCTTCCAGGTAATCATAAGCTGTCGATTCAACAAGGGTACAATTCGACTCAGTAGGGTCCTGACTATAAGCATTTATAGCATTATAATATGCGGTGAATTCGTTTTCGACCCATTCGGTCCATGTTCCGGCTTGGCAATCAAAGGATGATGCGTCGTCATCGGTGTCGTCGCTGCCACAGCTTATAGTGATTAAAAATGCTATTGCCAGACAACAGGTTCTGAATATTTGTTTACTTGTTAATTTGTCGATAAATACATGGATACTCATTCGATTGATTTTTAAGGTTGTTATTTTCATCTGTTACTTTGTTTTCTCCGAACCAATCCTATAAAAAAGAACGGAGATATACGGGTAAAAACTTTTCCATATTCAATTGTTTACGGTGATCTTTACGTGTTTAACCCCTCCTTCTTTTTCAAATGTGCTTTGAACGCTGAAATCAAACTCGGAGACATTGACTTTCTTGGGTGTTTGCTTTAAAGCCACATAGGTAAAACTCTTGTTGTGTGTTTTCGATTCTTATATCCTAAACTTTACGCCACCAGCAACTACCAATTGGCCTTCATCAATGATTACATATTTTACTTCAGCGAACGGGGTAATGCTCCCTCCTATATTAAAATTGGCACCACCGCCCAGGTTAAGTCCAAAACGCCCATCACTGGCCGAAAAGTCTCCCAAAAAACCAAGATCGTTGTCATCGTAGCTTACCTTAACGCTGGAATAATTTAGTCCTGCAATTGCGTAAACACCAATTGTTTCTTCATCCAAAAAATAATAATTGGCATTGGCATTGAATTCAAACCAGTTGATTTTCACACCGGATTCGTCTTTAGGTAGATAATAAATAAACGAAGGCGAAATGGTCAATTTGTCAATAATTGGAAATTCCGCATTGGCACCTATACCTATATTTTCAATTTCGGTGCCGTAGGCAAGAAATACACCCAATTTGTTGTCGGTTTGGGCATTTACAGTGAAAGAAAATGTAAAGTACAATAAAGCTGTTGTAATAATGAGATTGATTTTTTTCATGATTTAGAATTAATGTTAAGAGTAAAAATATTTATTCGTGAAACGTGTGTTAATTTGTCATTTAAAGGATTGGATTATTCATATCAATTTTTAAAAATAAAGTTGAAGGATTGCGCTTGAGGCAAGGTTACCGAGCAGCGTTCATAAGTATAGATCATCGAGGCGCCATCTGGATTTGTGATTTCGGCCAACCTGTTTTGAGTGTCAAATAAAACAGTAGATCCTGCTCCTTCACCCTTGGTGAGGGTGAACTTTGAGCAACCTCCATCGCCCCGGCAATCTACTTTTTCTTCGGTGATATTTTCGGCTCCCCTAAAAACATCCGGGTGGTACACAAACACCCATTCTACCATTGGATAGCGATTGGGATACACGTGGAGTTCGTAACCATTGTAAATTATGGGTTCACTGGGCCATTCTACATTAAGGTCGCCGAGCATGTCCTCATTGCCCATACTAAACATTTTTACGATGTTCTTGCCCATGTTTTTCACTTCATCAAAAGGGATTTTGTAATAGTTGCCCTTTTCGCCAGAATAGATATAGCCATCTTTGTCCCAATACACAGGATCTGGGTTTTTACCTTTACTATGGTATTCCATGCGCATGGCCATGGTATCGAAGTCCAGAAAGGAAATAATTTTGTCCTTTTTATGCTCCATCACCATTTTTACGTCCGTATCAAAGCTGAACTCGTTTGGAGTAATTTTTTTACTTCTGTTGTTGGCACTTTCATTATTGCTAGATCTATGAAGATCACTTATTTTCACATCCTGTCCGTCTCCATCGTCTTCATCACCTTCATCATCAATTATGAGTCCATTGCCATTGGTATCTATGCCATTATTGGGAGTACTGTCCGGGTCTGTTGTGCTACATTTGATCAGTTCGGCAGTGGTCATAAGATCGGTATCGTCCAAAACAATTACCATTACAGTCATAACCGCTCGCTTCCATGCATCGAGCGTGCCGACATTCCATAATTTGGTGGTTTGGTCGTAGTTGCCATGGGTCACTGAAACATTTGTGATGCTATAACTACTGGGAAAAACTACTTTGGAAACAATGTCGTTGGATGTTGCAGGGCCTTTATTGTTGACTGCAATGATGAAAGTTACAGCACCCCCAAGTTCAGTAACCATAGGCTGGACACTATTTTGTACATGAAGGTCTGCTTCTTCATAGTTAGGCAATACCGTACTGGTAGTTTCTGTTGTTGTACAGTTTGCTTGGGCCATATTAAGGGTGCTGAGCAGCAAAAGTGTTACTATGAAGTGTTTTGTTATTATGAGAGTTTTCATTTTTTTAGTTTAATGATCATCAATTGTTCTCCATTCCTTTTTTCAATAGGTCTTGCCCAAACATTTTTTTTTCAACGGCGGCCGGTACTTGTACTTCAACATTTTCGTAGAAGTATTCGATTTTTCCCTTGCCCGATTCAAAATAGGGGTCATTTTTTATGACAATGTTTATTTCAATCAATCTGTTTTGATTGTCGAACAAGATGTAGCTGCCCTCATGGCCACTCTCAACTACACTGAATTTGGTGCAATCCATACTGCCTCTACAAGCTATTTGTGATTCTTTATATCTGTCAGCAATCATTTCATCCCTAAAATGTTCAGGTCGGATTACAAATGGAAAGTCTACGTGCATGAACGGATAAACAGCAAGTCCTTGTTTTTCCATGGCCTCCATCCCTTCAAAAATGCTGCCTTCGGGTAATTTATAGGCACTGGCCATCATACTGGGCGCCATCATGCTCATACCGGGCATTGCAAATAGGGACGTTTTGGTATACCTTTGCTCCCTTGGGTTATAACTGATAAAGAAACCCTCACTATCAGTATAGGATGTAAGTGGAGCCCCCGTTACTTGATCAACATAGTCCGAGCGCATTGCAACAGCATCGGCATCAAAATAGCTTACCATATTTGATTCTTTTTGTTTATCGTATGAGGTTACCCTAACATCCGAAGTGTACCATGCCCATTTGGCATCGGTATTTTTTTTCAAGGATGGATTTTCAAACTCGGTTCCAGTCGGTATTTGTTTTTCCTTTTTGTCAAGGTCTTTTTCGGTTTCCCCAATGTTCTTGGAGTTATCTTTCTTGTCTTTCCCTCCTTTTGCAATGGAATCTATGGTATTGTTCGTGGTTTTGGACACTTCTTTATCCGTTCTATTTAAAACGGTTCGTTCAACTGCATTTTCAGCCACTTTTTTAAGCTTTTTAAAAAACTGGGCTTGTGTAGGCATCGCCAAACACAATGCCAATAGTGTGGCTATAATTATTTTTGTTTTCATAGTGTTTAACTTTTTATGGGTTATAAAATAAATTTGTGAGGTTGGTCAGTGCTTTATTATTTCAATGGATTTTATCACTTTTTCTTTTTCCAAAATATTAAGCGAATATGTTCCTTTTTTAAGATGGTCTATACTCATATAAATATTATTGTTTGTTAGAGGTTTTTGTGGTATTGTATCCATAATTGTTTTCATTATTTCATTCTAGCCAAAAATGTCCTTTTAGTTACTTTGGAGTAAAAGTAGAAGGGCTTGCACTAGATGGATACCATACATTCGCCAAAAGATGCAACAAAATGGACAACCCCAAAAAAACATAACGTTTTAAGGGGGTTCAAAGAATTACAATCAAAATTTTATAGGAAGTAAAACGAGAAAAAATTATGTTTTTATAGAAAATTCGTTGGGGGTACACCCATAAGTTTCTTTAAAACACTTAATAAAATAAGAAGGTGTATTAAAACCTACTTGGTAAGCAATTTCAGATACCGTAGCATCGGATTTTTTTAACAGATTGGATGCTAATTTTATACGTTCATTTCTAACAAATTCCGTAGGGGTCATTCCAATAATGGCTTTTAGTTTACGGTGCAGTTGTCGCTCGCTCATTTGCATTAACCTACTAAATGACTCGTTGTTAAATTCGGTATCGGTAATATGTTCGTCCATCACATTTATTAGTTGTTCCAAAAACTTAGTTTCGGTGTTGGTAATAGCCAAATCGGGATTGATGTTTAACGAACTTTTATAATGATTGGCCAAACGTTTTTGGACATCAATGAGGTTTTTTGTCCTTATTTTTAGCTTTTCAGGATTAAAAGGCTTGGTAATATAATCATCAGCCCCGGTCTTAAAACCTTGTATCTCATTTTCTTCACCAACTTTGGCTGTCAATAAAATTACCGGAATGTGGCTGGTAAGTGCATTTTGTTTTATTTCATCGCATAGCTCAAACCCATTTTTAATGGGCATCATCACATCACTAATAATTAAATCGGGAAGATGTCTTACAGCCATATCCACACCCTCTTTACCATTTTCAGCTTCTAGAATTTTATATTCACCTTCAAAATTTGAAACAATAAATGCTCGCATATCCAAAGTGTCATCAACTATTAACAATTGTGGCAGATTTATACTCCTCGTATCAATTAAAACCTCTTTTCCAACTTTATCGGCTTTAAATTGGTCTATATTCTTTTGATTTGTCTGCACATTGTCATTACCTGTAGAGCTTTCAATAAACTCTGTTTGTTTTACAGGAATAAACAATGTAAACTGTATTTTGGAATCCTCCAACGTATGGGCCGAGATAGTACCTTGAGCCAGTTCTACCAATTCCTTAACCAAGGCCAATCCAATGCCAACACCTTCCGAAGCTTCATTGTCTTGGTAAAATCGTTGAAAAAGTTTTGATAGGTTTTTGCCGTTCATTTGTCGGGTTTCATTTTCCACAATCAAAATAAAAGCACCTTCTTGTTCATTGGCATGGACCAATACATCACTATTTTCAGGGGCATATTTAATGGCGTTTGAGAGTAGATTAGAAATGGTTTTTTCCATCATATCCCTATCAAACCAACAATCTTTCAAATCGAGTATTGTGCTTTGTATGGTTATTTTCCTACCGCGTGCCTTATATTGAAAAGCTTCCACAAGTTGTGCCAATAAAGCGTTTAAATTACCACGGGATAGATTGAGCGTTCTTTGGCCAGAATCTAAAATTGAAATATCCATCATCTGGTTGATGAGTTCAACCAATCTATCTGTATGTTTTTTAACCAGACCAAGCTCTCTTCTGTCCCTTTCTGTTAGATTTTCCTTCTTTAGTTGGTTTTCAACCGGACCGGCAATGAGTGAAAGTGGCGTACGGAACTCGTGGGAAATATTTGCATATAGATTTGTCTTAAGCTCATCTAATTTTTTGAGACGCTCAGTTTCCTCATGTTCCAAGCGCAATTGGTTTTTTACATCTAAGCGCCATTTTAAATAATAAAATAAGAGATAAGCCAGCAATGCGAACAAAAGCACATAAATTGCCATGGCAAGGTTAGTCGTATACCAAGGTTTTAAAATGGTAAATGAATAGGTTGTAGGCGCCTCGTTCCAGACACCATCATAATTGCTTGATAATACCTGAAATTCATAGTTATTGGGGGGTAAATTGGTATAATGCGCTACATTATTGTTGCTAGCATCAATCCAATGTGAATCGTTGTTAACAAGACGGTATTTATATTGGTTCAGCTCTGGTTGTGAAAATTGTAGAGATGCAAATGTAAACGACACCGTATTTTGGTTGTGCTGTAACTTTAATTCACTTGTCAAAGGATGTTCTTTGTTGAAAACCTCCATTTTTGTAATGGCCGTTTTGGGGCGAGCTGGATTTTTTTTAAGTTGTTTTGAGTTAAACCAGTTGAGTCCTTTTATCCCCCCAAAATATAGAATGCCATTTGCAGCATTATGATAAGCTCCGGCATTAAATTCGTAGGATTGCAATCCAAAGTAATTGCTATAGTTTTCAATATCTGAAATAGTATCGTTTTCTATGCTGAGCTTGGTGATTCCCTTGTTAGAACTCAACCATAAATTTCCACTGGAATCTGGTAAAATTCCGTAAATAATATCATTTGGCAGCCCCTCTTTTTTGGTATACGTTGTAACTGTGCCATCTTCAATGTGGTATGATTTTAACCCTTTGCCGTTTGTTCCGATCCAAAGCGTGGAATTATCATAGTACAATGAAAAAATCCTATCAGGTATAGCATCAATCTTAGAGAATTTATCTTCTTTAATATCAAGCTGGTACAACCCATCAAATTCTGTACCTACCCAAAGGGTATTTAAATTTCCTTGCTCAATCGTATTTATATCCTGCTCAATAGTACTGATATAATAATTTGAAGCTAAGCTTGAATTTTCAGAAGTGAATTGTTTGACAATACCTTTATTTCTATCAAACCGCAGTAAACCATGGTTGGTGCAAAGCCAAATATTTCCAACCGTGTCTTTAAAAATCTTTAAAACAGTGAATAGTGACGTTTCTTTAAAGGAAGTCATTTTGCCATTGGCATCCATTATTTGAAGTCCATGGTTTAGATGCCCTATCCATAAGCTTCCTTTATCAAAAAACAAACTTACAATCCTATCTCCTAAAAGGTTGGAATTTAAAGTTGTATAGGTGAAATATTCTTCCCGATATGGGTTTATTCTGGTTAACCCCTTGCCATCGGTGCCAACCCATATGGTGTTTTTACCATCTGTGGTTATTGCCCTTATAGCATCAATATTGACGCTTTGTGGCACCTGATCATTAGTCAATACGTTGAACTTTGTCAAATACGCATCATAATAGCACACACCAGCCCCTTGAGTTCCCATCCAAATGGTTCCAGTACTATCTTCATGCAAAAAAAACAATGAATCGGAAGGCAGCGCATTAGGATCCTTTTTATTGCTGGTAAAATTCTGTACGGTTTTTAAATTGAAATCCACAAGGTAAATACCGTGCCTTTCAGTTGTAATCCAGAGCCGGTCTTCTTTATCAAACAATAGATCCTTAACAATTAAATCCTGGGGTAAAGGTTGATTTGCAAAACCTCTGAATGCCTCAAAACCAGTATCATTTGGAGTTTTAAAAAAAAGTCCTTTTTCATAACTCCCAAGAAATACAGTGCCTGTTTTAGACTTCGCGAATCGACTAAATATGGTTTCAGGTGCAAGTTCTATAAACCTATAATTCTCACCCTTAATCTCAATGATACCGTCATCTGTGGTAGCAAAAATGGAATTGTTGTCTGTTTCCACAAAACTGCAAACCGCAAAATGTTTGTCTTTTGGTTTTAAAATTTGAACCGTATCCTTGGTTTGATGGTCAATTTTGAAAAGCCCTTCACCATAAGTACCAATATAGTAGTTATGATCAGTATCCTGAGCGATAGTTATTACCTGTTCAAATTTTGAAACTTCATGGAAACTATCTGTTTTTTGTTGATAGCGATTTAATTTGCCAGAATTAGCCACCACCCATATTATACCAGATCTATCAACGAATAATTCGCCAGATATATACTTTACTTCTCGCTTTGCATGACTAGAGGGAACATTGTAATGTTTAAATTCTCGACCATCGTATTTATTAAGACCATCTTCAGTATTGAACCAAATAAAACCGAGACTATCCTGGGCTATGCTCATTACACTATTCTGTGACAAGCCATCCTCAACAGTCAATTGCTTAAAAGCTACTTGTTTATTGAGCTGTGAAAAAGCTGTCTGGAAAAAAATCCATGTAAATAATAATGTTATTTCAAATTTCAAATTTACAAAAGTATAAACACATAAGATTGTACTAAAAAGACGGATATTTCCGATTGGCTTTCCAATACTATATGGACTTGTCAATAAGAATTCATATCGAATTAAACTTATGTTTTTTGATTTAAATTACAAATTTCTTAATGCTCTCCCAAAACTTCCTTTCTTATCAGGTTTTATTTTGGAAAAGCAAATAACAATTGTAAGCCTATATTAAGTGAAAAAGCAAACTAATAATTCGTAGTATAGAAATATTGGAAAGTATTGGTTAAAATGATATTCTACCCTTTATCATAACAACTAAATATGATAAAATAATGAACATCCTTTTAAAAAAATTAGAATCACTAACAATCAATGGCTTTAATCACCATGTCAGGATTTAAATAATCCTACAAAAACCCATATTGCAAGTAAAGTTTCGATTTATTTTACACAAAAAGTAATTTTCTTTCACAAATAACTTTTTGTCTGTTCGGGATGACAGAAAACTGTAGCATTTAGACATTATAATACATCAATCATTTATAAAAAAAACATTGCCAGTCGATCTTTAAGTGCAAAATGAATTGATTTATAAATGAGCTACTCTTCATTCTATTTTTGAAAATTCAAGATAACTTATCTGTACGTCGATTAAGTACTAATTTGATGAAAATACGCTAAACTTATAAAATCAAGACAACCCAACACGAGCCTTTTTTGGCAATAAAAACGGCAACTTCCATATAAGGGTTTTACTATAGCAAGGAGCAACCTTCTAATTAAATCGGAATTAAAGAATATCACATTTTAGGTATGCTTTTAAAGGGTGATTTGCAACAAATGTTCTAATTAACGCATCAAAAATACAGATATGATTTTCTTGTAGGGAGTAATTTTACGAGACTAAAAAAATAAAACCATGAATATTAAAATTGCTTATTCCAATACTTGGAAAAAAGTATTAATCATCCTTTTTGTTTTTACAAAAACAGTAGATGTTTTTGCGCAAAAAACCAATTCTACTTTAGAAAAGAGTATTGAGTCTAAAATCGATAGTATTATACCATTACTAACGCTGAAAGAAAAAGTAGATATGTGTCACGCACAATCTAAATTCAGCACTAAAGGAGTAGGGAGGCTAGGGATACCGGAATTGTGGATGTCAGATGGTCCTCACGGTGTAAGGGCCGAAATTAGTTGGGACTCATGGGACTATGCCGGATGGACAAATGACTCAATCACCGCTTTCCCTGCATTAACTTGTTTAGCCGCAACTTTTAATCCAAAACTATCGGGAGATTATGGTTATAACCTAGGGGAAGAAGCGAGATATAGAGAAAAAGACATTCTACTCGGACCTGGAGTCAATATTTACAGAACCCCACTAAACGGAAGAAATTTCGAATACATGGGTGAAGATCCATTTTTGGCTTCAAAAATGGTTGTTCCATATATTAAGGGTGTTCAGAAAAATAATGTTGCCGCTTGTGCAAAACATTTTGCATTGAACAATCAAGAACATTGGAGAAATACTGTCAATGTAGAAGTTGGTGATAGGGCACTATACGAAATTTATCTTCCCGCCTTTAAAGCAGCTGTACAAGAAGCCGGTGTTTGGGCAGTAATGGGGGCGTACAATAAATTTAGAGGGCAATACGCTACACATAACGAATTACTTACCAAAAAGATTTTGAAGGGTGACTGGGATTATGATGGAGTGGTGATCAGTGATTGGAGTTCTACGCACGATACTATGGAAGCTGCAATGAATGGATTAGACCTTGAAATGGGGACAGGAACAGATGGCTTAGGCACCAACTCATTGAATCATTATGACAATTATTATTTGGCATCACCTTTTTTAAAAGCATTAAAATCAGGAGAAATTGATGAAACTGTTCTTAACGACAAAGTAAGGCGTATTTTGAGATTAATGTTTCGAACCACTTTAAAATCCAATAGAGGTTTTGGAAAAATCAATAATAAAGAACATCACGCCGTAGCCAGAAAAGTTGCTCAAGAGGGAATCGTTTTGTTAAAAAATGAAAATAGTTTTTTCCCTATTGAGGACAAAGAAGGCATAACCATTGCCGTAATTGGTGAAAATGCAACCCGATCCATGACAGCTGGTGGAGGGTCTTCTGAATTAAAACCTCAATTTGAAATCTCCCCGTTGGAAGGCTTAAAAGCTCGTTATGAAAATGTAAATATTGTACATTCTATGGGGTATGCAACCGGGCCATCGGTCTATGATGCCGTAATCCCTTCCAAACTTAATGCGGATTCCCTTAGGATTGAGGCCGTAAAGATTGCTAAAAATGCCGATATCGTTTTATTTTTTGGCGGATTGAACAAAAGCCACCTTCAAGATTGTGAAGGTGCCGATAGAACGCAGTTCAACTTACCATTTGGCCAAGACGAATTACTCAATGATATATTAGAGGTAAACAAAAATGTTGGTTACATTTTAATGTCCGGAAATGCGGTTGAAATACCTTGGTTAAGAAATATAGATGGTCTTATACAAACATGGTACTTAGGCAGTATGGCCGGCTACGGCATTGCAGATATCATTAGCGGAGATGTAAACCCTTCTGGAAAACTACCGTTCACTTTCCCTGCCAAACTAGAGGATAATGCCGCTCACTCCTTTGGGGTATCATCGTATCCCGGGATAGATCAGGAACAAAACTATAAGGAAGGTATTTTAGTCGGTTACAGGTGGCACGACACTAAGAAAATTACACCTCTTTATGCCTTCGGTTACGGCCTTTCATATACTAGTTTTAACATCAACAATGTAAAAACGGATAAAAAAACATACCTCCCCAACGATAAAATCAAAGTAACCTGCCAAGTAACAAATAGCGGTAATCTTGATGGTGCCGAAGTTGTCCAAGTATACGTAGGCAAACCAAAATCCAAAGTAAAAAGAGCTTTAAAAGAGCTTAAAGGATTTGAAAAAATCAATTTAAAAAAAGGGACATCTAAGACTGTAGAAGTTAGTATAGACGCTTCCGATCTTGCTTTCTATGACGAATCTATTTCTGACTGGAATCTAGAAAAAGGGGATTACGTGGTTTATGTGGGTAACGCCTCCAATAACATTATTAAAACCATAAAAATAAACATAAAGTAATTACAAATAAACACTAGAAAGTACTGCTTAAAAAGCAATAAACCATTACTATACGTTGTAGTTTTAATATCCCGGGTTGATCATTAACCTGGGATTTTTTATTCTTTGACTTTAAAAGCCGTTCTTTTTTGAATCCAGGAAATAATCAGACAATTTAAAAATTATACAGTCCCACTTTTTTTAATCGCTTTTTTCTCTAAAAACAAAGAATCCCAATACTCCAATCTATTTTTCACCCTTGTAATTCAGTATTGGGCTAAAGTAAATGTTCTACACATTTTTTTCGTGAATGGGAAAACAAGGTTGATTTTTTTCTAAAAAGTGATTTAAGTAATGCAAACACGTTGTGTAATGGAAATAATCCCAAAAACCTACAACCCGCGTTATCATGTATAGAAAATGTAAACCAGTACAAGAACGTAGTGTTTTAGGTATAATTCATTTAAACCGACATAACTAATGCTTTAAAAAACCATGACGCATAAAAAATCGCCTGAAAATTTCTTTTCAGACGATTCTCCAAAACTAACAAAACTTATTCTAACCCCTCTAAAAATCCTGTATGAGCGCTTTTAATCTCAAATTTATCATTATATAATAACGGCCAGTCATTTCCCGGATGATTAAGATCGGTACTATAAGGTATCCAAGATTCATTATCTTTAAAACCCCACACTGTCAAAGCATATTTATTTGCCTCAGGAAGCGCGTTATATATTTTAACTATTTCTTTATACTTTTCCTTTTGAGCCAATGCCCTTTCCGCTGTTAGGTAAGTGATATCATTATTTTGGTTCACTTGAATATCCAACTCGGAAATATGTACTTTCAAGCCTAAGGCAACAGCTCTATTAATGTCTGTCTCTATTTGTTCTTTAGTAGGACTTAAATACGTATTATGCATCTGAAAACCAACACCATCAATAAGATTACTTGTCTTTAAATCATCTACGATGTTGAACATTTTATCCTGTTTGGGTATATTGGTTGATGTGGCATAATCATTATAGAACAATAACAAGTCGGTATCACCGGCTGCAATTGCAGCATCTCTCGCCCATTGGTAGCAATCTTTAATGTAATCAGGACCCATTTTTTGGAGAAAAATAGTATTCCTCATATTACCATTGTCATCAACGGCCTCATTTACTACATCCCAAGAACTTACTTTTCCTGCATAACGGGTAACCACGTCGGTGATGTATTTTTTTACTTCCAATGCGAACTCAGCATCTGTACCCGAAAAATTAGATAACCAATCGGGGACGGCATTATGCCACACTAAAGCATGACCATGAACATTTATTCCGTTGTCATTTCCGTAATTAACTATTTTATCGGCAGCGTCCCAATTATAAGACCCACTCCCTGTGGAAATAGGGTTCATTTTCATTTCATACTCAGCCGTAATGCTGCTAAATTCATTTTTGAGCACCACATCATAAGCACTCCCCTCCGTTAATTGATTCGATTTAACCGCTACACCAACAAAAAAAGGATTTTCCAAAGCATTTGCTTTAACCTTAAGAAAAGTAGGGTCTTCAGATTCTTCAGGGGCGACCCCTGTTGTTGTAACTGTTATAACATTTGAATTATTGGTGATTTCCGTGCCTTTTTTTGCCCGTACCCTGTAAAAATAGGTTATACCAGGTGAAAGCCCAGTAATTTCAGCTGTACTTCCACTCTTTTCCAGAGCATTATACCCCGTAATGAAAGTTGAAAAACTGTTAGATGTTGAAACATCGATCAAATAGCTTTCCGCTTCAGGTACCAAAACCCAATTTGCATCAAAAGATGTATTGCCAATATTACTTGCATTAGAGGCAAACGGGGTTGCTAAAACGACTCCCGGTTCAGGAGAAGGGTTATCTTCATCTTTACTGCAACTCAACAGTAATACAAACGCCATAAAAATGGCGACTCCAAGTATCTTTGTGTTATTCATAATCATTTTTTATTTAAAAAAAGGTTACTATTTTTTATTTAGTAACCTTTTATTCTACTCTATAAATTGGTTTACTCTTCTACCCTGAATTTAATGTCATCAAATTTCACACTTGAAACAGTACCATTATTAGGTAAAGAGACCTTAACCTGTAATACACCGGACGGATCGATTTTTTCTGTATCCGTGGCAGCATTACCAGGGTTATAACCAGATCCAAATTGATCTAATCTAGCTGTAACTTCTTGCCACCCACTTGTTTCAAGGGTAAAATTATACGCCCAAGTATCTAGAATTACATCAAAAGACGTACCTGCAACGGCATTTACCATCATTTTGAAGGTGGCTTTAGATGCGTCAGTAGCGGAACTGGGTAAAAATGCGCCAGCCTCATTATTTTGGCAACCATTATACCCATTTGCTGTTGCTCCATTATAATCATATTGGGCACAATTACCGGTTTCACCTTCAGCGGTCAGAGACAAATCACCTGCATCACCATAAAATCCCCAAGTACTAGTGTACAAACCATTACCATCAAAATCTTCAAACAAGTAATCTACAAATCCAAAATTGATATCAACGAATGTAGTGTTTCCGATACCAGGACCCGGCTCCACGATTGCAGTACTTCCCGCATCGGTCGTAATAACAACATGTTGCCCTTTGGTTGCATCAGTAGGCACTATAAAGTACATTTCTTGATCCGAAACCAAATTATACTCTATGGGTTCCCCTCCGAAAGTCACTGATTGAATACCTATAAACCAACTTCCTTTTATAGTTACCTTTTCGCCAAGTTTAGGATTGGGTATACTTAAGTTCCCAAAAACAGGTGTAGGTTGTATAATGTTAATTTGAGAATCAATTTCCCCATTTGCCGTGATGAACTTTATTGGTTGAACCCCAAAATTATATGGGTTTTCAAAATCATAATTAGGTATATTGAAAAAAATCGCATTATCAGAATTTAAATTCGGATTAAAAGACACCTCCAATGTATTGTCCAGAATAATTTTTTCCAAACCAGTTAAATTTGTTCCTTCAATCTTAAGCAACTCACCAGGTGTACCTGATGCATTTGGGCTTGACTGTGAAGAAAAAGTAGCTATTGTCGGCATTTCGACCTCATCTTCTGAACATGAAAATAACGTAAGGGCAAAAACTGCCGAAACTAAATATATTTTTATCAAATTTTTCATAATTGTAGTTTAAAAATTAAAAGGAACCGGTTCAGCTGTCAAATTCTCATTGATACTTATGGCACCGGATGGTAGCGGCATAGTGAAGAAATCATCTGTTGGTGTTATTTTAATGGAAACCAACTCGGTTCTGGCATCGTCACCGTAGAAACCTCTTTCTTGGGCCGCAATTTCTGCCAATGCATCCGCTCTATTTCTACGTTGTAGATCAAAATAATATTGCCCTTCCAACAAAAATTCTATTCTTCTTTCTTTAAATAAACTCGCTTGGGTTATAGTACTTACCGAACTTAAACCTGCACGTGAACGCACCCTATTAAAAGCAGATAGCGCTTCACTGTCAGAGGTAGATGCATTGGCCCCTAATTTGGCTTCGGCCATCATCAATAGAACATCTGCATATCTTAACATATTAGTGTTTTGATCTGTTCGCATAAAACAAACATTATATCCATCATCTGCCGAACCCACAATATATTTTCTAAAGTTCAATGCTGTCTGTGAAGGAAGTTTGTTGAACGTATAACCGCCTTTTTTGCTTAATAGTTCAGGATATACATCGCCTTCTATCATTATGGATGGTTTTCTTCTCTTATCTCCATCTTCATACAATCCTGGCAAATCAATGGTAGGCATATAAGACCCCCATCCATCTCCACCTCCGGTTATACCGGAACCCGATGGTACTATAAAGGCTTGTTCGGTATTTTGAGTGCCCCATTCATTACAATTTACCGTCCATTGTAAAGAGAATAAACTCTCGATGCTATTGTTATAGTTTGGGTTGTTGAACAAATTTCCGTAATCTTCAAGCAAATCGAACTTGCCACTTTGAATGACCCCTCTACATAAATCTGCAGCCTCATCATATTTTTTTAAATTTAATTTCACTTTTGCCAACATACCCATGGCAGAGTATTTCCCAATTCTTCCCGTTTTTGGTTCGGTCGTCAATTTTTCTGCGGCATCTGCCAAATCCATCTCGATGAATTTATAAACATCGGACTCTAAATTCCTCTTGGAATTTATCCCATCGGAGTTTTCGTCAAAAATCGGAACGGGGCCCCAAATTCTGACTAAATAATAATAGGCGGTGGCCCTCATGAACTTAGACACCCCAATACCTTGGTCATAAGCATCCTCGGGGATATTATCTTTATCCCTGATCAAATCCTGCATTAAGGAATTAGATTGGTTCACTACTGAAAACAACGCTGTCCAATTACTATTAAGAACGGCATTATCATTCAATACTGATGCTTCTGCGAATGGTCTGAATTCACCATCGTTGGCCCATACATTGCCTGCATAGGTGTCTCCTTGGGTTATCATACCCTTAAAATTATAATCAAACCATCCTTTTGTATATAGGCCGTTTTGAATTCCTTCATATGGGGAAGCTCCCGGAGGTAAACAGTCTACGCATAATGAATTCTCAGATCTAAGCTCGGTAAAGTCATCTGAACATGATACCATGACAAGAATCACGGTCAATAGCATCAATGCCTTTTTTATTTGTTTTTTCATAATAATCAATTTTAACTTTATTAAAATGTTAGATTAACACCTAAGGTTATTGTTTTTGCCAATGGGTATCTACCCACGTCTAAACCTGCAAACCTTATATCCGAATTTCTGCTTCCAATTTCCGGATCTAGACCGGAATACTTGGTGAAAGTGAATAAATTCTGTCCTGAAAGGTAAAGTCTAGCTTTCGTAAAGAGGTTAGTTTTACTTAAAAACTCAGGACTTAAGTTATAACCCATAGTAATGTTTTGGATTCTAATGTAGGACCCGTCCTCTACAAAGCGATCCGAAACACGTGTATTTGAATTACCGTTCGCTAAATCAATTCTTGGGATATCGGTGTTTTGGGCAATATTCGCAGCATCATCCAAAGTAACACCATCCGGTAAATAATTCACGACAAAATGATCTAGGGCATCAGTGGATTGATTTTCTCCCAAGAAACGCAATGCTTCTGTATAAAACCTATTTTGATTATATATTTTGTTACCATAAGATCCATTAACCACAACACTTAAGTCAAAATCCTTATAATTAATGTTGTTGTTTACGCTAAAAGTGAATTTTGGAAGAGCCGATCCTATATACGTTCTGTCGTCAAGTGTAATTTCACCATCGTTATTTAAATCTTTGAATTTAATATCACCTACACTAGTTTTACCTGGAACTTGAACGGCGCTTTCATCAACTTCTTGTTGGGTCCTGAAAATACCATCTGTAACATAACCGTAAATTTGACCTAATGATTTTCCTTCTTCAACATAGCTATACAATAATTCGCCATCTGACTGTGGAATATTGGCTGTCAACGGTTTTGTACCATCATAGAATTTGGTCAATTCGTTGGTGTATGTTGAAAATATGAAAGTGGAATTCCATGAAAAATCATCTGTTTCGTAATTTCTTGTGTTCAATTTTATATCAATACCCCTATTGAGCATTTCACCTACATTCTCATATGGCAGAACCCTTCCTGCTGTTCTATCATCAGCTGGTCTTTGAATTAATAAATCTGAGGATTTCTTTTGATATAAGTCTAGATCCAATCTAATGGCATTATCCAACAAACCGATTTCCAAACCAATATTCGTTGATTTCAAAGTTTCCCATTTAATATCTGGGTTGCCATCTACAGTGTAAACATAGGATAGTCCACTTGATGAAGGAACTGCAGCAAATTGTGTTTGGTATAAAAAGCTAGGAATGTTCTGGTTACCTACTTCTCCATACCCAGCTCGTAATTTCAAATAATTTATGGGACCTGATGAAGATTTCATAAAATTTTCATTTGAAATGGTCCATGCTCCTGAAATTGCTGGAAAATAACCCCATTTATTATTTGGCCCAAAATTTGAAGACGCATCAGCCCTCATAGAAGCAGTTAAATAATATTTACTATCATAGTTGTAGTTGGCTCTTGCAATGTACGATTGCATGGCCCACGCGTAGCTTTGGTTATCTACCTCTGAGGTCGATTTTAAACCCAATACCAAATTATCAAATTCATTATTCCCTTCTAAATCCCTTCTAGAACCTCTTAAATACTCAAAATTACTTTTTTGCCTTTCCTGACCTAAAACTACATTTATATTATGTTTGTCCAAGGCCTGGCTGTATGTTAAAAAGTTCTTGGCCGTCCAATAATAACCTTGATCTTGCTGTTTAAGCGAGGAGTTCACTTCATTTGCAGCTGTACCTATGTTATCATATGTTGGAATAAATACCCTTCCGTCCCCAGCATTCAAATCATATCCTAATTCACTTCTAAAAGTCAAATGTTTCAAGAATGAAATCTCTGCGAATAAATTCCCGTTTATTTTGAATTTTTTATCCAGATTGTTAACATATTCCGAATAGGCTACTGGGTTTACCGCTTCATAATTGTTCGAGGCACCATTTACGCCACCCCCAGGAGCACCATAACTGCCGTCTGGGTACCTAACTGGAACTAAAGGACTTAAACGTAAAGCCGAAGAAACGATACCTCCCCTATCGTCGTTCTTCACTATACGTTGCTTAACATTACTCAAGGATATATTGTTTCCTATCTTAAACCAATCATTAACTTTTGTCTCTATATTCAAACGCATCGAAATTCTCTCAAAATCGGTATTTACAATAACACCTTCTTGCTTAAAATAGCCTAGGGACGTATAATATCGTGTTCCGTCTTTTTCACCTGAAACCGCAAGTTGATTATTTGTAACCAGAGCACTTCTAAAAATTTCCTTTTGCCAATCTGTACCTTTACCCAACAAACTGGGATCTTTAAATATAAAAGGAACATCCCTATTATCTGATTTCAATAAATCACTTGTATATTGGGCATATTGCTGCAAATCCATCATGTCATAGTATTTGGCAACACTTTGAATACCCGTATAATTATCGAAAGAAATGGTAGCTTTACCTCTTTTACCTTTTTTTGTTGTTATCAATACTACACCATTTGAACCGTTTGCCCCATAAATGGCCGTGGCCGATGCATCCTTTAAAATATCAATAGATTCAATGTCGGACATATTTAAACCGGACAAAGCTGAATTTACATTTTGGCCAGAACCACCTCCTGTAGCTGCTCCCAAATCTAAAGATGTATTATTTCTATCTGCAAAAATTGGAGTACCATCTATAACATATAAAGGCTCATTACCATAAAGTGAAGTTATACCTCTAATCTTAATTGAAACACCGCCACCTGGAGCTCCGGAGTTTTGAGAAACCGTAACACCGGCAGCTTTACCGGTTAAGGCTTGGTCAACAGAAGAAAAAGGCTGATCTTTTAACTCATCTGCGGAAACAGAGGCAATAGCCCCCGTTAAATCTTTTCTTTTAGAAGTACCGTAACCAATCAATACTACTTCATCCAATTTCGATGCATCTTCCATTAAAGTAATGTTCATTACATTCTTACCGATAAAAGGGATTTCTTGAGTTGCAAATCCTAAATAACTAAAAACAAGTACACTATTTGCTTTTACATCGTTAATGGCATATTTTCCGTCAAAATCTGTTGAGGTTCCATTTGTAGTGTTTTTTATAAGAACATTTACCCCGGGCATCGGAACACCTGCCTCATCTGTAACTAAACCAGTGACCGTTTTAACCTGTGAAAAGGCATTTTGCATACATAACATTACGAATGCAATACCTAATAGTTTTAATTTTATCATATTAAATAGTTTGAGTTATTAATTAAGTTAATTTAAATCATTGTTTCAATGATATTCTTTTTGTCAAAACACTTGTTGAATTAGTATCTGAAAGACCTTTAAAACCTGGTTGTTTTCCTCCTATGCTTATCACTAAAACACCAGCCTCCAATTTAGACTTACCATCTGCATTAATTATAGCGTACTGTGTTGGACTTATTGAGTATTTTAGTTTTTTTGTTTGGTTAGCTTTTAAATGAATTCTTTCAAAAGCCACCAAAGTCCTTATGGCTTCATTTGGCCTACCTTCATGGGAAATGTACAATTGCACTACTTCATCCCCATCAATAGCTCCAGTATTTTTAACCTCAACACTCACTTCAATATCACTACCGGTACTTACCATATCTTGAATATTTAAATTCGAATATGTGAAATTCGTATAACTTAGACCATGGCCAAAAGGAAACAATGGGTCTCCTTTAAAATATTTATAGGTTCTGTTCTCCATATTGTAATTTTTAAAATCTGGCAAATCATTCACAGACTTATAAAAAGTTACAGGCAGTCTACCTGCAGGGTTATAGTCACCAAACAAAACATCTGCAATTGCATTTCCGCCGAATTCCCCAGGATACCAGGCCTCTAAAATGGCTGGAACATTGTCTGCTGCCCAATTAACGGCCAAGGCACTGCCGTTCATTAAAACCAATATAGTTGGCTTGCCTAATGCTTGGATTTTTTTCATTAACTCAATTTGAGTTCTAGGAAGTTTGATTTCTGATCGGTCACCTTTATCAAAACCTTCTAATTGAACGGGCATTTCTTCACCTTCAATATCTGGGGACAATCCCAAACAGAGCACCACGACCTCGGATTTTCTGGCAGCATCAATAGCCGGCGTTAATAAATCCTGGTCCATTTTGGCCCACACAAATTGCGCTTGGGGATCTACGTGATAGTTGTAATATTCTATTTTGATGTCATGGATCTGCCCTTCTTTTAAATCGATATCAAAATATTCGGTTTTTGGCCTATGGTCGTCACTAAATTCAAACTTCAATTCATTATCAAAATATAATTTACCGGCACTACCTGCCCTAAGGCCTATTCTATATTTTCCTGTTTCATTTGGCACCAATTGCCCTGTCCATTTAGCTGAAAAATCATCTGCATTCAAGTTTTCCAAAGGTCTTTCCAACGTCCAAATAAAATCAACTACGCTATCGTTTCTAATGAGTTCTGGAGTTCCTTCCCAATTTCTATTTTTAAAATATTCGCCTTTCAACCCTTTACTTGCACCATTTCTAAGTACTGAAGATGGTATGGTATGGAGCATGGGCCAACCAATGGCTATATCACTTCCTAATGCATAATTTATAGTAGCACTGGGTAACTTATCGGCAATTGCCTTTAATGGTGTGTTGTAATTATTTGGTGTGCCGTTATAATTGCCTAACAAAGCTGGTTTGGAATTTGCGTTGGGTCCTATTACGGCAATGGATCTTACATTTTTGTTTAACGGCAGTATATTGTTCTGGTTTTTCAACAAAACCATTGATTCTCTCGCGATTTTCTTTGACAAATCATAATGTCCTTTACTAGCAACAACACTGTACGGGATTTTTGACCATTTTACGTCTTTCTCGGGATCGAACATCCCTAATTTAAAGCGCGCCGTCATCAATCTAGTGAGTGCCAAATCTATTTTATCCTCATCTACCATTTTCTTAAGGACTGCCTCTTTCAAATTAGGGTCATAACAATCTCCACAATTCAAATCCGTTCCTCTAGAAACAGCCAAAGCACTTGCCTCTTCCGGGGTTTTTACAAGCTCGTGTTTCCCAGGCTCCCAAAAATCATTAATCGCCCAACAATCGGAAACCACATACCCATCAAAGCCCCAATCATCACGTAGAATTTTATGTAACAATAAATTACTACCACAACAAGCTTCATCCCTAAAACGATTGTAAGCACACATTACGGAATGCACATTGGCTTCTTTTACGGCAGCTTCAAACGCAGGTAAATAGGTTTCAAACAAATCTTTGTCAGAAGTTTGGAAATTATCCTCATGTCTTGATTTTTCCGGTCCGCTATGCACGGCAAAATGTTTTGCCGTTGCTACTACTTTCAAAAATTTAGAATCGTCCCCTTGTAGTCCCTTTATATAATTAACACCCATCCTACTGATCAAATATGGGTCTTCACCATAAGTTTCCTGTCCACGTCCCCATCTTGGATCCCTGAAAATATTGATATTCGGTGTCCAAAATGTCAAACCTTGATAAATACCCCTTTTACCTTCAGAAATGAATTTATAGTGTTTTGCCCTAGCTTCGTCAGAAACAGCTGTACCCATTTCAAAAAGAAGAGGTGCGTTCCAAGTAGCACCCATACCAATACCTTGGGGAAAAACCGTAGCTTCACCTGCTCTCGCAACCCCATGTAAACATTCATTCCACCAATTGTACTCAGGAATCCCCAACCTGTCAATTGCAGGAGCATCATAACGCATTTGGGAAACTTTCTCCGTAAGCGTCATTTGATGTATTAAATCCTGGACACGTTCTTCAATTTTCAATGATGGATCTTGAAACTTAAATTCGTAAGAGGGGACCTCTTTTTCATTTGTTGTGCATGAAGAAAAGAATAGCAATGCGATGACTAAAATCAAACGAAAGCTTGCCAAACAAACCACAAATTGTGTTCCTCTATTTCTGTTAAAATTCATTTTATAAGGTTCTTTAAAACTAGGGATGATTCTTTATAAGTAATCGAAAATAAGTGAAAGTAAAAACAACATAAATATTATAATCAAGACCTCTATCCAGATTCTATTTTTTGCTTTTTTTGGTGCTATCATTATTGATTACTGAAAATGTATTAACAAATGTAAATTGCGACCAAAGCTTTTACTAGGACTTATAAAGCAAGTATTAGAAGAATTGTTGCAACAGAACCTTTTAAACACCAAACGCAACATAAGAGACAAGGATCGCTACATTTGTTATAGTAAAGATGCAAAATGCATGAAGAATATATAAAACACAAACAGTTTATCGAAGACTAATGCGTAACCTTCCTTAAAAACGGGACATCTTAAAACTTTAAATTCCTAATTAGAATTTTAAGTGTACGCTAAAAAAAGTAATTTGACATAGCACCAAATCAACAACGAAAAAATAAGAGAACCAACAGGATTCTGAAATACATTACAGGCTTGATAAAGGAGGGTCGTTTTGGAACAGATAATATGTTTTATAGGTCCATGTCCGGATTGTCAAGTTATGACCGGAATCTAAACGAGAGGAGGTCATTTGGTATTAGATTCTATATCTGTTGGCAATATCCCAAAATAAGCTTTGAAACACTTAGTGAAATAGGAAGGTGAAGAAAACCCAACTTTACAACAAACCTCACCCACAGTTACACTTCCGCTTTCAAGCAACTTCTTAGCTCTTTGTAGTCTTATTTTTCTTAAAAACTCATTAACTGTTTGCCCAGTTAGGGTTTTAATTTTTCTATAAAGCTGACTTCTACTTAGATTTAGTTCTACTGCTAAAGATTCTACACTCAAATCAGTATCGTCCATGTTTTCATTAATATAGCTTAACACTTTCTCAATAAACTCTTTATCAATAGATGTTGAGTTTTCATAATCCTTGGTTCCACTTATTTCTCCAAAATACTTATCAAAAATTAATTTTCTACTTGTGATTAGTTGCGATAAACGAAGTTTTAACAACCTCATATCAAAAGGCTTTACCATGTATGCATCCGCACCATACCCAATCCCCTCAATTCGGTCTTCTATCCTCGTTTTAGCAGTAAGCATCAATAAAGGGATATGACTTGTGCGAATATCCGTTTTAATGATTCTACAAAAATCAAAACCATTCATTTCTGGCATCAAAACATCTGTCATAATCGCATCAGGAATCACCTCTCTAGCTTTTTCCAAACCTTCTTTACCGTTGTTCGCCACTAGAACTTCATAATGTTTCTTCAGTTCATTCTTTAAATAATCCCTAAGTTCAATGTTATCCTCAACTATTAAAACAGTATTGGGTTTAAGCGCTTTTTCTTCTAATGAAATATCATCTCCAGAAGGTTCAGAACCTGTAACTGAAACATACATATCTTTCAAAGGAATCGCAGTAGTAACTTCAGAAAAAATTTCATTTTCAACAAAATGATTTTTGCCGGCTGGCAACAGAACCCTAAAGGTAGACCCCTCTCCCAATTCACTCTCAACTTCAATTTTCCCTTTATGTAACCGAACGAAATTTTGAACTACCTCAAGACCTATCCCTGTTCCTCCATAGTAAGTTTTATTCAAGTTTTCTACCTGATAGAATCGCTCGAATATTTTATTGATTTGATTCTTTTCTAAGCCCGGACCTGTATCGGAAATAATAATTTCCACAACTTTAACAGGCTTCGCTTCATCGACCAATGGCAAGATACATAAATCATCTTTAGATAAAATATCGATATTTATAGCTCCGCCATCTGGTGTTACCTTCATGGCATTGGAGAGTATATTGAAAATAATCTTTTCCAACATACTTTGGTCAGCCCAAAGCGGAATAATTGGCACATCCGCATCTATAACTAAATGTATATTTCTTTTAGAGGCTTCTTCCTTAAAGTAGCTGATGATTTCTTTAGTGAAATTAACAAGGTTTAATTCTTGAGCCTTAATCGTCATTTTATTTAGCTCTAATTTTCTAAAATCCATCAATTCATTGATGAGCCTATAAAGTCTATAAGCGTTCTTGTAAATAACATTGTGTTTTTCCTTTACCCGTTCTGGCAACTTTAACTTCTCATCATAAATGATATCCTGTAAGGGGTTGATCATTAATGTTAATGGTGTTCTAAATTCATGGGAAATATTAGTAAAGAACTGGGTTTTCTTCTCATGTAATTCATCCTCTTGAATTCTTTGGATTCTTTCATTTCTTAATAATTCTTTTTCTTTGATACGCCGTTGGGCTACTAGGTTCAGTACATAAGACGCACCGAAAAACATCAGAACGTACAATAGAAGGGCCCAATTGGTCTTCCACCAAGGTGGCAAAACAATTATTTTCAGTTCTAACGGTTCATCATTCCAAACACCATCATTATTAGCTGCTTTTAACTTAAAAACATAAGTCCCCTTATCTAAATTCGTATAGGTTGCACTTCTTAACCCTCCAACATAATTCCAAGATTCTTCTAAACCTTCCAAATAATAAGCATATTGGTTTTTTTCCGGTCTGGTATAACTTATTCCTGAATACTCTATGGTAAAAACAGATTGGTTATGGTTTAGTTCTATTTCTTCGGTTTCGGCCAAAACCTCCTTAAGAGGGGAACCTTTTTTAGCTGGTAAGACTTCTTGATTAAACAACTTAAGCCCAGTAAGGTATAATTTCGGAACGATTTTATTTAAACTGATATCCTCTGGATTAAAAAAATCAACTCCTTTATAATTCCCGAAATACAAATATCCTCTCTTATCTCTATAAACGGCATTAAAGTTAAACTCATTAGACAAGAGTCCATCGTTTAATGTAAAGTTGGTTATTTCATTATTTTTTAAATTTAGCTTTGAAAGTCCTGAATTCACAGTGACCCATAAATTCCCCTCTTTATCCTCAATAATATTCGATATACTTTCCTCTGTGAACTCATACAATTCATTATACCATTGAAATTTCCTTTCCTCAGTATAACGACATAATCCCGAGCCTCTGGTACCAAACCAAATTGAACCATCTGAACTTTCATATAATGACAATATATGGTTTGCACTTTTTTTATTTCTATTACCATTTGCTTCTTTATTTGAAACAAAATCGACTTGGAATTCAGTTTTTCTGTCATTATTTATTCTAAACACCCCCTCGGTAGTACCGACCCAAACATTATTCTTGGAATCTACCAACACTTTCCTTACGGCATTTCCAATTAATTGGTTTTTTGGAAAAGGTGGCATATATTGATTTACAAAATCTTCATTTTCAGGGTCATACCTAACAACCCCACCATGAAAAGTCCCTATCCAAATGATTCCATCTGAATCTTCGTCAATACTTAAAATGCTATTGGCATCAAGATTAGGTGTATTCTCTGAATTATAATTGATAAACTTTTTAGAACCGTTTTTCAATAAAAACAAACCATTATTCCAACTGCCAGCCCAAATATTTTTCTTGCTATCAATAAAAAGGGTTTGAATATCCAAGCTGGTCAACCCTGAATAACCATTGGCGCTTGCTTTATTAATATGGTCAAATTTGTTCGTTTTGGGGTGATAAATATCTATACCACCACCGTCCATACTTATCCAATAATTCCCGTTTTCATCTTGTTCAATAGCCGTAACAGATGAGAATTGTAGGGAATTAGGGTTACCTGGTACGCTTTCCAAACTATTAAACTTATCATATAATTTGTCATAAACTGCTACCCCACTATTATAATACCCCATCCAAATTCTTTCGTTTTTATCAACGAATAAAGACCAAATTGAATTTGATTTTATGCTATCCTTATCTGTTTTATCTAATGTATATTTTTTAATTACCGAGCCATTTTGATTTAGATGTATCAACCCAGCATTTTCAGTTCCAATTAACAACGTCCCATCGGGGATTTGAATCATTGACAAAATTCGTTTATTGGTGATTTCATAATGATTTAAACTAAAGGACTCTTGGTTACCACTATTTGAAATAGACGCTCTATATAATCCATTTTCAAGTGTGCCAACCCATATATTATTTGAATTATCCAAAAATAATGACTGAATGGATTCATCTATCGAAACAATCCCTTGTTTAGAGGAATAAAAACATTTTTTTAAAGTGTTGGTTATACTATCATATTCCAAAAGTCCTATATTGGAGCCTGCATATACTTTTCCTTTATCGCTTACCTGAATACCATTGATATTAATATAACTTAATTCAGAATTGACACCATCGATAGGTATTTGTTCAATTATCTCACTGTCTACATTAAATTTATAAAGGCCATTTTCAAAAGTTCCGATGAATATATTGCCAGATTTATCCGAACCCAAGCTACTAACGGCAACAGAAACATTTTTAATCTTGTTTATCCTATTTATTGGGATTTTCTTAAATCTATCATACTGTCTATCATATAAATTAAGCCCATCTTCAGTACCAATCCATAATCTATTTTCATAATCCAAATGGGAACAATAAATAATATTACTGATTAAAGATGTTGAGTCGTTAAGTATATGTTTGTAAGAAAGATAATCAGCACCGTCAAACCTATATAATCCGGCGCCGTTGGTCCCTATCCATATAAAACCGTCTTTATCTTGGGTAATACTAGGTACGGCTACCTTGGAAATACCATCTTTTAAATTAACAAAATTGAATTCCTTAAAGCCTCCTTGCCCCCATATCTGCAAAGTAAAAAAGAAGTAAAAAATTAGATGTCTGTATATGTGACTATTAAAAATCATTCTAGAACTTAACTTTTATTGCGAGCTAAATGTAGCATTTTTTGTGGCTATTAATCAATATTATTGAAATTCTGTTATCATGTTTAAAATATAATATCTTCTCTCAAAACCCAATAAAGATACAATCTAACATTTTGTCAATGGCCGTTGACCATCTAGCATTTGTAGTTTCAATATAAAAATAGATTATCCTACTCCATTTTTCCTGAATTGCCTGTACTTCCCTTATAACATTTTGGCTTTAAATCTCATGGTAGTTAGTTTTCCTTTGACATTAATTTTCACATAATTAATGGTGTGTTTTTTTTATCCCAGTGTGCCCCACCTATACATTATATTCTGAAGATTGCTGTTCTTTATGCCTTTGGTCGTTTGTCAAAAATCGCATTATCCCCAAATACTAGTCAAACGTCTTTTAAAATCCCTCAAACCGAAAAACCAAATATTCAATTCCACCATTTAGACTAATATATTTGTAAAAATAAATCCATTCTCTGATTTGTTATCTTAACAGAATTATGAAATTCTAATCAAACTATTATAAATGTAAAAAGCCAGTATACCGAATGATCTACAGGCTTAATAATTTTAAGTAATATACCTTCGTTAGGATTACAGGATTTACAGAATCCTAAAATCCCTCCCTGAAAATATAAAAGTGGAGACAGGCGCCTTCCGCCTTTTTTTGCTTCCCATGTCGCCCAAACAGCGTTTGGCTCCATTGGAAACTAAAAAAGTGATTTGCTTTGGCAAATCACTTTTCTACTTGGTCGGGATGACAGGATTTGAACCTGCGACCACACGGCCCCCAGCCGTGTGCGCTACCGGACTGCGCCACATCCCGAAAATAAAAAGCCATAAAAAATTATGGCTTTCTATGGGCGACAAAGATATAATTGTTCCTTAAATAATCAAAACAAAACAACATTAGAATTCTTTGTTCCAATTTACTATTCAATAGTAAGAAATACCAATTTAAAATATTCACTTTTCAATCGAACATAACCTTTGAAAATATGTTGTTTCACTTTTTCAAAATGAAATGCGGTTAAAAAAAAACTGCCTTACGAGATTCTTGACAGACACAAATAAATTCCCAATATTTTGTGATTTGGCTCCTTAGTTATTTATCTTTAGTTACTAATTCCATGTAATCAATTGTAACCCTATAGTTAATACAGTTTGGGAAAATTCAATTTTTATTCCGCTTCAATTGGTATTGCCCTTTTATTAATTGTTATCATTTGCATTTTATTATCAATGGGACTTTTAGTCGATTTAGGCCCGTTGATAACTTCATTTTTCATGCTGTTGGCCATAGGATTTAGTGGATATGAAACATTGAAAAGTTATGTGTTCACCACAATGGTCTTTGCCGGCGTTGTCATTGCCCTCTACTATCCTTACTATTTTATTCAAATCGGAACTTTTAAATTAACATCATTGATCATACCCTTAATCCAGATCATAATGTTCGGAATGGGTACCTCTATGAGTTTGGATGATTTTGCAGAGATTTTCAAATCACCTAAAGGGGTATTTATTGGGGTTTCCGCCCAATTGGGTATTATGCCGATAATGGGGTTCCTGCTGGCCAAGCTCAGTGGTTTTCCACCGGAAATCGCTGCAGGAATTGTTTTGATTGGATGTTCACCAAGCGGGGTGGCCTCAAACGTTATGGCCTATTTGGCAAAAGCAAATTTAGCCCTTTCTATTACGATCACATCCATAGCTACGCTAATGGCGCCTTTCGTTACACCGCTACTCATGAAGTTTTTGGCAGGTGAGTTCATCGAAATAGATGTTCTGAACATGATGTGGAGTATTGTGAAAATGGTCATAATCCCTATTGGTGCCGGTTTACTCTTCAATAAACTTCTTGGAAAGAACATTCAATGGTTCTCCAAATTAATGCCCATTATATCCATGGTGGGAATTGGTTTGATAATCGTTATTATAACTGCTGCCGGAAGAGATAGTTTATTGGAAATCGGTGGAATTTTGATGCTTCTGGTTTTAGTTCATAATTTATTCGGTTACTTTCTCGGGTATTGGTACGCCCGATTAATGAAATTGACCGAAAAAGATGCACGAACAATTGCCATTGAGGTAGGCATGCAAAACGGAGGCTTGGCTTCGGGTATAGCAAACTCCCTCGGAAAAATCGCTACAATGGGATTGGCCCCAGCAGTTTTTGGCCCACTGATGAATATCACGGGCTCTATTTTAGCGTCATACTGGTATAAAAAGCCACCAAAAAGTGGAGATATCAAAGGTTGACCATACACCTCCTCACACAGAAGGTCACATAATTTGAAATGGAGGTAATTTTCAGGTAAAATAGACTACCCACTTAAACTTAAATCTATTCCAAACTTTCAATCCATTCGAACATCCGCTCTGTCCAGCCACGTAAATGTTTGTCCTTAAGTGCCAAAGAAAACCCATGACCCCCTTTCGGATAAATATGCATTGAAGCCGATACACCATGATTCTTCAAAGCCTGATAAAACAACAAACTGTTCTCTACAGGTACCGATCCATCATCGGTAGCATGAAACAATAAGGTTGGAGGCGTATCTTCGGTAACTTGTTTTTCATTGGAAAAATGATCGATCATTTCCTGGGTAGGATTTTCCCCCAACAAAAACATCCTAGAACCTGCGTGGGCTTTTTCACCGAAAGTAATTACAGGGTAACCCAAAACCATAAAGTCAGGTCTAGCGCTTAAATCGTCGGTATCATCGATTCTATCATAAACTTCTTCGTTAAAATGTGTACCTAAGGTCGACGCTAAATGACCTCCTGCAGAAAAACCGATAATACCGATTTTGTTCGGATCTATATGAAAATCTTCAGCTTTACTGCGTACCAACCGTATAGCGCGCTGCGCATCTATCAAGGGCACATTGTATTTCTCTTTTTGGGAGACATCTGACGGAAGGCGATATTTTACGACAATGGCCGCAATGCCTTTTCCATTTAAAAATTTCGCAATATCCGAACCTTCCCAATCATAGGCCAGAATACGATATCCCCCTCCTGGGAAAATAACCATGGCCGAACCCACTGCATTTCGCTCCGTAGGAAGATAAACCTCAATCGTTGGCATCTGGACCTTGCTGATATATAAAATATCTTTATACTCATGCACCTCCTTTTCATCAGAGGCTATGTGATTCGGGATATTGTTTTTAGGCCATAAAGGCATAATAGTATCTTGGGCGACCATGCTGTAGGAAAGTATAAGAAGAATGAGTAGTGAATAGTATTTCATAGTGTTTAAAATATTTTAATTGCAATCCCATTTAAAATCAGCCACCTTATCATTGGAACCCGCAGAAAGGTTATAGTGCCACCATTCGGTTCGTATGGACCAGAACCCATGGTTTTCCATGGTTTCTTTTAATAATTTTCGATTATCCAACACCTCTTTGGGCAAATCAAAGTTATCGTGGTAAGCACGTTTACCGAAAAAATCGAAATCCGTTCCCATATCCAACTCTTCCCCTTCAAGGGTCACCAATGTAATATCAACAGCGCCTCCCTTGTTGTGAATAGAACCTTTTACAGGATTTGCCACATATTGCGGATTAGGCACTATTTCCCACATTTTATACTGAACGGAGTTTGGCCTATAACAATCAAAGAATTTTATCTTTACCCCTTTTGCCCTAAAAGCTTCATTTGCCTTTAAAAGTGCTTTTGCCGTTTTTACCCGGGTATAACACTCTGCACATTCATATACCTTGGCCTTTAGGAAATTATTGGTGGTGGCGTAACGCATATCATATGCAAAACCATCACTGAAATCCGCCAAACGAACAAAAGTCGTATCCGCTAAACCTTCAAAAGTCCTGAATTTTTTTACAACGTCTTTTTCCTTTTTGGTTTGAATCGTATCAACCACCTCCAATGTAGTTGTGGTTTCTATATTCTTTTTTGTTGGAGACTCCTTGCAACTAGATATTAGCAACAAACTAAAAAGTAGAATTAATCGGCCCATAAAACTGTTTCGTGATTTGAATCCTTTATATTTAAGAGATTGAATTAAGATAGATCAAGTTACACATAATTCTTTGTTTGATCCAAGTCCAAACACATCAAATTCACATGAAAAAAATAGTACTTAGACAATTTTTCCTGATCATTGTATTCTTTGGTTTCCTTTCGTGTAAAGATAAAAAGGTAATCCCGGAACAACAGAACGGCCCAATTACCGAAAAATGGATGCTCGGGTTCAAAAAAACAACCACAAACCCCATTATGGTGGCCGATTCCAGCTACACGTTCCTAGACCCTATATCGAAAGAACAAGTACAGTGGCAAAAAGCCGATGTCTTTAATCCAGGTGCCATAGTAAGGAACGATACCGTTTTTTTACTCTTTAGGGCAGAAGACAATCCGGATGCTATATTAGGTGGAAGAACTTCTAGAATAGGACTTGCATTCAGTACCGATGGCATTCATTTCACCAAATATCCAGAACCGGTTCTTTATCCTGATAATGATGTCTTCAATAAATGGGACCAACCTGGAGGCATTGAAGACCCTAGAATAGTGGAAACACCGGACGGAAGCTATATTATGCTTTATACAAGTTGGAACAAAGATGTAGCACGACTTTCCAGTGCAACATCAAAAGACTTGAAAAAATGGACGAAGCAAGGTCCTGTTTTTGAAACTGCCCATGACGGTAAATTTTTGGATATTTGGAGTAAATCCGGCTCAATCGTCACCGAATTGGTCAATGGAAAACTTGTGGCCAAGAAAATCAAAGGGAAATACCTAATGTACTGGGGGGAACTCTTTGTGAATCTGGCCCTTTCGGATAACGGAATCGATTGGGACCCTATATTGGACACCAACGGAGAACTACTTCATGTATTTAAACCTTCTCCGAATGAATTCGATAGTCACCTCACCGAACCCGGACCACCGGCTATATACACTGAAAAAGGAATTTTACTATTGTACAATGGCAAAAACCTAAGTGGTGAAGGGGCTACAACAAAAGTACCGGAAGGCACCTACTGCGGCGGACAGGTACTCTTTGATAAAAACGAACCAACAAAGGTAGTGGCAAGATTGGAAACCCCGTTCATCTGTCCTGATCTTCCCCATGAAATTACGGGACAGTACAAGGCCGGCACTACCTTTATCGAAGGCTTGGTTTATTTTAAGGGCAAATGGTTCCTATATTATGGAACCGCTGACTCTATGGTTGGTCTTGCAGTCAAAGATTAAATCTAGTTAATTATTGACAATTGCAAGTTATTAAAAGTGGGGCTGAATTTGTACATTCAATCTCAAGTTTATAAAGAATGAAAATCCAATCTTTAAAAATATTTCTGCTTACAATCATTTGCTATTTCTGTCAGGATGGTCCCAAAGAAAATCCGATAGTAAAAATACAACATCCGAATATCATATTGATTATGGCCGATGATCAAGGATGGGGCGATTTAAGCCATAGCGGCAATACTAACCTTTCTACCCCGAATATTGATGCACTTGGTAATAATGGTGTTTCATTTGAGCATTTTTATGTTCAGCCGGTATGTTCCCCCACCAGGGCAGAACTTTTGACCGGAAGATATGCGGCCCGTACAGGGGTCTATTCTACATCAGCCGGTGGGGAACGGTTCAATTTAGGAGAAACCACCATAGCTGAAATATTCAAACAAGCCGGCTATAAAACAGCTGCCTATGGCAAATGGCATAATGGAATGCAACCCCCGTACCATCCAAACGCTAGAGGCTTCGATGACTATTATGGTTTTGCATCAGGGCACTGGGGAAACTATTTCAATCCTATGCTGGAACACAATGGAAAAATCGTAAAGGGTAAAGGTTTTTTGGCAGATGACCTTACCGATCATGGTTTGGATTTTATAGACAAGAACAAAAAAGAACCTTTCTTCCTTTACCTACCTTACAATACACCGCATAGCCCTATGCAAGTACCCGATGCATTTTGGGATAGATTCAAGAACAAAAAACTTGGCATGACCTATCATGGATCAGAAAAGGAGCCTGAAAATTTCACAAAGGCGGCTTTGGCCATGGTGGAAAATATTGATTGGAACGTAGGGCGAATCAATGATAAACTAAAAGAACTGGATTTGGAAGAAAACACCATTGTCATATACCTTTCGGACAATGGACCAAATGGATGGCGATGGAATGGCCGAATGAGAGGTAAAAAAGGTTCAACGGATGAAGGTGGGGTGCGCACTCCTTTCTTTATAAAATGGAAAAACCATATTCCAATGGGAATAAGCGTAAACCACATTGCGGGAGCCATTGATATTTTACCGACCCTAGCAAGTCTGGCCAATATAAAAGTAAAAACCGAACACCCTATTGACGGGGTCGATTTAAAACCTTTACTTTTTGATGATTCCGTAAAATGGAAACCAAGGGTTTTAGTTAACCATTGGCAAGGCAAAACCAGTATCAGAACCCAGGAATTTAGATTGGATTATGAAAATAGACTATATAATATGGTCAACGACCTAGGACAGGAACATGACCTTTCGGCTAAATTACCGAAACTCCGCGACTCATTGGCCAACATAAAACATTATTGGCAATCCGAATCTGTCGAAAACACTGTTGAGAAAGGTGAAAGGCCTATTACATTAGGGCATCCCGATTTTGTTTATACCCAGATTCCTGCAAGGGACGGCATTCCCCACGGAACAATTGAACGAAGTAATAAATGGCCCAATTGTAGCTTTTTTACGAATTGGACCAGTATTGAGGATGAAATCACATGGGATGTAGAGGTATTGGCCGATGGAAATTTTGAAGTTGAACTTTATTACACATGCCCAGAAGAGAGTTTAGGCTCTATTTTGGAATTGAGTTTTGGAAAAAGTAAGTTGACATCGAAAATATTGAAGGCCCATAACCCGCCGTTAAAAGGTATGGAGAATGACCGTGATCCTCGAATGGAGTCCTATGTGAAGGATTTCGTTCCTATGAAGTTAGGCATCATCAACCTAAAAAAAGGAAGGGCTACCTTAAAATTAAAAGCACCTGAAATTAAAGGTCTCCAAGCTCCGGATGTTCGGTTACTGTTGTTTAAACGAATCTCATAAATCAATAGTTTCTTAAAACCTCTGAATCCAAATAACCTATTCGTTCTGCTTTAGCTTCGAATTCAATTCCTGAAGGCAATGGTTCATCATATATGCGCCAAACCGAATCATTGGGTTCCTGTCCTAAAAGGCCTTTTGTAAACACAGTAATATGGCGTAAAATATAATTCTACGCACATTAACCCATTGCCTCATACTATAATATTTTTCCATTATAACCTTTTTGAGCCTCCATGGATGCTTTCTAATGTCATGTCTCTATTATTCAACCCATATTGCACCACATCATTCCAAAAAAAAGAATGTGATGAATGCGATCAAAGCTAAATTAGGTCAACAAATTACCTTCATCATCCCACTCTGCAATAATACCACGCTTGCTTTGATCCACACATTTGGCAATCCACTCCGGATCATATGCTACTCCATGCTGCTCCAGAACATCTTCGGGCACGCCGTCCCAAACATTGGGCATATTGCCCTTGTACCCTAAATCGGCTATACCCACTTTAGAAGTATAGTAGCCCGTGACCGTAAGTCCTCGCATCATATGAAAGAATTGGATCTCCAAGGGCTGTTCGTTTAACGGTATTTCGGGATCGTGGAAAGCTATCGTATCTAGAATTTGTTTTTGCTGTTCCAACGTGGCGGTTTTAAACTCGACCTGGAACATGGTATTACATTTATGGTCTAACCACATAAGTCCGCCAATCAAAGTATCCTGCATTTCGGGATAATCCTTTGCGATGAACTCTATAAATTCTGGTACCTCGGCCTCAACTGGGCCACCGTGTGGCTCTTTTGGGGGTAAAATGATGGTACTTAAAATTGTAATGGTTTCCATCTCATGTGCATTGAACAATTTTTCTGCGTTCAATTTTTCAATCAGGGCCAATTCTTCCGGTGTTCTTCCAAAGAATTTTTCGGCCCCTTCGGAAATGTTGGTTTCCACCGTCGGTTCTCCTTCAGTATTACACCCGTTAAAAACCAAACCGGTTGATGCTGCCCCAGCTCCTAAAATTATTGCCTTTAAACTTTTCCTTCTATCCACCTATTTAAATATTATGCTGTTTCAACTGTTCAATAATATAGTCCGATGCCCTCCATGAAAGGGCGAGAATCGTCCAAGTACAATTCTTATCGGCCTGGGAAACAAATGGCCCTGCATCTACGATAAAAACATTGTCGACATCATGTAATTGTTGGTACTTATTTGTAACCGAAGTCTTAGGGTCGTTTCCCATACGGGTGGTACCTACTTCATGAATAACCTCACCAGGATTAAGAAGTCCGTAATTTTTTTCCGCTCCCGGTTTTTTACCTATAGGTTCACCTCCCATATTATGTATAAGTTCTTCAAACGTATCTTGCATATGCTTGGCCTGTTTTATTTCAAAATCTGACCATTTATAATTGAACTTCAATACGGGAATTCCGAATTTATCCACTGTTGTAGGGTCAATTTCACAGTAATTCTCCTTTCTGGCAATGGCCTCTCCCCTACCTCCAAAACCTACAACGGAACCATAATATTTTTTGACGTCATTTCTGAGGGAATCGCCGTATCCTCCGACTTTCAATCCGAAGAATTTATTGAATTCATTGGGGTCATAACCAAAACCATAATTGGGCATGCCCATACCGCCCCAAACTTCAATGTGGTAACCTCTAGGGAAGTCCAATTTGGAATTATCGCCCCACCATGGTGAATACACATGCATACCGCCTACACCATCTTCATTATAAGAGGTTTTACGGTTCATTAAACCGGGAATGAACCCTGTTCTACTTGACCCGGTAGAATCGTGTAAATACTTGCCCACATGGTTACTGCTATTACCCAGACCATTAGGGTGTTGTTTGCTTTTTGAATTCAATAATATCCTAGCCGAACTACAGGCCGATGCCGCGAGCACCACGACTTTTGCTTTAAGCTTGTACTCTTTTCTATCATCCTTACTTATATAGGACACCCCGGTTGCTTTACCTTCTTCATTGGTCGTCACTTCACGAACTACTGAATTCACGAATATTTTTACCCTTCCACCATTTTTCTGTGCCGGGAATATTAAACAACTCCCTGAAGAGAAGTCAGCATAAACCGAACAGGAGCGTGAACATTGTCCGCAATAAAAACATATACCACGGTCATTGTTTATTTTCTTCGTAAGCATTGAAAGTCGCCCCGGAATAACGGGAATCCCAGACTTTTTTGCCCCATTGATATAAAAAAGTTCGTGCAATCTTGGTTTGGGAGGAGGGAGAAAAAAACCGTCCGGATCATTGGGTCGCCCTTCCTTACTACCAAAAACGCCGATCAATTTATCCACTTTGTCATAATAAGGTTTTACATCTTCATAGCTTATGGGCCAATTATCCCCATACCCATCAACATCCTTATGTTTAAAATCCTTAGGGCCGAATCGTAACGAAATACGCCCCCAGTGATTGGTTCTGCCTCCCAGCATGTGCGACCTGAACCAATCGAATTTGGTGCCTTCGGTATGGGTATAAGGTTCACCTTCAATTTCCCAACCCCCATAGGCCATATCCCACTCACCAAAATCACGGGTCTTGGGTGCACCCCTCCTGGGTGACTCATAAGGCCACTTAAATTGGGTCATCTGTTCTGGATTCTTGGGGTCGAAAAAAGGTCCTGCCTCGACCACTGCAACGTTTAAACCGGCATCTGCCAATTGTTTGGTAGCCATACCGCCACCTGCACCTGAGCCTACGATGATGACATCATAGACTTCAGTTAATTCTTTAATCTGCATAGTAGAAAATCACTTGAAGCCACAAGTTAAAAATTATACCTTTAAAAAACTGCCTTTTCACCCAATCAAATCTACCACCGAATGCTTTTGAAACTATAACATAATATTTTGACAAAATAGTCTCAATAATCAATTTTTGTTCTCTCAAATTTTCCCCTAAAATTATAAAGTATCCTCATAAAAATGCAGATTTTTCAATGCTTCTTTTAACATAAAGAATCATCGATGTGTTATTCCTTCAAGCTTATGACAAAATAGTATATAAAAATGCACTCAGGACTTAATACTTTTAATGTCCAAGTACCAATCAATTTACCACTGATAACCATATGATGTACAATAGACTTTCAAAATATTTACTTTTTGTCGTATTGGGTTCTACTTTTTTATCCTGTAAAACAAGTCTTATGAAACAATCTTCTGTTCAGGTATTGGCCGATCGCAAAGCGGACATGTCCACAAAATATTTAATGATGCGAATCAAGGAAATACCAAAAACAGGTTATGCGTTTGGCCACCAAGATGCAACGGCCTATGGTATGGGTTGGAAAAACAATGGTAATGATCATAGAAGTGATGTACATGATGTTACAGGGGATTTTCCCGGGGTTTACGGATTTGAATTAGGACATCTTGAATTGGGACACACACAAAATTTAGATACGGTGAATTTTAAACTTATGGGCAACCTTATTAAAAAAGCCCATAAAAATGGGGGTATCATAACTTTAAGTTGGCATCCTGACAACCCGGTCACCCTTAAATCCGCATGGGACCCCTCACCAGCCGTTTCAGAGGTATTACAAGGCGGGGCACTGCATCCAAAATATCGAAGTTGGCTCATAAAAGTAGCTGATTTCATGAAAAGTCTCAAAAGCGATTCAGGAAAACCCATCCCCGTGGTATTTAGACCGTACCACGAAATGAACGGTTCATGGTTTTGGTGGGGTCATGGCAATTGTACCCCCGAGGAATTTAAAAGACTGTGGATAGAGACATTCGAGTTTCTAACCATAAACAACAATGTACATAACCTATTATATTGCTATTCGACGGATGCAATAAAAGATGAAGGGGAATACTTGAAATTTTATCCCGGGGATGAACATGTAGATATTTTAGGTATAGACCTTTACCATAAGAATTCCACCGAAGAATACATTCAACTGCTCAACAACAACCTAAATATCCTTGCTAAGATCGCCAAAAAGAAAAAGAAACCCTATGCCATGACAGAAGGAGGATTGAATATGGTTACGGTCGACAATTGGTGGACAGAGGTGCTCGATAAAAATATTGCTGATAAAGGCATCTCATGGGCCCTTTTTTGGAGAAACGCATGGCCCAATCACTACTATGTACCCTTTAAAGGCCAAAAAAGCAGTCCAGATTTCAAAAAATTCCAGAAGTTGCCCAATGTACTTTTTTTGAAAAAATTAAAGAAAATCAACTAATCTTTTATAAAAATCCTGAGGCCAGAAAAGTATATTATGGAAAAACTAAAGTTAAAAGAAAAAGCAGGCTATGGTTTCGGGGATTTCGCCTCTTCGATGTTCTGGAAAATGTTCAGCGTATACCTATTGTTTTTCTATACCGATGTTTTTGGAATATCTGCAGCTGTTGTGGGCACAATGTTCTTGGTAACCCGGATTTTTGACGGTCTCAACGACCCAATTATGGGAATCCTTGCCGACCGAACGAATACCAAGTGGGGAAAGTTCAGGCCTTATTTACTTTGGATGGCCATTCCGTTTGCCCTTTTTGGGGTCCTTACGTTCACTACACCCGACCTAACGACTTCTTCAAAAATAATCTACGCCTATGTAACCTATTGTCTTATGATGATCGTTTATACTGCGGTAAACGTGCCTTATGCGTCCCTTTTGGGCGTAATGACCTCAAACTTAAAGGATCGGACCTCATTGGCCTCATTCCGATTCATTTTTGCTTTTGCCGGCAGTATCTTAGTGCTTGCCACTGCAGAACCCCTTGTAGAATACCTCAGCAATGACCAAGGGATTATAAACCCCCAGAAAGGATGGCAACAAACCATGACCATCTATGGTGTTATCGCGGCTATTTTCTTCTTTGGAACCTTTTATTTGACCAGAGAACGCATTCAACCGCCTAAAGAACAAAAAACCGACCTACGGTCAGACCTAAAGGATTTGGCCAAAAACGTCCCATGGTTCATTTTACTGGGTGCTGGGATATTCACGCTTATTTTCAACTCCATTCGCGATGGGTCTACCATCTATTATTTCAAATACTATTTTGTATCCCAAGAAGCGTTTCAACTGCCTCTATTGAACGTCCCCTTGACTTATAGTACACTTTACTTGGTACTTGGCCAAGCCGCCAATATAATCGGTGTGGTTTTAGCCAAGCCCATCTCGGATGCGATAGGGAAAAAGAAGACATTTATGGGCGCCATGATCCTAGCAACCGTATTAAGCTGCATATTCTTCTTTTTTGGTGCCGAACAATTGTCATTGATTTTCACATTTCAATTCTTGATCAGTATTTGCGCAGGAATCGTTTTTCCCCTACTATGGTCCATGTATGCGGATATTGCGGACTACTCCGAATGGGAAACCGGCCGTAGGGCGACCGGACTTATATTTTCATCTTCCTCTATGTCACAGAAAATGGGATGGACCCTCGGAGGCGCCCTCACTGGTTGGATTTTGGCTTATTATGGATTTGAAGCCAACATGGATCAAACAGAAGAAGCAAAAACCGGTATTCGACTCATGATGAGTGTTTTACCTGCTCTAGGAGCATTGATATCATCCATTTTCATGATTTTCTATAAACTAGACGATAATTTCATGATCAAGATAAACAAGGAATTGAGCCTAAGAAGAAATAAAGAACCCAATACAGAAAAATAGCCATGTCCAAATTAAAAGAGCAGTCTAAAAACGAAATCATTCAGAAATTGTTCGATGAACACAAGGAATTCATCCAACGAAAAAATATAGCAATACCCCATCCCTCAAGGTTATTCACAAAATACAAATATCCTATTGTTACAGCGGCACACACTCCTTTGCATTGGCGATTTGACCTGAATACCGATACAAACCCCAATGTATTGGAAAGAATCGGTGTCAATGCAACATTCAATGCCGGAGCTATCAAATGGAACAATAAATATATACTGGCCCTTAGGGTTGAAGGAAAGGACAGAAAATCGTTCTTCGCCCTTGCGCAAAGCCCAAATGGCATCGATAATTTCGAATTCTGGGATAAACCCATACTACTGCCCCAAACCAATGACCCCGATGTGAATGTATACGACATGCGCCTCACCTTACATGAAGACGGATTCATTTACGGCATTTTCTGTACAGAAAGAAAAGACCCAAATGCCCCGGAATCCGATACTTCATCCGCTATAGCCAATGCGGGTATCATCAGATCCAAAGACCTGATAAACTGGGAACGATTGCCAGATTTGATTTCCGACTCTAACCAACAGCGCAACGTAACCTTGCACCCCGAATTCGTGTGTGGCAAATACGGCATATACACTAGGCCCCAGGACGGCTTTATAGAAACTGGTGCCGGTGGTGGAATCGGATTAGGTTACGTAGATGACATGAAACATCCGAAGGTGATGAACGAGGTCATCATCAATCCCAAGGAATACCATACGGTCTATGAGTTAAAGAATGGCCAGGGACCATCCCCTATAAAAACAAAGGAAGGCTGGCTGCATCTGGCTCATGGCGTAAGAAATACGGCAGCCGGACTAAGGTATGTACTCTATTTGTTCATGACAGACCTAAATGATGTCTCCAAAGTAATCCATCAACCGGCTGGGTACTTTATGGCGCCAGACGATCAAGAAATAATCGGTGATGTCGGCAATGTACTCTTTGCAAATGGGTGGATAAATGATGAAAATGGCGATGTATTTATTTATTATGCATCTTCTGACACACGTATGCATGTAGCGACTTCTAAGATTGAAATCTTAATTGATTACTGCAAGAACACACCAGAAGACAAACTCACCTCAAGGGGATCGGTAGAACTCATTTACAGCTTGATCGAAAAGAACAAAGGAAAATATTAAAGATAAACCCCTAGGCATGACACTGAACGACCCTATCGAAGTTTCCTTTCAATTACAAATGGAACTTAACCGTATACTTGACTATTGGAAGAACACGACCAAAGATCTTGATCATGGTGGTTTCGTAGGACGTATTGACCATAACAACAAAATCGTGGAAAAAGCCCCAAAAGGAGTCATATTGAACACACGGATCTTATGGTCGTTCTCACGAGCAAACAACTTTTTTCAGGATAATAGGTACGATGCCGAGTGCCAAATAGCCTTTGATTACCTGTACGATTATTTTAGGGATAAAAAATCAGGAGGTGTCTTTTGGGAGGTTGATCATACCGGAAAACCATCAAACAAAAGAAAACAAGTTTACGCCCAAGCTTTTTGTATCTATGCATTGGCCGAATACTATAAATACAGTACCAACATCCAAGCACTTAACTGGGCAAAAGAAATATATGCCTTGTTGGAAGAGCATTCGTATGATATGGAATTAGGCGGCTATATTGAGGCTTTCGATGAAAACTGGAGTTCCATAGAAGACCTGAGGCTTAGCGAAAAAGAGGTTAATGCCCCAAAAACCACAAACACCCATTTACACGTTTTAGAAGCCTATACGATACTATATGAGGTAACCAAGGACATTAAGGTGAAAAACTCATTGGAAAGGCTATACGATCTGTTCCTGAATAGGATTTTCTTGAACAACAACCATTTGGATTTATTCTTTACCAATGATTGGAAAAGCCTCTCTACTGAAATATCCTATGGGCATGACATTGAAGCGGCCTGGTTATTGCTCGTTGGGGCACGAACAATCAACAATAAACCTTTAATAGAAAAAACGAAAACTCTCCTAATAAAAGTGACCAATACCTTTATTGACGAGGCATTGGACAAAGATTTTGGGGTATTCAATGCTCAGGATACCCTGACTAGGGAGCTTGATGACGACAAACATTGGTGGCCGCAGGCCGAAGCAATGGTAGGCCTGGTCCATGCATGGCATTTATCACATGATGATGCCTATTTCAATACGGCTTTCAAGATTTGGGGATTTACAAAAAAACATATCATTGACCATAAAAATGGCGAATGGTTTTTCAGGGTCGACTCAAACGGAAAACCCTACACCTCAGAAGATAAAGTAGGACCATGGAAATGTCCCTACCACAATAGTAGGGCCATGATTGAAGTGATTACCAAAATAAATGAAAAGTGCGGTTAAAGAACCCTCTTAATTCCTGAAAAATCTTCACGAAACTTGGTCGGGGTCCTTTTCTTATTCTTTTTGAACACCCTGTTGAAATTGGCAATGCTATTAAAACCACAAATAAAGGCTATTTCGGAAATCGCCAGATCGCGCTCGATCAAGAATTTCGATGCGTACCCTATGCGTACTTCGTTCAGGTAATCAACAAAAGTTTTACCTGTTCTTTTTTTAATAAACCTATTGAATGATACACTACTCATATTTACCAATTCCGCAGCCTCGGTCAAAGTAACCTTACGGGCATAATTCTGCTGCACGAATTCATATAACTTTTTTATCTTGTTGCTATGCTCAAAATTTGGGGGCTCAGGGGTTAAAGTAGAAAGCAAACGTTGGTTTCTTGAAATGGCAAGATCATAAAGAATGGATAGTATCTCCATAAAATTATCCATACCACCCATTTTTGAAACTTTCAACAACCTATTTTTAAGGGACAGTGATACTTCTTGGGAAAATAATATACCATGGGAAGCCCTTTCGAACATTTCCCTTATCGGCCGCATTACACTTCTATGTAATAATCCATCATCAAGGAGGTCATTTTGAAATTGAATGGTCACCTCCCTGATCTTCTTATTTTCACATACGTGCTTTTCCCATACGTGATATAGATTGGGCCCAACCAAAACCAGCTCTACTTCATCTATCTCTTCCATACTATCACCAACAATCCTACGAACCCCTTTTCCATTTAAAATAAAATTCAGTTCAAACTCTGGATGAAAATGTATAGGGTAATCAAAAAACTCTTTGGTACGATCCTCTACTAAAAAACTATCCTCTGAAGACAGGGTAACGATTTCCCTGTGAATTTTTTTAAGAATATCCATCACTTGCGGTTGTTTTTGAAGTAATACATTACCCAAATGACAAAATATTGGAACTAAACCCTAACTTATTTATTTAGATTTGAATAGGTAATGTATTTAATGCTATTTGGTCTAAGCAATTTAATGAATTTTTCTCAAAATATCACTTTTTAGACAAATAGAGTTGTCATTTGATTATATTGGATCGAATGATTTTTACTAATAATCAATGAAATAACAATAAAAACAAGGCATTCTGTACACAACTTACCACATAAATGACAAAATTGAGTAAGAATGTAATCATAATTTTTGCATTGAGTTAGTTTTTTGTTTAACCACAACACCTTTGCCCATAATGGACAAAGGTATTGTTTTTATAATTTGCCGTTAAAAACCAAAGCCGCATAGGAGCTTGGATAACTACTCAAAGAATCAAAAAAAAGTTTATTGCCTAAAGATTTGAATTCCCTCTAAAATTTATTTTTCAACCCCGAGCTTTAATAATATGGATTCTAACAAACACCATTTCGTAAATGCGGATTGAATCATATTGACACCAATGAACACGGTAAACCACAACCAATTAATATTCACATAAACTGCCAATACAACACTTAATAGAATGAAACTACCAACAATAACCCTAAAATACTTATTCAACATGTTATACGTTTTTTAATTTAACTTAAATACTTTTTTCAACGGGAACAACAATCGCCTTAATAGGATTATTGGTTTCCAGATTTTCGTTGAACTCCTTGATCAGTTCAAAAAGTACATCGATTTTGTTTGCCTCGGTAAATGAAAAAAACAGACTCGACTCAACACCTCCCTTTACATTGGGAAACCATGTAGATTTCATCATAAGGGAAATAGGATTTTTATAGCCATCAATATCAGAACCGCTGAAATTCTCTATTTCGGCTTTTTTAAAAAGGTCCATTACCTTTTTCTCATACTGCTCAACCACAGTTACCATTAATAGCTTCATACCTCTAAAACTTTTTTGTCATTAGTAATTGAATCAATCAAAAAACAAAGCGCTTCTTTTAATTACGCCCTTATTTGTAATTCTTGCGCTCTATCATGTAGTAAACCAATGGCACCACCAAAAGCGTAAGTACTGTCGATACAATGGTACCCCCCATTAACGAAATGGCCAATCCTTGGAAAATGGGATCGAACAGAATCACGAATGCTCCGATAACAACGGTGCCTGCCGTTAGCAAAATCGGGGTTGTACGTACAGCTCCAGCCTCTATAACCGCTTGTTTAATGGGAATACCCTCTGCCAAACGTAGGTTTACAAAATCGATCAGCAACACGGAGTTCCTTACCATGATACCCGCCAGGGCAATCATACCAATAAAAGAAGTGGCCGTAAAGAAAGCCCCCAATAACCAGTGCCCCAACACAATACCCACTAAAGAAAGTGGAATGGCCACCATCATTACAACAGGTGCCTTAAAGTTCTGGAACCAACCGACGATCAAAATGTAAATGATTACGATAACCCCAAGGAAAGCGATACCCAAATCACGAAAAACCTCTAAGGTTATTTGCCATTCACCATCCCATTTTACTGTATAGTCATCTTCAAAATCGGGCTGTTTTATATAAAGTTCGTCTATTGCATAACCTTCGGGAAGGTTCAATTCTTTCAATTTATCGGTCATTCCCAAAATAGCGTATACGGGACTTTCCAATTCCCCGGCCATATCGGCTAAGACATATACTACCCTTTTCTGGTTCTTTCGATAGATACTTTTCGCCCTTGTAGATTTTTGAACTGCTACCAGGTCCCCGATAGTAACCATGTTACCTTGTTGTGACTTCACTTTTAATTGAGCTATATCACCAATAGTGGATTTCTCCTTTTCGTCCAAAGCCAAAATCAAACCAACTTGGGTCGTGGCATCCTCATCGTACAAATTGGTCACAGCCCTTTCTGACAATGCCATATTCATGGTATGCGCGATCTGTTGTGGCGCAACACCGTACAACATGGCTTTTTCCTTATCAATGATAAATTCATATTCGACTTGGTCGGCTTCCACCATCCAATCCACATCTACCACATCATCGGTATTTTTCAGGATATTCTGAACCTGATTGGCAATATCTATCTGTTTATCATAATCAGGACCATAAATTTCACCCACTATGGTCGACATTACAGGAGGCCCTGGTGGCACCTCTACGATTTTGACATTCGCGTTGAATTTTTCTCCTATTCGTTGGATCTCTGGTCGCAACAAACTTGCTATGTCATGACTTTGTTCACTTCGTTCCCCTTTATCTATCAAGTTAACTTGAATATCGGCCATATTACTGCCACCACGTAGATCATAATGACGCACAAGTCCATTAAAAGTGATAGGTGCCGATGTTCCCACATAGGTTTGATAATTGACCACCTCTGGCCTTGTGGCCAAATATTGGGCTATCTCCTTGGCAACCACTCCGGTTCGTTCCAAAGTCGTTCCCTCGGGCATATCAATGACCACCTGAAACTCATTCTTGTTATCAAAAGGCAACATTTTCACCGCTACCGATTTGGTAAAGAACAAGGCCACTGACCCAAGTAATAGAAAGAACGTAATCCCCAAGAACAACCATCTTTTGCTTTTATTCTCGATCAAAGGTTTTTCAAACTTTTCATACATGCGATAAATAAAAGAATCCTGCATGGGTTTCTCCTCTTTCGCTTCTTCTCCTTTTTTCTCCTTTTCCCTTAAGAAAATATAACCCAAATAAGGGGTAATCGTCAAAGCAACGAACAACGACAATAACATGGCTATCGATGCACCTATAGGCATAGGACTCATATAAGGCCCCATTAATCCCGAAACGAAAGCCATCGGCAATACGGAGGCGATTACCGTAAATGTTGCTAAAATGGTAGGGTTACCAACTTCGTTGATCGCATACAAAGCCGCCTGTTTAAACGGCAATCTTTTCATTTTAAAATGCCGGTGCATGTTCTCCGCTATAATAATCGAATCGTCGACCACGATACCTGTTACGAAAACCAAGGCAAAAAGCGTGATTCTGTTCAGTGTATAATCGAGCATATAGTAACTCAATAAAGTCAAAGCAAACGTAATAGGAACAGATAAGAACACGACCAAACCACCTCGCCAGCCCATTGCCAACATAACCACAAAGGTCACGGCGATTATCGCCCCGATCAAGTGCATCAATAGCTCAGACACCTTATGGGAGGCTGTTTCCCCATAGTTCCTTGTCACCTCTAAATGAACATCATCAGGAATCAAGGTCTTTTTCAAATGCTCCACTTTATCCAAGATTACATCGGAAATTTTCATGGCATCGGCCCCTTTTCGTTTCGCGACCGAAATGGTTACCGCAGGATATTCCGATTTAAAATCCCCGGCTTTTTCACTCGCCTGCCCAAATCCAAGGGACACGTAATTTTTTGGAATTTCAGGTCCGTCCTGAATGCTTGCGATCTGCTTTAGGTAAATAGGCCTATTCTGCTGAACACCAACCACTAAATTTTCCACATCTTCCGGAGTTTCAAGAAAATTCCCGGTACTTACGGTAAACTCCGTATCGTTCTTATCAAAAGACCCACCACCTAATTGTTGGTTATTGGCTTTGATCATTTGGGCCACGCTTATAAAATCCAATCCACTTTCGGCCATCTTTTCCTTATCAAGGACCACCCGTAATTGCCTATTTCTACCCCCTATTTTCTGTGTGGCCGAAACATCGTTTATCTTTCCGATCTCATCAGTAAGTTCTTGGGCGATTTGCTTAATTCGGTAGTCGTCATAACTCTCACTCCACAACGTTAAGCCCAACATCGGAACATCATCGATAGAACGCGTTTTTACCAATGGGAAAGTTACTCCCTCTGGCATAACGTCCATATGCTTATTGATCTCATTATAGAGTTTTACGAATGAACGTTCAATATCTTCCCCAACGTAGAATTGAACGATTACCATTCCCTGCTCTTTCATCGAAGTTGAATACACGTACTCGACCCCTTTTATGTTTGAAATCAATTTTTCGAGTGGTTTGGCCACCCTTGATTCCACTTCGGTCGGACTCGCCCCAGGATACCCTACGAAGATATCGGCCATGGGCACATCAATCTGCGGTTCCTCTTCCCTCGGAATCAAAAAGGAGCTGTACACCCCGATGACCATGAATACGATCATCAGAAGTACCGTTAATTTGGATCCTATGAATAATTTGGCGATTTTGCCAGCTAATCCTTCCTTCATGTTTTATATTATTAAGTTTTTTGGCGTTCCTTTCACTCCTTTCATTTGGTTCAAAACCTTATGAAATTCGTGCAGGCCGGGCTTTTCACTTTTACTCCTCCCGCTTTTGCGGATGCGGGGTAACCGCTTCAATCCCTAACGCGGCAACAATTATTGAATATTGATTCTGGCTCCGTTATACAATTTACCTTCTGCGGAAACTATATATTGTTCTTCCGGTGATAAACCTGAGAGCACCTCTACCTGATCACCCATTGTCCTACCTAATCGCAACCATCTCAAAAGGGCCGTTTTACTTTGACTTACCGTATAAATCCCTTTAAGCTCACCATTGGTCACAATGGCCGTTTGGGGAATCATTACCGAATTAACATTTTCCTTTTTTGCAACCGGAAAACGCACCGTAGCGTACATACCCGACAAAATATTCTCTTCAGATTTATCCAGTACCACTTTGACCATATATTGCCCTCCCGTATTTTTTGCCGAAGTACTTACTTCCACGACTTTTCCTTTTACAGAAGTATTCAAGGATTTAAGGACTACATCTACCTCTGTATTTTCCTTTATGCGAAGAATTTCAGATTCCGGTACCATGGCCAATACTTGGAATTTACCGGGAGATTCAACCTCTAACAAAGGCATACCGGGATTTGCCATATCACCTACATTAATGAACTTGTTGGTAACGATTCCACTAAAAGGGGCACGAATATTGGCGTATGAAAATTGTGCATTTACCTCGTTCTTCATTTGCTTGGCAGCTTCTAACCGCGCTTTTGCCATATTGTAATTGGCCGTTATATCATCCAATTCTTTTTGTGAAGCACTATTTTCCTTAAACAAAGCTGTAAAACGCTTATAATCTTTTTCAGCATTACCATATGCCGCCGTGGCCTCGGTAATACCCGCGTTCACTTGCGCCAATTTAGCCGATAAGTCCGCATCACTTATGCTGATCAATTGTTGGCCTTTTCTTACCTTATCCCCAACATTAACGTATATCCTATCTACAAAACCCATCATTCGCGTACTCAAATTGGCACTGTTCACCGCTTCAACCTTTCCGCTAGCGGTCAAGAATGAATCACCACTTTCCCCTGATACGGAACTAACTGAAACGTTTATAGCCGGGGAATTGTCCGCAGTGGCCTTCTTTTCCCCATCTCCACAACCAGCCATTAAAAATGCCAGTGAAAACAACCCTATGATTAATGTATTCTTCATTTCGATTTATGTTTTTTTTCTTTTGAGTTACTCTTTGGTTAAAAATTGAACATATGCCAAGGCATAATTATGTTGAAAAATAGTCGCGTAATACTCCAACTGCTTTTGGGCAAATTGCGTCTCTGCCATCAGCAGATCCGTAGTTTTCTCCAACCCTTGTTCAAAGCGGTTGGTTCGGATCCTAAGTGATTCCCCCGATTGTTCCAAGGCCAGAGCCGTAAGCTCCAAGTTGTTTTTCGCATCCTGAAGCATACGTGTGGCCCTATTCAACTCTACCTGACTTTCTGCTTTATATTGGTTCAGTTCCAATTTAGATTTTTCATACTCGGCCCTACTCTTCTTCGTTTTTCCAAATCGTTTTGATCCTTCAAAAATATTCCACTTCAATTCCGCCCCGAAAAGATATCCATCGGCATCACCCTGAAACACTTCGTCATCATGCAATTCATAAGTACCAAAAGCGTTCAAGCGAGGTAAAAAACCCATTTTATCGGACTTGTACATTTGCCGATACGCTTCAGAGGCCGAAGACATGGCCAATACATCCTTTCTATTCTCCGGTAAATAGTCAAAATCCACTTCTTGGGTAATTACGGCCAAGGAATCGGTAGGTTGTAAGATCCTATAACTATCATCGTTCATTAAAACCGATAATTGGTTCGATGCATTCTTGATGTTACTTTGTGCATATTGTAATTGATTATCAATTTCAGTAACCCGCACCTGTACGGCCAACACATCCGATTTTTGTAGATATCCCTGTTTAAAACTATTATCTGCCAATCTTTTGTTCTCAAGGGCGGCTTCCTTGGCTTTTTGCAACACCTCTACGGTTTTATACGACAACTGTAATTGCATATAGGCCTTATCTACCATTAACCGTATGTAATCTTGCTTACGTTCTGCTTGGTATTGCGTCGCGTTCAATTTTGCTTTGGCCGCTTTTCGCTGATATAACCCGTCAAAATTCAATAAAGGCTGTTGCACCTCTATTCGAGTGGCATAATCTTCTATTTGACTAGGCTCATTAAGTAATAAAGGGTCAAAATCACCCGATGTCAGTATCGCTTGGTTCAATTTTGAACCAAAGGCCATTAGAGGGTTCGTGGTAGCGATCGCGGTATGCGAAATACTGATATTAGGAAGTAAAATGGCGTTGGTCTGGTTATAATCACCTTTCGCGACCAAAACCTCTTGTTCAGATATCTTCAAGGCATTATTCCCCTCAAGGACCTGATCAAGAACCTCCTCTTTACTAATCAACACTGCTTCTTGTGCCAGCATGCCATATGCAGCACCGAAAAATGTTAGGATCAATACTAGTTTCTTCATTATTCAATTAATTTCGGGTAAAATTAGAAGGTGGCACAAGACCTGACAGTAACATATGTTACCATGGATTGTAACATATGTTACCCCAAAAAATAGGTAGGAAGAATTAGATAATAAACATGAACCAAAAAGTTTTTGGTTTTCTTACAACTTAACTCCGAACGATAGATCACCTGCATCCCCAAGACCGGGAAGTATATACCCTTTCTTGGTCAGTTCATCGTCGATGGCCGCGATCCATAAATGCGTGCCTTCAGGAAAAACCTTTTCAACATAGTCTACACCCTGTTTAGAACCGATTACCGAAATAATATGGATCTGTTCAGGTTCACCATGGGTCTTCAGCGCCTTTAAAACATTCTCAAGGGTTCTGCCCGTAGCCAACATGGGATCGGTTAAAACCAAGGTTTTATTTTCTAGGCTAGGTGCTGCAAAATATTTTACAATGACCTCAAAATCATCTCCTCCGTTTGGGTGATGTCTATAAGCTGAAATAAAAGCGTTTTCCGCGTGATCTAAATAGTTCAACAATCCATTGTGCAATGGAATTCCGGCCCTTAATACCGAACAGAGTACAAGTTCATTTATGGGCAATGCAATGTCCTTGGTGCCTAAAGGCGTCTGTACGGTCTTGGTCTCAAAATTCAAGGTCTTACTCATTTCATAACAAAGAATCTCTCCTATACGCTCAATGTTCCTTCGAAACCGCATTGGATCTTTCTGTATTTCAATATCACGGATTTCCGCAATAAAGCTATTCAACACTGAAAATTCCGATTCAAAATCATGCAATATCATAAACCTTGGATTTTAGCATCTAAAATACATCATAATCGGTAGTTTGCCTTTACAAATAGAGATAAAAACAATCTTACCTATTGATCATTCTTTTTCCCGTGTTTTTTTTCCTCCAACCACTCCAAATGGGAAAACCATTATTATCCCTTAGTTTTAATATATTATCGTTCTTCTCAACTTCTTTTACAATTATGGCCGGTGCATTTTCAAAGGTTATCCTAGAGCCTGTTATGCGAATTTCATCGCCTTTTTGAAATTGGATATCCTGATTGTCCATATACCAAGTCGGACCTAAATGAACGGATATGGTTTCTGTTTCGGTTTTTACTGTCAAAAATAGGCCTTGCGACATTTTGGTATCCTGTACCCTTCTTTCAATCGCTGTAACCGTACCTACAATGGTTTCGACTGTTTTAGGGTTGTACATTCTACCGTAGTTCGAGTTTTGGCCCCATCCCCTACTTCCTCTTTGGGCCGATAGCATCATGGTTCCGAGAATAACCAATACCATCGACAATATTAATTTTTTCATGTTACTTAAATTTAATTATTTGAAGGCCAAAGTTATCCCTGCTTTAAACTTGGTGCAATGACCAGAATCATATAGATAATCTAACAAACAAAAGGTTGGGTTGAACCGGAATACCCCCAGAACATAAAAAGCACTCGCCGTAAGGCGAATGCTTTTATCAACAACCAAACAAAATTGACCAATGGGCAGCGGTCAATTTAAGTTCAAAAAATTGAAATAATCAATTTCAACTAGCAATATGATGTTAAAAATCGAGCCCTACTGTCACATTTGTTACACAAAAAAGACCCTGACAAAAATATCAGGGTCCTTTTTCAACAACCAAACAAATCAATGAAAATCAAGGGGGTCATTGATCAACCCTACGGGTTCCCCCATGGCCACCAGCAACAATGACCAATATTTTTAAACTTAAGTAGATGAACTTAAAGAATTGAATGATCGGGTTCATCATTATAAATCGTTTTGTCTTTGAAATCCTACGAGTCATTTTATATATATTTTATTCTGGAATCAGCCACCAAAATGGCCTCATTTTAGCTTTATACAAAAAGGCATGGTGCAAGGCCAATTTTAGCCAATGCCCTGCCAATCCTATTTCCCCAAAGGTTTTACCTAAGCGCCTACCATAAGTATCCGGGTATTTGTTAAAATCGGGAACTATAGGGAAGGTCGTTATACTTATACCACTTCCTTTGGTTATGCCATAACCTGAAGATGCTATACAGGCAGCTCCCATATTCCCCATTGAACCTTTATGACGCAATGATGGTTTTTTATTATTTATGGTGTCTATGATATTATCCGCCACCAATTTGGCCGTAATACCCGAAGGCATTCCTGTACGGGGTGGCGCTGGTGAAATGGGCGTACCGTTTTTACTTACCCTAGGTTTGGATATAGCATGTGGCGGGGCAAATGCGATTCCCGGGGCAAAAATATTGGCATATGAAGGATTTTGATACGTTTCTGGCCAATCCTGTACAGTCCATTCCTCATAAGGCTTGGGTGTATAGTCAGCATCTACGATCATAAAACCCTTGAACAGTTTGTCCGTTATATCTTTGTTATTTTTATCATAGGCCTTGAAACCATGTCCTGAAAATGCAGGAATCAACATCGCAAAATCATAGGTTTCCGTATGGTATTCCCCGTCCAAGGTTTCATAATGGGCAATCCCATCCTCGATTTTATTGACGCCTGCCCCTATTATCCATTTGATTCCCCGATCTTCGAACACCATTTCTACCAACTCGCTCGATTTCATGATGTTGCTGCCATAACTAAGGAGCATGCCATCCATACCAAAATCACCCAATTGAGGTTCGTTGGCTATCCATGTGAGTTCGGCCATGTCCCGTACACCATGTCTGTTCAATTCTTGCTCCACATTCAAAATATATTCAAATGCAGCACCTTGGCATGTAGATTTAGCGTGACCGGTCCCAATCAATATTTTCTTCTTTTTGCCTTGTTTCATCTCTTGGATCAATTGATCCAAAGCATGCCATGCTTCTGTAGCATGGGTATACGTACAAACTGAATAAGCCTTGTTGGTTGCGGGTTTTAAACCTTCGGTCATATCAAAGGCCAGCTTTGGACCAGTGGCATTTATAAGGTAATCGTAAGTGACCTTTTCCATCGCTCCGGCCGTTTCACCAGCAACGTATTCAGCAAGGATATAAGGTTTTTCAATCTCAGTATCCCCTTCCGGATGAAAAGTAACCACTTTAGCCTGTTTATATTCTATTCCTTTTTTCTTGTATAAAGGTGCCAAAGGAAAAATGATGTCTTTTGGTTGCATACGTCCTGTGCCGACCCAAATATTAGAAGGTACCCATTGATAATTACTATTGGGGGAAACTACGGTTACCGTATGCTTCTTTGATAGTTTTCTGCGTAAATGGGTCGCTGCAACGTGCCCGGAAATACCGGCACCCAAAACAACAATTCTAGACATTCTTGGTTATTTAAATTTCAACAAAATTAATCTGGATGTGAAATGAACGCAATGACCATAATCATGTACGATCTTTTGCATTACTTCTGTAAAGATTATATTTTGAGGAAACCTATACTGCCACTTTTGTTACACATCCAACAAGTTTATAACTTATTGTGTATAGAAATCATTAAAAAATCAGTGAAGGGCTTTTTTTAATGTTCCCCGTAGCCAACATCATCCATTTTGCCCTTGAATACACGATATTGTATTACCATATAGAAAATGACCAATACCAATGCTATAAAGAACCAATTCATACCTACGGATAAACCATAGTCGTGAGCAGCAACATTATTCAAGGTCAATGAAGGGTTCAAATCATTCGTAGACGGTAATAATTTAGGAAATATGGATGCAACGGTTGAAGACAAGCCTCCCAACAAAAACAATGAGGAAAACAAAAATCCCATACCGTGCTTTTTAAAGGCCCTTACTTTGAACAAGCCGAACAAGCCCACAAAAGTTATAATCGGGAATATCCACATTAAGGGATATTTTATGAAATTATGAAAAGGATCAGGTTCTATTATATGCCAAACCAACAATGAAACAACCACTAAGGCCAGCAATACGAAATTCAGGATAAAGACTGTTTTTTTCAATTTTTCATTTATACTGGAATTCGTTTTGAATATAATCCAATTGGCCCCATGGATGGTCAAGGCCACCACACTAACAACACCCAAGAACAACGTAAACCAATCGATTATACCCAATTGTTCGGCTTGGGGGCTGAATGAAGCGTTCCATAATGGCAAAAAGAAATAATGGGCCTCTTGGGTAGAAACCCCATTTTCGACCATTCCTAAATTAACACCCCTTACCACATTACCAAGGGCTACACCAAAGAACAGTGCCAACAATAAACTGGCAACACCAAAAGCCTTGTCCCAGATCAATTCCCATAAACTATTATGCACCTGCCCCCTCAACTCCAAGCCTATGGCCCTGAAAATAAGCAACCATAGTATCATGATCAATGGAAGGTAAAATCCGCTGAAAGAAGAAGCATAAAGTGTAGGGAACGCAAAAAACAATACGCCCCCGGCTGCAATCAACCAAACCTCATTTGCGTCCCAAAAGGGTCCGATAGCACTGGTAATGGCTTTTTTGTCCTTCTCTTTTTTTGCAAAAAACAAATGAACTATTCCTGCTCCGAAATCATAGCCATCGAGAACCACATAGATGGCCAACATTGTTACTAAAACGATATACCAAAATAATTCCATATTCAATGTTTTATAATGTGAGGACCTTTATTGATGATTTTACCGACCAGCATTAGGAACAAGAGGCCCAATAACAAGTAAAGCCCTATAAAACCTAACAAAGTAAATAACGTGTTTCCTGAAGAAACAGTTGGAGAAGCCCCTTCGGACGTACGCAATAGATTATAGACCAACCAAGGTTGGCGTCCCAGTTCCGAAGTATACCATCCTGTAGTATTGGCTATATATGGGAACGGCAGCATGAACAGTAACGACCATAATATCCATTTGGTCTTATATAATTTTTTTCGAAATAATTGAACGGTAGCAACAAGCATCAATGCTATAAAAATAGTTCCCAAACCGACCATTATATGATACGAATAGTAAAGTCCGGGCACATTGGTAGGATAATCCTTGGCATCAAATTCGTTTAGTCCTTTGATCTCTGCATTCCAATCCTGATAGGTTAAAAAGCTCAAGATATTGGGAACCGCTATTTTATTGTCCAATTTTTTCTCGAGCATATTGGGTTGACCGATCAGTACGATTTCCGACCCTCCTTGTTCGGTCTCGAAAATACCTTCCATGGCCGCAAAGGTCACTGGCTGGTGTTTTACCACATTTTTAGCAACCATATCACCCGTTGGGAAGGCTACCAGTATGCTGGATATAAGACCAAAAACAACCCCGGTTTTCACGAACAACTTACCGAACTCACTATGCTTATTATTCAGAATATAAAAAGCCCCAATTGCCGCTACGACAAAAGATGATGTAATTACCGAAGCCAATTGATTATGTAGGTATGACGGCCATAACCAAGGATTTGAAAATAGGGCAGAAAAGTTATTGAGTACGAATTTTCCGTTCTCCAAAATCTCATAACCCACAGGAAATTGCATCCAGGAGTGGGTGGCGATAATGAGGAAGCCACTTGCCCAAGAGCCTAAAAAGACCATTAAACCGGTCACAAAATGCAATTTATGCCCTAACAGCTTTTCACCAAAAAGAAACAGGCCCAAAAAAGAGGACTCCAAAAAGAAGGAGAACATACCCTCCATTGCCAAAGTTTGCCCGATAATGCCTCCGGTCAGTTCGGAAAACTTGGCCCAGTTGGTTCCAAATTGAAACTCCATCGGAATTCCGGTAACGACCCCCATCGCAAAATTGAGGGCGAAAATCCTCATCCAGAATTTTGCCGCTTCATTGTATTTCTCCAATTTAGACCTAAGGAACTTCCATTTGAAATAGACGATCATCAAGGACAGCCCCATGGTCAATTGTGGAAAGAGATAGTGAAAGGTAATCGTGAACGCAAATTGCATCCTGTCATAAAAAAGCATGTCTTCCATACCAGAAATTCTTTAAATGAATGTATATAAAATAGAGCTTGAATCCATGTTAAGAAGCATCAAATGTCACTTATCAATAAGAGAAAAACCGTAACCTTTGTTACAATAATGTAAAATTAAAAAAAGTTGTCACGGCAAGTGCATTCAAACCTAATAATTTGAAAATAAATTGGTCATTGAAAAACTACCCGTTTCCATAAAAAAAGCCCTATGAATTAAATTCACAGGGCTTAACGTCATCAATAAAAAAATCCTATTTAAAACAAAACATGGGACAAACGATTAATCCCAATCCAACAATCTTTTTTGTCCTTCCAACTTTTGGATATCAGTTATATCCTGAGACATTTCAATGACCCCTTTATAGTTTTTGTCATTGTCTCGTATAGCGAAGTATCTGATATGAATGACCCTTCCTTTAAAATTGAACCAAAATTCTGCCACATCTTTGGTGCCTGCCTTAAATTCAGCTACAATCCTCAACACCATATCAACACTCTTGGGCGGATGACAAAAACGGACTTCCCTACCAATAATACCTTTACTCCTGGCAAATACCCTATCATCTCCCCTATTATAGAAAATCACTTTATCATTTTCATCTACATAAGTAATATCGACAGGTAAAAAACGCAACAATAAATTAACCTGTTCCGGGGTCATATAACCTTCATCATAATGAAAAGTGTTCTCTAAGGAAAAGGATAAATCCCGCTTTTTAAAATCTTCGCTAGGATGTACGTACTTCTCTTCAATAAAAGGGTAAGGGGATGGTTTCCGCAACAACATCCATCCAATCTCCTCATCCCCTTGATAAAACTCCTTCCATTCATCTTCTGTCAATAATTCCATTGCTGTAGGGAACAAACGCATATCCTCGATTCCCATTAACCTCTTGATCCCATCAATAAGGTACGGTAGGTTATCAACTATTTTTTCAATGTTTCTTTCAGCATTGTACATATTGATCAATCGGATCTGGTCCCTTAAGTTATCGTGAAAAGACCACATTCCCTGGCTCGGGCCGTTCCAACCATGTTTTTCCAAATAAGGAAACAATTGATTTTCCTTACGTTTGAATCTCTTTTCGATAGTTGTGAGTTGATTGTAAATATTGAAATACTTTTCAAAATCCTCAACGGGATCGGCCTCGTAAAGTTCCAACAACAAATCATTGATCAAAGCACCTTCCTCGTAATATACTTTAACAGGATGCCCAACGGGCAATGTTTCAACTGTGGGTAAAAATGAATTCATTATGCTATGATTTTTAAAGCTTTAGGTTTCAAAATATGTTTTTCGAAGTGCAAGTATTTATGTACCTCATTATGAAATTGTTGTAAACTTTGGTACAAGAATCGGTATGAATTACAGGCATCTTCCGGTGCGGTGTAGTTCGATGACAGGTCTGATATCTTATTGAACAGATCAACGATGGGCCTTTTCTCCGAAGAAAGGGTTTCTATTGCTCTTTTTAGCGTTTTTATCTGTTTCATTGTAATTTCTGCCCTAGGATGGTCCAACCTCAATATATCATCGATTGCTGGAAAAAAGCTATCCAAAGTACTTGCGATTGTCCTATTTGTATACGCTCTAATTTTCTGAAGATGTTCATTTATTGCCACAACCTCAATATGACTATCACCATGCACATCGGCAACTTTAGAGGCCAATGGCATTATAAGTTCAAAACTATTATTTATGGTTTGATGGTATTCATTTTGCGCCATTTGCATAAGCGAACCAAGGTCATGATCGGTTAGGCTGCCCGTTCCATTGATTTTGTCGTTAACCGATTCAATCTCATGCTTTAAGACTTCAAATGCAATATCTTTTTCCTTACATACTGCTTCCAAGGTCATACCTCCCCCACAGCAAAAATCTATTTTATATTTACTGAAAATATGATCTGACCCCAAATTTTTGGAGACTACTTCAGCGACTGTATTTTCTTTTACTATTGCCATAGCATAGTTTTTAGTAGTATATTTATTAAAGATTAAAAGACTTGTTTATCTTTAATACAAAGAAAACAGTCTTTATAAATCTAAATTATGATAAATATCAGTTTATGAATAAAAGTTGCCTTAACTTTGTATTGTGAACAAATATCGCAGGACCATAACGACCTTATTCTTGGTTTTAACCCTCGCCAGTAGTTTAAAAGTTGCCGGCACCCTTGGCTATTATGCACTGTTCACCGATGATTTTATTGAGCGCTATTGTGAAAATAAAGAGCGGCCCGAACTACATTGTGATGGCAAGTGTTATTTGGCGAAAATGCTCTTGCAAGAATCCAATGATGATAATCCGCCCATAAATGTTGAGCTATTAAAAAACGAAACTGTTCTCTTTTTAGAAAAAAGTCCTGTTTTTGAGTTTATAGGTGACAAAGATTCGGTTATAGCCAATTATCAGTACACGAATCACTACGAATACAACTACCAAAAAAAGCCCACCCACCCACCACGCATGTAGCATTTATTCCAATTCTTTTCTATGGTGGGCAGTACATTTTAACGTATTGTCCCTCAGCCTTTTTTAACTATACTAAAAAGAATCAACAATGAATGCAAAACATTTAATGGTGATTACTTGTACCCTGTTAGGTCACTGGATAAGTGCCCAAAATTTTAAGGGGCAGGTCTTTAACCAAAAGAATAACGTACCCGTACAAGAAGCTCATATATTATTGAACAACAAACCCGTTGGCCATTCGGATGCCGATGGATATTTTGAGATTACCCTCCCAGTGAAAGGTGCCGATTTAACCATATCCCATATTGGATATGAATCTGTTGAAAAACGGGTTACCCCACAGAAAAAGGTGGAATCTTTCTATCTTAAAGAAGCGCCCATAAGTATTTCGGGTGTTATTGTAAGCGGAAATTCTAAAATGGATCCTGTTTTCACTTTAGAAACCAATGACTATGTAAAGAAGATCGTGCAGCCCAGAAATGTTGCCGACCTCTTTACGGACGTAAACGGTTTTGCTTTGATAAAAAGGGGCAATTATGCGATTGACCCTAGTTTTAGGGCTTCCCAATATGAACAATTGAATGTTCAGTTCGACGGTGGTACTAAGGCCATGCACGCCTGTCCAAATAGAATGGACCCCATTACCACACATGTGATCCCTGAAGAAATTGAAAAAATAGAGATTATCAAAGGTCCGTACACGGTTCGTTACGGAGCTACTTTCGGGGGCATAGTCAATCTGGTCACCACTATACCGGATGCCAGTGATTACGGTCTACATGGCAGTGTACATGGTGGTTATGAGAGTAACGGGGGTTCCTTGGTTTCTATGGCCCGTTTACAACAGGCCACAGAAAAATACGATATTATGGGAAATATTGGCTTCAGGGATTTTGGGAATTATGAAGATGGGGATGGTATCGAGATTCCTTCTTCTTTCCGAAGTTTGGATTATGGATTGAAAGCCGGCTATAATTTTACGCCCAACCAACGCTTGCAAGCCCACTGGAGACAGTCTTTCGGAAGGGATGTTCTGCATGCCGGATTACCTATGGATACTGATTTGGATGACAGCAGTATCCTATCTCTGGATTATAGATTGACCGGTCTAAAAGGCATGCTAAAAACCATAGATGCCAAACTATATTATAGCTATGTAGACCATATTATGAGCAATGCGAACAGACCAAGTTTTATGATGACGGATGCCGTTTCTAAAATCAATGCTACAACTGCTGGGGGAAAAATCGAATTCAAACTGAAACCTAGTGAAAAAACAATGTTTTTTACAGGATTGGATGCCATGCACATTGCCCGAGATGGGAACAGAACACGGATAATTCAAAGTTCAATGATGGAATTCACTGATAAAGTGTGGCAAGACTCTTACATAAATGACCTGGGGCTTTTTGCCGAAGGCAAATACAATTTAACCCAAAACACCATACTTACCGCAGGATTGCGCTATGATTTGGTTGTTTCGGAAATCAGAGACCCGGAAGCTGATTTTGCGGCCTTATACCCAGATTTGGATAAAAGAAACGAACATAATTTAAGTAGTACGGTCTCTCTAAAATATGTTCCCAATAATCAATTTATAATGGAATTGGCCTATGGTAGAGGTGTTAGATCCGCCAATATGATCGAACGTGTTATCAATCATTTTACTGTTGGTCAAGATTCTTATGAATATATAGGTAACCCTAATTTGGATGCAGAGGTCAACAATCAATTCGAGATTGGGTTTTCCGGTAGGCTTCCATTATCCCAAAATTCAACCGATCACTTTAACTATAGCAGTTCTTTCTATTATTCTTTTTATGACAACTATATCGTAGCGGTAATCGATGAAAGCCAAACCCGAAAGTTCATGCCAACCAGCGAACCTGTAAACCCCAAGGTTTTCAGGAACTTGAACAAGGCTTACAAAACCGGATTCGAGATTTCCGCTGGGGTCGATTTTCTAAATGATTTCAACTTTACATCTGAATTGGCTTATGTCTATGCCAAAAACAAGGATTTGAACGAATCATTACCCCTTGTGCCGCCTTTGACCACTAGTTTCAAATTTGGCTTTGAGAAAGAAAAATTTTGGGTGAATGCCACATATAGAATTACCTCCAAACAGGATAATATTTCTTTATCCTTTGGAGAAACCACTACTCCGGGCTATGAGGTCATGGATCTTCGTTTGGGTGTTGTACCATTCAAAAACCTGACTTTGGGGGTTGCTGCACTCAATGTCTTTGATGAGACCTATTACAACCATTTGAATTTCTCATTCAATAATCAAGCGGATTTTACCAGAACTCCAATTAACGACCCTGGTCGTAATTTAACCGCTTTTGTACAGTATAAATTTTAATACAATTGAAAACGGGGGCCAGTGCCCCCGTTTATTTTCCCCTTTATTTGTTTATTCATTTTTTAAAGGTATAGGCAACCCCGAACATGATCATATCGGTGGTCATGTCATAAGAAACCTCGCTTCCTGGTATGGCCCCATAAGGAGGATATGCCTGAACGAACATAGGATTCAATAGGGGTCCACTTGTTGCATCACCACTAGCTCCATGATGATAAACGGCATCCAACGAAAAATTATCGTTTATTTCATATGAAAAACCAACTTGGTAAGCATTTTTAATAACTGCCGTTGCCGGAATATTGAAAAAGGTAACCTCATCGTTGATTGGATTACTACTGTAGGTATATCCCAAGCGAATCGGGAATCTATCAATACCCTTATACTGTATTCCCGCTGAGATGATCGAAATATTTTCCCATCCAAAACCAGCGACAGATGCAGTTTCTGTCCATCCTGTTGTAGAAAAACCATCCGTATTTTCATAGTCCACCATTCGATAATCCAAGGCCAAATCAACATTACCTAACGAGTACCCTAAACCAAGGGAGTATATCGCGGGATAATCCATATTAAAATCATTAGTTCCGGTAGACCCATCTAAATAGGTATTATCGAACTCGAAATCCCCAAAAGATTGAGTGGTCTTATATGAAGCCCCTGCTTTAAATCCTTTGCCCGAATCATAAAAAACACCGAATTGTGCCCCAAAACCAAGAGCAGTTGCCTTGTCCGTTGAGGGGTAACCTGCGGTTTGACTTGGATTTGCTGTCGGATTCGGCATTAATTCCAAGGTTGCATAATTCATGGTCGGCTCAATACCTACCGAAAACCTTTCTGAAATTTCATAAGCATATGTGAACCCTATTTGCAACAAAATGTAATCGGATTCAATGGCACCAAAACCTCCCATACTTTGCGGCATGTTAATAGGATTACTGGTACTTTCAGGAAAAGTAACACCAAAACCACTGATACCGAATGCCGATGCCCCAAAAGTATGTTTACTTCCCTCTTTGCCCCAAACCATTGCAAGGGCCGGCATAGGGGAAACACCCCTGTCATCCTCAGTTGTACCACTGAAAAAAATACCGGTAGGTTGGCCTTCCCCATCAAATTCGGGAACGGTTGAATAAAGTTGGGGAGATGAAAAGAACAGCCCCATATCGAACTTTATTATTTTATCATCAAAAGTTGAAATGGAAGCAGGGTTCCATTGAAGTGCTCCGGAGATATCCAAAGGTTGGGCTGTAGCAGCTCCTCCCATAGACATATTAACAGCTCCTACACCTTGCATAATATGGCCCGACTGGGCCAAGGCAGCAGTTGCGAAAATCAAAAAAAAGGAATTCAGGAATAATCGTTTCATAAGAGTTTGATTTTAGTGGAACAACCTGTGTGGTCATACAACGATATAACTGTTGCCCAATCATCACAAGTTGTCGGTTTAGTTTTGTATTAAATAAATATATAAAACATAACTATCTGATATAATGACATTTATCATAGACCCAAATTACAAGGGCCGAATCCTTGGCATAGCTGTATTTTACTACTATTTTAGGATACACCGAAAAACGGTTTTAGGGTATAGGCATAGATGCATCAAACATTTTTGTAACAAATGTTACAAAGAACATTGGATTGTAATTTAACCGATTAACCTGCTTTCCTAAAATTAAAAAACCGGTCTTACTGCTAATCTTCATAAAATAAAGATAAAAAAACGGGTGTTTAGTACATGGATCTTTATTGTTTTTAAACTTAAAACGGTTTTTTCAATCCTAAATAACATCAATGAAATTCCGCTTAAAACGTACCTCAACCGGGTTTTTGTCAATGAGCCCCGTCATGGGGAAAAAATAACCATTTAACTATCTTTATGATTAAGTGTAACTTTTGTTACAGAGTTTACCCTTAAAATATACCTATCTTAAAACCTTGAATCTCAACCCATAAGATGAAAAGAAGAAATTTTGTTACTAGAACTGCTTTAGGCTCATTAAGTCTGTTGATCGGAGCAGAGGTCGTCTTTGCCGATACAATGCCCAAGGGTTATCGACCACTGGCCATACAGGATCCTGACCCCTTTAAAATGTTCAACAAGGACAAGGGCATGGAAGTTCTTAACGATAAACCATGGAATATCGAAGCAAAAGCCCATTTGCTGGATGATAAGATAACGCCGAATTCATCAATGTTCATTCGTAACAATGGCTTAATTCCAGAGAACATAGATGCGAGTACATGGACATTGACCATAGACGGGGAATCGGCAAATGAATCGAAGACCTATTCCTTGGCAGAATTGAAAACAAAGTTTCCGCAATATACCTATCAATTGACATTGGAATGTGGCGGAAATGGCAGAAGTGAATTTGACCCTCCTGCTAAAGGGAACCAATGGACGGTCGGTGCCGTATCCTGTGCCAATTGGACGGGAATTCGTCTGCGCGATGTACTTGAAGATGTCGGTATAAAAAGTGATGCCGTTTATATAGGTTACCACGCTGCCGATGTTCACCTTAGTAGAGACCCTCAAAAAGAACCTATATCAAGGGGCGCGCCTATGCCAAAAGCCATGCAGGACGAAACCCTTATCGCTTTTAAAATGAACGGAAAGGATATTCCATTGGCTCATGGCTACCCATTAAGATTGGTGGCAGGTGGTTGGCCTGCTTCAGTCTCAGGTAAATGGCTTACCAGAATCAGTGTAAGGAACATAGTACATGACGGTACCAAAATGACCGGTACGGCTTATCGGGTTCCTTGTAATCCCGTTGCTCCCGGAGAAAAGGTAAAAGACGAGGATATGTGCATCATAGAGTCAATGCCCGTTAAGTCCCTGATTACTTATCCCAAAACCGGAGCAACCATTAAAGAAGGAAAATCTTTGAATATCCGTGGACATGCTTGGGCAGGGGAATTGGAAGTGTCAAAAATGGAATACTCCATAGACTTTGGGTCTACTTGGAGTGATTGCGAACTTGAAAAACCCACGAATAGATTGGCCTGGCAACATTTTGCGGCAAACGTGGACTTTCCTAAAAAGGGATATTATGAAGTTTGGGCCAGAGCAATGGATTCCCAAGGAATAAACCAACCCATGTTGTTACCGGGCTGGAATCCTAAAGGATACTTGAACAATGCATGCCATAGAATTGCTATAAAAGTAGTATAGATGGAGGATCAAACGAAATTCAAACTACAAGTTAAGGCCATATATCGATTGCTATTAGGTATTTTCGGTTTGTTCGCCATTGCCGCTTTTACCATTCTGGTTGTTCTATTGAACCCGAATATGCTTAAAAAATCAAATTCCCAGATTGAAGAAATTGCGGTGGAATATACAGCGGTACCTTCGGAAGAAGATTTTGACAAAATAGAAAACGGGGTACATGTACGCACCGGTTTGGTCGATGCAGAAGGATTAATGACCGTAGTGAACAATTGTACCAATTGCCATTCAGCTAAATTGGTTACCCAAAACAAAATGAATAAAGAACGGTGGATATCGACTATACGTTGGATGCAGGAAACCCAGAATTTATGGGATTTGGGGCCTAACGAAGACATTATCATTAATTACTTGGTAACCAATTATCCACCGACAAAAAAAGGTAGAAGGGAAAATTTGAAGAATATTGAGTGGTACACCCTAAATTAGAAAATATAGCCGTATCAATTCTCTCCTAGTTTCCTAATCACAAAAAACAATTATAAATAGCCTCGATATGGGCCGTAATTCACAAAATAAGCAGGCCAATATGGGCAATGAAAACAGTTCAACTTAAATAAAAATGCTATGGAAAAATATGTAGACGCCTTTGTAAACTCCTTTTTAGGGAGTGTTGATTGGACTTGGAAGTCCATTATCTTTGAAGTTCCCTGGTACACGAATTATTTCTGGGGATTAACCGTTATCTCTTTGGTTGTATGGGGACTTGAAATCGCCTTTCCTTGGAGAAAGGAGCAATCGATATTTCGTCGGGATTTTTGGTTGGATGGTTTTTATATGTACTTTAACTTTTTCTTGTTCGCTATTGCCATAAGTGGTTTTTATAAATTATTGGGATTGCTATTCAATGATTTGGGAATTTCCTCTAAAAGTCTTACCATCTTAGACCTTTCATCACTTCCCATGTGGGGCCAGCTGATAATTTTCTTTATCATTCTGGATTTTGTTCAATGGTTTACCCACGTATTGTTGCACAAATATCCTTTTCTATGGAAGTTTCATAAAGTGCACCATTCAGTAAAAGAAATGGGATTTGCCGCACATCTTCGTTATCACTGGATGGAAAACATTATCTATAAGCCTTTAAAAACCCTTGGGGTAATGGTCTTGGGAGGCTTTGAACCCGAACAAGCATATATTGTTCATTTTGTGGCCATTACAATAGGTCATTTCAACCATGCCAACATCAAAATAACCTGGGGACCATTAAAGTATATCATCAATAATCCGGTGATGCATTTATATCATCATGCCTATACATTGCCCAAGGGGACATATGGCATCAATTTTGGCATTAGCCTTAGCCTATGGGATTATATATTCAAAACCAATTATGTTCCAGAAGACAGTGGTAATCTAGAATTGGGATTCCCTGGGGATGACAAGTTTCCGCAGGATTTCTTTCACCAAAATATTTATGGCTTTGGTAAAAAGAAAAAAGAGTGATAGTTGAACCTAAAGCTTCTTTTCGATAAACGATTAATTGCCCGTAACATATAGTTCCCTGCCATTCTGGGGCTGTTCATTCCTATAATTGTTTATGGGCATTAATTCTTTTAGGAGGTTGACCTGCTCCAAAGAGACCGTGATAGGTTCTTTTAAGATATACCAATTAACACCTTCGGTGCAAGGGGGCGTTGTCAGGGAACCGGTATAGAAGAAGTAATCTTTATTCTCCGGTAAATTGTGGTTCATATTAAAAGGGCGATCCACCTTTTTGTTCTCCCCCGCTTTAAGTGGTAAAAAACTTTCCAGAAAATCGAAAGGTAAACTGCTGGCACCTTCCTTGGCCATAACCGAAATCACGGTATACTGTCCAGAATCGTTGATATGTACCAAATGCATTTCCAACGGATAACGGACCCCATCAATAGTATGCTCCGATGGTTCATGAAAATGCACTTGTTTTAAATCGTATTTTAAACCATTTACCATGATATAATCACCTGATTCGAAATTATATTGAATACTATGGCCGTTATTGGTAACATCATGTATTTTAGTCTCCTCCGCGTAATGTAGGTCTATACGCTTCAAACTATTGTTTTCTTTGTAATTCACCATATTAATGGGGGATTGAAACTTCCCGTTACAATCAGATTCAACCTCTATCTCTGCCCAATGTTCCGGACCTGTTTCACCTGCATAGCTCCAATGTTTATGGGCTTTACCATGCTCAGGATTTTCAATTGCGGAAGTACTTTGAGGGGTAGTTGATCTGTTTTCTTTACAGGCACCCAACATTATTAAGAGAATGAGGGTGTAAATAGAATATTTCATTAGGTAATACGTATTTAATACTAGGATAAAATTCACTTTGAATAACCCAATAATGGAAATCCGAATCGAAATTAAATCTATTATTTAAGTATTAAAAGCGTTAAGGTTACTTTTTATCAAAAACAATACTCCATACGCCCCTTACTTGATTCTCATTATAGCCAAGGGCTTGATCTTTAGGATATAAAGCCTTTAATGTACTTAAGGTTTCCCCTGTCACTTTTTGGTTAGGCACACCATGACACTGAAGGCACATGGTATTCGTGGTTATGGGATAATAAAAATGCACTTCATTATTTATTTCATCTATCATGGGACTGATATCCTTACCATCTGCAACCATTTGTTTAAAGGCCGTGATATACCCAAGCTCTTTGGAATTTGCCATATTATCAGGGTTTCTAGGTTTATCGGAAACCCTTTTTATTTTTGCTCCATGAACCGTTGCCATACTATCGGTTAATTTAATGGCCCTAACGTTACAGAATTCAACAGCACCCACAGTTCCTTTCTTTTCAATTGCCGTTATCAGGTTTTTACCTAATTGTGCCTTGGTCGAAAGGGCATATTTCATACCCAAGGCATTATAATCGATAATATTTTGACCGGTACCCATACGCATTTGTCTACCCATTCCGTTACCATTGCCCATTCCCCTTCCCATACCTTGGCCCCTGCCATGGTTCTTTTGATAATGTTCCTCGAACCATTCTGGTTGGTCAATATCGTTTTCATAAAGATAATCGGCTATGAGTTTTATATCTTCTTTGGGATATGGCAAATAGGGCATTACGCCAAATCGTTGAACGGCTCCCGGCATTTTCGATTTTTCCAATGTTGGTTTATCGGCCCAATCCAAAAAATCATCTATAAATTCATTCTTGTCCGAAACACCCATTAGGTATCGCATTTTAACGGCTGCCATAGGTGGTGCCAATCGACTTTCTTCAGGAGTGGTCGAATCATGGCACGCATAACATTTGGTTTCCATGATTTTCTTTCCTGGATGGTCGGAAATCATGGTTGCTGTTTCGGGGGCGTTATCTATTGCGGTCGTCTCATTCTTCTTCGCATCCTTGCAACCGAAAAACAAGAGGATAATGGCAATGTGATATAGTGTTTTCATTCTTTCGCCATTTTACCCGTAGCACAACTTACAAAAGATTTTGCCTTAGAAGCCAGGGTGTTTTTACTATCAATGGAAGGATACCCCAAGTGCTGAAGTTTATCCTCGACTTTTGAAAGATCATCCGCCGTACCATAGGTAAATGTTACGGAAGAGTCTTCGGGTACAACCGTTACTTCTGAAATATTCTCTAATTCGGACAGTTTATTGGTAATGGTTCTGGCGCATCCGCCACATTTCAAGTTCTGAACTATAATCGTTTTTTTCATTGCTGAAATTATTTAGTTTGGTTGTTTAATCTTTTAACATTAGGATAAATGGGTTTATCACCATTGCATATAACCTCCTTTAAGATCATATACTTTTTCGAACCCCATATCCAAAACTTTGCGTGCCGCTTTTCTACTTCTGGCCCCTGATCTACAATACAGATAAACAGGTTTGCCCTTATCCAATTTTTCAAAAGAAGACCTAAAGCTTTGCCTCTGGAAAAGGTCTATGTTCACGGCTTTTCCAATATGTCCAGCCCTATATTCTCCAGGTGTACGAACATCTACCAATTGAACTTTTTTATTTTTTACGGCCGATTTAAAGGCTTTTGCATCAAGTACTTTGAACTTATCCGGGTCAAGGGCTTTTCCCCCAAAGAGTGAACTTAAAAATGACATTTGTTTCTTTTTTAATGAATCGATTCCGATTCAGATTAAAACAAGGGAACGACAGTAATGAATGTGTCCCTCCCTTGCTATCAACTAACTGCTTTTATAGGCACTTCTACATGATTATAGGACCTTATAAACGAGTTCTACAACCTTACAAAAGGTCTAAAATACCAATGAGTTAAAAGTATAATCGTTTCCCCGGTTATTAAGTAACATAGGTTACAAAGTTCATTACAATATGCATCCGTTACCTTGATCTCACCCCGCTTATCCCGAGCTTATTCAAAACCGCGTTATCAAAAAAATGAAGAACTTACGTTTTTTAAATGTTAACCAGCCTAATTTGATTTCTATGAAGTTCTATCTCTCCCAAGTTTTCAAGTTTTTTCAATAATCTTGAGATTACAACCCGGGAAGTATGTAATTCATAGGCAATTTGTTGATGAGTGGTACTGATATCGTTATCATTGGTTACTCTGGCCTTATCCCTTAAATATTTTAAAAGACGATCATCCATCCGCAAGAAAGCAATGCTATCAATGGTCTCTAACATCTCATTCAATCTATTGTGGTAGCTAAGTAGAACAAAATTTCGCCAGCTGGTATACTTCGCCAACCACTCCTCCATTTTTTGTATAGGGATCATGATCAATTTGGCATTGGTTTCCGCTATCGCCCTGATCTCGCTCTTGGTGTGCCCCATGCAACAGTTGAGGGTCATGGCACAAGTATCGCCATGTTCCAAGAAATATAACAATAATTCATCGCCATCACCATCCTCACGTAGCACTTTTATGACACCGGAAATCAACAAGGGCATAGACTTTACATATTCGCCGATTTCCATGAGTTTATGACCTTCATGAACCTCTCTATATGTTCCTGTCTGGTTAATTTCATTGATTAATTCCTCTTCAAAAATATGTCCGTAATTCGCTTGCAGTTCTTTAATCATACGATTATTGCCGAGATTTAAATTGTACACTAGGAGCGTATCAAAAATAACCCTCTAATTTTAAATTCTAAACCTTTAACCCGATTACTTTTTAAAAATCCATTGATTTTTTGGTAGAATTTTATAAAAAAACTGAAAAGCTTTTAATTCTGTAGATTCAACTCTTAAAAATGTACCCTAATCCTTAAACCAGGAGTTGACCAAACTTTGCTCATTTTGGTTTCCTTTTATATGTTCAAATTCGTTCTTGGCCAGATTATGTGTATAATCCTTACTCCATTCCTTATGGTTTTGGGCTATTTGAGCAATCGCGTCGCAGATAAAATCAATTTCGTGATTGGTCATTGTAGGGTGAATGGACATTCGGATCCAACCTGGTCTTTCCATTAAACAACCTTCCAAAATCATTTTTTCGATCGCTTTTGAGGTCAATTGGTCTACATGCAATAGAAAGTGCCCATAAGTTCCGGCACATGAACACCCTCCCCTTGTTTGAATACCGAATCTGTCATTCAAAAGCCGAACGATCAAATTATAATGGGCATCATCAATATAAAACGAAAAAATACCCAGCCTATCCTTATGTTCTTCGGCAAGTATGTGTAAGTTTTTAATTTTACCCAACTGCTGAAAAATTCGGCTATTCATCTCATTTTCACGAGCATGGATATTCTCCACACCCATTTTCTCCTTTAACCGAATAGCCAATGCCGTTCTAATGGCCTGTAAAAAACCAGGGGTCCCCCCATCTTCCCGAGTTTCGATATCATCTATATAATCATGGTCTCCCCAAGGGTTCGTATAAGTAACCGTGCCTCCTCCCGGGTTGTCGGGAATAAGGTTTTTATATAACTTTTTATTGAATACCAGAACCCCACTGGAGCCCGGCCCTCCTAAAAATTTATGCGGAGAAAAAAAGATGGCATCCAAATATTCCTCTTCATTTTCAGGGTGCATATCAATATTCACATAGGGCGCCGAACAAGCAAAATCCACAAAACAAAGTCCATTATTGGCATGTATCATCTTTGCGATCCTATGATAATCGGTCTGTATGCCTGTAACATTGGAACATGCTGTTATTGAAGCTATTTTTAGTGGGTGATCATAATATTTAGCCAATAAGTCTTGAAAACTGTTATAACAAATAAGTCCTTCTTCATTACAGGGTATCACTTCAACCTGGGCGATGGTTTCTAACCAAGAGGTCTGGTTAGAATGGTGTTCCATGTGTGAAACAAAGACAATAGGTCTTAATTCTTCAGGAATCTCGGTATGCTTGCGCAGGTTTTCAGATACTTTTAGACCTAAAATACGTTGAAATTTATTCACCGCACCTGTCATACCACTACCTACCGTAATCAATACGTCATCAGAATTCGCATTTACATGCTGCTTTATTTTTTTGCGTGCTTCATGGTAACCCATGGTCATCACCGAGCCCGTAAAAGAAGTTTCCGTATGGGTATTAGCTACAAAAGGACCAATAATTCCCGTTAGTTTATCCTCAATAGGACCATACAGCCTTCCACTTGCCGTCCAATCCGCGTATAGTATCTTCTGTTCTCCATAGGGGGATAAAAAAGATTGCCCTACCCCAACTATATGTGACCTAAATTGTTGAAAGTATTCTTCCAATCCCGAAGTTGTTTGCTTTGCACTGGTCGCTGTTCTTCCCATGACACATATTAATGATTGATAGGTAAATTTCCTTTATATTATTTGATAGATTAAAAAGTCAAAAATACCAATAGCATTTTAAAAATAGGTAAAACTTTTCACCTACACTTTTAATGTCTCTTTTTGATGCCTTTAAAATGCAACCAATATTATGATTTTCATATTAAAATGAAACCTAAAACACTGAAATTATGCTAATTAAATAAAAGAATGTAACAAATGTTACAAATAAAAAGGACTGTTTCCAATACATTGAAGAAATCAAAATAAAGAATTATGAAAAAAGATTTCGAAACAAAGATTATCGGATGGGCCTTTATCGTATCGGCCATATTGCTATGGGGGGGATGGTTCTTTTCGCCCCATCATTTGGGTGAATATATTGTGGCTTCTGACTTTGAAGAGATCAATAAAAACTTATGGACATGGATATGGTTATATCGTGTACATATCTTTGGATGGGTAATTATGGGCATTGCCATGTTCGCATTGACCGGAATAGCAACTAAGAAACCTTATCGTGTATTGATCTACCCTGGAACCGGAATGATAATCGTCGGTACCTTTACATTGGCGATAGCAGCCGCTTTTTATTATACATTTGGAGCCTGGGGTGTTGGTAATACAATGGGCAAAACACCCGAAGAGACCCAACAGATTATGGATGGATTACTATTTACGAACCATTATGTAACCTGTTTTGTTCGTTTTGGACGTGTATTTTCCGGTGTAGGACTGGTTATTTTAGGGTCGGCATTTGTAAAATGGAATATCTTGAACAAAGGATTAGGTTGGTTGACCATTGTTATGGGAATTGCCGCTATGGGCATTATAATGGGCATTCCTGATAACTTTGAAATATATAAGCCCATATTCCATGTTAAGGTTATTTGGCTTGTGTTAATGGGATCAACCTTATTGACCAAAGGCATAAACCTTCCAGATGTTAAGGATTAGAACTTTTATATACCTATTAAAAAAAGTCCCGAAAACTTCTTCGGGACTTTTTTTGCAATGAAAATCTAGGTTTTAATTAAACTGGTAGTCAAAGTCATTTGTATTTATCCACTCTATCATCTTTAATTACCCCGCTCCAATTTAAGCCAAATGCAAAGTCATAAAGATTACCATCGGCATCTTCATAAGGTTCCATATCCCTTGGTACATCTTCGAATTGGGTTTCAACAGTCTTCATATCAACCGGCATTTGAAAAGGAAGTAATGCCGAAGGCTCTATGTTACCCGAAATAATTTCTAATAAAGCCTGATCCTGAACACCCATGTGAATCAAAATGGCGCTTGCACTCTTCTCTATTTCAGAAAAGACCATAGGTTTCGAAACGTGAACTACTACGATTACCGGCTTATTTCCCATTTTTGATTTTGTATCATTGACCAAAGCCATATCCGTGGTATTATTGGTTTTTACCGATTTACCTTTGTACGAACGATTGGTGAAATCTTCAAACGGACTACCTCCTGCCAAACTTGTTTCCCTGGCATGGGTTGCCGTATAAGGACTATATTGTAAACTAATAGGTACGTACCCATTACCGCCTTTGTCCAAATCGGCCTTATCATAACCAACACCACCATCGGGACTATTAATACCCACCATGGCAAAATCAGCTTCATCGGCACTTTCTACTATTTCAAAATATTTGGCCACGACCTCATTGTTAAAAGGTGATTCGATTTTTTCCGGTGTTACGACACCCCACCAATTGGTACTTGGTGCAATATATCTTTTTGAAATAAAAACCTTCTTTTTAGTCTTAATGGGAAGTACTTTATTTTGATTTTTAAGCATGATCACTGAACGCAATTGAGCTTCGAAACCAGCCGTCATAAATTCCGGATTGCCTACGGTTTTTTCTGTTTCCGTAATCTCTAAATAGGGATTTTCAAACAAGCCTACCCTAAAAATATTCTTTAGTAAACGTACCGCAGAAGCTTCAAATCGTTGACGCATATAAGTTTCCCCATGCTCGGCAACACCCATTTTATAGGCCTCCAATATGGGTCCCATAGCATTATTCCCGCCAAATTGGTCCATACCTGCCTCGATAGCTTTATAATGCCGCTCTGCTACTGAAATGGTTTCTACACCCCAACTTTTGCCTTCAAACTTGTCCACTGCGGAAATATCCCTAGTAATAGCCCAATCCGTACATAATACACCATCATAGCCGTATTCCCCACGTAATACATCAGTGATCAAATATTTATTGAAGCCGTTCCCAACCTTTTCACCTTCACCGGATGAAATGGTATAATACGGCATAACCGCAGCTGCCTTTTGGGTAGGCCCATCTAATTTAAATGCTCCTTCGATAAAGGTTTGCATGTGATCCTTTATGTTCTTTCCAGGATAAACGGCATATGCCCCATAACCAAAATGGGCATCCCTACCTCCTTCTTCCGGTCCGCCACCTGGCCAATGTTTTACCATGGCATTGACACTTTCAAGTCCCCAATCCCCGTCTTCACTAGACTGGAAACCGTCTACATATGCCCTTGCCATATCTGTTGCCATATCGGGGTCTTCACCCATGGTGCCATCAAAGCGGCTCCAACGGGGTTCGGTTCCCAAATCTATTTGGGGTGAAAGAGCGGTAGCAATGCCTAAGGCACGATATTCTTTAGATGCTATTTCACCAAATTTTTGCATTAACATTGGGTCAAAAGATGCCGCAATACCAAGCGTTCCCGGCCACATTGAAATTGCCCCACCAGCGCCTGCATTGAATTCAGCATATGAATCACTACCATGCCTAGGGTCCGAACTGGTATTCACTGGAATACCAAAACCAATGCCCTCAACATAAGCTTGAGCATTATTATTCCATTGAGCAGCAATTGCAGGGGTTTCCACTTTAGTAATTAGAACATGTCTCAAATGATCTTCTTTTAGGAATTTCATTTGCTCATCTGAAAGATCACTGGCTTTAGCACCGCTTTCAGGAAAGGGTTTACCACCGTAGTTTGATGAACCAAAACCATGACTTGCACCAGGTATTGATTGGTGGGAACTGTAAAGCATGAGACCGGCAATATCTTCCAAAGTCATCTTGGAAGCCAAATCCTTTGCCCGTTCGTCAGCGGATAAACGCCAATCCTCATAAGGATCCAACCCTCCATTTTTGTTCAAGTCTTTGAAAGCGTATTTATCTACCGTTAAAAGGGTAACACCGGATTCAGGGGTATACCCCAATTCTGTTACGCCTTTGTTCTTAACACTTACATAACCGTCTTTTTGTTCTGTGGTGAAATTATTTCCGCAACTGCCCAGAACAAGTAGAATCGAAGAAATTCCTATGGCGTAAATTCTTTTGTATTGACACATATATCTATTTTAAAGATTTTACCGGCCTATTTAAATCCAATCTTCTGTAACCCTTCATGGCTAACTTTTATGGCTTCAAGTGGTTCCATATTAAAGGTCTTATCTTGTTCTACCATGTAGTATTTCATACCTGATAATTTCTTGTTCGCCAAAATCCTTGCAAAATCGATATGGCCGTTACCTACAGGGGCGAACCTTCCTTGATCATCCATATCCTTAACATGCCAGATTTTAAATCTTTTAGGGTATTTGTTGAAATAAGCGACTGGATCGGCACCCGCTTTGGTGACCCAATACAGATCCATTTGAAAGTTTACATATTTAGGATCGCAATTTTCCAATAGATATTCAATGGGTATTATGCCATCGGCATCTTTTTTGTATTCAAAATCATGATTATGATAAAGCAATTTAAGTCCGGCTTTTTTAGCTTTTTTCCCAAGTGTCGTAAGTATGTTGGCCAAATTCTCTGCCCCACCGGACATTCCCATGGTTCTAGTTTCCTTATCAACCTTAAACAGGCCCATAGGAGGTACCGGTACCACAAAATACTTAAACCCAGCCGCTTTTACATCGGCCATCATGGCATCGGCATTATCCAAAGTAACCGAACCTTGGTGGGTACTGATAGGGTTAAGCCCGAGTTCTTTTACAAAAGCTTTGAATTCCAAAGGTGTCATATTATAAAACTTACCATCGGAATAGCCAGCAGCCTCAATGTTTTCATATCCTGCATCGGCCACGGCCTTTAGGGTTTCCTTGGCATCCTCTCCCATGGCATCACGTACGGTATAGAGCGCCAATCCGCCAAATTTTTCCTGGGCGTAGGTCGTAAGAACCCCAAAAAGCATACAGGCAAGCAATAATCCCTTGAATTTACTATTCAGTCTTAAATTTTTCATATTAGTAATTGTTTTAAAGTTGATTATTCTAGTTTAAATATTTTTTTCTGATTTGAAACTATATAGATATGGCGCTTTATGGGCTTTTCCCTGAAACAACTTATCGTGCCGTTCAAGGATATCCATACTTAAAATACGCCTTTGGAAAGTAGTCCTTCTCAAATTTTCACCCAAAATGGCCTCGTAAACCTGTTGCAATTGTTTCATGGTAAATTTGGGAGGCAGAAGGTTCATGCCTATCAATTTCTTTTCCAAATTTTCGCGCAATACCTGCAATGCTTTTTCTACGATTTTTTTATGATCCATCATCAATGCAGGCAATTCATCGATAGAATACCAGTTTATACTATCCGACAACTTATCGGGCCTAGGTGTCACCTCATCGTAATTAATAAGAGCGTAATATGCTACGGTAAGAAACCTATCCAACATCCACTGATTGGTCTTCAGATCCATTCCATTCTCTTCCAGTATGCGCATCATGGCTTCTGAATCGGAGCGTTCTATGTCCCCGAAGGTATGAAACTGTTCAAGGTAAATCCGGTCTAAACCGGTACGGTGCCTCACTCCTCTTTTCACGGCATCATCCAAACTTTCATTTCGTCTGACAAAACCACCTGGCAAAGCAAAAAAACCGGTGTTATGATATTCTAAAATCAATATTTTCAGCTGCTTACCATTAAAACCGAAAATGACGGAATCGTAAGAAAGGTTGGGTATAAACTTCTTACTTTCAGTTATTTCCGATTCAATTTTAATTTTTTCTGCCATAACCTTATCAAATTAAAGACAAAACTTCCATAAAACAAAGTATTATTGTCACTAAATGAGACAATAAACAAATAATCTTGTTTGTTTTTTGATTTTAACTGCCCTTTTTATAGAATTACCAGTCATATTAAAACCTATAATCAAATCATTATTTTAACTTTACAGGACACCAGACCCTATTAAAACTTAATCCATACCAATCCCTTTAAGAAATGAACAAAACCATATCCATTTCCATCTTTCTTTTGTTTGTTGTTCCTGCAATGGTCATTTCCCAAGAGGTACTATTTTCTCCTAATGACTGGCAAGACCCTTCTATTTTCGAGAAAGGACAAACGGCACCCCACGCATTCCATGTTTCCTTTGACACAGAATCGGCAGCTTTAAAAAATGATCCCTCGGAAAGTAAAAACTATCATTTACTCAATGGCGAATGGGATTTTAAATGGGTAGCCACAGTAGATAAAGTTCCTGAAGGTTTTTGGCTTCCAAGTTTCAATACCATTGAGTGGGATAAAATAAAGGTGCCAAGTAACTGGCAAATGGAAGGTTACGGACATGCAAAATTCAGAAATATCAGTTTGTCCTTTGAGAGCGACCCTCCCCATATACCTTCTTATTATAATCCCGTTGGCTGCTATCGTAAACCTTTTGATATTCCCGAAACTTGGGAAGGCATGAATATAAAATTACGTTTTGAAGGTGTAAAATCGGCCTCCTATATCTGGATAAACGGAAAACGTGTTGGATATAACCAGAGTGGTTTTGAACCTGCAGAGTTCGATATTTCATCATTTGTTACAACCGGTAAGAACATTTTGGCCGTACAAGTCATTCGGTTTAGTGATGGTTCTTACTTGGAAAATCAAGATATGTGGCGCTTATCGGGGATTTTCAGGGATGTTAAACTATACGCCCAACCCAAAACCATGATCCGGGACCATTATGTGGTTACCGATCTGGACGGGGCATACGAAAACGCTACCCTAAGCCTATCAACAATTATTGGGAACCTAGAAGATACCGCAAGAAAAATACAACTTGAAATCGATGTCTTTGATGACAATAACAACTCCATCCTTGGAAGAAAGGCCAAATCAGGTCTCTTGAACGTGCATCCAAACGCATCGGAAAAAATAGATATTGCCGTAAAGGTTCAACATCCTAAAAAATGGTCGGCAGAAATGCCGAATCGTTATACCCTTTTAGTGAATTTAAAAGATAACGACGGTAAGCTGTTAGAATCCTTTTCTGAAAAAATTGGTTTCCGAGAAGTGCAGTATACAAACAATGTCTTAACGGTAAATGGTATACCGATCAAACTCAATGGCATAAACAGTCATATGCATCATCCGGAAAAAGGTCAGGCCGTGCCGATCGCCACCCTTAGAAAAGATCTTGAAATCATGAAACGGTTCAACCTGAATTGTGTAAGAACCTGCCACTACCCTCCCACCCCGGAGTATTTAGACCTTGCCGATGAATTGGGAATCTATATGGTAGATGAAGTTGGCGATGAGGCCCATGCCAATATTCAGCTGTCCGAAAATCCAAAATGGACAGAGATGTACAAAGACCGAAGCAGGAAATTGGTGTATAGGGACAGAAACCATCCTTCAGTGATTATATGGAGTGCCGGTAATGAATCTGGGAGCGGGGAAAATATAAAGGCCGTAATTGAAACCGGAAAAGAAATAGACCCAAGTAGACCTGCATGGATGTACGGAGGGAACACCTTCTATATCCCTTTTGAGGATATTGTCGGGCCTCGATATTACATCCCCTTAGGTTTACGCCATGTTGTAAAAGGTGATATGTTGCCCAAAGGTGACGACCGCTCTTCTTTTATGGATGAATACTTGGCGGCAACAGGAAATAGCTTGGGTGGTTTGGATGAATATTGGGAAGTAATACGACGTTCCCCGAGATCAATGGGCGGAGCCATTTGGGATTTTGTTAGCCCAGGTATCAACACTCCTCGCTGGACATTACCAGATAAATCACCCAAAAAGAATGATGGACAAATTATGGGAAGACCATCTTTTGTTGAAGGAAATCATGGCAGAGGTCTACAGTTCTCAGGACATGATGATTGGGTGGAGTTTTATCGAGACCCATCTCTTGATATTACCGGTAAGGCCCTTGCCATAGGTTTCTGGGTTAAGCCTTCGAAAATTCCACAAACCAATGTGTTCTTGAGTAAAGGAATTGAGCAATATGGCATACAAATGCGAGATTCAGAAACCTTGGAATTTTATGTGAATTCAAAAAATGCAACTAATTACTTGATCAATGATAGGGTTTCGGCCAAAGTAAAGGTAGGACCTGATTTTTATGATAAATGGCACCATATAGCTGGGATATATGATGGCCAATATTTGAAATTATATGTAGATGAAAAAGTTGTATCGCAAACGCAATTTTCAGGAAACATATCCACCACAGCTTTTCCACTATGTATAGGAAGGGAAGCCGAAAAACAGGATCAAGGGGAATATAGTGGACGCATGTCTAGCATGATCATTGATGATGTTCGGATCTTTGACCACCCAGTTTCCTTATTACAGTTACAAAATAACATACAGGATGCCGTTTTGGCATTGGATTTTGATACTGATACAAAAGGTGAGGACTTTTATGCTGTTGGATTGGGGGGAAGAAGCTATGGGGTAATTTGGCCAGATCGCACCGTACAACCTGAAATTCATCAAATAAAAAAATCTGGTCAACCTATTAGCTTCGAGCTGATTGACGCTTTAACATATAAGGTTAAAATAACCAATTACCATCATTTTAAAAACCTCAACCAATTGAATGGTTATTGGTCCCTATTGGAAGATGGTAAAGAAATTGAAAACGGAAGCCTTTCCTTAGACCTAGCTGCCCAAAAATCAAGCGAAATCAATATTCCATGTAAAACGAAATCGAGCGGAGGAGAGCTTATTTTAACCATAGGATTCACTCTGAAGGAAAAGGTAAGTTGGGCATCCGATAATCATGAAGTAGCCTGGGAACAATTCGTTTTGAAAAAAGCTTTTACACCGGAATCGGTAATACCGGTTTCAGAAAAAATACAGTTTAATGAAAGTAGCACGGAAATAAAGATCTACAACAAGGATTTCACTTATATATTCAATAAGGAAAATGGCAAATGGACGTCCTTTTTGTTTAAAGGCTCCGAGTATTTGGAAAATGGTCCGGATTTTACGGTATGGCGCGCTCCGTTGGCAAATGACGTTGATCCTTGGGGAGCTTATAAATATCCTAGCAAGAACATGACCCCTGGTTATGGTAGATCCATAGATAATCAGTTGCGTACTCTAGGGCTGCGCGATTTGCATAACCTAGTTGATTCTATTGACATTACAAAAAGTCCTAAAGAAGTTAGGGTGAAAGTGAAGATTTGGTCTTCATCATCCTTAGACCCTTATACTTCGATAAAACAAAGCAACGACGTTTCTGCTTTTGAGCGAGATGAAACCTGGACAATATACCCTGACGGAACCTTGGAACTGGATCAAGAAATAACCCCTCATGGCCCCATGCCAGATATTCTTCCAAAAGAAGGGTTACAATTTCAATTACCAAAGAGCTTCAATCAAGTTTCTTGGTACGGAAGAGGGCCTTTTGAAACCTATCCCGATAGAAAGACCGGGGCTAAATTCGGAGTGTATAATTCAAATGCCAATGAAATGTACGTGCCTTATATCTTGCCCCAGGATTATGGCAACCGTACCGATGTTAGGTGGTTGAAAGTTAGTGACGAAAAAGGAAATGGATTATTGATTTCGGGTAATCTACCACTGAATTTCAGTTTACACAAATATGACACCGATAACCTCTCGCGTGCTGTTTACACCTATCAGCTAAAAGAATCACCAAATATCATATTGAATATTGACCATAAAGTTTCAGGGGTCGGTGGCACTGCTATAAGACAGTTACAAACCTATCGTGAAAAAGCGACAAGCGGTCATTATAAACTAAAAATAAAACCATTTACTAAATAGTAGATTTATTAAAGCGTTATAATTTTATGTCCGTTTATCCCAGTAAACAATGTTCAATCCTTGCTTACAAAAACATTGGCGACAAGTGCCCCAACAATCATAAGAATACCCAAGAGACTCCATATGGTATATACATCGCCAAACCATAAAACACCTACGGTTAGGGTAAAAATTACTTCAATATATTTTAATGGTGCCACTAAATTGGTTTTGGCAACTTGAAATGCCTTGGTCATAAATATCTGACCAAAAAAACCAAATATCCCTAAACTTAAAAACAACAACCAATCGTTACCTTCAGGATTTTTCCAATTGAATATACTCAGAACACCCCCGATAACCGTTCCTACGAACATAAAATAATTTACGATTACAATTGGTTTGTCACTTTTTCCTATCCTACGAATGGCAACATAAACCAAACCACTGAAAACCGAAGCGGCCAATATTAAAACAAGTCCTGTATTATCAATAGCGCCATCGAATCCTTTCAACACAAGAACGCCTAAAAAGGCCATGAAAAATAAGGGCCATTGTAGTGGCTTAAGTTTTTCCTTCAACAATATTAGGGCAAAAAAAGTAGCGAATATGGGAGATAAATACCGCAGGGAAACGGCCGTTCCCACTGATAGATACTTTAATGACATAAAGAAAAGACTCATGGCTGTCAATCCTATAATTGATCTAAGTAACATTAATGACCTTTTATTACCCCAAATATCAATGCCTTTCCATAATATATAAGTAGTTCCCAGAACAAAGGACCCCAAGGATCTGAAAAAAACAATCTCAAAAGTCGGGAAGCCAGACAGATATTTTACCACCGAATTCATTAAAGTGAATGAAAAGGTGCTGATAATCATATAAAGGATAGCTTTTTTCACAGTTTAGTTTTGAACGATATAAGCCCAATCCCTTTTGTTTCAAATAGGGAAAAACAAAGGACGAGAATAGAAAATAAGCTTCAAAATTACTGCAAATTCCCCACTTGTATGATAATTACCCGAGATTTCGGAATTATAACATAATCACGTTATTACATCCACTATCCTTTAAAAAAGGCACATGATATTTGGTAAAAAGCCAATACTTTTCCTAGTTACATCTTAAAATAGCCTACTTTCAATAATCGAATGAAAATGAAAACCTCTCTTTTAACCTTCAATTACATATAATTTATCTCTTCAAATTTGATTTTAAAACAAACAGAAAGACCAGCTCCACAGGAACTGGTCTTTATCAGTAAGATTTGGGGAAACTACTTCTGATAGATTATTGCATAAGGGTACTCATGGTAATTTCATGGTGTGAAATTTCAATATCGCAAATAAGATGTATTTCATTTGTACCAATGGGTTGCACAAACCCTTTCTCTTGTATATGTATTTTATCATCAACCATAATGTTTCATTGAATATTTGATTCAAATGTAGAACATTGGGTTGGGGAATAATCGCAAACAACTTTGAATGGAATCCTTCTTTCGGTGGATGACCAATAACTAAGGATGAATGCTTTTGAATTTTCATTTATCTTAAACTATGAGATTTTGACGGACTTACGTACTTTCTGTTCCCAATCCCACGCAGACTTCATAGCTTGGTCCAGTGTAGACTCCGCCTTCCAACCTAAAACATCATTAGCCTTTTTGGTACTCGCATAAGCGGTGATGACATCACCCGGTCTACGGTCAACGAGCTTATAATTTAATTTCTTATCCGAAATGCGTTCAAAACTATGGATAACCTCCAGAACGGAACTTCCTTTTCCTGTCCCCAAATTGAACACTTCATAATTAGTGTCGTTTTCTTGTTTTAGTAATCGCTTTAGGGCTACTACATGTGCCATTGCCAAGTCAACAACATGAATGTAGTCACGCACACAAGTACCATCCTCTGTAGGGTAATCATCACCGAAAACGGATAAACATTCGCGTAGTCCAACTCCTGTTTGGGTAATAAAAGGCACTAAGTTCTGTGGAACGCCAATCGGTAATTCACCGATTTCAGCAGAAGGATGGGCGCCCATTGGATTGAAATACCTTAGGGCTATGGCATTGAACCCTTCTTTCACATTGCACGTATCACGCAATATTTCCTCCCCGATCTGTTTAGTATTACCATATGGCGATTCGGCCGGTTTTACGGGTGCATTTTCGGTTATTGGCATTTCATCTGCCTGGCCATAAACGGTGCAGGAAGAACTGAAAATAAAATTAGCCCGGTTTTTATCCTGCAAATGCTGTAAAAGATAAACCAAGGAGCAAATATTGTTTTCATAATATGCCAAGGGTTTTGCCACACTTTCACCTACCGCCTTATAAGCCGCAAAATGAATTACCCCTTCAATGTCAGTATACTTTTTGAAAAAACCATTAACACTTGATTTATCCCGTAAATCGATATTTTCGAATATAGCTTCTTTTCCAGTTATCTTTTTTATTCCTTGCAGTACATCTTCCGAGGAGTTACTTAGATCATCAATGATCACTACCTCAAACCCTTCATTTTGCAAGGCAACAACGGTATGGGAACCTATGAAACCCAATCCACCTGTGACTAATATTTTCATTTTATTGTTTTATGGTTGTTTATTTGGTTATTCAAGCGTATTGCAAGCTTTTTTTAAGCTATCCCTCCAATAAGGGATTTTAATTTTTAAAAATATCCGAATTTTAAAATGTAAATATAATCCTACAAAAAATAGAATTTAAAATATTGTTGTGAAAAGCCAATTTACTGTGGTAGGGTACATTAAAATGAATCCTTGGCGTACAAGTTAATTCCGTCGCTATATTTTCATATTATTTTTCCTACTTTTATCACTTCTTAATCCCAACATTTCTTCAATAATTTTTTAAATGAAAAAACCCTTAATCGCTGCAGTTGATGATGAGCTAATGAACATTGAACTCATTGGGTTCGTAATTAGTTCTATGGATTACGGTTTTTTGGGTATTCGAGAAAGTGAAAAAGCCATTCCCCTTTTAGAAGAAAAGAAACCGGATTTAATATTGCTTGATGTTCAAATGCCTAAATTAGACGGATTTGAACTCTGTGAAAATCTTAAATCCCACCATGTATTAAAAGAAGTTCCAATTATTTTCCTAACGGGATTAAACCAAACCGAGAATAAAATAAAAGGACTACAGTTAGGAGGGGTCGATTATATAACCAAACCATTTAACAAGCAAGAATTAATTGCCCGTATTCGAACACATGTTAGCCTGGTAAAGGCCAAACAAAAAATAGAACTACAATCACAAAAACTTGAACAGGACCTTGTTATCAAGAATCGACTTTTTTCAATTATCGGCCATGATTTACGATCTCCCTTAAGTGCCATAAAAATGCAATTGGATTTTATCTTACGTGGTATCATTGACCCGTCCGATAAAAAATTCGTTGATTCAACTATTCATAACCTCGCGAACACAACAGATGAGGCTTTTAACCTCTTGGACAATCTTTTGAATTGGGCAAAGTCCGAAAGTGGTGTCTTAAGTATAATCGATGAAAAAATAAACCTAAAGGAAATTGTTGAACAAAATGAGCGATTGATAAAAATGGCCTTGGATGACAAACAGATTGCATTTAATATCGAAGTACCTGAAGACGCTTTTATTATGGCCGATTTGAATATGCTCAAGACCATTCTAAGAAACTTGTTATCAAATGCCCTGAAGTTCACCCCAAAAAAAGGTACCATTACAATTGCAGCTACTCAAAATAAATCTAAATGGTCTATCTCCGTTACTGATAGTGGAACAGGAATGTCTCCTGAAGAGCTCGAAAAAATAATGGACAAGAATGCCCATTTTTCAAAGGAAGGAACCGAACAAGAAGCCGGAACCGGACTAGGGTTGGTTCTTTGCCAAGATTTTATTCAAAAGAACGGCGGCAAATTATCAGTAGAGAGTACATTGGGAATAGGCAGTCGTTTTGCGTTCGATATGCCAATGGCCAACTAAGCATCTTGCACGGCCATTTTTTCCGTTTTCCCACGTTGCGCCCTTTCCCAATTCACTGTTTGGTTTCCTTTTAGATACCTCCCAAACCCCAAGTATACGGACAGGTTCATGATAAAAAAGTAATAAGGGATGAAAAGTGCTTTCAGCCTTATTTTACGATGTTCTAAGAACCAGCCTAACAAGGCGGCGGCATAAAAAGCAATTTGTCCCCAAAATAGAAAACTATACATTCCGAAATTCAATAATCCTTCGCTTTTTGCCAGAAGATAATTCATGGGTAGAATCAATAATAACAATAAGGGAGTCAATGTCCATCGTAAGACCCTATGCGATATATACTGAAAAGAAAGGATCCCATATTTGAAGACATTCAATAAGGAACGTAGACGTACTACAGATTGTATTCCACCTGCGGATATACGTATTTTACGTTTCAACTCTTCCTTAACATTGACCGAAGCCGTTTCAATAGCAAAAGCATTCGGATTATATTGAATGGTATATCCCGACATGGCCACTCTTAGCGAAATCATAAAATCGTCTAATAATGTATCTTTTTCAACTTCTTGCCACAGTTCGGTTCTAATAGCGAACAGTTCACCAGCGGCACCAACTACTGAATATAGTTCGGCATCCCATTTTTTTAATTGGGATTCATATTTCCAATACATACCCTCGCCTGCTCCAGAAGCACTATCGGCATCGTTTCCATAGATACGTTTCTCACCGGAAACACAACCTACTTTGGGGTTTCTGAATAACCTTACGATTTCTTTAATAGACTCTTTTCCAAGATCTGTATTTCCATCGGAAAAAATCACAATAGGGGTTTTTACATGCTTCATTCCCCTGTTCATTGCCGCAATCTTACCAGCCCGTTCAGGCTGATGCAAAACCTTTATATCATCATAATTCTTTAATATTTCGGGAGTACCGTCGTCGGAACCATCCGTTACCCATAATTGGGTAACCTTATCTTGCGGATATTCTAGATTTATCGAATTTTGAATCTTTCTGTCCAAATAATCCTTTTCATTATAAGCGGCAACAAAAAGGGTTACCTCTGGTTCGTAATCAGTATTCCCAGTAAATTCTTTTGACAAACCTAGGATTCGTCTAATCTTAATAATCAAGAACAATACGATTCCATATCCCAGATATGAATAAAAAATGATGAAAAGAAAAACCCAGAACAAATATTTCAATACTTCCATATATTTATTGTTTAGACCAAGACAGGCTTATTATTCTTTACTTTTTCCCATACCCCTGAATGGCTATTATAATGTTTAACCACTCTTGCCGGATTACCTACCGCTACTGAATAATCAGGTATATCTTTGGTAATTACACTACCACCTGCTATGACACAATGCTTACCAATGGTGACCCCGGCGACAACAACTGTATTAGCACCAATCCAGGTAGCCTCTCCTACTGTAATCATTTTAGTTGTAACTCCTTGGGCGTGAATAGGCTGTGAAATATCCTCGTAGTTATGGTTTAAGCCAGACAAAACAACGTTCTGTGCCAATCGTACATCATCTTTAATCGTTACCGGACCAATAAGGGTATTCCCCAATCCTATACGGACTTGATTACCGATAAACACACCTCCTACCCCATTGTTTATGGTGGAAAAATCCTCTATTGTAGATTGATTTCCCAATTCGAAAGGATTCCATGGCAACACATCCATTCGTGTTCTTCTTCGAATGGAAGAGCCCTTGCCTTTTTTATGGTAGAACGGATTTACGAACCAACTGACCCAACGTCTTGGCCTTGCTTGGTTTTTAGGTACCAACAACCAATGAACGAACTTTTTCAGATTGGAATTTCCTTTTATTTTATCCTTAAATCCCATTTCAAGACTGTATTATATTGGTTTCCTTGAGGGCATTCGCTATAGCGATCACATTGTTTTCCCAAGTATGACTATTGGCGAAAGCAATTCGTTGTTGCTCTAATTCTTCTGAGTTCTCTTCAAGTGATTTCTTTATGAGCTGAACATACTCATCCTTGGTAGACCCTAGGTAAACATGGTCGGAAAACATCTCCATAGCCTTTGTAGCAGTCGCTATTGTGGGTTTTCCCATGGCCAAATACTCATCGATTTTCCTTGGATAATTTCCAATGGTCCAATCATTGACTATTTGGGGGTTCATGGCAACATCAAATCCTTTTACATAAGCCGGTAGATCGCATTCATCCTTGCTCCCGAAAAAATGTACATTTTCCATTTGATGCAGTTCCGAATTCTTAAAATCCTTATCCTCCGGACCTACTAGAACAATACTCCATTCATTGTGATATTTGCCAATGTACTCCAACAACTCAATATCCAACCTCATACTGGTCAGATAACCTACATAACCTATGATGGGTTTCTTTATACCTTCGAATTCTGAAGGGATCACTATGGTATCATCCGCATCGTTAAAAAGGGAAACATCGCACCCTTGACCGATCATAAAACTATTCGGATTATATTTTTTCCCGTATTCTTCGTACAGCGTGGAATTATTGACCACAATATCCGCCTCTTTAATGGTTTGGGGTTCTATACGTTCCCCATGTTTCGCCCAATAGGGAACTTTGACCAAATAATCACGCATGTAGTATACATATTGGGCCGGTTTTAGCAATGATTTGATGTGAAGCCCCAAGAACATTGAACTGTCATTGAAAAGTATAATATCCTTAAACCCTAATTCATTAATAGCTTCTTGAATATCCTTGGTAAATTTTACACTGTTTCTTTTATTCAATAGTTTGAACAAGGTGTGTGATGGAATCCAGTTTATGGACTCGGTCAAGGATTTAGGATAAAGATTCCATAAATCGGTATCGATCTCTTCCAATGCATTCTGTTCCCCATTTTTTATAGCAATTCGCTTCTGGACCTTTTCCTTGTCGGCATTGCGTTTTAACGTGGCCCTATCTAAAGGCGGATTCACATATAATACGCGATTATTTTTAGCGAACTCCAACGCAATGTTCTTACAATTGCTACCGATTTCTATATCCCAGGCCTGTATGCCGAAAACAACGATATCCCTATTCTTTATCATCTCAGCTCTTTTTTAATTCTAGGTAAACCTCTTGGTACAAGTCCAATACGTTTTCCGACATGGCTTTCCATGAAAAGTTCTTTGCCCTTAGTATGCCCTTTTCCGCTAACAATTTTGCCAATTGTTTATCATCTACCAAAGTCTCTATGGCAGCTGTGATTTCTTGTGGGTTATGGGGGTCTATGATCAAAGCCGCTTCTTTTCCCGCTACTTCCGGCATAGAAGATGTATTCGATGTAATAACAGGCACTCCGCATGCCATTCCCTCCAAAATGGGAATACCGAAACTCTCCCGTAATGACGGATATAAAAATATCTCGCATTGACTAATGATTGCCGGAAGTTCGGTATTGGGTACATACCCCAATAAATGAATTTGCTCCCTTATTTCGGGCATGCTTATAGATTGCAACAGTTTTTGCAGTTCCTGCTCGTCATAATCCAACATGACCAATGTATATTCCTTATTAGAACGTCTGTTGAAATGCCCGAAAGCCTCTAACACCCCCTTTGTATTTTTTTTAGGATCGGTATTGCCAAGAAAAAATAAGAACTTTTCAGGTAGCCCATATTTATCTTTGATCTCTTTTAAAACCGATTCATCGGTTATATGCTTAAAATGTTGCCCAACCCCATTATAAATGGCTGTTAGGCGATTATCAGTGAAATTGAAATATTTATTGATCCGGTCCTTTTCGTAATTGGATACCGTGATTACTTTTTTACTTTTCTTAATAACACCCGGCACGAACCATCTTCGGTACATATTGCCAAGTTTCTGGTACCATGTGCCTTCCTTTTTGAAAATACTGATACTTTCCAAGTAAATTATATCATGTAATGTCGTTATAAGAGGTACTGAAGAGAACAATGGCCCGGTATTACTGGTACAATGCAATACATCACAGCCTTCTTCCTTAGCGGCTCTCGGTAAAGCAAATTGCTCCCACCCGGGATAGCCGAATTTGGATTCCAACTCAACAATTTTAAAATTAGGCGCTGAAGGTATACACGTATTGTCCTCATCTGGTTTTACGAAAATCACATATTCATTTACGGTATCTATTTTTTGGAGGTTCTTGATAAGCTCCAAAGCCACCATGTCCATTCCATGCTTTTTCTTTCGATATAGGCGTTGCCCCTCTATTCCTATTTTCATATCACGTTGTTACGAATTAATGGTACCGTGTTCGGTATGAATGAATTTTTTATTCGCCCCTTTTAATTTGAAGAGGGAAAGAAACATAAGCCCGAAAGCCTTAGGCAAAGTCAATAAAGCTTTAAGAGTATCTATAGAATAAAATTTCTTGGGAATGGCCATAAGGAAGGCGAAAACCACTACTAAGAATGTGAAAAGCCAAAACTGATAAGGTATTCCCATGAACCCTGAAACAACTGGAAACAAAAAATGAATTCCAGCATAGAATAGAGAGATAAGTGTAACTACTCCGGCCAATAAAACCCTTGGTGGAGCAATCATTTGATAAACCTTATCAAAGAAATCGATATTGCCCCTTAAGAATAGTTCTTTGATTCCGGAACCTACAAATCTTCTGAAATAAATGAATTGAGCGGATAACCAACGTTTCCTTTGATTGGCGAAAACAGCCGCTTTTTGTACTTTCTCATCATAGACGATCGCATGGTGCAAGTATTCTATTTTTTCACCGCTGCGTAAAAGTTTAAGTTCCAATTCCTTATCAAAACCGCCAACAGCTTCCACTTGTGCCATTGTTCGCTTAAAAAAAGAATATTCAAAACCCATTCCCGAACCTATTAAGGCCGATGATAGTCTTAGTGCTCGATGCCCTTTTCTGAAAATATGATTATTGACCTCCTCACTTATAGCATCTAAAATAGCAAAAGAGGTATTCGTGTTTTTCGCTACACGATGCCCTTGAACCACTTTGAATCCGTTTTCAAAAGCATGATCCATTTTTTCAATAAAACCATGCTCCATGATATTGTCCGCATCAAGGACCAGAGCCACATCATACCCATCACCTATGGTTTTCATTGCCTTGTTCAAAGCTTTGGATTTAGTGCTCACCTCAAAATCAACCTCAACCAATTTTATCGGCATTTTTTCCAGTTCCGATAAGGTTTCGGGCTTAAAGGAATCTGCAATGACCACCACATCAAATAAAAATTGGGGATAACTTTGGTCCAACGCCTTTTTCGCTACATCCAGAATTACGGCATCTTCTTTATAACCCGGAATAAGAACAGCATATTTTCTTGTATACTTAAGTGCTTTGACCATAGTTGTCTTCTTTCTAAAAAGACCTGCCAAGGAAAACAAGAAAATATACAAAGCTCCGATACCCAAATAAAGGGCCAAAAGCCATTCGATGGTAGAAATAAGAAGTTTTACATAATCCATTGAAAAAGTGTTGAGGCGTTTTATTATTTAATTATTGACCTTAATTGTGGTCGCTTTTTCCTTTAATAGTTCATCAAAATAAACAATGGTATCTACCAAACCGGAACGCAAGGAAACCTTTGGTTCCCAACCTTTCAATTTTTCCTTGGCCAAGGTAATGTCGGGTTTGCGCTGTGTAGGGTCATCCGATGGCAATGGCATGTGGATAATCTTCGATTTACTATCTGTTAACTCTATAATATTCTGCGCCAATTCCAACATGGTGAACTCAACAGGATTACCGATGTTTACGGGCCCGATGAAATCATCTTCGGTATCCATCATTTTGATCATACCATCAACCAAATCGCTAACGTATTGAAAACTTCGTGTTTGCGTACCGTCGCCAAAGATGGTTATATCTTGACCCTGAAGGGCTTGTACTATAAAATTGGAAACCACACGACCATCATCCGGCTCCATTTTAGGTCCGTATGTGTTGAATATCCTTATGATTTTCACAAGAACGTCGTTGGAATCGTGGTAGTTAACAAAAAGTGATTCCGCACATCTTTTGCCTTCATCGTAACAGGAACGGGTTCCTATCGGATTTACATGTCCCCAATAATGTTCGGGCTGAGGATGCATTTCCGGATCACCATAAACCTCACTTGTAGAGGCCTGCAGTATTTTGGCTCCTGTTCGTTTTGCCAATCCCAACATGTTAATGGCCCCCATGACAGAAGTTTTGATCGTTTTAATCGGGTTATGCTGATAATGTACCGGTGAAGCCGGACAGGCAAGATTGTATATCTCATCGACTTCAATGAAATAAGGCATTGTAATATCATGCCGCACCAATTCAAAATAATGGTTATCCATTAAGTGGGAAATCTTGCTTTTACGCCCTGTAAAGTAATTATCGAGGCAAATAACCTCATTGCCTTCATTTAAAAGACGTTCACACAAATGTGAGCCTACAAAGCCAGCGCCGCCTGTTACCAATATTCGTTTCATAATTTTCTTTTTATCTAAGTCGAGACAGGTTACCTCTATAACTGTTATTCCTAAACATTCAAACTACCTTAAATGAACCTGTTCCTTGTAAAGCAATCTTCAAGTTCAAATTATTATTTTATCTAATTTTGTAAATATATTCTTACTTTTTTGTTTGGTTGAATTATTGTTGTGAAACAGGTATTTTTCGTTGTCTATTTCCTTTATATCAACCAACTAAGCAATTGGCGGGCCAATTCTAAGCGGTTTTCAAATGGGTCATATTCCATTTTATTGCATTCCAAAATGCCTTTAAGTGACTAAATTGTTTTTTAACCAAAAAGGTTAGGCTATTCTTTGGAATGGATATAAAAACTTGGAACAACATACTAATGACCAAATGAACGGTATTAAAATTTCGTCGGGCATAAACGATTCTGTTCCTTGTGATATAATAAGTCTTTAGTGGACTCATTTTACCAGTAGATAAAGACTCCTTGTGCAAAATATAGGAAGCTGGTTGATAGTAGGTTTTATACCCTGCCCGTTTGATTTGTTCTGCCCAATCATGCTCTTCATAATATAGAAAGTAGATTTCTGTCATCATCCCTACTTCATCAACAACCCTCTTAGGCACCATCATTGCAGCACCATGTATGGAAGCGGTTTCTTGGGCAACATCATAGGAACCATCATCTTTTTGGTGATAACCGATACTATTGTTCCTAATGGTAAAATGATTCATTGGTGTATAACCGGCAAATTGTATTAGGCTTGGATCCCAATGGAATTTGATTTTCGGACTTACCATACCGATAGTACTATCATCAATCAAAGTTTTCACTAGAGGCTCGATAAAACCGGCCGGAACGATGGTATCATTGTTTATGAACAAAAGATATTCCCCTTTGGCCACTCTCACTCCTAAATTATTACCACCGGCAAAACCTAAGTTTTCTTTACTCTTGATAAGTTGAACCTCTGGATATTGTTCTATAATAACATCCGGATTATCATTTGGAGATGCATTATCGACTACGATGACTTCATAGTTGTTGTAGGTAAGCCCCTTCAAAGACTCCAACATATCCAACGTTACCTGCGATTCATTATAATTTATGGTAATAATGGATACCAATGGATGTTCATTTTTCATGCGATTGCTGTTTTTTCTTCGTCCAAACCTTTTTCTTTCATTAATTGCTTGTCCCATTTGGGGGACAAAAACATAAAAACCATACCAACGTACATTAGAATGGCCGTAGGAAACTGTCCAAATATGCCATTGCCATATGAGGCCAACATAATACCCGCCATACCACAGACCAAGGCCGAAATTTGTCCTTTGAGCCAATCGTCCCGTATTCTATACATAACATTATAAGCGCCCGTAATCAAACAGAAGAAAACGATAAAAAGATGAAGATAGAGCCCCACGATTCCCGTATCTGCCCAAATGGCAACATACCAGCTATCGGTGGCCGTATTTCCAAGGAAACTATTGGGGGCAAAACGTTTTCCCCAGTTTCCTGTAGATCCGATTCCTCCGCCAAAAGGGCGAGAAGCCAAATACCCTGCAAGTTTTGCCTGATTCTCCTGTCGTACTACCAAAGAGGCATCATTGGGATCAAAAGCGGTACGCATTCTTCGTATTTGATCGTTACCGTTTCCGATCATGGTATATTTAAAAAAAACGAAAACGCTAATCCCTACCAAAGCACCTAAGATTATACTGGGCAAATGCTTTCGGATCAGAATGAACATTACACCTCCCATGGCCGGTACGGCAATTGCCCCTCGGGTTCCGGAAATCATCATTCCCAAGAATCCGGCCAGTGCCACAACTCCACAGAATATCTGGAATTTCCTGTTCTTTGCAAATAATGCAAGTACCCCGAAAACTACACCGGCATGCCCTTGGGCGGCACCGAATTGTCCCGCATCGGAATAAAATGAGAATATTCGTAATTTACCGAATAGGATATGGGTAACATCACCACCGGCATCTAACCATGCCTGTTCCCAACGGTCAACCCCCAATATCAACTGCATCATCCCCTTCATGGTCGCCAAAAGGGATAGAATGCCCCAGATATACCATAATATCTTTAAGTCGGTATATTTATTGAACAATATGAAAACCAAGGGTATCAAAAGAAACTGGTATAATGCCACTCCCCTCATCGCGTAAAACCAGGCAGCAATACTAACAGCCTCAGGATTAACAATTTGAAATACAGCATAACCAAACCAGATGGATACCAATAAGGTCAATTGGGACCTTGCATTGTCCCAAGGGATTTTAATATGGAATGCCTTAAAAAACAAGGCCAGATACATGAGGACCATTAGGCCATCCATCAAAAGGCCCCATGTCATAGGAACATAGCGCCCAATTCCCAGAACAATGAAATTAAAAATCAGAATGGTTATTATCCCAATTCTGGGGTTTAACAGTATAGCCCCTAAATAGACGATCACAAAAGGGAACATCATTAGGGCCAACCCTACAACCAAACCACGTGTGGCTGTTAAATATCCTATTGCAAGGGCAATACCCACCAATAAAACCATGGGTAAGGGTTGCCTTAGCCTTTCTGCGCCATATGTAGCCTGAAAAGGGTTCATACCGGCAAATGGGTTTTTAATTTTTTGATAAATAGAAAACTTTCGGTTATCATGTCCTTACTATGAATTTCTATCTCTTTACGTAGCAAATAGAACCCCATAAAAATACCGATGAGCGTAAACAATACGGTTCCCACAGCGACGAGAACCAAGCTTTCGAAGACGAAAACCGCAATAATGTCGATGAGTATATTAGCCAATGTCATCACAATGACCTTATACAGATTATACTTGGGCCTGTTTAAGCTATCCAACAGAACTCCTGTAAACCTATCTAAGGGAAGTAACATTACATACACCGTGAATATTCGAAAAATAAATGTCAGTAACGGTAAAGAATCGGCATAATTATCACCTCCTAAGAATAAAACCATTTCTTCCGCCATTATAAAACTGAAAATCGCTACGGGCAGAAATAATATGGTAATGATTCCGGTGTAGGTATAAAAAATCTTTCGGGCTTCATGCATTTTTCCTTCCAAACAGCTTTTACTCATTCTTGGATAGGCCGTCATCGTAAAACTATTCAATGGAATACCCAATAAATCGGTCAGTTTTAACGGAATCGCATACATCGCAATTCCAGAAGAACCTAAAAATGGACTTAACCCTATAATAAAAGTATCTGCACTTTTAAGTAAGCTTGAGCTCACTAGAGTCCCCATGGAATATTTACCAAAATGTATAAGTTCTTTTTCTACGGATTTTACGGCGTTAGGTAAGTAAAGGAGTCCGTCCCATTTTCTTAAGGTACACCAAAGACTGGAAACCAAATTCACAAAGAGGTTCACCCAGATGATTTCCATTAGTCCCCATCCCAACCAAAAATGGTTTAAAAGCAAGAAAACGAGAAATAGACCTACATTGAGCAGACGAACGACCATCATCCTATTAAAATTCTGCTCAGCTTGGAATAGTGCAAGGGCGTTGTTCCATCCTAAATTAGCCAAAGCCAATATGGGATACCAAATCAAGAATAGTTCATATCCATTATTGACATCAATGGCCAAGAAGTTCAATACCAAGGCCAAGACCCAACAAACGAGGGTAATAATGATTAAAAGCCAAAGATTGATTCTATAGGAAGAACCCAAAATCTGTTTTTTCTCGGTAAAAGTTGTACCTGATAATAGGCGAACGGAAGCATTTCTAGTAAGTCCAAAACGTAAAAGATCTACAAAGGTGGATAGTGTTATAAAAAGCACCCAATCCCCAAAGGCCTCTTTATCCAATTGTCTTGTCAAAAGCATAAAAGAAAGGAGTCCAGCAAAGGCCACACTCACATTCGAGAGCAATGATGACAGGTTTTTCTCTTTCCCTAATTTTTTGAGCTTACCTACCATTACGCTACCGATTTTTTGGTGAAGAACCTGAATTGTACCAGCTGCTTTACCCATCGTCTTATGATTGACCTCTTTTTGGGCAATTCACCAATTACCGTTTCCATTTCCAGAACCTTGACACCATTCAAAATAATCGTTGGTTCAGGTCCTGTAGTCGCTTCATTGAACAAGCGCAAGGCATTTTTATCAGATTCGGTCCATGCCCTATTGGCCCTGGTGACCAAAAAAGTATAATCCATGGTCGAAGCCAATTTTACCGGGAACGGATTTTTGATTATACTTGGGATTTCCAATATCACAAAATCGAAAATATTGTAATCAGGGATCGTGTTTTCCACGTCAAATTCGCCGATAGATGATATTCTGAAAAGACGATCACTTATCGGATACGTGACTTTACTATACTTTGGATGATCAATAACCAAGTCGGTGGTGTCGTAGGTAACGTGCAAAATGGAATAGTCCAGCTCACACAGGTTGGCAATCAGGTTTTGGCAGATAAAAGTCTTGCCTTCATCTTCTTGAGTAGAAAAAAGCATGTTTACCACGGGCTTTTCATCTTCATTCTTCTTAAACTGATTTAATATGATATTCCGGGAAATAGCGGTAACCGCCTTGTTCTTTATATATTCGTAATCAATATTTTTATCATTGTTCTTGATCACCGGGAAAATGGAGGACACTTCCAATCCTATTTTTTCTTCGGCCCTCTTCGCAGTATTTAAGTTGCCATCAAGAAATTCCAATATAAGAATGGTCAAAGTAACCACTATAAATCCGGCCAAAGCGGCAACGATAACCAGTAGTATGCGTTTGCTTGGCTTCGGATTGATCGGAAAAAAAGGAGCTTCCGTCAATTTAATGTTCGATTTTAATTGAACATTCTGTTGTCTGAGTTTTGCAAGCCCCAAGCTGTGTAACAAGCTTAAATATTCGCGCTCGGCAATATCTATTTTACGTTCCAGTCTTTTCATGGTAGCCCCCAAAGGAGAAAACACCTGATACAGTTTTTCAAACTCGAGCTTTTTCTTTTCCATGACCTTTAACTGGGCCTTGGCATCCTCATATTCTATCGTTTTTTGCAACCAATCGCTCAAGATACTTGAAGAAGCAACACCTTTTGTGTCATAATCGGTGTTGTAAATCGTATCTACCTGTGCATTTAGTTGGTTTTCGATTTCCTTGATATTTTTCTCGGCTTCCAAAATTGAAATTGCGTTCTTTTTCATTGAGGTTGAATCCCTTTCCAGGTTCATTCGCAACATTGCCAAATCAAAATTCTTAGTCGAGAGTTCTTTACGCAGGTCTATTATTTTCTGGCTTGCAATACGTTTTTTATCATGGGTCTGTAATTTGGATTCTAAAACCTCAAGTACTGCTTTTGCCCCCGAAAACTCACGCTGAACCTGGAAAAATTTTATTTCGAACTCCTCCTTTTCCCCAGCTATATGCTTGGTTTGCTCATAGTAATTGATGATGTTATGCTTCTTATTGAATTGAAGTAGGTCGTCTTCAGCATCCCTCAGATGTTCGGTAGATTCACCTAATTGACCTTCAAAGTATTTAACCACCACATCAGATTGATTAACACCCATTTCAGTATTAAGTCTTACGAAAACATCGCAAAGAATCAATAATGCATTTTGGCAAATCGCAGGATCTTCGGATTCGTAGGCAATATCAATAAAATCACTGCTCGGTACTCGGTTCAAGCCTATTTTCCCTGAAATCTTTTCTATACTATAAATCGGGTGGTCCAAATTCACCAATTCATATATATAATTCTGGTTATCGGAATTCTTGAGTTCAACAAAGTTATCGTAGGTAGCCGTAGGGTTACCTTTAACGACCAGGGCCTTTACCTCGTCGGGTACCGTTTCTACCAATTCCTCATAATTCTTTACGGAAATTACCCGATTATCGGCACTGTCAAGAGCCATATGTTGGGCAAAGAGTTTTAATCCGACTATTTCAAGAGTTGATCTGGACTTTATTAAATTAAGCAGGTTACCGTAGGCAATACCAGTACCCCTATAATCTATCTTGGTATTCTCGAGATCAATACCCGACCCTGAAGATATACCTGTATAAACACGGGCTTTTGAGCTAAATACCTTGGGTTGGTTCTGTGTTAACAGAAAAACCATAACACCCAGTAAAATAGGAACGCCCACCAATAAACCAATATGGCGAAGCAATAGGCGGATAAAAAATAGCAGGTTAAATTTCATATTAAATCTTCAAATCGACCCCAACCGTACTTTCCAAAGTCATAAATGCCTTGTAAAATTCCGATTTCTGGGCCTCTAGAGCCATTTTAGCTTGGTTTATCATTTGTAATAATCTCGTATAATCGGTTACGTTCATTATTCCGTCGGCAAATTCCCTTTCAGCCCTTACAGTCTGGGCTTTATAGGTGTCTACGATTGAGTTGTTTATAAAAAGTAATCGGTAAAACTTAATGAGTTCGTTATACTGCTCGGTTACCTGAAGCCGTAATTCATTCTCGGCTTGCTGTTGTTCATATTTAAAAGTTTCCGCCTCCAGTTTGGTGTTCTTTACCATCCTTTTTCTATTCAGTATGGCACTGAGCGGCATTTTTACAGACGCCCCGACACTGTATCTGTTCTGTTCAGAAGTAAAAAGGGTCTGGCTTGATGGGTCACCACCTATTTGAGAGTTACTCAAGTTGTCGTAAATACCATAGCCATAGCCGGCATCCAAACTTATATACTCCAACCAAGAGCGTTTTTCAAGTGCCACCTTACCTTCTCCCAGTTCTTTGGCAGAATCAAAGGATTTTAAGTATGGGTTGTTCTCCCTAGCCCAAGAAATGAGCGAGTCTAACGGAGGTAACTTTTGTGCTATATCATTTTCTTCCAGTCCTGCTTCAAGGAAATCGGTAACCGACTGCCCGTAGTTTTGGTGGGATAGAAAAAGAACTATTAAAAACAATAGGGTTCTTTTGTACATCTTAAACATTTTCTTTTTGAAAAACAGCCTTAAAAGTTCGTAAAACGATCCACATATCGATCATGAACGCTTTATTGCTATGGGAATATTCAACATACTTAATATCTAATTGTTTGCGTTCCTCTGGAGACATTTTAGAGGAACGGCCACGGGCCTCAACTTGCCAAAGACCTGTAATACCGGCAGGACCATTAAAACGTTCGGTCCATTCATCGGTCGTAAGCATTTCAGCTTCATACAAAGGCAATGGCCTGTTACCTACGATAGACATATCACCTTTTAGCACATTGATCAATTGTGGCAATTCATCAATACTCAATTTTCTGATGATCTTGCCTACTTTCGTAATCCTAGGATCATTATCAAACTTTATAAAGGTACTCTTGGCGCTTTCCTTTTTCTTCTTATTATATTGATTTTCATCTATGCGATCATCATCCCCTATCAACATGGTACCACTGGCCTCTATTGTTTCCCTTTTATCAATGGCCTCTTTTTGAAGATCTACGGCATCTTCCCCATGTACATATTGATTCAAATGCTCAAACTCTTTAAGTCGTTTATCGGCATCTGGATACATGGAACGAAGTTTCAAAAAGTTAAAGATCTTGTATCCTGTGCCTACACGTTTCGATATGTAATACACCTTACCTTTGGACTCTAATCGTATGGCTATGATGAATATCAAAAGTAAAGGGGCCGCGCATATCAACGCTGTACCGGCAACCGCGATATCGAATACCCTTTTAAGAAACTTGGTCTTGTAAGGTTTCACTTCTTCTTTTGAGGTCAGGATCTTGTTTCTTTTTAAGTTGGACTTCAACTCGTTCAGAAATATAATTCGTCCCTTTAACCGTTCTAATTGCAAAGGTCTGGCGTAAAGGTCGTCTATACCCAATGCAAGTGCTTCCTGTCTAAGTTCATCGGTTTTTTCATCTTCCAAAAGAATAAAGGATATCCCCTTTTCTTCAAATTGCTGCTTAAAAGTCTTAAAAAATGATGCTCCCGTTTGTCCAGGTAGCTTTGCTTCGCATAATACTGCAGCAATTTTCAAATCACCCAATATCAACTTTGAAGCTGCTAGGGTGTTTTTAAAAGGAAGGACCTCTACCTTATCCTGGTCATCGGAAAAAGCAGTGACCACATCAGGATTACTTCCGATGTATACTATTTTTAGACACTCTTGGCTAACTTGCAACATCATTTACGGTTTCGTGTTTATTTATTTTCAATAAAAGTAGTCCTAGTACTACATTTTAAATAATTGTTGTTGTGTAAGACACTGTATTTGTTGTGAATACATACCCATTGCATTGTTCCTTTTACTAATAAAAGGGTACAAAGAACCTTTAGCTTTAAAAAGGAACCATACAACCAGTCTATGAGTTTTGTGGGAAAGGGTACGATAGATTTTAGTTTCGGTACTAATCGGAAGACCTTAAAATAAAATCAGTTTCAGGGTTCTGAAATTTATCTTTCTTGTAAATAAGGGCTTTAATTACGAACCAACAACTTTTCAACCCTTATTAAAAGTTCCTCCGGATTAAAGGGTTTTACCATATAATCATCAGCCCCAAGTTTTAAGCACTTTATACGATCGGAACTATTATCCCTACAACTTAATACAATGATAGGAATGTCGGTAAAAAAACCACTCTGCTTTAGCTGTGTAATCAACTCAAAACCGTCCATTACGGGCATTTCGAGATCGGTTATGATCAAATCCGGGATATTACCCTCTTGTAACCTTTCTAGGGCATCGAATCCGTTTTTCTGGGTTTCAACCGAAAATGATTGACCTAAAAATTGGGCTACCATATCACTTAAGGATTGCTTATCATCTACGACTAATATTTTCATAATTCGTTAAGGTTTAGTGTTTAATTGAATGCTCTTTATTTATAACTTTTAGTAATTGAGTACCACATCCTTATTTGCAGCTACATCTTGTTCAAGGTATTTTTCATTGCAAAAAGGGAATGGCTTACCGGGTTCCCTTGCAGGGGGTAGTGCGGTATACACCGTTGTCGCGATATATTTACTGGTACCGGAATTGTTCAAATCAATCGCAACTATACCATCATCACAACCAGCAACGGCCTTAAGGTCGGTACGATACCCTATTTTCAAAAAGGGTTCCCGTCTAAAGGCCAAACAGGCCGCACGGACGAACTTCATTCTTTTTAAAGGACCTTGTGACAATCGATACCTGAAATATTGGGTTTTTAGATAATTACGAAACCTCATCTTCGAAGAAAGCGTCATGCCATCCACATAGCTTATGGTATTTGAATAACACAGCACCAATTTACTTTCAAGGAAAAAAGGAAGAGCCATTTTATCTATATAATGCGGTTCATATAAGGTGTCAGGGTCCATTGTACAAACCACCTCTCCCCTAGCCACTTCCAAGCCTTTTTGTCTTGCGTGTGTAATACCCTGTCTTGTTTCCTTGATTACAAAGGCACCTAAATTCTTTAAGATTGAAAGGGTTTCATTATTCGCATTGTTGTCTATAAAAATAACTTCATACGGTAAAATGGTCTTAAGCTCCATTAAGGAAATGATATGGGCCAAAAGTGTATTCTCTGCCCTGAACACGGGAATGACAAGACTGACCATCGGTTTCTCCACTGCCGCCAAAAACTTGAAATAGGATACGAGTTTAATATAATCCTGATCACCTAGTTTAGAAGGTATTAGATTATAATATTTTTGGAACTTATTAAGCTTCATGGCCATTTTGGGTTATTAGATAAAACTGATAGATTTAATGGAGTTATTAATGATCACAGGTTCAAAGATTCTTTCACGTTGAAAATCTATTGAACATGTATATAAAAAGTATCCTAGTAAATCATATTTTAATAACGCCATATTCTTTATTTATTGTAAGGTTTTTCTTAATTCAATTATATTTCTCCGATAAAACGCAAATTAAATCGACCAAAAACCTATTTTTGGACTTTCCCATGTCAACCTGAAAAGCCATACTTTGGATAAATGATTAACAATCGTTGTCCCATAAGTCATTCACTAATGTCAATATTGCCTATCTACCCTTCAAAAATCGGTTAAACCTTAATTTAAATTTGACCGAGGGTGTTTAGTTGTTATTTTCTATAGATGAATGGTAGAACCCTGATGTTGAACAGAAAGGTATCTGAATAAAGACAAAACAGACTTCGCCTATAATAATGGGCTTAAGTAAAAAAATAAGTTGATTTTAAACGAATATGCCGAATACTCTATGCCTATTGAAAGTCCTATATTTAGAATAAAGCTATAGTAAATTTAACCGACGCATTAATTCAGGACGATTGGAACGGCTAATGGGGACAACATTCTTGGCAATCAGTACGCTATTGTCCTCAATATCGATTATTTTGGTGAAGTTGATTATGTAGGACCGGTGAATCTGCAAAAAGAGGTTATCAGGTAATTTTTCCTTGATCTTCTTCAAGGTCGTATGAACGCGATGTTCTTCTTTCTCGGTTTTAACTTTAATGTAATCACCTTCGGCCTCTATGACCAAAATCTCATTTAATCTTAATTTAATAAGACGCCTATCAATGTTGATATATAAATCGGAAGTAGGTTCAACCATTGCGGTTGAAACAGGTTTCTTTGAAAGGGACTTCTTTACTTTTTGAATGCATTTTTCAAAACGTTCAAAAGTTATGGGTTTCACCAAATAATCAACAATGAACTCATATTCATATGCTGCAATGGCAAATTCAGTATCTGAAGTAGTCAAGACAATTTTAGGTGGGTTCTTAAGTGTCTGAACAAAATCAATTCCCGTAAATCCAGGCATATGAATGTCTAAAAAAACGACATCAACCTCTTGTTGATTCAAGAATTTAATAGCCTCTATGGCATTGTCAAATTCTTGCAGAATATGCAATTCCGGAACCTTTGTACATAATTGCCCTACAATCGCACGGGCTGCAGTTTCGTCGTCAATGATTATACAGTTCATGGTCAAATACTTTCAATATAGGTATCTACGACCTGCAATATAGCCTTAAATGAAGAATCCATACCAGAATTTCCCTCTAAAAGTTCTTCTTCATAGCGCACAGCGAACCCATATGCCTCTTGCATACTTAAAATATTGAACTTATGTTTCATTTTATGCACGACCATTGCGGTTTCCTTAAATCTTTGGTTTTTCAGATGATCCATATACTCTTCCCTTTCCAAAGGGAATTCAGTTTTGATAATGCCGATAAACTTTTCCCTGAAGGCGACGTCACCTTCTGCCAATTCATCAATATAATTTAGGTTGGGCTTGTCGTTCATATCGTCTTCTTTAATGTAAAATAAAAAGTTGCACCCTGGTTTTCTTCAGATTCCATCCAAAGCTTACCATTATAGAAATCCACTATTTTCTTAGAAATAGCAAGACCTATGCCTATGGTATTACCATCGTTTTCCAATTTTTTGAACATTTCGAATATTCCTTCTTGATGGCGTTTCGCAATACCTTTTCCGTTATCCGATACTTTGAACTTCCAAAATTCCGGGTCTTCAATATATTCTATCCGTACCAGACCTTGTTCTTTATCTTTCGAAGCTGCTATTGCGTTTGTAATCAAATTCTTAAATAGCTGTTCTATCCTTGACTTTTCGAATGAAATCGTTGGAAATTCGTTCACATGCACAATCTGGATATTTTCCGGAATTTCAATATTTTCTTCAATTTCATTTAAAAGATCTTCAATTGCGAACGTAATTCGCTTTTCATCTGTTTTACCTAAAGTCGCATGGTATAAAATGCCGTTGATAAGCTTGTCCATTTTTTCAAGGTTCTGGGAAATCAAAGAACAATTCTCCTTACTTTCCTCGGAAAATTTCTCTTTTTCCTCTGCCTGAATCCAATTCATCAAAGCATTTATGTTCCGTATCGGTGATTTTAGATCATGGGAAACCATATGCGCATAATTGTTCAAGGATTCGTTTTGGATTTCCAAATTTTTCAACAACCTATCCTTTTCCGCTGTCATCCCGGCCATTTGGGCCGCTAACTTACTAATGTTCTTGGCAAGATGTTCTGCATTGAAATTTTCTTTGTCGTTTAAATCGGTAGAATTGCCATCATCCAAATAAATAGTAAGACTGCCGATGGCTTTCTCCAATGATGCAAGGATATTTTTTTGGCGAACTGCCTCTTTCTGCAATTGCTGGTTAGCCTCATATAATTCATTGGAACTAATAGTGGAAGCTCGCTGCATCATGGATAGCTTATCATCATAATTATCATATGACTTTTCTATGGCCTCTAAGAATACGCCCAACCCTGGATCTTGCACATAACTTTCCGGAAGGTATTTTCTCAATTGTCTTTTAAGCAAGGAATGCATTATTCGCTGAATAAGGTTAATGTCATGGTCTGGTTATGCAATCTACAAGAATTTCTTTCAAAAAAGGGTGCCATTTCACCATAGGAATAAAACCCGCCTACTATAGCTTTGTCCCCGATAGCTTCCCTAACTTCCTCAATTTCTTCTTCCGTACGTTGATCCATAACCAATTTTCTTCCGATACAGCTTACCAATAGGGCTAATTCTGGTGCAGTCTGTCGACCTTTCATAGCCAAATTTCCTGCACGTTTGGCACCATTGGCAATATCGTCTACCGATGATAACATCAATTGCACCTTAGACCCTTCTGGCACATCACCAGCCAGAATCATGGTATTGTCAGTTTCATTTATATTGAGTACCGTTCTTACAATAGGGTATTCATCTTCCAAAGTTTGAACACTTAATGGATAAAGCAGTGCCGATTTGGGCAGTTCTTTCGCCTTCTCCCCTAAATACATTTTATAAAGATCAAGTGCCGGTTTGCCGTCTAACTCATAAAGAACATTTCCTTCAGATTTTGTAATGATCCTCTCCGGACCAAAAGTTGCCCATCCACAATAGTTGGCACTGGACACTTCTAAACTTTCACCATAGAATCCTATGGCTATTACCTCCCCTTCCCTAGGGTTTTCATTATACGATGCCAAGGTTCGCTCAAAACGGTCATCATCCCCACAAAGACCACCTGAAAGACCAATGGACTTGGCTTTTGTTTTTTCCAGTCCTTTTATTAGTGCGCTTCCATTTACATTACTTCCTTCAGAAACAACGAATACATGTTTCAGGTCTTCTTGTGGAAAGGTTTCCATTAAGGCTTCCCCTAGTCGATCATCCTCATTGTTGAACTCGGTTACATTCTTCCTTTTTACCAAAAAAGTACTTTTCTCGAACTCAATGGCAGTTAACACCGCGGTTTCCTCCTGAACTTCATCTTTTACAATCTCCCCTGCGGTTGACCCAAAAACAATATGCCCTGAGGGAAAAAAATCCCTTACTTCTTCATAAATGGAAGGTTCTTCCAAAATATATCGATTACCGAATACGAATACCAACGGATTCTTTAATTCTGTTGGGTCAAATTGGAGTTCGAAGGGAGTATTGGCCTGTTTTATAGCTTGTTTTATGATCATCATCCAGGTTTTTTATTAGGTATCTAAATTCTTTTTTATGGTAAAATGGAATTGGGTGCCTTTCCCCAAGGTACTATCTACCCAAACTTTACCTTCATAACGATCTATTATTTTCTTTACAATGGATAGTCCTATTCCCGTTGATCTTTCGTTATCACCGATAGACTGGAATATATCGAAGATCTTCTTATGGTATTTTTCTGGAATTCCCACGCCATTATCCTTAATGGTGAATTTCCAGAAATCATTTTCATCAGTATATAGCACTTCTACAAGTCCTACTTCCTTTTCAATATGCACCACGGCGTTCCCAATGATATTCTGGAACAATTGATGCATTTTGGTCTTATCGGCCTTTATGGTCGGCAATACTTCGGGAACTGAAAGTTCTACATGTTCAGGAATGAAAATACTATCCTTGATCTCCGCTATTACTTCGTTGGTGTCTACATCCGTATTATCGAGTTCTGAGCTATTGGCGGTGGAATATTCCAGTATCCCATGAATAAGGCGATCCATAGATGCAATTTTTTCTTGCATTAACTCAAGGTTCTGTAGCCCACCTTCGTCGAGTTTATCCTTATAATCCTCAGTTAACCAGGTGGCCAAGGCACTTATACTTCGTAAAGGGGATTTCAGATCATGGGATACGATGTGGGCATATTCCTGAAGGTTCTGATTACTGGATTCCAATTCGCGAAGTAATTTTTCTTTTTGAAATTCCAGTAATTTTTGGTCGGTAATATCCAAATGGATACCTATTGACCCTACCACTATACCTGAATCATCGAATCTTGGAGCCCCACTGATAAGCCAATGTCGCAAACTTCCGTTCTTGTGCCTAACCGATACCTCATAAGAGTCAGTTTCGCCACGAAGTCGTTCCTTGTTCTTCTTCAAAATAAATTGCTCATCTTTGAATTGAGCCATTTCATTTACATTTTTACCCAGCAATTCTTCCTTGGAAAAACCGATCATATCGCAATAACTTTGGTTGACCATAAGAATAACATCATGGTTATCTACCTCTACCAGACCTAAGTTCATATTCGCAATGATACTGCTGTACTTTGCCCTTTGTGCCTCTAGGTTCTTTTTATAGTTCTTGCGAATCGTAACATCTTCATACGTCCATAAATGACCTTTATAATTGCCGTTGGTAAATATAGGGATGTAATCACGCTCCAATATTCGGCCGTCGCTCATTTCAACCTCATCGGCCATCGCGATTTCGCGATTTTCCAGAAGTTCATCAACACGTTCAACAAATTTTTCAGGATGCTTTAAGTGAATTTTGGTTTTCTTCGCCGAGGTATTGCTTTCTATACCTATCATTTGTTCCGGCGGTGTGGAAATATGGAAAAGATCGCAGAACATCTGATTCACTAAGGCTATCTTTCTATTTTCATCTTCTAAAAGTACCCCCGTATGCAAATTGGCTATTAAAGTAGCCAATCTATTCTCCGATGCTTTCAATTGCCGTTCGGCCTCCCGTTCTTTTGAAATATCCTCAATCAATGCCACCTGGTATTCCATATTACCATGAATATCGGTAACTGCACCTATTTGGACCTTTGCCAAGAAGGTTGATTTATCTTTCTTAAAAAATTCTTTCGTAACCGCAAATTTATCCAGTTTCCCCGCATAGAACCGCTCCCATAATATGGCAGTGGCCTGCTCGTCTTCGGGTCGTGAAATTTCAGGTATCGAAACTTGTTTCAGTTCACTCTCGGAATAACCTACCATTTCACAAAACGTGCTATTGGTCTTCACAATACGTCCATCAACACTTAGGACAATTCCCAATGGGGAATTCTCCACAATAACATCCAACTGCTTTTTTTGTTCGGAAAGCATTTGTTTGATCTCCATTTCCTGGCTAATATCCCTTAAAATACCTTGGGCAGCAATGGGTTTTCTTTCTTTATTGAAAATAAGGCAACAATTGATCTGCACCCATTTTTCCTCATTATTACGTGTAATGATCTTAGCCCTATAGTTTCTTAACACGCCCACTTCCATTAAAGAGCGCATGGATTCCGTGGTGTATTCCAAATAATCCCGATGTACAAATTCTGAAAGATTGACCAACTCTTTGGTGTGATCAAAACCAAGGAATTCCTTGGCAGATAGGTTCATGTTGATCACGTTATACTTAAGATCCATCACCACGTAAGGATCAATGATATTTATAAATTCCCCATCTAGTTCTGAAGTCCGCTCGTTTAAAAGACCTTCCAACTTATTGTTGGCCGACTTTAAATGATGCATAACATCATACAGCTCCTTCGATTTTTCCTCTAAGATTTTTTCCGCCTGTTTCCTTGCTTTCTTTTGCCTCTCAAGGGCCTTTTTCAGAAGGGCAACCTCTTTATTATCCATTCTGGGAAATGTCAAATTTCACTTCGGTACCATCTTCCTTCAGTAGTTCATAAGAAATCTGGGCACTACCGTTAAAATGCTCAAAGGCCTTTTCTATAAGACCTTGGGCCAATCGATATAACCCCCTAGAAGAAGAATAGATCATTGAAATGGTCGTATCGGTTTTTTCTAAAATCTTGAATGTAGGCAATTCGGCCTCAGGATATAATTTCTGGACATGCACATGAATATGGTCTTCTATCGAATATAAAAGGCCTAATGGAGAATTGTAACTCTGAATTACCTCCGGATGTGCATCTTTTAAACTTGTGAAAAGGTATCTACCAAAAGCATAAATCAAGTCTCCAGGTGGTAAATTTACTTGTTTGCTCAATTCTGTGATTAAGCTCACCATTTCATTAAAATCATAGGTGCCTACCGAAGTATAAATCCCCTCTGAGGGTAGATCAGCTTTTTCTATGATATCTTCCACTACCTCCAAGCCGAATTGGGTCTCGACCATTTCCAAAAACTCGGTAAATACAATTCCTTTCATTCCATTATTTTTTTTAAAAGTAAGAAAAGTAATACGAGTTGGTCAAAATTTGTTGTGAAATGCGCTTTTTTGTTAGGCTTTCACTAGTTCATTGATGTCCCAGTAACTAAGGACCTTATGAAGTTTGGACTCGTAATCTTCATATTTGAGAGGTTTTATTACATATCCTGCAATCCCTATTCGATAACATTCAAGTAAATCTGCCCTATTCTCCGAAGTTGTAAGAACTACTGTAGGAAGGTACTTTAATGTTTCATCCGCTTTTAGGATCGAAAGAAATTCGATACCACTCATTCTTGGCATATTCAAATCGAGCAGGATAATATCTGGCAAGCATTTACCCGATCTAAGATACTCTAAGGCCGCTTCCCCATTTTTGGCCTCTTTAACTTTATGTTTCAAGTGTAATTTTGAGATTGTTCGTTGCAACTTCATAATCTCAATTGTATCATCCTCAATAAGTAATATATCCATAGCGTAAGTAATGCATCAAAAATCGAAACTCCTAAATTAAACTTATAAAAAAGGCCGACTATAGGTGAAAAGCATTTAAGTGTCGACGAATGGTAATTTACTTCTGTTAAATGATTTGCCTAAATTATGGTTCACCTCATAAAAAAAGTAATTAAAAATTTGCATCATTTAAATGTAACCCCCTAGCTCTTGTAATTTATCGCCGGTTAAAGCCTTTAGATTTTTGGTGATTTTTTCAATAGGCCAGTCCCACCAACTTAGTTTCAATAATTTTTCGATTTCGGTTTCCGAGAAACGCTTACGGATCAACCTTGCAGGATTTCCCCCAACGATTGCGTACGGTTCAACATTTTTGGTGACCGTTGCATTACTCGCTATTATGGCCCCATCACCGATTTGCACACCCGGCAAAATCGTAGCCTTATAACCAATCCAGACATCATTGCCTATTACCGTATCACCTTTAGAGGGATAGGACTTACCATCCATGGCGTCTTTCCAATCCGCACCAAAGATGGCAAACGGGTAAGATGAGATGGCATCTGTCAAATGATTGGCACCGTTCATTATAAAGGTTACATCCGAAGCTATCATACAGAACTTACCGATCAACAATTTATCACCTACAAAATCAAAATGATACTTAACGTTCTTTTCAAAATTGTCAACATCCTCGAAATCATCATAATAAGTATAATCACCAACACTGATATTTGGGTTCTTAATACAGTTCTTCAAGAAGCAAAGGCGATTGTAACCTTCTAAAGGAAATGGTTTGTTTTTGTCTGGTATGCTCATAGAAAATATTTTGGTTGAATTATTTTATACTATAAGGGAAACGGCTTCTCAATTTAGTGAAATTGGAACAGGTCTGAACTTAGGTAGAACTAAACCTTTTCTTTATTTCTTTTTTAGGGTATCCATTTCTTTTTGGAAAAAAGTGGACAAACGATGACTACCATATCTTGGTGCAATGGCATCTTCGGCCATAAGGGTAAGGAAAAACTCGATAGGACCGTAAGTCTTTGAGGAAGTGAACGTTCGTAAGGCCCAAATAATCAATCGCCTTAACCAATGGGGCAAATGAATGATTTTAATGGGCTTGCCACAAGCTAAAAGGGCCATTTCGGCGACCTCATTGTGGGTCAGGATATCGGGTCCGCCGATATTGATCTCGTTATTTTCGTTTTCAATGGCATCCACACAGGCAATGGCCAGATCTTTCCCGTGAATGGGATTGAACTTTTGTTCCCCATTTCCAAAGAGATACACCTTTCCTTTTTGGGCCATCTCCAAAAAATCTTTCATATCGGAAAAAAAACCGTTGGGCCTTACGATCGTATACTGCAATCCCGAGGCTACCAGTTCATCTACAAAAGATTCCTTGGCTTCCATAATTTTAAGGTTTTTATGACGGTTTCCGTTCAAAACCGATATGTAAATGAACTTTCTTACCCCTGAGGCCATAGCTTCTTTCAATAAATTCACATTGGCCCGGTAATCAACATCCCAATAGGTCAATCCGTCTTTTTGCCGAGTGATGCCCACTGTTGAGATTACAGTATCCACTCCGCTAAATAGTCCTTTCAAAGTTTCTGGCTTGGTAACTTCCGCCTTTATTATCGTAGCCGATTCAGAGCTGAGTCCCTTTGCTTTTTTTGTATTTCGAACCAGTATCCTGGTTGGAATATTACGTATTTCAAGTTCTTTGGCAATATGCCTTCCGAGATACCCCGTAGCTCCTGCCAATAAGACTTTGGTTTTTATGTTATCTGCGTTCATTTTATGGTATGTATTTAATGGTATTACCATTGTCCATATTAAAATATCCTGACTCAAAACTATTCATCAAACAGCAATAGGTCGTTCCGAAATATGAAACCGAACCTCTTGGAGGGGCCATTTTTACTGTAACCAAAGTCCCTCTCCCATCCTTACCAGTGTGGCCAAATAATTGTTTCTTTTATAGGCCTTCTCCTTAAACTGCAAAAGTTTGTCCGCATCGAGCAAATATCCCTTAATAAAGACTTTTTCAGGATTGGCCAAGGTTTTTAAATGAATTAGAGGATTTTCGTTTGTAAGAACCATATTTGCCATTTTCCCAACTTCCAACGTGCCCGTATTCGAAAGTGACAAATAGATTTTTGATGGGTTTACCGTTGCTGTCCTAAGTGCTTCGTAATTGGTCAATCCTGCTTCGACATAGTACCCCAATTCTTCATGGATACCAAAACCAGGTATGGCATATGATATGCCCGAATCGGTACCCGCCACCAGAATGACCCCAGCATCATTCATCTGTTTTACGATTTTCAAATGTTGTTTATGCTGGTTCATAATTCGTTCTTCAACTAAGGAATCGTAGGATTTGGTGCTTGTCCAACGATTAAAATCGTCTTGTGAACCAACCTCTAAAAATGCCGGATTTATATAACCCAAAGTAGGTTCTTTAAACAAATCGGACTCCTTTTCCATGATTTCCGAAATCTTATGAAAAACGGTCAAAGTTGGGATATGACCCATTTTCCCCTGAACATAGGATTCAATGGTTTTTGTCAATAATACACTATCATTTTTAAATTTTAGCGCTTGCTGTATAACATCCTCGGTATGTTCTATGGTTTTTATCGGTCGTGAAAAATGATAACTATATGGTACTTCAAAACTTGGATGAGCGGCAATAGAGATATCTTGCCTTATGGCCTCTTCCTTTATTGCATCAAAGATATCCTTGGGCAAGCCAGCATAAGTTTTAATATAATCATAACCCTGTTCTTTGTACTTGCCCACCAACCGTCTACCTTCATTGGCATCCGCCACCTGTTTTTTATCAATGCCATGGTCTTCCGGCCCCGTAATTTTGGGACTTGCCGTAAAGAAAAGGGGGGCGAAAATCTCATTATTGACTACCCTTTTTTTCATTCTTAAATGAAATGGCATGCCCCACATATTCCTCACGGTTGTCACTCCTTTAGCCAAATACAGCCCAAGCTCATAGTAATCCCAAACATGTACATGCATATCTGCTAGACCGGGAGTTAAATATTTGCCGGATCCATCTATTTGAACCATTGAATCAGCATCAAGATTTGGGGCGATTTTAGAAATCAATCCATTTTCCACCAAAATATCTTGCTTGTACAAAACAGTATCACGGGTCATTGGAACCACATTCACGTTTTTGATTACGTAGGAGTCAGTCGTCTTCCCGATTTTCAAATACGATGTTTTCTTCTTATCTAAAATCAAGATAACCGAAATGGCCACAACCATTAATATTGTGAGACCTAACAGCAAAATCCCTACTCTTTTTAACCACTTCTTCATGATCGTTCGATTTAATATTTTAATTTATAAAAACGGATTGAATATGGATTAGTCAGCGGTTAGAAATTGGTTTATGGCAGCATCAATTTTTGAAATAATGTTATTATAATTTTGAACATTACCTGTAAAAGTAGCATCAATATTCGAGAGAAAAAGGTATCCTGAATTTCCATTTGCGGTTATTTCCAAATGTGTTGAGATTCCGAGACTATTGCCGCTATGCATTACTTTCCCTTCTTTTATATACCAAAATAACCCGTGATTGTCCGCAAAATCGTCAGGAACGATTCCACTCTCCAATTTGGCCTGAAAAAGGTTCATATAACCTGCCTCTGAAAACAAAGTTGAAGTAGCTCCTTTTACCCCTTTGGCCATATCCAAAAGGTACTTTCCCATATCTTCATTCGTGGAATATATACTTCCTTCAGGATAAGAATCATTGCCATAAACGGGCAATGGAGTTGTATCATCGATATACCTTACGGCCATCTCCGAAGTGTTCACTTCAGAAATATCATAGGTTGAATGGGTCATTTCCAAAGGCAATAAAATATTTTCCTGAACATAATCCTTGAAGGACTGTCCTGTAACGGATTCAATGATAATTCCTGTCAATCCCGTTGCCAAGTTAGAATAGGCCCACGTTGTGCCCGGCTCGGTATTCGCAAAATTATCAGAACTGTAGAGCTCTCCATCTTCTAAAAAATACTCGGACAGGATATCAGAAAGATCATACGCTTCACGTTGTTCAATACCGATATTATCAATTAACGTTCGCGCTCCAACGGTTGAAATATCCTCTCCCGGCAAAATGTAGTAGTTATTGGCCAAATACACTTCCGGCATGTCCAAAAGTCCTGAGGTATGGGTCACCAAATGTTTTATTCTTATAATCGCATTCGGCTGTTTGGGGTTTATTACAGTAAAGGGAAGCAGTTCATTTATATCTGTTTCCATGGTAAAATATCCTTGTTCTATGGCTTTTGCCACCGCAGCACCCACAAAAGTCTTACTTATTGAAGCTATTGAATTTACGGTTTTATTTGTATAAGGTACCTGATCCGCAATATTGGCAAAACCGAAAGCTTCTTGATACACCATAGCATCATTCTTAACAATACTGATGGCAAAACCAAGAGCATTTTCCTGGCTTACCACTTCTTTAAGATAGGCGGTAAGCTCATCGGCTGAAGTAATTCTCGATGGTTCTTGCAAAATGTTTGTACCATTGTCATCATCGGTACAAGAGGTCAATAAAAATATCGATAAGATAGTTGTGATTATGAATTTAATCAATGTTGTCATGATTTGTCTGTTTTTGCCCCGAACCTTTCTGATTTCCTGAAACGGCCAGGGCTTTTTGATTTTGATGATTAATGATAAGCTTAATAACCGTATTTCCTGTATTGTGCCCAGCGGACACGCTTGCTATCCCTGAAATTGGAGAATATCAAATGTTTTCTTGATACGGTCGATGTTTCTTTTCTAAATAGTTTCATGATGATGTTTTTTAATTGATTATTGAATGATGCAAATATTGAATGAAATACGACGCTGGTCGTTCGGATTTATGAATCAGTACTTTTTTTAAAGGGTTTAGACCGAACTCCTTTGATCAACAAAAAGAGACAAAGTGAAAACTCCCCCAAATCTGCAGGTAGCGTTATCCATGCCGATAATTCATTGCCAATATCCGGAAGTATGAAATACACGAGAAAATCCAATAGATAACCCATGCATCCCATCATTAGTGAAACCCCGATAATCCTTGGGAAAAGCTCTGATCTATAGACCAAACACCCTAATGGTAACAACCATAACCCAAAGAATAATTGTGCAATATGATAACCTATATTATGTAGGCCCAAATAGAACAAAACCTGACTTTGCAAATGTTCGGAACCTTCCCCCACTCCTTTAAGAAATAATAGCGGTGCATAATGGTTTTGCATATTTGAACACATTATGGCCACGGCAACGGCAACGCTCAAAACCATTATAAATGCCATCCATTTATGGGTATTCCTTAGAATACGATACAATACCAAAGGCAGAAGAAAGTACGCCAATTGCATCATTAAGTCGCTTACGAACCCTAAACGGTACAAAAATTCATTTTGGGTGATGTTTTCAATGGTTTTTACCCCATTTGCCATATCCACGAGGGTAGCCCTTACATACTTTTCGGCGAAAATACCACATAGAATCACTACGAGATACAATACACCGGCTACCCTTGCTTTTGTTTTGATTGATTTCATGATGAATAAACCCCTTAATTTTAGTTGTTTTCCGAAGCAAATGGTCGATTATCCACATCTTGCCATAAAGCCATATCCTTTTTCCTAGCCTTGGCCAAGGGATTGTTTTTCCACTTTTTTGCAAGAAGGATGTTCATATTAAAATATCGGTTGTAGATATCCGAACCATTGCCCATATCGACCATACCATAGTGGTAGCGTAGATCAAGAAGCAAGCGGGATTTCTTCAATTGTATCTCATACCCCAAACCAAACTGTATACCGGCATCCCACCTACTATACTGGCTTTCATCAGAACCAAAATCCATCATTACTTTACTGTCTGGTAATTCCCCATTGGCTTTTGCTTTTACATGTCCTCCCAAATTATAACTTGCGACCGGACCTGCGTTCACATAAAAATCGCACAGGTGCAAACGTGCCAAAACCGGTAGATCGATCGTGTTGAAACGAATACGGGTTTCTTGACCGGTAAGTGGATTGTTTTTTTCCAACTTTGCACCCTTCATCACAAAATACAATTCAGGAACAACGGAAAAATAGTCGGTAACCCCTAGTTGAAGGGATGCTCCAGCTTGTAGGCCCCAATACCCTTTTTTGAAATCCTTTACGGTTTTATTATTATCACCAAAGTCCATTGTAGTCGGTGTGTAGTTGATGACCACATCTAAATAGGTCTCTTGGGCGATTGCATTTATGGCCATAAGGCCAAGGGTAAAACATAATACTAATTGCTTTCTCATCTTGTTCGATTATTTTAAGATTAATGATGGGACAAAGATGAAATTGAAGCATAGACCAAACGCCCGAACTTATGAATCGGAACTTCTTAAATGGGATTTGGAACTTTTTTGGATTCTTTGGGAAAAGATGTTTAAGAGTTGGCCTTGACCCACTGTTTCGGGGTCATGCCCGTTTCTTTTTTAAAGAAGGTATTAAAGACAGTCTTTGAATTAAAACCACTATCATAGGCCAAACCGAGTAATGTAATGTTCTTGTTTTGGGGGGCAACGGCCAATTTTTGAAATTCCTTGATTCTGTACTGATTTATAAAATCATTGAAATTCTTTCCCATATGATTGTTCAACAACCAAGAAAGTTTATTCGGGTGTAAATCTATATCCCCTGCCAATTGTTTTAAACTAAGATCAGGGTCGGTAAAAAGTTTATCCTCATTCATAGTTACTTCAATCGCCTCGGCATAACATTTAAGCTGTTCCGCGGTAAAAGGAGAAGGAGCCTCCGATTTTTTGGAACTTGAAACGAATTCGGGCAAATAGTGGGATTTAAATACGGAATCCTCTATTTCCCGATATTTATTGTAATTACGTAAGGGTTCTAAAAAGGGATCATTTCTAAAATTGAACAACTGCCCCGACCTTTCGTCTATTTTACTTTCAAGTATGTTCAATGCCTTTTCATGGTTTCCCCGGCACACTTCAAGGTATAAATCCCACGCACGTAAGTTCATCTCCTGTGAGCTTTTACTCTCGGCGAGTATCTCCGCATCGGTTACCTCAAAAAATTCATCCTTAGACATTAGGTTATAAATGCCCATATACGTTTTGGGCCTTTCTAAGCGAGGGGTTTCTTGAATAAATTTCCATAATCCTTCCTTTTCCTTGTCCAATATGAAGGCTGCCGCTTTCATTTCCAAGGCCAAGGGTAACATCGGGTTTATAGATAAGGCTTTATCAAAAAATGATATGGCCTTTTTGTAATCTTTTTTAAAATACACCATATTCCCCTTGGTAAAATGGAGATTTGCCGATAAGGGGTTAATTCGCAGTGCTATTTCATTATTTGCAAGGGCATCTTCAATTCTTCCCATACCGGAATAGCAATCGGCCAAAGCATCTCGAACTTCAGAAAAATTAGGGTTCAATTCTATTGATCTTTTCAGATGGTCATAAGCATCCTTATAATTCCAATATCCCCAAAAACTTATCGTAGCCTTAACATAATGACCAATGGCCGAATCCTGATTCAATTGTAAGCCAATATCAATATGTCTATTGGCTTCCTTTAGCCCTTCTTTCCTATCCCAATACCCCCAACTTGCCAACATTCCTATACACCAACCTTTTTCCAGATGCGCATCGGCGTAAGCGGAATCCAGCGCTATACTTTGATCTAAATAGGTAATGGCATCTTTTACATCCTTCGAATTCCATCGCATTCGAAGTTCACGGGCCTTGAGTAAGAGTTTATATGCTTCAATATTCTTAGTTGGGGCATCCACTAAATGTTCCTGTACGTCAAAATGACCAAAATTCTCCCTTATCTTATCTGCTATCAATAAGCTTATTTCGTCCTGTAATTCAAAAATATCTGAAAGGTTACGATCAAAACTCTCTGACCATATATGAAAACCGGTATCTGTTCTAATCAATTGGGCCGTAATACGAACCCTGTCATTTATAATGCGGACACTCCCGTCCAAAAGCGTTTCCACACACAGTTCATTTCCAATTTGACGGGCATCCAACGGTTTATTCTTATAGTAGAATGAGGAAGTACGGGCAGTTACTTTCAACTCCGTTATTTTGGTCAACGCGTTAATGATCTCCTCAGAAATTCCGTCAGCAAAATATTCGTTTTCCTGCTTTCCTATGTTAAGGAAAGGCAGTACTGCGATGGACTTTGAATTAAAAGAGGTTTTCATAAGTCTGAATAGGGTTGCTTTCCCGGGGGAGAAAATTTGATTTAAAAATACCAAAATTCATGAAAAAACAAAGCTAGTTAAAATATAGAACCATTATATGATCTTCAGAACTTTCACCAGCCAACCCTCCACTAATTTGCAATCGAAAGCAACTTATTTAGAAAAATAAAAATCATGGAAACAACTGAAATAATAAAGAAGATTGAAGCATATGAAATTAAAATAGAAGAAAGCCTGACTTTGAACAAGGCCATCTTAAAAACGATTCAACTTGAGAAATCGGAAAAGAAGATTAGATCAATACTCGTCTACCGAACTATCGACCTTTTTTTGTTTGCGTTCTTAACCCTTTATTTAGGCAATTATGTTGTAACACATTGGAGTGAAACACATTTGGCGATTAGTGCTATCATAGTAAGTGTATTCGTTTTAATAGCCTTAGCAGGGAGCATTGGGCAAGTGGCGTTATTACAGCAAATTGATTTTTCAAAACCTTTAGTGGATATCAGAAAAAAAATAGAATTGGTAAACACCCAAAATATATTGTTCATTAAACTAATTTTACTTTCGATTCCTTTATGGTGGTCCTTTTCTCTTTTGTCCCTAGATGTTTTCCTTGGGTTTGACCTTTATACCCATTTAAATGACGTTTTCATAAGTTGGTATTTAATTTGTAATACGGCGTTGGTAATACCTATTATATGGTCATTCAATAAGTTGACCTATAAAAACACACATATTGGGTGGGTTCGAAAAACAATCGGATTATTTTCTGGAACAAAAACCAGAAAAGCCACGGGGTACTTGAACGAAATTGAGGATCTTGAGGTTTTAACCCATTTATAGTGGTCACATGTATTAAGGGTATTCCAATTTTTTAAATTCCAAAACTGAAAATGCACCCGATTATACCAAATAGTGAATATCTTTGGGTAAACTTTCGGTATCTTGAAAGAAGAATTTATCAAGAAATTAACGACGAACGATTTTGTTCAGATTATGGGGGAAGAACCCCAATCCGAACAACTTCATGTATCCATAACTGAAGGAATTACCCAAATACCCATAAACTACCCTTTCCGAACTGCTGATTTTCATCTTATACATGTAGCAAAAGGTGTTTTTAAATTATCGATCAATCTAATTATATATACCTTAAAAAAGAATGAATCTATCGGAATCGACCCAAAATCCGTTATCCAGATTCTTGAAATCAGTAACGACCTAAAAGTATTCAATATTAATTTCACAACGCAGTTCATTTTCGATAATTTTTTCAATAAAGCCAGAGTTGATGCCTTTGGATATTTTACCCACAACAATGTGCCAAAGCTACAATTCACCAAACAAGAAGGTAAGGTTTTAAGAATGTTGGTCAAAATGCTAAAATTCTACAATCAACAGGAAAACAGTGCCTTTCAAGAAGATCTTATTCGCAGTACTTTTGGTGTTATTGTCTATAACTATGCCGAGAAATTCAAAAAGGAATACCCCAATCTTAAAGCAGAGCTAACTAGGCAAGAAGAATTGGTTTTACGTTTTTGGAATGTTCTTCAAGAAAATGTGAAAACGGATCGTAAAGTTCAATTTTATGCCGATGTACTTAATGTGACCACAGGCCATCTTTCGAAAATCTTAAAAGAGGTTACCGGCAAAACGGCCTCACAATTGATCGATGCGGCAGTAATTCTGGAAGCTCGGTTACTTTTGGTCGACCCCAAATTTTCTATTGCCCAAATTGCAGAAGAACTACAGTTTCCCGATCAATCCTTTTTTGGGAAATACTTTAAGAAACATGTTGGCCTGTCCCCTTCTGCCTATCGAAAAGAAAACAGAAAATAGACCAATATTTCATTTAAATATTACATTTTATACATCAATAGAAGTCCAAATAATCGATTTTGACCAATTTATGCTTTCTTAACACCTATTTAATTACTTCAAATAGTTTCAATTTTGTGCCTTAATTTTTCAATAAATCACAAAGCTCTAAACTAAAAAAGTAATTTTAAAATGAAAGTCCATCACTTATTTTTTATAATAACGGCACTTATATTATGCAGCTGTTCTGAAAAGAAAGAAGAAGTAAAAGAACAAAAAGCTCATAAAGTTGAAGTCACAAAAATAGCTTCGAACCTTGAAAATGAGACCTTGCACTATAGCGGAACCATAGAAGCCGACAATACGGTTTCTTTAGGATTTTCAGTTGCCGGAAGGGTCGCGGATATTTATGTCCAGGAAGGACAGAAAGTAAAAAAAGGCCAACTACTCGCCACAATCGATGACACATCGTATAAAAATGCCTATGACATAGCCGATGCCGGACTTGAACTTGCCAATGACAATTATAAACGCTTAAATGAACTTTATACAAAAGGTAGCTTACCCGAACGGGATTATATTGCCGTAAAGGTAGGTGTGGCCCAGGCCAATGCCAATAAGAACATGGCTGCCAAAAATTTATCGGACACGAGATTATATGCCCCTTTTTCTGGAATGATTACAGCAAAACTTACCGAAATAGGTGCTACGGCCGCCCCAGGAGTGCCAGCTTTTACAGTAATGAAAACCGATAAGGTGTACGCAAAGGCATCTATTAGCGAATCGGAAATCTCAAAATTGAAAGTAGGTTCGGAGGCCTTGGTCGAAATTCCTTCAATGAACAAAACCTTTAAAGGAAATGTCGCCATCGTTAACCATAGTGCCGATGCACTCACAAGGACCTTCAACGTAAAGGTTAGATTGAACAATACTGAAAACCTTCTGCTTCCCGGAATGATTTCGGCCATCAAAATAAATACCGATAACCCTAAAGAGGTTATCAGCATACCCGTGCAGACGATTGTACGTGATGTAAATGATATCACCTACGCCTATATCGTTGAAAATAACAAGGCGATCAAAAAACGCGTAGACACGGGTAACTTCAAGGGAAACGAGGTAATAATCACTGAAGGTCTATCTGTAGGTGACCTATTGATTTCTAAAGGATATACCTCTGTAAAAGATGGTCAGAAAGTAACCTTCTAATTCAAGCAAAGTAATCGTACAATGAGGAATGTAAAGATAAATTTTATAGAAGCAGCAATGAAATACCGAGAGGTAACCATTGTGCTTACACTGCTTTTAATGGTTTTTGGTCTCTATTCACTGTTCACAATGCCACGTAGTGAAGACCCGGAGATCACGGTCAGAAAGGGATTGGTCATTGCCGCATACCCTGGGGCCGATGAACTTCAGGTAGAGCAACAGCTCACTGAAAAAATAGAACAATACCTCTTCAGTTTTGAGGAAGTGAAAAAAGATGAAACCATTTCGGATACAAAAGCCGGACAAGTGGTCATTACCGTTGAATTGAATGAAAACGTCAAGGATACCGACAGGTTTTGGGCTACTTTACAAAATGGATTGAACACCACTTTCCGTATGAACTATACCCTGCCAAATGGAATTGTCGGGCCTATCGTAAACAGCAATTTTGGTGATGTAGTCGCACAAATGATCACCGTTTCAGCTCCCGGTAGAAGCTATGCAGAAATAGAGTCCTATTTGGACAAGTTGGAAGACGGACTGAAAACCATTGATGAAACATCAAAAATAAATCGGTATGGCGAACAGAAAGAACAGATTTATGTAACCCTGAATAATGAAAAGCTAAAACAATATGGGATAGACATCTCCAATATAGCACAGATTATCCAGACCCAGAATGCTACCGGGTATGCCGGAGAAATAAAATTACAGCATGTAAATGCCAATGTATTTGCGAAAAATCAATACAAAAACGCAACGGCCCTGGGTAATCAAATTGTTTTTAGTGACCCAATGGGTAAAATAATCCGTTTGAAGGATATAGCGACCATAGAACGCAAATACGAAGAAGAGGAAAGCTACATTCAAGTAGACAACCAACGTGTCACCATGCTGTCGGTTGAAATGCAGCCCGGAAATAATATCGTGAAATTCGGAGAAAAAGTCGAAGAAAAAATAAGCGAAATAAAGCAGCATTTACCCCAAGATGTTCAAATTAAAACCATTGTAAACCAGCCTGAGGTCGTAAAAGAAAGCATAAATCATTTTATGCTGGAATTCATTATCGCCATTTCCTCCGTAATCATAGTGGTAATCCTTTTATTACCATTCAGGGTTGCCGTTGTATCGGCCTTGGCCTGTCCCATTGCCATTATCATCACTTTCGGAATATTGAACATGATAGGTATAGAAATCCATCAGGTTTCCCTTGCCGCTTTGATCATTGTGCTAGGAATGGTGGTTGACAATGCTATTGTGGTAGTCGATAATTATATTGAAAAACTTGATGAGGGTATTGATAATTGGACGGCCGCTTGGCAAGCTGCTACCCAATTGATGGTCCCAATCTTCACGGCAACCTTGGCCATCATATTCGCGTTTCTACCTTTAGCCCTTTTCTTGAATGGTTTGGCCAAGGAATTTATACAATCATTACCCATAGCGGTTGCTATCGCCTTGGTCACTTCTTTCTTAGTTGCCCTTTTATTAACGCCGTACATGTGTTATGTATCTATCAAAAAAGGATTGAAACACAAGGTAAGTGAACGACCCCCAAAATTATCATTACTTGATCGCATACAATCCCGTTTTAATAATTGGCTTGATTATAGTTTTCGCCATCCTAATATTACATTGGCCTTTGGTATAGTTTCAATTATAATGGCATTCATCATTGCCGGAAACACCGAACAGGAACTGTTCCCGACAGCCGAAAGAAACCAGTTCAATATTGAAGTTTGGTTGCCCAATGGTTACCCGTTAAAAGAAACCGAAAAAGTGGTCAACCGAATCGAAAAAGAAATAAGAGATGATGAGCGCATAGTTACTGTGGCCAGTTTTGTCGGCACAAGTTCCCCACGTTTCCATACTACCTACGCCCCCGAAGTTCCCCGTGAGAATTTTGCACAGATTTTCATTACCACAATAGGCAATGATGAAACCGATGAGTTGGCCCATGAATATTTGAAAAAATTTGACGGCTATATTCCTGACGGATATATAAGGGTGCGGCAATTAGCACTTAAAGAATCACCTGCCCCTATAGAGATTCGTATTGTAGGGGAAGATATGAACGATCAAAAAAAGGTCGCCGAACAGGTAAAAACCATTCTGGAAAATGCAGAGGGAACGAACTGGGTCAGAACCACATATCAAGACGATTACTTCGGTATTAATGTAAATTTAGACGATAACAAAGCCAATCGGGTCGGGGTTACCAATGCCATGGTATCACAAACCTTAGGGGCCGGCTTAAGTGGCTATCCAGTTTCAACATTATACGAGGGCGATAAACCAATTGATATTCTACTGCGTTTGGATGTTGAAAACAGAAATGACATCGATGATGTCGGTGAAGTAAGTATTCCTACCCTTTACGGGACCAAAATACCGTTAAAAGAAATTGCTTCGATTTCCCCTGAATGGCACACTGGTGTTATTGCCAGAAGAAATGGGTTAAGGACCTTGACCGTACAAACCGAGACCCAAATGGGAATAAAGGCCTCTAACATTCTAAAAAAAATAAAACCCTCTATAGACAATCTTGAATTGCCCGAAGGAATAACCCTTAATTACGGGGGCGAATACGAAAGTTCGTCTGAAACAATGCCACAAATGGCAACCTCTTTGGCTGTTAGCCTAGTTCTGATATTTTTGGTCTTATTGTTCCAGTTCAAAAATTTTACGCGGGTCCTTATTGTTTTGGCCACCTTCCCCTTGAGCCTACTCGGTGCTTTCCTTGGATTACAACTTACTGGAAATCCGTTTGGATTTACGGCCTTTATGGGTGTTATCAGTTTAATCGGTATTGTGGTAAGGAACGGAATAATTCTGGTGGATTATGCCGACGAACTCGCCATAGACCATAACTATTCCATTAAAGGAGCTGCCAAAGCCGCTGGTAAAAGAAGAATGCGCCCAATTTTCTTGACCTCCGCAGCTGCCGCAGTAGGGGTAATTCCCATGATTGTGGGCAAGTCCCCACTTTGGGCTCCGTTGGGTAGTGTTTTGGCTGTCGGATTGATTGTCTCTATGGTCTTGACCTTGTTCATAGTTCCGATCCTATATTACAAGTTTGCCAAAAAAGAATACCCACGAACACATGATCGCCCAAAGGTGAAGAAAATTTTATACAAACCAAGTTTCGGAATGTTGAAAATGAAATTATCAAAAATACTGCCTGCAATCCTTTTCATGTTTGTGTTACAAATCGGTTATGGTCAAGAGCAACAGCTGAGTCTAGACGATGTAAAGGCTTTGGCGATTGAGAATAATAAAGAGATAGCTAAGGAACAGTACTCGTTAGATGCGGCCGGAGCCGCCCTAAAGGCTACAAAAACAATGGATAAACCGTCAATTGAGGCAAATGCTTATGGAATATATATTGATAACATTCCTATGGACTTACTGCCGAATACCATGTTATATTCTTCAGTTGGGGTGTCCCAAGTGGTATATGCAGGGGGCAGGATCAATAAAGCCAAGAAATTAGCCCATACAGCCGTTGATCTTCAAACTTCGAAAAAGAAATTGACACAAAGTGAGGTGCTGTTAGATGTGGAAACAACTTATTGGCAATTGGTCAATGTAAAAGGAAAGGTAGAATTGGCCCAGAAATATCAAAAGTTGTTGAAAGAATTATTGGTCGATCTCACTAACCTGTTTGAAGCCGGATTATCCTATAAAAATGACTTACTGGAAGTGCAGGTAGAAGCGAATCAGGCAGAGTTGAACCTGACCATAGCCAATGACAATCTACAAATGCTCAAATTACGGATGGCGCAATTGACCGGATTGGAAAACACCCATTTTGATGTGAACGGCACCATAAACGAAGAAGCAATTTTGATAGAAGAAGCTATGATCTCGTCTGCAGTGGAAAATCGACCTGAAATCGCTATGATGGAAAACGCTGTTGAAATTGGAAACCTTCAAACGGATTTGTTGAAAGCAGAAAGAAAACCTACCCTTGGTGTAAGCCTATCCGAGTCCTATACGTACGGTGATAATATAGATGCCACTCAGGGCGAAGATGATTTAACCAACTTTGTGGGATTGGCAAGTTTGAACATTCCCATTTTTGATTGGGGAGGAAGAAAACAACGGGTAAAAGAACAACGTTTTAAGGTTGAGGCCCAAAAGGCCGAGTTGGAACAGACAAAAGAATTGGTCACAATTGAAATTCAAAACGCCAATTTAGAGCTGAATCAGGCTATAAAAAGAGTCGAAATTGCGAAAAAATCATTGGAACAAGCTGATGAAAACCTGAAACTACATCAAGATAGGTTTGATGCCGGAACTGTTAATGGCAGTAAGGTCTTGGAAGCCCAAGTACTTTGGCAACAAGCCTATTCCGACTTGATTGATGCAAAGGCCAACTACAATATTCGCAAGGCAACATATTTCAAAAGTATCGGGCAATTAAATCAGTAAATGATATGGAAACGACAATCTTTGGTAAAAAAGACATCATCTTGAAGAAGGCAACCCTCTTGTTTACAAAATATGGGACCCAAAGCTTATCGATGGATGATATAGCAAATGAATGTGGCGTTTCAAAAAGGACCGTTTATAAATATTTCCAGAATAAGGCCGATCTCATTAATCAAATTATCGGAATAAAAATTACAAGGTTCCAAGAAAATTTAGAGGATATTACCATGAAGTCGAAAAATGCCGTTGTAGAACTCCATTGGTTTTTTATGTACTACAAAGAAGTAATATCCTCTTATTCACCTACTTTCTTAAGGGATTTAAAGCGCTCTGAACTAATATTCTATGTAAAATATTCGAATATCAACAATGAAATCATACTACCTTTCTTCCTTAAAAATATAAAAAGAGGCCAACTAGAAGGGCTTTATAAGCAAGATTTGGACCAGGAAGAAATGAGCCAATCCGTTTTGAACATGTTAAGCTACATTTTTAGCGAAAATTCACTCGCCCATATTGAAAATACATACGGAACGTTGGATTTTTTTGGAAAGCTATTGATGCATAGATTGGTAACAGTGGGAGGATTGGATGAGTTAAATGCACAGAACTCATAAACCATCTTGTAGAATTTATAACATACTTACCCAAAACTTTTACCTGATAAAAACCCCTTGTATTCTAATCATACAAGGGGTTTTGTTTTTTATTTTTGACCTTTTTAGGTCTCGACTGCGCTCGACCTGACAAACCTTGACTTGGATATTTGATAAGAAGCATAGCTAAAAATTATTGGTGACCCTGTCCGGTCAGTGAAAATGAAAATCATACCCATGAGGTCTCGACTGCGCTCGACCTGACAAACCACGACTGCGCTCGACCTGACAAACCCCGACTGCGCTCGACTTGACATACCTCGACTTGACATACCTCGACTATGCCTGCCTAACAATTCTTGCCTTGTTTTTTGGATTACTATTGATATGGTCGTTATCATTGGTGCGCTAAAAGCCACATTTATATACCCCTGTCCGGTCGAGCGCAGTCGAGACCTCTTTCCGACCAGCCCAAACACAGAAACCTGGACTACGTTCATAGCCCAGGAAACCTTTCCCTCTTTTGGATCACATCCTCAATTTAATGAATACCTCGTGTGTACCGTTCGATTGTGACGCGATCTCATTGTCGAACGGTGCCTCATAGGCATAGCCCATATTGATCCAATTGGCCGCATTAAAGATAAACAATCCCCCAATTCCTTCTTCATACCTATACGTGGGGCCCAGCTCAACCTTATCGTTAAAACTGAACGCTGCCGTAATATCCACAGAAAGCGGGGTAGCCTCTACATACCTGAACATCGTGGAGGGCTTGAACATTATTCCCTTGGAAAGCTCAAAATCATATCCCCCGGCCAAATACACATGTGGCTTACCGGCTGCATACGTTGCCACGCCTTCCTCTTCCTCTAACCGATCATTACTTAATAGTGCCGGTACCGAAAGGGAAGCAAAAAAACGTTCCCCTTTGAGCAATGCCCCGGCACCTATGTTCGGTTTAAAACTACCATCGATATTGTTTAAATTTGGATCAGATCCAATACCGAATGTCGTTAAACCCGAAAGATTGGCATCATAGGAATTGGCCCCGGCCTTTACCCCGAAATAGAGTTCGGTTACCGCCGATAGTTGTAATTTATAGGATACATCGACATTTATGGATGTACTTTTCTCAATGAACGTTTGGTCATTGATGATTGATATTCCCAAGCCCAGGTTCTTGCCCATAGGGGTCCCGAAAAACACACTTTGGCTTTCCGGCGCACCTTCTACATTTACCCATTGACTCCTTATGTTCAGCCCCACTTCGGTGCCCTGGGATACCCCAACACCCTCAACACCCATAGCGGCACCCGCATAGGCGGGATTCACCAAGTTCATCGTATAACGGTAAAAAGCTCGGTTGGGGTCTTGTTGCCCCATGACACTCACCAGTGTTAAAAATCCCAGTAAGCATAGAACGGTTGTTTTGATCGTGTTTTTTCTCATATTATATTTTTTCGTTGTTTAATGAAGGCCGAGTTTTTTTGTGGGAACACATTCTGACCCGACCTTCACCCATGCAACAGTATTGGTTTTTTGTTTTTATTAGTAGTTGATGAAAATCCAGCCGTCCTGTGGTGCTGAACCATCATTTAAGTTAATGATGTAATAGTAGGATCCCGTAGGTACCTTCTCGCTTTTATTGTTATAAATAGCGCCCCAATCGTTTTGGTAACCTAATGCCGAGAATACCTCATGGCCCCATCGGTTGTACACTTTTACGATTGAGTTCGGGTAATTTTCGATTCCGTTTATGACCCAACCATCGTTGATACCATCGCCGTTCGGGGTAAAGGCCTGGGCGGGCACCAAGGTAGCCCCTTCGGTGGCAGCACCTTCATCTGTCGGATAACTGTTCTGATCTAAAGGGTCTGTGTTTTCATCCAGCTCATCCTCATCAGTGTAACCATCGTTGTCGTCATCCGTATCGGCATTGTCCCCTGTTCCGTCTCCATCGTTGTCGGTATCTTCATCTGCATCCAATGGGAATGCATCTTCCGTGTCCAGAGTGCCATCGTTGTCGTCATCGGTATCGGCATTGTTGCCCGTACCATCGCCATCGGTGTCCGTATCTTCGTTTTCATCCAATGGGAAAGCGTCTTCGGTATCCGGGGTGCCATCATTGTCATCATCGGTGTCTTCCCCATCTGCAGTACCGTCACCGTCCGTATCCTTTTGGCTATCGGCACATCCGTTGGCATCCACGGCCTCGTCTTCCGGGGAATCGGGGCATTGGTCCTCGGCATCGCTTACCCCGTCGAAATCGGAATCTTTTTGACTCTCTGAACAGCCTTCAGCGTCTACCGTTTCGCCAGCTGGGGTATCTGGACACATATCCAAGGTATCGTTGATACCATCTTCATCGCTATCGGCCTCTTTTTGGCTATCGGAACACCCATTGGCATCTACAGTTTCGCTTACCGGTGTATTGGCACAGATATCGTTTTCATCTAAAACACCATCATCATCGTCATCGGTATCGGCATTGTCGCCCATACCATCACCATCGGTATCGGTATCTTCGCTTGCATCTAATGGAAAAGCATCTTCGGTATCCAAGGTGCCGTCATCGTCATCATCGGTATCGGCATTGTTTCCTGTACCATCATTGTCGGTGTCGGTATCTTCGTTTTCATCCAATGGGAAAGCATCTTCCGTATCAGGAGTACCATCACCATCGGTATCGGCATCTTTTTGGGAATCGGAACAACCATTGGCATCTACGGTTTCCCCAGCAGGGGTATCTGTACAGTTGTCCAAATCATCTGACACACCGTCTTCATCCGAATCAACATTGTCACAATTTAGACCGGCATCGAAAATTAACCAACCGTAGGTATCGATAATTTTTTGGCGAGCGGTTTCACCTATACAATAACTGGTATAACCATTAAAACTTACATTTTTTTGCAGGGACAAATCACTCCAACCATTTAAGATATTATCGTAATTGGTGGCTGATAAACCGGAACGATTAAACATTTGCCTCATATCTGTAACATTGCCTACGTCCCAATTACCAATATCCTGATTGAAATCCGAAGCCTCATCAAACATAGACCACATATTAGTAACATTGCTCACATCCCATTGTGATATATCCCCATTAAAAGCTAAAGCAGAGTAGAACATTCCCGACATATCAGTTACATTGCCCACATCCCAATTACCAATATTCCCATTGAAACCCGAATTATTAAACATTTGACTCATATCTGTAACATTGCCGACTTCCCAGGAACCAATATCCTGATTGAAATTTTCTGCACTATGGAACATATAGGTCATATAAGTAACATTAGAAACATCCCAATCACCGATGTCTCCATTAAATTTTGTTGCAAAGGAGAACATACTTTCCATACTGATTATATTGCCCACATCCCAATTATTTAGGTCTTGGTTAAAAGTACTTGCTCGGTAAAACATTCTACCTATAAGGGTCACATTGCTTACATCCCAATCAGCTATTTTGCCATTAAAATCATAAGCACTATGAAACATAGACCACATACTAGTAACATTGCTCACATCCCAATCATTTAAGTCTTGATTAAAGCTTTTTGCATTATTGAACATGTTAGCCATATTTGTCACGCTACTCACATCCCAACTGCCAATATCTTGGTTAAATGCAGTTGCATAGTAAAACATTGACTCCATATTCGTAACCTTACTTACATCCCATTGTGATATATCCCCATTAAATGCATAAGCATAATAAAACATTTCATTCATATTGGTAACATTACTAACGTTCCAATTGCTAATATCCCCATTGAAAGCCGAAGCCCCTGTAAACATATTTTCCATATTCGTAACATTGGACACATCCCAATCATTTAGGTCTTCGTTAAATGAAGTGGAATTACTAAACATACTACGCATATCTGTTACCGAAGAAAGGTCCGGCACATCAGTAGCATTGATAACAAGATTAACACAACCAGAAAAAGCTGAAGCCATACTTATCCATTCTTGATTACCCCATTGCTCTACGGAAAGCAATTTCTTTCTATTATCACTATCAGAATTACTAGAAAATATCCTTGGAAAATCCCCACTAATACTTACTGTATAAGTACCTGCCGCTGTATATTTATGGGTGGCATCTACCCATTTGTCATACACTCTAGTATCGTTAGATCCATCGCCCCAATCCACAGTATAGGCATAGTAAATATTTCCATATTCATAGATTGGTATTGTTATTGACTCATTTGCAGTATCGGTTTTCCAAGTGGTGATAAAGGGTATGTCCGGGCAACCCTCACCGGCATCGAAAATCGTCCAACCATAGGTATCAATTAAAGATTGTCTTGCTGTTTCTCCTTCACAATACGTACTATTATCGGCATTAAATATGATTCCTGTTGGTATTTGTGTTTCCCCGGCAACTGTATCCAAAGTGTTCCAGCCAATTAATGTTTTATCGTAGTTCTCCTGTGATAATGTTGAGCTCTTGAACATATAATCCATAGAGGTTACATTACTTATATCCCAATTACCCAGGTTTTGGTCAAAAGCCGTTGTCATGTAAAACATACCTCCCATTATGGTTACATTGCCTACATCCCAATTACTGATATCTTGATTAAAAGCTGTTGTTTGGGAAAACATACCTGACATACTGGTTACCTTGCTTACATTCCATCCGCCAATGTCTTGGTTAAATGCTTCTGCTATATAAAACATAGTAGTCATATCGGTAACATTACTCACATCCCAGGAACCAATATCCTGATTGAAATTTCCTGCACTACGGAACATACTCGCCATATTGGTAACATTAGAAACCTCCCAAGCACTTATATCCCCATTAAATTTAGTTGCCATATGGAACATAGATTCCATGTTGGTTACAGCACTTACATCCCAGCCTCCAATATTTTGATTAAATTCTGATGCTCCATGAAACATATAACCCATATCGGTAACATTACTCACATCCCAACCACTGATATCCCCATTAAATTTAGTTGCCTCGTAGAACATCTTATACATACCGGTAACCAAAGAAAGATCTGGCGCATCCGTGGCATTATATTCCAAATTAGAACAAAGCGAAAAACTACGGTTCATACTGGCCCATTGTTGGTTTCCCCATTGATCAATAGTTAGAAGTTGCGTCATACCTTCAAAATAAATATGTGGAAAAACACCGGAAATCGTTATGGTATAAATACCTTCATCATCATAGTAGTGGGTTGCCCTACTCTCATAAACCCTAGTATCCGTAGAACCATCACCCCAATCTACGGTATAGGCGTAGGTGTATTCTGATGTATTGGCCGGGATGGTAATCCGTTCATTTGCACTTTCCGTTTTCCAAGTGGTGATAAAAGGCAAGAAGGGGCAATCCTCTCCGCCATCGGTAATAGACCACCCATAGGTGTCAATTAAATCTTGCCGTGCTGTTGCTGCTTCACAATAATTGCTTTGTCTTGCTGTAAACACAATGTCTGTTGGTATTTGTGTTTCCCCGGCAGCTGTATCCAAAGTGTTCCAGCCTATTAAGGTGCTGTCGTAATTTTCCATTGACATATTTGTATCGTCGAAGAAATACTCCATATCCGTTACATTACTTATATCCCAACTTCCTAAATTTTGGTCGAAATTCGATGCTGCTTCGAATATGCTGTACATGTTACTCACATTACCCACATCCCAATTGCTGATATCTTGATTAAAAGATGATGCCCGAAAAAACATTAGATTCATATCGGTCACACTGCTCACATCCCAACTGCTGATATCTTGATTAAACGATGTGGCAAAATAGAACATATGACCCATTTTGGTCACATTGCTAACATTCCAGTTGCTTATATCACTATTAAAGGAACCTGCATTAGCAAACATTCTTCCCATATCTGTCACCAAAGAAAGATCTGGGGTGTCTTCTGCGTTAATAGTAAGGTTAGTACACCCGCTAAAGCTATAGTACATACTCAACCATGTCTGGTCTCCCCATTGTTCTACGGTAAGTAATTTTTTATTATCCCCTGAATCCGGAAATTTTAAATGCGGAAAAACCCCGCTGATGCTTACCGTGTAGGTGCCTTCAGCTGCATAGGTATGGGTGGCATCACCCGTATATACTGCAGTATCGGTTGTCCCATCGCCCCAATCCACCGTGTAGGCAAATGTACCATCACCGGTGGGTATGGTAATTTGATTGTCGTTTGATGACCCTTCATTATCGGTTTTCCAAGTGGTGACGAAGGCAGTTTCAGAACAATCCTTGCCCCCATCGTTAATCGTCCACCCATAGGTGTCAATTAAAGATTGTCTTGCTGATGCTCCAGCACAATAGGTGCTATTACCGCCATTGAATGTAATATTTAGTGGTATTTGTCTTTCCCCTGCGGCTGTATCTAAAGTACTCCAGCCAATTAGGGTGTTGTCGTAATTTGTTATGGAAAGTTTTGCTCCTTGAAACATGCGTTTCATATGGGAAACATTACTAATATCCCAATTCCCGAGGTTTTGATCAAAAGCAGAAGCCTCTTCGAACATACCTTTACCGATCAGAAATTCTTCCTCTGGAAAGTAAGGGTCTTCAAACCTTATTGGATCTTGAACACTTCCAAAAGTAACTACGTTACTTACAGCCCATCCGCTGATATCCTGATTAAAGTTAGTTGCGTCTGCGAACATTCCGCCCATACCAACTACATTGCTAACATTCCAATTGCCAATATTTTGATTAAAATCTGTTGCCCCTTCAAACATTCCCTTATAGGTCTCAATATGTTCCGTCATGACATCCAAATATGTTCCCATTAATCTGACTGAGCTTACATCCCAATTACCGATATCCTGATTAAAGAGAATAGCATCTGCGAACATACCGGACATATCTTGTACGAGACTTACATCCCAACCACCAATATTTTGGTTAAAAGCAGAAGCCTTGTAAAACATTCCAGACATATCGGCTACGCTACCTACATCCCAACTGCCAATATCTTGGTTAAATGCAGTTGCATAGTAAAACATTTCGGACATAGTGGTTACGCTACTTACATCCCAACTGCCAATATCTTGGTTAAATGAAGTTGCATGGTAAAACATTTTCTCCATATCAGTTACGTTGCTTACATTCCAACTACTAATATTTTGATTAAAAGAAGTAGCCTGATAAAACATTTGACTCATATTGGCAACTAAAGAAAGATCCGGCACATCTGTAGCATTTAGCACAAGGTTTCCACATCTTTTAAAAGCCTCCTGCATAGAGCCCCATTGTTGGGTTCCCCACTGTACTACAGAAAGTAGTTTTTCATTATCGCCATAAAAGGGAAATTTTAAATGAGGAAAATCTCCACTGATACTTACCGTATAGGTGCCTGCTGTTGCATAAGTATGGGTGGCATCACCCGTATATACCGCAGTATCGTTAGTACCATCGCCCCAATCCACCGTATAGGCAAATGCGCCATCACCTGTGGGAATGGTAATTTGATTGTCATCCGTAGATTGGTAAGAGGTATTATCCGTTTTCCAGGTGGTAATAAATGCATCTTGTGCCTGTAAAAATCCGAAGCTTAAAAACGCTAGCAGGATAAGTAAGGGATGTGTAAATTTCTTTTTCATAAATAATTTAATTGGTTGATAATTGATTTGTACATACTTTATCGACTTTACATTCTATGTAGGAAAATGCCGATATTTATTTCTGATGGGTTTAGAACGGAGCATGAAAGAGAATGATATATAGGGAACTTGGCGAATATGGGCCTACATACGATTTGGACACCGTTAACGGCCCATAAAAAGAAAAGAAAGAAAGAAGTTTCTTACAATATAATTACTTGTAAACAAGTAATTTAAATGACTATTAAACTGCATGTAAAAAAGGAATATTTTTATGACCTCGATGTCTTAAAAAATTATCTTTAAATATGTGTCCAAATACGATTTGGACACACAAATAGGTGAATGAGCGACAAAAATGAGTTAAATGACGTGTTTTTTTAAGTGGAACCGTATGATAATCCAAGGGCATTGTTTCGATTCCAGAGCAAAAATCATTGGTCTTATCTCATTTAATATGGTAATTTTTATGATAGTTTTTAGTTGGTTATTTAGGTCTCGACTGCGCTCGACCTGACATAAATCGACTGCGCTCGACCTGACAAACCCCAACTGCGCTCGACCTGACAAACCTCGACTGTATTCATGCCAAAAAAAGAATGTTTTTCTATCAACTATTTGAGCTGAATTCCGTAACGTTCATCGTAGTAACCTTTTTAAACGTCTTGCTAAAAGAACTTCTATTGGCAAAACCACATTGCTGTGCAAGGGCCTCCATGGTATTCCTCTCTAAATAACCGAGGATAATAAGTTTCTTTCCTTTTTCTATTCGCACATTGTTCCTATACGCCGAAAAACTGAGCCCTAATTGCTGATTTAGAAAATAGGATAAATGGTGTGTAGGTATTTCCAATGCCTTGGCACAACTTGTCAAATCAAAATCCTGTTCATAGAACGCCCCACTTTCTTTTATACCATTTAACTGACTTAACAATACATCAACATCCAACCCGAACTTCAATTCTTCTTGCTTCGGTGCAGTTGATAATACTGTTCTGGTTTTTTTGCTCCTAGGATACCCGTACAAAATTGAAGGAAAATATATGGGCATTATACCTATGGCAAATAGGACCACATAAAATACAAAATTGACGGTTTGTAAAATTGGTCCCGAAGAACGTAAGAAATCGATCTTCAGCAATTTTTCAAATGCGAACATTGTCGCCAATAAGGACATTAAAATAAATAGGACATATAAGGAAATTACCCAAATAAGCAACTTACGATCTTTTTCCTTCAATAAGTTTCGAATAAAATCCAACAATAAAGGCAATAGACTGATCAAGGCTAAAAACTGCCATAGAAAGCGCATTGCATAATGTTGGTTTATATTAAACAATCCATATTGCACGTCAAGTCTTTCCTCTGGTTTTGCATACGCATTTTCAATAATAACATCATATACCTCTTGTGGTTTGGCATAAACATTCACAACATCAACAAAACCGATTATAAAGGGTATAAACACTAGCAAATACCTCCAACGCCAAACAAATTCATCTTTGATCAGGGTTAAAAAATAAAAAAATATGGGTACGGCTATTAAATTATACAAAGGCAGTGGCCATACGTAGAACCATTTAAACTTCAACAGTAAACCGGATTCAATAACGTAGGTTTGAAATGTATAAATAGAGAATATCGCATAAAACGCCCCCAAAAAGAAGGTGGAATATCTATTAACGGACTTTCTGGCAAAAAAGGAAATTGCCAATACCATTCCGAAAACACCAAGAACTAAGAAAATATTTTGCAAATTGTAGGTTATTACATATTCGTGGTAATAATCGTAAAATTAATTTTTTTTCAATGTAAACAAACTACCCCTAACATTTTATTTCCGTTTTTTTGTTTTACCGAATTCGGTTTACTAAAACCCCAATCGTATAAAAAACAATCTCCATAAATATCAAAACGCGAAAATGTATGCTGTTTCTTTCATTTGAATTTGACAAAACACATAATCGACAAACCTTTTTATACCTTAAAGTAATATCCCGTTGAACTGAACAGCTTTTAGCTATCTATTATATCGAATATTGGCTTTTATATAGGTAAGCATATAATCAGCCTAATCACAGCTCTCCTAAATATCTAAAAACAAGCCAATTACAATAAATTGTGATTTAAAAGTAAAACCTTTGTTAGTGTCTTCTTACTTTTCAATATCCACCGAATAAATTAAACCAGCCTTCATATCTGGCAATAATAATCGGCCATTGGCCTCTTCCAAATAAAAATCCGCGGCGGACTGAAGACCTTCCACCAACACTTCGGCCTCTTCCGTTTCCCCATTTATTTTCCAGACCTTACCTTGTACCCAACTACTTATATAATAATTTCCCTTACTATCCTGTTCTACCGCATCACCTCCCCGAAAAAGCCCTTTCAATGGTCTGAATTCGCCATCTTTATGCACCAATAAATTACCAAGAAAAAAAGCACTGACCATAATGTTTCCATTGTTATCGACCCCTACCCCATTTGGGTTTAACATTAACGGGGAAGTATCTTGCTCAATGGTAATTTTGCCGTCTTTGGAAATATGGAAGATGCGCCCTACTTGGGGTATTTTTTTGGCCTGCTCACTTTCCAAAGGCCAAAGATCGCCATTTTCATCACGCATATAATTTGAAGCCCCCATATCCGCAACGTAAATTCCTTTTTTATCCGCATCCAACGAGACATCATTAAGATATAAGGCTTCTACGGGAAATTGGTCTTTAGATACAAAAATAGTTGCCTTGCCGTTTTCATCAACTTTCCAAATACGGTTGATATCGGAAAAGTAAAGATGACCGTCCAAATAAACGATTCCTTTTGGTTCATTAAAACCTGTTGAGAATACCTTAACACCATCCTCGGAAATTTCAACCACCTCACCATCCCCTTCTTCTTTGCCGTTCATTATGGTCACATAATAGTTACCCTTAAAACCTTTGGTTATACTTTCCGGTTTCACCCCTACTTCTATAGGGAAGGTAATTTGGGGTGCTTGGCCATAGCCAAATGTTAAACACAGCAACAATAGATAAAAATTGATTGACATTGTTTTTGCTTTAAACCGCATTTTTAAAGTTTTCATGGTTTTATGTTTACTTACTATTAATAGACATTTTATCCTTGGGTACTCATACCGTCATAAATCAAATTAGACCATCCCGAACCACCTTCTTTATAAAAGTAGGTAATTTGCCTATTTTTCAATGTTCATTATTCGCCTTTTTGCCATTTACAACCCAATAGAGTCCGCCATAAATATGGTCTAAGAACATTTGGCTTAAAAAAACTTCTGGTTTGTGCCCTAAAGATGTGTAAAAAGAACGGCCACCATCATACTCTTGATACCAAGCCACTGGGTGTACTTTACCCATCCCCGTAAGTGGTGTTTCATTATAACCCATCGCAGGGTCGTAAGAACTTTCATCAACGGTGAGCACCACACGCATAGCTTGACTTTGTAAATGGGTAAAATTATACCATTCATCGCTCCAAAGAAATTGTTCGGGCAAATGTAGATTGGAAGGAAACAATGGTGCCACATTTTGCACTATACCCGTTTGTAATTTTGGATGATCCTTAAACACCCCTCCAATAAGTTTATCGAACCAAGGTTTTCTTATATCCCCATTGGAACAGGCATGAATACCCACAAATCCGCCGCCGGCATTCATATAAGTTTTAAGTCCGGCCAACTGTTCCTGTGTTAAGATATCTGCATTTGCATTTAAGAAGACTACCGCACCATAAGACGAAAGGTCTTGGGTAAGATCATCTGCATTTTGGGTCCATGAAAAATCGAATTGATGTTGATCCGACATCTTTCTGAAAGCTTCAATGGCTGTCGGAATGCTTTCGTAATGCCAGGCATCTTGCCTAGTATACAATAAAACTTTAAACTGATCTTGGGCCCAAGCCCCATTAATAAAAGCCATAAGGAATATAATCGAAAAAATGTTCTTTTTGTTAGGATAGTACATTGATTTAAGGATTTACAATTTACAAAATAGAGTAGTAAAGATAGCTCCAAGCGCGTTCCACACTAAAAAGTGGTGGAAAATTATAATCTTCCACCTCGGCAACTACATATTGAAGGCCAGCAATACCCGCATATTCAAAATAACGGGTAAAATCCATCTTACCGCTTTCCCCGAGTTCTTGGTAATCTTTAACGTGCCAGCTAAAAAACCTTCCTGGAAATGCCTTTAAATAATCGACAGGGTCGGCCTTACCCACATGCATCCAATAGAGGTCTGCCTGAAAGGATACCACCTCAGAATCGGTGTTTTTTAAGAGAAAGTCATACATAGTCTTTCCTTCTATTTTTAGAAATTCATCTGCATGGTTGTGATAGGCAAACTTCAATCCTTTTTCCGCACACATTTTACCAATGATGTTATAATAGTGACAGTAGGCCCTTAATTCTTCTAGAGAATCCAGATTTTTCAAATTGGTATTGGAGGTGGTCAAATATTCAACCCCGGCCTCCAAATGGTCATCAATACAATTGGCCCACCATTGCAATGCATTGTCCCAGTCTTCCGCATTTTTTGGCAAATCATAAAAAGTCATGGACCCTTTGAATTTCAAATGATTGTCGTTTACCATTTTTTTAAATTCACTCGGGGAAAACCCATAAAAACCACGGTCTTTATAAACAAATGTCTCTATAAAACTATAACCAAACCGATCTAATAACCGTAAGGTTTTTTCTGGATCCAACTGCATTTGCTTATGTGCGGAAACCAATTGGATACCGATATTCTTGTCCTTGGGATTCTGTTTAACGTATCGGGTAGACCAAAGTTCTTTATGTTCTGGCGTTGTACCTGTTACCAATACATCGGTTTGATCATAGAATTTAAAGTCGACTAGCAAGATTTTGTTATCAAGCATATCGGTATCTTCCATATGCCAATTGTTCGGATTTGAAAAGCTTCCTTCACCATGGAACATTTCCCCCAACCCATTTTGACCCGTTGCTATTATTGCATTGGTCTTAATATCATACCCTATGAATTCTGAAAGTATAAAATCATAGTCGCCATCTTCCCATTGCTCCACATTAACGAACATGGCACTTTTATCCATTGTTGGGGTGTTGGTCATCCTAAGTAATGGATTGGAAGCGATACTGTCCGTTTGGGCATCAATACTGCTATACCAAACTCCAGAATACTGATGTAACATATCTTTTTGATGTTCCAATGGTTTTTGGGAAAAAAGAGTGGCAATAAAAAAAGAAATGAAAATAATGGAAATTATAAAACGATTGTTCAAGGGAGAAATCGATAAACTCATCATAAATTGTTTTATACATACATAATACAATCAAAAATATCGATTTATCATAATGCCATTCTAGGAGAACGGAAGCAAAGAATAGCACTTTTGATGCATTGTACGAATGAATTATGGTTTTACCCAATAATTTATCAGTATCCCAAATCCGGAATCGATGTGAAGGGAACCAAAACGTTTCAATAACAAACCCATGTTCAACGGAAAGGATAAGCCCTAACCTTTTTCTTGGCCGGGAGGATCAACATGGGGTTTATTGTAAAATAACAAAACTTTTAAAACCTCCTTCTCAAAAGAAGATATATAAAAATAGCGGCCAAGAGAATCGAAATCAACTTTTGTGTCAAGGCCGCTATTTACAAATACTATAATTTACTGATTTTTAAAGGATTATTGATTTTTTGGGCAAAATCCTTTAGGTAAGTATTCCAATTTTCCTTAGTGGTAAATTGTCCACTTTTTTTCCAACCAAAACCTGCGTAATACGTTACGCGGCCATCAGCAACCCCTAATTGGGCAAATAAATTGCTCTGATCCGTTTTGTTGGTTATATAGTTATCATAGGCGGTCATAGTGCCCTCAGCGGCAACAATTCCCGTTCCTATTTCAGAATCGCCATGTGGTTCCCAGTAGCTTACCCAACCTTGATTCACTTGGGTACTTATTTCCCCGTCTTTTTCATGGGAGGTTAGCCCTACTGAAACCTCATCGGTTCCGGTGACCTCAATAACGAACTTGGATAGGTTACTACCATAATCGAGTGATATGTATTTTCGTTCCGAAATAGTTTTATCACCAGCTTGCCAAGGGGCATAATCCAACCAAAAACTTGTACGTATGGGACCGGTTTCCAACGTCTTCCACTTAGTGAAATTCTTTGAGAAACTGTAGGTAGTATCAACCTTTACCGCTATACCGCCTACCCCTCTACTGGAACCGACGTGAAAATTGTCCAAGCCCTCACCGGTATCCTCATGGTACGTACCTTCGGTTTCCAATTCTTTTTTATACCATCGGTTGATAATGGGGTAATCTACCCTTTTCAGCCAAGCATCAATGCCACTGGATAGGGTTCCTCCCGGAACATTCTCCTCGATCATCTTTTGGGCTACGGGACCGTAGGTCCTAAAGGCTACCCGATTATTCTCCCAAGCATAATCATCGGTTCTTTCAGGTACAAATCGGGAGTAGCAGCTTGGAATCGTATCTTTATGAGACTGATCTTCCTTTAAAACAACTTCATAAGTTTTAGTCGAATTCGCTTTTATTTCTGGCTGAAACAACAAAACATCGGGGGTACCGTCCCCATCGGTATCGCTTAACTGGGAAACTTGTTCTTTCTTCGTTTCCGCATCGATAATGGTGTAGTTTTTGGAAGTATCAAGAGTTTCCCCTTCAGATTTTATATCCTTTAGTTCAATTTCCACGGTTTCGAACGAGCGATCCATATTAAGGTCATTCGTTACCATGAACTTCGGCAATGCCTCAGGTTTTTGGGTACAAGCAACTGCAACCAAACAGGCCAGGACTAAATAAATAAAACTTTTATTACGGGTTACTTTCATTGTATTATTCGTTTGATGGTTTACCAATG